>NZ_JACSZV010000070.1 GCF_014472415.1 Pseudomonas sp. N40(2020)
GGGCGGGGTGATACGGGTGTGGCGGGGCGTGTGCAAGAGGCCTTCACTCAAATAGAACGAACTATTGAACAGATACTGCAAGATAATCCCGACAGTGAAATCGCCTCTCTGGTCTTTGATACGTTTGGCTTTAGCCGTGGAGCTGCGGCGGCGCGACACTTCTCAAATGAAGTGGTGCGAGGTAAGCGAGGCCCTTTGGGAAATGTGCTAAACAGAAATGCCCGAGATTTTAGCCGCAGCTTTGATAGTCAGTACGGCAGCGGCATCAAAATGGGATTTATCGGGCTTTTCGATACGGTACCTTCCATTGCCGGTTTCACCAATTTTGGTCGGGTGAAGAGTCCTATCGCTCCCGGTGTAAAGCTTTACCTGGATCGCCAGTTCTTCACAGATGTTATCCATCTCGTAGCCAGAGATGAATGTCGTGCGAATTTCGCACTCAGCCGAGTGAAACCAGCCCATCCGGAGTACTCCTTTCCTGGAGTCCATTCGGATATCGGCGGCAGCTACCTCGATGAAGTCGAAGAGTGTGTGCTGGTCAGCCCTATGCAAACACTTGCTGTTCCGCGGCATACCGACGTTTCTACCACGTCGATCTATCAAGATGCTGCGCGCGTCAAACGTCAGTGGGTCGCTAAAGGATGGCCTGCCCATTTACTGGAAATTGTCACACCAGCCTCCTTCGAAATTCCGCAGGAGCACCAAGACAGGCTCACGCAGGGACAGAAACGCGTATATGCAGCTCTACAACTCAAACGCCCGGTTAGCGGTAAGCTTTCGAGAATCTACCTGAGAGTCATGCATCAACTAGCGAAAGAAAAGGGCGTTCAGTTCTCCGACATACCCGAAGATGACGAGTACTCAATCCCTGAAGAACTCCAGTCCTTGTGTGATCGATTTCTCGCGGGTGATTACAAAACCACACTTGAGGACGAAGCGCTGCTGAGGCTCAAATACATCCACACCTCCGCGAATTGGAACCATCCCCTCGGAAGAACGGACGGGAGTGGCATTGACGCTGTATATATCAATGCTCCGACAGAAGACGCGGTTCGCGTACAACACCCACACGTACCTGATTGGAAGCTTTGGTAATGAAAGCAATGATCGCCTTGCTCGGTGTTTTACTGTTGGCAGGATGCCAAACCGGAAGTTCCGACACCGGCGCGAATGACCCTAAATCTCCATGGTGGGAGTTGGGGTTTATTGAACCGGATTACATGAAAGTTTGGGTGGAAGACAGTTCGGTTTTGGACATCAATAACAGGATGTTTTTCAGAGTCGGCGGGAAGTCCGCTGCAGGCGGTGAGCCGGAAGATGGTACAGAATCAGCGCGTGGTTGGGGGGTAGCTGGGGGGGCTGGAATTCCAGTGACGGGTGCCGACCTTCCAAAACTCGTCTTCGTCCGTTGGCAGTCCATATCAGAACAAAAGACCTATAAAGGTTTCATAGAAATTCCAGAAGAAGCTAGGCAGTTGATGGTGAAATCAACACACCAGCGTTGCCCGGAAACGCCCAAAAAAGCAGCTCGATATATGGCCTCGTTGTATGTGGGACTTGCCCCTGGCGGAGTGCTCCAAGCATGGGTTAGAGACTCGTGCCACCACCCAACAAAGGTCGCCCATGCCCAAGGCGAGATTGAACCGCTCGGCCCGCAGCAGGGGAAGCACGGTGGTCGGTATGCCTATCCAGTGAGTGAAAAGGCCAAACGTTATATTGAGAGGTGGGGCATCCCTTACGGAAGTTGGTAAACGGTAACCCAATGAAGCTAAGCATCACGCTGCTATGCATATTGTTCTTGGCCGGTTGCCAATCTGCAGATCCGCTATCAGGCAAAAACGATCCCAAAGCCGAGTCGTGGGAACTCGCGTTCACCGAACCCTATTACATGAAAGTGTGGGTTGAAGACAGCGCCGTCGAAGACGTAAGCGGCAAGCTGTTCAAGCGCACGGGAGGAGGTACGGCCGCAGGTGGGGAACCCGAAAGCGGTAAAGCGTCTGCCCGAGGCTGGCACGCTGTGGGCGCTGCCTCAAAAGCGGTAATAGGCGCTGATCTCCCCAAGCGCATCTACGTGCGCTGGCAATCCATTGTTGAACCGCAGACCTATCAGGTTTGGGTTGATGTGCCCGAAGAGGCGAGACAACTGATGATGGCCTCGGTTAATCAGCGGTGCCCCGAAACGCCGGAGCAACAGGCCAGTTACAGCGCATCTATTTATTTGGGATTGGCACCTAGGGGCGTTGTGCAGGTTTTTGTTCGAGATTCCTGTCACCGACCAGTCAAGGTGGGCAGAGCCCAAGCTGATATCGAACCGTTAGGGCCGAGCCAGGGTAAGAACGAAGGGCGATACGCGTATCCCGTTAGTGAGAAGACCACGCGGTACATCGAGAGATACGGTATTCCATACGGAAGTTGGTAGGAGTCAGGAGTAGGGTGGCATTTCTCCTACAGTCTGTCAGTGCAATCGTTTATCGAAGGGTCGCGTTCTTCAGATAGTGGTCGCTCGTGAATGGCCGCTTTCGGCCAGAAGCGGCCGTTCGTGAGCCACAGCTTTCGGTCAGAAACATACGTTCAACGCTAGAATTAAGCGGATGGTAAGCCGTCCAACTGGATGAATGATTAGGGCGCATTCCAGTCAATTGTGATGTCACCTGTGTTAGCGAAGAGAGCGACCTCCGCAAACGAAAACAGGATGCCTCCCATTGCGGTCACTGCATGCCAGTAGCTGTATTGCCAAATTTCTGGCGATACTTTGACGCGGCTTCCATGAGCACACACAAAATATTTTCACGCCTGAATATATCCGTTGAGCGCATCGCCCCCAAAGATACTGACTGACCGCTACGGAGGTGAAAAAGTTAAGTAAGGCAAGCACTAGCATTGGGTACAAAACCCACCGTGCTCGATTCGACAAACTCTTGAAAGTGAGATGCGATTTCATGAGCCCGAATTACTGAATACACGAGCCCTTGGGTCCGGTTATACGACCCTGATTGCGTCCAAAAACCTAGACGCCCCCTGTTCTGGTTGGAGCTTATCTTCTCTTGAAACTGGGGACTGATTTTTTCTGAGAAATAAATCAGTCTCCTTTTTTCAATGACAAAAGCTACCGTTACAGTAGCTTCTGCCAGCGACAACTTATTTTTTTGAGGATTTGCTAGGTTTTAAGTCGGGATTGTTTCCTTGCGTGTCTTTATTATCACGACGACGCTTGTCAACTTTACCGGTTGATTTAGCGATTGGTTTTGGGCCTGGTTTAAGCGCCATAAGCTTTCTCCTTAACGTTGATATTGATTGTGGTTTTTGCACTTTTCCACTTCTCATAAAGTAAATTTCCCCTTTGCCCTCCTGCCAAGGTTGCTTTCTTAATTCTATGGCCAGCGCACCAAATTCAATTCCTTGATTCGAACCGCCATGGCACTGTCAGATACTCTGAATTGCTGAGCCAAAGAATTGATTGCCTTGCCGTTGAATCTGGTACAGCGAGCCAAAGCTATTTCTCGGTCGAGTGAATTTTGCGAGGCATAAAGAAGGGAATTTGGATCGTTAGCGTTCAGGTGAAAACAACTGACATCGTTAAAATGAAACTGCCCCTTGCATCCAAACTGGCTTTCAAACCGAGCAATCACAAGCTTAGGGGGCATAAGGAAACACGCTGCGAAATAATCCGCTTCGCGCTCAATCAGAGGTTTGGTCGATAGTGAGTGATAGCCGCCTATCGGCCGGTCCCTATGCATAATTTCTTGCTCATGAAGTAGGAAATGGCCTATCTCATGAGCAGCTGTGAAACGGCGTTCATGTAATGGGAATTCGGTAGAGACTGCGATTTTTCCGGAGCGCCGATCAAATATCCCAGCTGCTTGGAATTTCTGACCTTGTGGAGCAAATCTTGTGGAACCAAGGGTCGGGAGCTCCAGATACGTCAGTCCCAACAGTGAAGCCGCAACTGCGGGATCGAGCATGCTTAATAGTGGAGGTTGTCCGCCAGGCCACAGAGCTTCCTTGTTTGCCCAAAGGCCTTCGTGAACCCAATGCGCTGCTTCTTGGATGTATTCTCGATCCATTTCGCCATCACCACATATTGTGCTAGAAACAAAAATAACCACAATATGTAGGGCGTTCAACCATCTCTCCGTCAGATTTGGATCCAGCTGACGAACGGTGTTGAATAGGTCAAGCTCATGAGCAAACCACCATGCAGACGGTTTCAGGAACTGAGCCTTCCGGATGATTCTATTTTTTCGTTGATTTGGTATTGGGAGTGGATTGGTTGAGTGGGTGGGTGGAGCCGGGGCCGGTGAGTTAAAGCGTAGGTTGGGAAGCCTCTGAAACCGGATACGGGCGAGTTTCCACAAATCCGCTTTCGGCCAAAAGCGGACAGTCTGCATAATAAATATTTCCCCCTTTTTTCTTAAGCAAATCCCCGATCTGTCGCGAATCAACCACGGTTGGTGACTGAGGGGCTAGTGAAGCTATTGCTTACCAATGAAGTGCAACGTGCCCAATTCGGCCAGTCAACGATCCATGCTGATCTCAGTGAGAAGGCAGGAGAAAATAGACAAGGTTATGAGCGAGGCTGTCATGCCAAAATGATGGCGTTGATATAGTATGTAGACATCCTACAACTTCTGATTAAAAGTTTATTGGCTTAAATTAATGCAAGAGCGTGCCTTCTTCGATCCATAAGGAAAGATAATATGTTAGTAAGTAGTAAGCAGTACAAAGAAAATATTGAGCTTGCGCCAAGTGATTGGTTGTTCTGGAAGGATGAAGACTTTAATAATTGGAGGCGACAGCATGATTTCCCTAGGATTGTCGCATTTTTGTTTGATAGTTTACCTTATTTTTCCTTATGGCTGTCTGAACAGGTTGGATTGACTGAAGCAGATTTGTTGTTTCACGGCCCATCCAGATTCATAAAATCCTATGGAGAAAATGCAACTTATATCGAACACGACGTGGGAGTTTCAATTTTTAAAGAATTCCCCGCCTATGAAGTTGTCAGATATGAGTTTTTTGGGAAAAGCGATTCTGGAAAAACAGCTCGCTTTAAGATTTTGAGACAGGTTTTATTTGTAAGCTATATTGATTGGGCCTACTCCAGAATGGAATGGGCTTTTCCTAACAAGCTAAAAGACATCAGGGGTATCGCTCTGTTCTTTACGCCTTCAGGAAGAACATCAAAATCCTCAGACTATTTGAACAGCAATTCAAACATACAACTAAACATACCATTATTCATGCCAAGCTTTACCGCTGACTCATTAAAATCAATGCCTTTTGTAAAAGCTCCACCGAGGCTCGAACTGCTCAAGCTTGGCGGAGGCGGAGTAGAAATAGCAGACGGTGTAGTGGGAGAAAAAAATCTCGAATTTACAAATATTGACAACCTGACGCTTATCTCTCCAATCATCACCAGCTTTCAAATCATCGCATTTTCCACATTGAGAAACTTCAATGTTGTAGGTTCGATTCACGCGATAACGTTTCATCAATGTTCAGTTGAAATGACCGTAAAAAATGGCGGTTTATCCTCCTGTCAGTTTGAGCATGGCGATCACAAGATTGAGCTGAGCAACTCAAAGCTTGACAGGTCTTCGATAAGGTCGCGGCGACTTGATCTGAAGCTGTCTGCTACCGAGCTTTTAGATTGTCGCTTAGAATATTCTGATATATTCAATTCCTCAACCAATGAAAAGAAAAACTTCCACAAGTCTGCAAAAATGATTTTTTCACATTTAGGGTATCCTGATTTGGCTGGAAAGCATTTTTTGACAGAGAAGAAATCAGACCGGAAACACAGGTGGGAAATTTTCTCAAGTGATAAGTCTGCCACAGGAATAGGAAGCAGATTATATGCGCTGATTGGTTACTTATGGATGTCTCTACAAGAATTATATTGGGGGTATGGGGAGAGACCTTTCAATATAATACTATTTTCAATAGCTATTATTTCTATAACTTCGTCACTCGGTTATTTCAAGCAAGACTCTAGCACCTATAGCGATGCGTTAAGATCCATTACATTTTCCTTTCAGTCTTATACTAACATCTCGATAGTGGAAATAAATCAGGCCAGTGAATCACTTAATATGATCGGGGCAACCATGTCATTCTTTGGTTTGATATCAGTAGGCCTACTGGTGGCTTCGTTGGCATCTAAGTCAAAAAACTATAACTAATGGAATATAAAGAAAGAGGACGGATCTAGTGGGCACTTTCCGCTCTTGGCCGACTCCCGCCTGTCGTGAAAGACAGAAATCGGCCAGAAGCAGCCGATCAATAGCTCTTATGAAACTATGGGCAATTCGTTCATTCCCGTGTTGGATTAGCGGGTTCGAGTTTCAGTCGCACATAACTCGCCTCGCCTCGAAGCCCGTCCGCTGCATATGTCTTAACTAGTTGAAGGTTCTCAACATCATAACTGATACCGTCTACAAGGCAGGCTTCAGCGACGCGGGGGGTGTTAATGTGCAACGAGACATAATGTGCCTTCGTCCATCCAAGAATCGACTTGTGCAACGGCCGATTTTCTTTGTCGTAATCTCCGTCCCGCATTTTCAGTCCCATAACATTCAGGCAGAACCCGAGAATTTTTGCCCCTTTAAAATTAGGGAAGCTATTCATTCCGATTATTTCGTCATACAAAAGCCGGCGCAGCTTGAATTTTATCACCCGGCCTCCGGGTCCATTGAGCTCGCGGGAAATCGGGCCCCAAATCGAGTTGTGCTGGATAGACCAGCATTCCCACTGCGGCGAAACTACGGACGAAGCATGAAAGATGACCTCGAAAATCATGCTGGCTATGTCATCGTAGAGCGACTCACGTGGGTGGCCGTACTCCGCTCTCACGCGAAGACGGACATGGTTGGGTTGTCCTTTTTTATCGAGAATTTTTACCGCATCTCTAATGAAATCCATGACTACCTTGAGGCATTGAGCGGCATCGCTTTCCCAGGTATTGGCTACCGTATTAAGCTTATACAAGCCGGAAACGGCATTCTCAATGTAGTCCTTGGCGCGATACAGCGCAGTAGAGTGATTCCAGTGTGGTTTATCCACCTGGTCGCGCAGAGTGATCAAAACCAGTCTGCAGTAGGCCTGCCACTGTACGGCGGTCCATTTAAATCTTCCGACACTATCAGGATCAAGCAGCGTCCGAATAGTGTCGACCATCATGTGGTTTCCGAACATTGCTTGGCTTAGTGGTTTATGGTGTCCAATCAATCCTGACTCATATCCCATTGCTTCGTGATAGAGAAACGAATTTGTATTCAACAGAGCTTCTCTCACGATATTTTTAGCGAAAATTTCGACTTGGATGTCATATTTTTTCGTCTGGCCCATTTCATTAAAGAACGCCAAGGCGGTACCCGATGAAGACTCAACGATTACACGACAGAGGCGCTTGTCGGCGATAAGAAGTAGAATATCGTTCGCATAGGCCTCCACGATCGGCAAGTCCGGTTGTTCGTCGTCATCCTGTATGCGACGACTATTCCGAAGTGCTCTTCGCTCCGTCGCATAGTGCACTAGCGCCTTAGCCGAGTACGTCAGTTCGTCAGCGATTACACTCAGCTCTTTTGGGTCGCCTTTAAGAATGCGGCGATACAGAGTTTCCGCGTAGCGCTTGGCATTGCGCTTACCGAAAGTCGGCCGCCTGATAAAAGCGAACCATGTCCAAGTTAGGAACGTAAGGAGGAAGATCCCTGCGAGGAAGGCCTGCCATAAGGGTGGTGTTAGCATACCGCCTTGGGGTACTAGCCATCCTTGAGCACGCCATAAGTCGGTCAACAAGGTGAGTACACCTACGATAGCGACAACGGAAAAGGTCAAGCGTTGAAGGGGTATCGGCGCTGTTTGCACGCGGAAGTGGTAACGAACGTCGCCAATTGTCCAAGCGAGAACCATGAGAGCAAGACCGGCGAGAAACTCCGAGAAGCCGAAAAATTTAGATCCGTTCGGATCAAGCGGAATGAAACACACAGCCGCAAAGCACTTTTCCAATACCATGACTATCCTTTTACGCAACTGTCGAGCGTGGGCCGCGCCTTAGATGCGGGTGTTCGGCGAGCATTGTCTGCGCGAGGTTGAATTCGTTGGACGCAGAAAAAACATAGCGCTCGCTCCATGCAATTTGTAGTGAGTTGAAATTTTCAACATTGGCAACTGAATACTGCACCGGTTTACCACTTAAAAGGGTTTCGCTCATGGCAACGATTCCCTCAGGATCAGCTACCTCATCTGCTCCTCGTCCGTCGATCAATGATCCTGCGCTACGGTGAACAAGATCTGTCAGGGTTGGACACCACATCGCTAGGGCGCGAGTGGGTGAAAGTGGAAGGTAGATTTCAATGCCTGGGCTGGTCAGTCCAAGATTCCCTCGGTGAACCCGCTCAGTCATGTTCTGACGCGTTAACGGATTATCGCTTAGAAGGAAGGGATGTTGTCTCGATGTCGCAGCTAGAGCCCAATCCTTACTTAGGAAGTGAGCTGCATAAATCGATGGCGCATTGAAGACAATCCTCGCGGTGTGCTCTTTCGAATCGCTGTCTGGAATATCGCGAAGTAATTCTTCGGCTTGCGACCCTGGAACGATTAGATCGCCTTTATGCTTGAGGTGGTCCCTCAGCAACGTCGGGAACGCGCTCCACTCTTCGCGAAAGGTCTTGGTTCTGGTGAGTTGCACTGCAAGGAACGAAGCTAAAGTGACCTTTTGCTCATGCGAAAGGTACGAAAGCGAGCCAGCATCGAGGATCGTGCTGACCACTAATTTAGTGCGACCTTCTAACTCAGAGAGCCACGGCTCGATCGATAGGGGCTGTCCTTGATACTCAAAATCGTAGAAACGGCCCTCACTGGCAAGATTCTTTGTATTTGAAGGAAAGCTTCGACTAGTGGACTTGTCATAGGCCCAAACCTGGTCTTTCTTTCCGTTACCGAAGTTTCGCATGAGAAATTGCGGCACGTAGTGCTGAACTTTTGCGTTCGTCATCGGAGCGGTGACCTGTGATGTGTCAGAAGTGTTCGTGGAGAAAGATACCTCACTCAGAGAGAAAAGCGACAAGGATGACGACACGCAGTAACGACCAAGACTACAAAGCAAAATCAATGACACAGCCTATTCGACATCACCGTGTCCAGCGTCCGCTTTTGGCCGGTAGCGGTCGCTTGTGAACGTCCGCTTCTGGCCGATAGCAGTCCTTCATAACTCGCCGCTTATGATGACCTGAAGGCGGCCCACCCGTGATTTCGCACCTGTTCAACCTTCGCCATATCTCCTCAATCTCTTTGTCGCGTCATCCCGCGATGATGTTGAACGCGCTAGTCGCCAACACCTCCCCATTAACCATCACACGCACCCCATGGCGCCCAACAAAATGCTTCCGCGTCGTAAAATCCTTCATCACCTGCCGCCTTCCCACAACCACCTCTCCAAACCCCGCCAACACCAGCGTCTTTAACTTAAAAACCTTCCCCGATACCCCGCCATTCGCCTTCACATAGTCAATCGCATAATCAATCACTAGCCTTTGCTCTTCAGCCACCGTCGACTTCACCACAAACGACAACGTAATCGCTTCCCCGAGCCTTACCACCGCCGGTTCAACCTTCACATCCAGCAACTCAACCTCAGGCTTCCCGCCAGCGCCAATCACCGTCAACGCCCGTAGATCCCCCTGCTTGATCAAACTGCGCAACGCATGTTTCGCAATCCACGCCGTGTGTTTGTTTTCCAGTGACCAACCTTCAATCGTGTCGAGCACCCACTCGGGATGCACCTTGGTCACGTCATTCAAATGATTCGCCACGGACTTGCGTACGTATAGGCTCTCATCCGCTTTCAACCGATCGAGTATCCCGGCGGCCAATTGCGGGTCAGCCTGCATCGCTTCCAGACGAAACGACCACGGCAGGCGAGGGCGGCTGCCTTCGCTGGCGAGTCGGCGGACGTGGTGGTTTTCGTCTTGAGTCCAGTCGTGCATCCGTTCCAGCGAGCGTTCCAGGTCGCTGCGCAGAAAGTGGCGGATGGCGAATTCGGAGGAGCCGAAGGTGGTGAAGTATTTCAGGGCGTCCATGGAGGTGTCGAAGGCGTGCGCGCCGTAGCTGGCGACGTAGTGCGGCAGGCACATGCTGACGAATCCGCTGTTCAGCCGTGGGGCGAGTTCGCGCAGGACTTCGAGGGAGTCTTCGTAGTCCAGCGGCAGCACGGCGTGCAGGCTTTCGCTGACGCGGGCCATGCGTTGCATGACGGACAGGTCGGCGAGGCCGTCATTGGCATGTTGAAGGAATGCTTTGGTTTTGAATGCTGGATACACAGCGCTCATTTCGGTGGCGATGTGGCGCAATCGCTCGGCGTTGAAGATTTCTTTGAGGGCCGGTGCGGTGGTTTCAGTTGTGCTCATGTTCAGGTCATCGGGGTGCTGACGAACGCTTCGAGGGTTTCGGCGTAGGCGGTGTATTGGGCGATGTGGGGGTAGCGTCGGGTGTCGATCTGGTCGGGGACGACGAGGTCGGTGAAGCTCCAGGCGACGGCGAGGCTGATGCCGGCCTGGCTCAGGGTGCCGTCGGTGGGCAAGCCGTGTTTTTCGAGTTCGTGTTCGAGGGCGGTGAACGCGGCGGCGAGTTGGCCTTCGACGCGTTCGACCCACGGTTGGTATTGGATGTCGGCCGGGCGCAGGTTGCGTTCGTAGTAGAGCTGCACGGCTTTTTCGCAGGCGGCGAGGCTGAGGCCGACGAGGCGGAGGGCGTGGGCGCGCTGGCTCAACTCTTTCGGCAGCAGGCTTTTGCCGGCGACGGTTTCGAGGTAGTCGAGAATGAGGGTCGAGTCCATGAGGACGACGCCGTCGTCGAGGATCAGTGTGGGGGCCTTGACCACCGGGTTGATCTGCTGGAATTGCTCGAAGTGGCGGAACACCGAGACTGACTCGTGTTCGAGGTCGATGTCCAGGCGTTTGGCGGAGATCGCCACGCGGCGCACGTAAGGGGAGTCGAGCATGCCGATCAGTTTCATGACGCGTTCCTTCAAGTCGAACCGGTGGGGTAGGCATAACCTAGCCGAGCCTGAGGGAAATGTCAGTCGTCGAATCCGGCTTGTTTGTGAATCTCTCATGACCCCGGCGAAGGTGGGCTTTGTGCAGTCCATGAGGTCGTTCTGTATAAAAGCTCCAGCCTGCCGATAACCTTGCTCGCAGGTCGTTGATAGCCGTTTGTCTTCTATATACAGCCGCTCGACTGAATTTCTTGCTATAAACGCACTCCGATGACCGCTGTGAAGCTTGTGTCAGAGCAGTTTCCGGGCTTTGTCGGACAAATTCCCTGTATTTACAGTTGCTGATGCCTGAAACGGGCCTTAGACTGCCGCCCCTCGTAAATTGAGTGCCGGGTGGCGTTTGCAATAAACGATGCCTTTTCGTCGACCGGACACGGTTCGCCGGAACGCTCCCTATTTCGCCTTAATGCACGTTTTTTTATAGAGATATCAATGACAAAGGACAAGTTGCTGGCGATGCCGGCAGATGACTACATGAATGCAGAGCAACACGCTTTCTTCACTGAGCTGTTGCAGAACATGAAAGTCGAAACCCACGAGCGCATTGAGCAAAACCGTATCGCCATCGAAAGCCTGGACACCCCGGCTGACCCGGCGGACGCGGCTTCGGTTGAAGAAGAGCGCACTTGGCTGGTCAACGCGATCGATCGCGACCAGCGCATGCTGCCGCAATTGGAACAAGCCCTTGAGCGCATCAAGGAAGACAGCTTTGGCTGGTGCGACGACAGCGGCGAGGCCATTGGCCTGAAACGCCTGCTGATCAGCCCGACCACCAAGTACTGCATCGAAGCTCAAGAGCGTCACGAGCAGATCGACAAGCACCAGCGTCAGGCCTGATTCCTGAGGCGACCCGCCGATTGCGGGTCGTTCTGAAAAGATCGCAGCCTTCGGCAACTCCTAAATGGGGTTGCAGGGGCTGCTATCTTTGTTTTTGCTCGTCTGCGATATCCCGAACCGTTCCATTGACCTGCTGCAAGACCCCACGACTAACGGACCATAGATAATGGCGTTGTAGTGGCGTTTAATGCAGTCACAATAATGAGAACAAGCGTGGGGTGTTGATATGACGAGAGACGGATCTCTGGTTGGGGCTTTGCCTGCACCAGTGCTTTTACCAAAAAACCGCTGGGTCGCACCGACTCTGCAAAGCATCGCCCTGATGCTGTTGCTCGCCGGCATGACGCTGGGTGGATGGTCGCTTTACGTCGGCATGCCCTTGGCGGTGCTGATTGTCTGGCTGCCGCGCCTGCGCTCCCGAGCTGTCCCCGATGTAACGCCTGCCGACTCCGGCAGTGCGATTTCCGAACTCACTCGCGATCTTTCCTACACCACCAGCCATAACGCCTTGTCGGCGGCCGGGGTGGCGTTTTCGGTCAAGGAACTGGCGAGCAAACTTGAATCTCAACTCGATGCGGCAGCTCGGATTGTCAGCAATGCCGAGGTGATGATCGCCACCGAACACGCCACTTCGCAGCTCAGCCGCGAAGCGTTGGCGGCGGCCAGTGAGGCGCATCACAGCAGTGCAGCGGGGCGAACCGAATTGGTCGATTCGATCTCGCGCATGCATCAGCTCAGTCAGCGCGCCAATGCCAGCCGTGAATTGATCGAGGCCTTGAGTCTGCGCAGCGATGACATTCAGCGGGTGACGCTGGTGATTCAGTCGATTGCCAGCCAGACCAATCTGCTGGCGTTGAACGCGGCGATTGAAGCGGCGCGGGCCGGTGAGCACGGTCGCGGATTTGCAGTAGTGGCGGATGAGGTGCGCGGCTTGGCGGCGCGAACGGCGTCGGCGACGGGCGAGGTCGGCGAGATGGTCGCTGACATTCAACAGCGCACCGCCCAGGTTGTGGAGCAGATCCGCGAACTGTCCAGCGATTTGAGCAGCGGCGTCGAACAGGTCGAACACACCGGCCAGCACCTGGAGAATATTGCGCGGTTGGTGGCAGGGGTGGAAAGTCAGGTCGGCGAGATCGCCCGGGGTGCGGAGACCAACCGCGAGCAACTCGACAGTCTGTTCAAAGCCATCGAGCAGATGCGCAGCGATCTGGCGGTCAGCGATCAGCAGACCCGTCGCCTCGCCGAAGCGGCGGTGCAGATGGAAGGGCAGGCGGAAACCATCAGTGAGCGTCTGGCCGAAGTCGGGCTGGATGACTATCACCAGCGCATCTATGACTTGGCGCGCGAAGGGGCGAGCCAGATTGCCGCGCGTTTCGAGGCGGATGTCGAGCAAGGGCGGATCAGCCTCGACGATTTGTTCGACCGTCAGTATCAGCCGATCGCGAATACGCAACCGGCGAAATTTCAGACTCGTTTTGATCGTTACACCGATCAGGTGCTGCCGGCGATTCAGGAGCCGTTGCTGCCGCGTCATGAGGGATTGGTATTTGCCATTGCCTGCACACAGCAGGGTTACGTGCCGACGCACAATCAGGTGTTCAGTCAGCCGTTGACCGGGGATGCGCAGGTCGACGCGGTTAACAATCGCACTAAACGCAAGTTTGCCGACCGCACCGGGATTCGCTGTGGCAGTCATCAGCAACCGGTGTTGTTGCAGACTTACACGCGCGATACCGGTGAGTTGATGCACGACTTGTCGGTGCCGATCACGATCAAGGGGCGGCACTGGGGCGGACTGCGTTTGGGCTATAAACCGGAAAGCCCGCGCTGATCGATTGTTGCGATTGATGCAATGAATCTATGCACGGGCGTTGCTGTTTCCTCCGCGAGTAAATCATTACCATGCCTACATAGTTAGGTAGCTAATGATTTGGGGAGGTCTGCATGCAGTGCAGAGTTGATGTTGCCGTGATGATTGGCAGCGGTGTGCCCGCCGGTTTGCGCGCGATGGGGCGAAGTGTTTGCTGGGTGGTTTTGCTCAATGGTGAGCGGCGCGGTACTGCGTTTGCCAGTCGCGACGAGGCCGAGGAGTGCAGGGCTGCGTGGCTCGCGCAGTTGCAGGCCGCGCCTGGTGACAGCCTGCACTGATCGAGATTACTTGCCGTCGTGAAGGCGTACGTTCAGTTCGTCGAAGACTATTGCCCTGTCATCGTCTTTGCCAATCCACTCTTGAAGCGTTTGCTTCTGAGGTTCTGACCAGAAGGGCGCATCGACTAATTTGGTGTCAGCGTCCAGTGAATGCCCATCGATGAAATCATCGATATCAGTTTCCTCTGAAGGCAGACCCAACTGATCGAACAGGGTTTTCAAGTTATAACCTTCAAGATCCATCATTTGCTCCTTCTGATGTGCGCCGGTATGGCGCAGTCGATCGCTCTCTTTATCTGAGGCAGGCACTGGCCAGGAGTTCGATTTGCATTTCGAGTGAGCGGGCGAGGGCGCACGCTTCGTTGTGATCTTCGCGGAAACCTCTTACGCGGCCGGTCGATTTTTCCTTGATGTGGAAGAAAGCGTTGCCCGCCGGTACGACTTGAAAGCGCGGAGTCATATCCTTTTGTTCGTGTTCCGGCAGATCGTTCATATCGGCGACATGCAGGATAAGGGGCGATTTGAGTCGGGCGTCAGTGGGCATGGCGAAGTGAGTCAGAGTGCACATATGAAGTCCTTTTCATCGGTTGGCCGATATTTACAGGCCGTTTCGGGTAGTCGTAATGAGCATCGCTGCTCTAGAATCGCCAGTGCTTGTTGACGACAGGGCTTATCTAAAGCAATTTTTCGCGAGTGATATGTCGGAAAAATGCTTTTTTTCGTGAGAATTTTCCCTAAAGTTCGTAATCAGCTTTCTTTGGTCGCCGGTAAGGATTATTCCTTCGAGCTTTGGCGACATTGGAGTGAGTTTCGCGAGTGACATTCCAGTAGTCTTACGAACCTCGCGTTGAATGAGCAGTCTGCTCAGTTCGGGCTTTTTTTTGAGACATTTGGCAGTTCCATCGGCCTGGCCGTTTTTTGTCGTGCGCGTTTTCCGTGTGCGGTTTATTCAGATGTGGGGATGTTTCTTTGGCAGTCAGTAATCTCGATATGCATGCTTTGTTCGTGTTGGGTGATTTGCGTGCAAAGCTGGTCAAGCTGTTCCAATCACGTTTTGTTTACATCACCGAGCAAAACGCTGAAGGCATCTACGTTGCCGAAATCGACACTGAGAGCGCTTTGGTGGTCGATGACAAACCGGGCCTGAAGCTCAAGGTTGGCGATCATTTCAGTGCGTCGGTGTTGCCCAGCCGTGAAGGCGGCAAGATGGATATCCGTTTTCGCGAAATCAAACTGACGGTCTATGGCATCGGCGATTACGCCTTCGTCGAGACGGCGGATGGCCACGCGATCCTGTTCAAGGAAGGTCATAGCGTGGTGACCGTGTTCGCCGCCCATGCGCAGTTGCAGGAAGGTTTGACCAAGACCCTGAAAGCCGTCACCGCCAAAGCCGCGAAATGGCGCAAGGGTGAACTGGTGACTTTCAAGGCCAGCGAGTGATCGGTGGTTTGAGCCGCGCCGATTTCCATTCGCAAAACCTCGACAGTGCGCGCGATGAGGCCCGGCGGTTGTTCGCCGCGAAGGCCGAGTTGCAACGCGCCTGGCTCGGTTGGGTGGCCGCGCAGATCTACACGTTGCGCCCGGCGGAATACGCCAGCATGGTCAGACGCGAGCTGCAAAGCATGCAGGAAAAGTCTGAAACCTGACCTCGTCCAGGGTCTGGCCCTGAAAAAGCAGGAACCTCGGCTACAGTCAGTTGACTGAGTATGCAGAGGCTTGCGGTCTTCTCCCAAGCCATCCTGCCATTGCTGTGAACAGCACGAGGTGCAATGCATGAACGGATTTCGACGGTTATTGGCCGCCAGCGTGGCCACATTCGGTTTGCTGACTTCAGTGCCATCGGTCATGGCGGCACAAGCGCCGATCCATTTTGCCGATCTGAACTGGGAAAGCGGCAGCCTGATCACGGATGTCTTGCGGATCATCGTCGAGAAGGGCTACGGATTGCCGACCGACACCTTGCCCGGCACCACCATTACCCTGGAAACTGCGCTGGCCAACAATGACATTCAGGTCATCGGCGAAGAATGGGCCGGGCGCAGTCCGGTGTGGGTCAAGGCCGAGGCCGAAGGCAAGGTCGTGAGCCTGGGCGATACGGTCAAGGGCGCTACCGAAGGCTGGTGGGTGCCGGAATACGTGATCAAGGGCGACCCGGCCAAGGGCATCAAGCCGCTGGCACCGGACCTGCGCAGTGTCAGTGATTTGAAGAAATACAAAGATGTGTTCAAGGACCCGGAAAACCCGAGCAAGGGGCGTTTTCTCAACAGCCCGATCGGCTGGACGTCGGAAGTGGTCAATAAGCAGAAGCTGACCGCGTACGGATTGCAGGACGACTACACCAATTTCCGCAGTGGTTCCGGTGCAGCGCTGGACGCTGAGATCAGTTCTTCGATTCGACGGGGCAAACCGGTGCTGTTCTATTACTGGTCGCCAACACCGTTGCTGGGCAAATTCAAACTGGTGCAACTGGAAGAGCCGCCGTTTGACGCCGAGGCGTGGAAGACGCTGACCGACGCCGATAATCCCAATCCGAAACCGACCCGCTCGCTGGCCTCGAAGCTGTCGATTGGCGTGTCGACGCCGTTTCAGAAGCAGTATCCGCAGATTGCCGAGTTCTTCAGCAAGGTTGATTTTCCGATCGAGCCGTTGAACAAGGCGTTGGCTGAGATGAGTGAGAAACACACCGCGCCCCGTGATGCGGCGGTGGCATTCATGAAGGCGCATCCGGATGTGTGGCAGGCGTGGTTGCCGAAGGATGTGGCGGACAAGGTTTCGGCTGATTTGAAATAGAGGGCCGCGGCCACTGGCCTTATCGCGGCATTGGTATCTACACATCTCTAAAGTCTTCGGCTGGCCACCCAGCCGATGGCTTCTTTAGCGAAACCCGCCAGCTCCTGTGGCGTGTATTGCTCCAGCGTCTCGCACATCGCCAAAAGCATGTACA
>NZ_JACSZV010000071.1 GCF_014472415.1 Pseudomonas sp. N40(2020)
CTTTTGATCTTGTCTTTTAAAAATCACAGTCAAAAGATCGCAGCCTTCGGCAGCTCCTACATGGGGATTTGTGTCGGCCATGAGTTTTCTGCAGACCAAAAAAAACGCCCCGAACCAGTCGGGGCGTTTTCATGTGTGGCTCAAGCCAGGGGAATTACTTGCCTTCCCAGCGCTTCAGTACCAGCGTGGCGTTGGTGCCGCCGAAGCCGAAGCTGTTGCTCATCACGGTGTTGATGGTGGCGTTCTCGCGGGTCTTGGTCAGCACCGGCAGATCGGCCACTTCAGGGTCCAGCTCGTCGATGTTGGCGGAACCGGCAATGAAGTTGCCTTCCATCATCAGCATGCAGTAGATCGCTTCGTGAACGCCGGCGGCGCCCAGGGAGTGACCGGACAGGCTCTTGGTCGAGCTGATCGCTGGAGCCTTGTCGCCGAACACTTCACGCACACCTTTCATTTCCGCAACGTCGCCGACCGGAGTCGAAGTGCCGTGGGTGTTCAGGTAGTCGATCGGGGTATCAACGGTGGACATCGCCATCTGCATGCAGCGGATCGCGCCTTCGCCACTCGGGGCAACCATGTCGTAGCCATCGGACGTCGCGCCGTAGCCAACGATTTCGGCGTAGATCTTCGCGCCACGGGCCAGAGCGTGTTCCAGTTCTTCAACCACGACCATGCCGCCACCGCCAGCGATGACGAAACCGTCACGGTCGGCGTCGTAGGCGCGGGAGGCTTTTTCCGGGGTGTCGTTACGCTTGCTGGACAGAGCGCCCATTGCGTCGAACAGGAACGACTGGCTCCAGTGCTCTTCTTCACCGCCACCGGCGAAAACGATGTCCTGCTTGCCCATCTGGATCTGTTCCATGGCGGTACCGATGCAGTGAGCACTGGTGGCGCAGGCAGAAGCGATGGAGTAGTTCAGGCCTTTGATCTTGAATGGCGTGGCCAGGCAAGCGGAAACGGTGCTGCTCATGGTCCGCGTTACGCGGTATGGGCCGACGCGCTTCACGCCTTTCTCGCGCAGGATGTCCAGCGCTTCCATCTGGTTCAGCGTGGAAGCACCGCCGGAGCCGGCAACCAGGCCGGTACGCGGGTTGGACACTTGCTCTTCGGTCAGGCCGGAGTCAGCAATGGCGTCTTTCATGGCCAGGTAGGCGTAAGCCGCTGCGTGGCCGACGAAGCGATAGATCTTGCGATCAATCAGCTCTTCAAGGTTGAGGTCGATGGAGCCGGAAACCTGGCTACGCAGACCCATTTCGGCATATTCCGGGTTGAACCGGATGCCAGGGCGGCTTGCACGCAGGTTAGCGGAGACGGTCTCTTTGTCATTGCCCAGGCACGAAACAATGCCCAGACCAGTGATAACGACGCGGCGCATGCGAATAACCCTTAGAAGTTGTCAGTGGAGGTGAACACGCCGACGCGAAGGCCTTCGGCGGTGTAGATTTCGCGACCGTCGACAGTCACCGAACCATCAGCGATGGCCAGGTTCAGCTTGCCTTTGAGGACGCGTTTGATATGAATGTTGTAGGTGACTTTCTTGGCGGTCGGCAGCACCTGACCGAAGAACTTCACTTCGCCCGAACCCAGCGCACGGCCGCGGCCCGGCAGGCCTTGCCAGCCCAGGAAGAAGCCGACCAGTTGCCACATGGCATCCAGACCCAGGCAGCCCGGCATCACCGGATCGCCTTCGAAGTGGCAAGCGAAGAACCACAGGTCAGGGTTGATATCCAGTTCGGCGACCAATTCACCTTTGCCGTACTTGCCGCCTTCTTCACTGATCAGAGTGATGCGATCGACCATCAGCATGTTCGGGGCGGGCAGTTGCGCGTTACCTGGGCCGAACAGCTCACCGCGACTGCAGCGCAGCAGATCTTCCCGAGTAAAGGCGTTTTGTTTGGTCATGCGAGCTCCTCAATAATCCCATGCGGCAGGTGGGGCAAATCTTCCCGACCGTTCGAAGCGTTCATGCCTCGAACCGGCAGCCTACTCATAGACTATTGCGTTGTGGTGAAAGTCACAGCACCAAGGACATGAATGTACACTTGTGCACTGAAATTTTTATTCAAGCCTCTTTTGAGGCCCGTTCGGGTGCCTAAGACTGCCGCACTTTCGCTTTTCACGCCAGTCGCAGATGGTCGAAAAGCCGTCACTACGACACCCATCGCTGCAGAATCTGCTGCAAGTCATTGCGTTTGAACGGCTTGGCCAGATAATCGTTCATGCCCGCCGACAGGCAGGTTTCCCGGTCACCCTGCAAAGCGTTTGCCGTCAATGCGATGATCGGTACATCGCTGCGTCCGTGCAGACAACGAATCTGCCGGGTCGCCTCGTAGCCATCGATGATCGGCAGGCGACAGTCCATCAGGATCACTTCGAAATCACTGCTCTCGGCACTGCGCACCGCTTGCGCGCCATCAGTGGCGACACTGACAGTAAAGCCCAGACTGCGCAGCATCGCTTCAATCACGGTCTGGTTGACCGGATTATCTTCCACCAACAAGACTTTGCGCCCCTCGCCATGGTCGTTGCCATTCAGTGCCCGTGGTGCGGCCAGTTGTGGTAACGCCTGCTTATATAAGGCCAGTGGAATTTCCAGGGTGAACACCGAGCCACGACCTTCTTCGCTCTGCGCACGCAAGGTGCCGCCCATGCGTTCGGCGAGGGTGCGGGCGATCGGCAGGCCGAGACCGGTGCCGCCGTAGCGTCGCGAGATCGAACTGTCGGCCTGCTGGAACGCATTGAACATCAGCTCCAGGCTTTCGGACGAAATGCCGATGCCACTGTCGCGTACCGAGCAGGTGAACCACAGCAATTCGTGATCCAGCGATTGCCACTGCGCTTCGATACTGACCCGGCCCTGTTCGGTGAACTTCAGGGCATTGCCGACCAGGTTCACCAGAATCTGCCGAATCCGCGTCGGGTCGCCCTGCACCTGCAAGCCGCGCATGTCCTCGGGAATTCGCAGATCAAGCGCCAGACCACGCTGCACCGCGCTGTGTTGGAACGACTGCGCGCAGGCCCCGATTACTTCAGCGAGATTGAACGGAATGTGTTCCAGCTCAAGCTCGGAACGTTCGATGCGCGAAAAATCGAGGATGTCGTTGATCACCTTGAGCAAGTGCTCGGTGGATTCCGAGGCTAGCGCGGCGTATTCGATTTGCTCCTCGGTCATGTCTGTTGTTTCAAGCAGTTGCAGCATGCCCAACACGCCATTCATCGGCGTGCGCAGTTCATGGCTCATCATCGCCAGAAAATCGGATTTGGCGTTGTTGGCCTTTTCCGCTTCCTCGCGGGTCTGGATCAATTGCGCCATGGCCTGCTGCTGTTCACGACTGGCCTGCTCCAGCGCCTGAGCGAGGTTGTTGATGTGCTGCGACAGGGCACCCAGTTCGGTGTCGTCGACAATCGGCAGCGGCGTTTTGAAGTCGCCGTCCTGAATGGCCTTGACCGCATTGCCGATATCGCGGATCGGCTGCGACAGACTGCCCGCCAGGCGTCGCGCCACGACGAAGGTGAAGAGCAGGGCGAACATCGCGAGAATCCCGGCCTTGAGCAGGATTTCCTGCTGACGCTGACTGAAGGCATCGTTGGACAGACCGACGATCACACGCCCCAGATAATCCTCGTTGGCCGCACCACTGCTGGCTTTTGCGTCCTGAAAAAAATCATTGTTCAAAGCGATTCGTTGCAACCGCACCGGCGCCTGGAACACTTCGACCTGATGCGGGCGATGGTGTGCATCCGCCGGTTGTTCGACGTACGCCAGAATTCGGTTGGCGCTGTCCTGTACCTCAAGAAACCGCACGTTGGGCGTTGCCAGCGTGGCCTTGAGCAGGCTTTCCAACACTTCGTTGTTGCCGGAAATCACTCCGTATTCGGTGGCGGGGGCCAGTTGGTTGGCGATCAATTGGCCGGTGTGGTTCAGCTCCTGACGCAAATCCTGAATGCGTACAAAGGTGAAGAAACTGATCAGCATTAAGGTCAGCAACAGCGCCGGGCCCAGGCTGATCAGCTGGGTGCGGGTGTTGATGTCCCAACGGCGACGAAAACTCATGGGCGGCGTTCTCCTTCAGCCAAAGCGCTGGCGACAGACGCGTCATCAAGCGGTTCGATCCCTAAGGAACGAGCCACCTGCGCATTACTTGAGACTTTAAAGTGTGCGGGATAGAGCGTTCTCGGCCAATTGGCAGGCGCTTGGTCGAGCAAATGGTCGAGCACGCTCAGCCAGTCGCTCTGGTCGCTGTAAGTGCTCGCCAGGCTGCCAGCACGGACAAACGCGGCGTTGGGGCCGACCAGCGCCAATTGCCTTGAGTAACTGCTGAGCAGCAGATTTTTCGCGGTTTTCGGGTTGTACAAATCCGGGTCGTCGAGGCCCAGCAGCACGTCGCTGTTTTTCAGCACCTCTTGCAGTGGGCGGCTGTCGTGGGTGTTGTCCCAGCGTTGACTGACGATTTCCAGGTCCAAGGGGCGGGCTGCCAGTTGCAGTTCTTTAAGGAGGAACTCGCTGTGCTGATCGAACAGCACGCCAACCCGTCGGGCCTGGGGCAGAATTCGCCGGATCAGTTGCAACTGCCGGCTCAGCGGCGGATCGCTCCACAGCAAGCTCAGGTGCGACGGCTGTGCCGAGCCAAGACGTTGCCGGGCTTGCAAACGGCTGGTGCGCAAGACGAGCGTGGGCGGGCCTTGCGACTCTTGCAGGCGCCAGTCGAGGCTCGGCGGGTCAAGCAGAATCAGGCGCAGGCTGGAGGGGAGTTTGCCCGGCACCGGCAGACTCGCCAATGGCTGGAAACGCACATTATCGGTCGGGCGCAACTCACTCAGCGCCTGAACGAAGGCCTGCACGCCGGGGCTTTCTTCGGCGCCGGTCAATAGAATGTCGGCCGCCTGCACCGCCACGCCATGCAGCCATGCGGTCAAAAACAGGCACAGCACGGCCAGCCAGTGGCCAAGGGTCGGCGTCTTCCGTGACAGGCCGAAGCGCATCCTAGAACTCCAACTCGGCGCTGAAGTACATCACGCGGCGTTCGTCATAGTTGTTGTCGACGAACGTGGTCGGTTCGTGGTCGAGCCGCTGTTGCAACACGCCGGCCAGTTGCAGTTGGGCCTTGCCCAAAGCGATGCGTTTGGCGATGCGCGTGTCGACCCGTTCGAAGCGGTAGCCGTTGAGGGCGTTGTCGCCGTAATAGAAGAGGGCGCTGTTCCAGCCGTGCCCCCAATCGCGCAGCCAGCCGGCGGAACCGCTGTTGCTCGCGGTGAATTGCTGATCCAGCGGATTGCTCGCCTCGGCGTCGACGTAGGCGTAAGTGAAACGCAAGCGGTCGACCCTGCTCACGCGCCAGTCGAGTTGTGCTTCGCTGCCACGAAACCGTGAGCTGTTGGCGTTGCTGGCGATGTATTGGTTGTTGCGCAGTGGCTCACTGATCATGCCGGTGATTTCGTCGTAGAACAGCTTCACATCCAGCGCTAGGCCTTGCTCGGGGAAATAGCCGTTGTAGCCGAGCTCGCGCGAACGCATGTGTTCCTTGTCGAGATCGCCAGGGCCGCGAGTCTTGACGAAATAGCGCGCCGACGACTGGCCGTAGGCCGAAGGCCGCAGCTTGGTCACCTGATAGCTCCAGTTGACGTTGTTCTCGAACATGTCCGGCGAGCGGATCGCCTCCGAGTACACCGCACGCAGGCCGTGGCGCGGATTGATCAGGTAATTGACGGCGAAGCGCGGGGTCAGTGAACTGCCGATCAGTTGGGTGTCTTCGAACATCGCTCCGCCCTGCAACAACCAGTGTTCAGTCGCGCGCCACTCCAATTGGCCGAACGCACGCCAGGTGGTGTCATCCAGCGTGCCGTTGAAGTAGGTCTCGGAATCGGCCCGGTCGTAACGATAGTTCATGCCGCTGACCAGACGCAGGCTGTCGGACAGGCTGAGGGTGTCTTGCAGTTCGAGGTCGTAGCGCGACTCGCGGGCACTCTGATCGATATCGCCGCACAGGGTTTGACTGGCGCCGTTGCGCCACTGATCGAGCACACGATTGGCCAGCGCCATTTGCTGCGGCGTGCCGGATTCCGGGCCGGGGCCGAGGAAACGGTTGATATTGCGTGCCAGGCGTTCGGTGTAATTCGGGTCGATTTGCCACAGTTGCGTCAACTCGGGGCTGAACGACACCTCGGCGTCGCAGGCGCGCCAAGTTTGCTGGCGATCCCAGTGTTGCGCCGAGCCTTGGATATAGAGGCTGTGTTCGGGATTGATGTCGAGGTTCCAGCGCACCGAACCGGCGTAGTCCTTGGCTATCACGTCGGAATTGTTCCCGGCGGCGGTAATCCCCGAGAACACCGGGCGGTAGGTGTAGGGCCGCTGGTTGGTGCCGTCCTTTGCGTTGACCTGCCAGTCGATACTCTGGTTGTCACTGAGGGTTTGGCTGACGGCGAGACTGAAACGATTCAAGCGACGATTGTCACGGTAATCGGCACCGGTTCGATCGGTGTCGAACCCTTCATCTTCCTGACCGGACAGCGACAGGCGCAGGTCGCCGCCATTCCATCCCGTGCCCTGGCTGGCATAGAAGTCATTGATGCCGCGCTGGCCGCGAGTAATCTTCAGCCGCGTGCCGTGGCTGTCCGCCGGGTTGCGGGTGATGATGTTGACCACCGCCATCAACGCGTTGGCACCGTAGCTGACGGTGTTAGGGCCACGAAAGACTTCGATGCGCTCGATGTCCTCGATAGCCACCGGAATATCGCTCCAGTCCACCGTGGCCAGGCCTGCGCGGTACACCGAACGGCCATCGATCAACACCTGCATGCGCCGTGCTTCGCTGGCGTTGGTGCCGTGATAATTGACCGCTGCCTGATTGCCGCTGATGTTGCCGACCATCATCCCCGGCACCAGACGCAGCAGTTCGCTGATGTCGCGGGCGCCGCTGGCGGTGATCAATTCGCTGTCGAGCACGGTCATGCTCCCCGGCACTTCCGCAGGCGTCTGTTTCAACCGAGTGGCCGTCAGCACCTGTGGCAGCGCTTCGCTGTCCATGAACAGATCGTCCGCCTGCAACAAAGGGCTGAACAGCAGCGCCAGCAGCAGAGAGGAACGTGATGGGGGAGGGCCAGAAAACACGACACAGCCTATAGAGTGAAGAATTGGCGCGCATGTTAACCGAGGGCTGCGACTTTTCCAGTCACGTTGCAGGCATTTTCCTAGGTTTTATTGGTCTTCTTCCTACAAGTGTCGGTAATTGACGTGGGGGCTGGCCGCGACCGGGTCGCCCCGTATAATGCCGCCATCGCCACTGGTATGGATTAACGGATTGCATATGACTGAACAGCGCCCGATTGCGGTCCTGGGAGGCGGAAGTTTTGGTACCGCCGTGGCCAATCTTCTGGCCGAGAACGGCCATCAAGTCTTGCAGTGGATGCGTGACCCGGAGCAGGCCGAGGCCATCCGGGTCAATCGCGAAAACCCGCGTTACCTCAAAGGCATCAAGATTCTGCCGGGCGTGACTGCGGTCACTGACCTGCAAGCCACCCTCGACGCCTGCGACCTGTGCTTTGTCGCGCTGCCGTCCAGCGCGTTGCGCACGGTGCTGGCGGCTCACGCCGAGCGGCTGAGCGGCAAAATGCTGGTCAGCCTGACCAAAGGCATCGAAGCCCACACCTTCAAACTGATGAGCCAGATCCTCGAAGAGATCGCCCCGCAGGCACGCATCGGCGTGTTGTCCGGGCCGAATCTGGCGCGGGAAATCGCCGAACACGCGCTGACCGCCACGGTGGTTGCCAGTGAAGACGAAGAACTGTGCAAGCAAGTGCAAGCGGCGCTGCATGGCCGCACCTTCCGCGTCTATGCCAGCGCCGACCGTTTCGGTGTCGAGCTGGGCGGGGCCTTGAAAAATGTTTACGCGATCATCGCCGGCATGGCGGTGGCGCTGGAAATGGGCGAGAACACCAAGAGTATGCTGATCACTCGCGCCTTGGCCGAGATGACCCGGTTTGCGGTCAATCAGGGCGCCAACCCGATGACCTTCCTCGGTCTGGCCGGCGTTGGCGATCTTATCGTCACGTGCTCGTCGCCCAAGAGCCGC
The DNA here is from genome assembly GCF_014472415.1 of Pseudomonas sp. N40(2020). GTDB lineage: Bacteria > Pseudomonadota > Gammaproteobacteria > Pseudomonadales > Pseudomonadaceae > Aquipseudomonas. The sequence goes on from NZ_JACSZV010000071.1 coordinate 8,070, forward strand.
AACTATCAGGTCGGATTCGCCCTCGGTCAGGGCCTGAGCCTTGAAGAAGCGGTATCGCGCCTCGGTGAAGTCGCCGAAGGGGTGAACACCCTGAAGGTGCTCAAAGCCAAATCCCAGGAGGTTGGCGTGTACATGCCGCTGGTCGCCGGGCTGCACGCCATTCTGTTCGAAGGACGCACGCTGGAGCAGGTGATTGGTCTACTGATGCGGGCCGAACCGAAAACCGACGTCGACTTTATTTCCACCAGTGGTTTCAACTGATTCACAGGGAACGACATATGAACGATCCGAAAACCGAAGCCAAGTACGAATCCATCCTTCTGCGGGTGTTGTGGATGATCGTCTACGTGCTGGTCTGGCAAGTGGCGCAGTTCATCCTCGGCGCGGTGGTGCTGGTGCAGCTGATCTATCGTTTGATCTATGGCGCCCCGAGCGCCAGCCTGATGAATTTCGGCGACAGCCTGAGCCAGTTTCTGGCGCAGATCGGCCGCTTCGGCAGCTTCCACAGCGACCAGAAACCCTGGCCGTTCGCCGACTGGCCAACGCCGCGTACCCCGGAAGGTGAAGCGCCGCACGCCGTGCCGCCAGCACCGCATCCGGCCCGAGATGAGGAACCCAAGCTATGAAACTCTGGGTATTGCGTCACGGCGAGGCCGTGCCTTATGGCTCGTGCCCCGATTCCGAGCGCGAGCTGACCGTGCACGGTCGCCAGGAAGCCTTGAGCAGCGCGGCCAGATTGCTCGGCCAGCCGCTGACCGCGATCTACGCCAGCCCGTATCTGCGCGCGCAGCAGACCGCGCAGATTGTCCGCGAGGCGCTGGGTTTCGAGCCGGAGATCCGCACGGTCGAGTGGCTGACGCCGGAGGTCGATCCCGACAAGGTCACCGATCAACTGGTGTCGGTGAGCAATGTACTGCTGGTCAGTCACAACCCGTTGGTGGGCAATCTGTTGAGCTATCTGCAACATGGCGCCGGGTATCCGCCGGAGCGGGTCAGTACGGCGGGGTTGGCTGAGCTTGAGAGTCCTGAGCTGCTGATCGGCTCGATGACCCTCAACAGCCTCGAGCACCCTTAACGCTGATCCCTTTGTGGGAGCGAGCCTGCTCGCGAAAGCGGAGTGTCATTCACAACTTATGTGCCTGACACCCTGCGTTCGCGAGCAGGCTCGCTCCCACATGTTCTCTGTGTCGTCGGAAATTATTTGTGTGAATTTTCCAACCAAGCACTTGCTTGGTTGACTACGCTTGCTCCAGACCAAAAAAACAGGAGCGAGTCGCATGTCTGCCGCATTCCGTTTGCCGCTGGACGTGTTTTACGAACGCGAGGGCCGGCACCCGCGCCAGCGCTTCCTCGTGCAACCTGTCGGCGGTGGGCAGGTCGAGACCCTGACCTGGGCCGACGTCGGTCATCAGGCCCGCTGCGCTGCGCACTGGCTGCGTGCCCGGGAATTGCCGCAAGGCAGCCACATCGCCCTGATCTCGAAAAACTGCGCACACTGGATCATTGCCGATCTGGCGATCTGGATGGCCGGGCACGTTTCGGTGCCGCTGTATCCCAACCTCACCGCCGACTCCGTGGCTCAAGTACTCAATCACTCGGAAAGCGTGCTGGTGTTCATCGGCAAACTCGATGACTGGCCGGGCATGTCCAAAGGTGTGCCGGCAGATCTGCCGACCATCAGCCTGCCGCTGCATCCGCCCGGCGAGTTCGATTTCAGTTGGGATGACCTGCAGCGCAGTTCGCCAATTCAAGACGACCCGCGTCCCGCCGCCGAGCAACTGGCGACCATCATCTACACCTCCGGCACCACTGGCCTGCCCAAAGGCGTGATGCACAGCTTTGCCAATCTTGGGTTCGCGACGACCCGGGGCACGCAGTTGTTCGGGCTCAACGAGAGTGATCGACTGCTGTCGTACCTGCCGTTGTGCCACGTCGCCGAGCGCATGTTCGTTGAGCTGGCTTCGATCTACACCGGGCAGACCGTGTTCTTTGCTGAAAGCCTCGACACTTTTATCACTGACCTCAAGCGTGCGCGGCCGACGGCGATGTTCGGCGTGCCGCGGATCTGGACCAAATTCCAGATGGGCGTCTACAGCAAGATCCCGGCCAAGCGTCTGGATTTCCTCCTCGGCCTGCCGTTCATTGGCAAACGGGTAGGGCACAAAGTGCTGGCAGGCCTGGGGCTTGATGCCTTGCGCGTTGCTCTGTCCGGCGCAGCACCGGTGCCGCAGACTTTGCTCACCTGGTATCAGAAGCTCGGGCTCGATGTGCTGGAGGTCTATGGCATGACCGAGAGTTGCGGCTACTCGCACATCTGCCTGCCGGGCCAGTACAAACAGGGCTGGATCGGCAAACCGTGCCCGGATGTCGAGGTGCGCATCGATGAGTCAGGCGAGGTGCAGGTGCGCAGTCGGGCGAACATGCTCGGCTATTTCAAGGAACCGCAGAAAACCGCTGAAACCCTCACAGAAGACGGCTTCCTGCGTACTGGCGACAAGGGCGAGCAGGATGCCGAGGGACGTCTGCGATTAACCGGGCGGTTGAAGGAGATTTTCAAGACCAGCAAAGGCAAGTACGTGGCGCCGGCACCGATCGAAAACCGTCTGGCGGTGCATTCGCGAATCGAGCAGGTGTGCGTGGTCGGTGATGGCCTGAGTGCGCCGCTGGGGTTGTGCGTACTCTCAAGCGTCAATCAGGAGGAGCCGCGTGCGAGTCTGCATTCGAGCCTGGAAAAGCTTCTGGAAGACGTCAATGCCATGCTCGACAAACACGAACGCCTGCGTCGGTTGGTGGTGGTCAAGGACAGTTGGGCGGTGGAAAACGGCTTTCTCACGCCGACCCTGAAAATCAAACGCAACGTCATCGAAGACACCTACGGCGCCCGCTTCGAAGAATGGAGCGAGCGCAGTGAGGCAGTGCTGTGGCAGGATTGAGCGACCACTAAAAACAACAAAGGAAGTCTGCGATGAGTCTGTGGCGCACCACCCCGAACATCGAGCAGTTGAACGCGATCCAGAAAAACACCATCGGCGAAGTGCTGGATATCCGCTTCGAAGCGTTCGATGAAGAATCGCTGACCGCGAGCATGGTCATCGACCATCGCACTCACCAGCCTTACGGATTGCTGCATGGCGGCGCATCGGTGGTGCTGGCGGAAACCGTCGGTTCGATGGCCAGCTATTTGTGCATCGACGCGAGCAAGTTTTACTGCGTGGGGCTGGAGATCAACGCCAACCATCTGCGCGGCTTGCGCAGTGGTCGGGTGACGGCGGTGGCCAAGCCGATTCATATCGGCCGCACGACGCACGTGTGGGATATCCGTCTGACCAGCGATGAAGGCAAGGCCAGTTGTGTGTCGCGATTGACCATGGCGGTGGTGCCGTTGGGTGAGCAGCCGCCGGCGCGGTGAAAACGGGTCTCTACAGTGAGCGGGAAAGCGAACCCCTGACCCACCATCACCCTGACCGGACTGTCATCATTCCTGGCAGTTACGGTCATTGCCGCCGGCTTCGGTCTTACGGACAATCAACGCCACGTTTCCCGCTCATGGATTTACCGGTATGTCGCAACCGATCTTTTTCGCCCACGCCAACGGTTTCCCTTCGGGCACCTATGGCAAGTTGTTCGCGGCGCTGGCGCCCGAGTATCGGGTCGCGCATCTGGAGCAGCATGCCCATGACCCGCGTTTCCCGGCGGATGACAACTGGTACAACCTCGTTGACGAGTTGATCCACCATCTCAAACAGCAAGACCAGCCGGTGTGGGGCGTCGGTCATTCCTTCGGTGGTGTGCTGCATTTACACGCGGCGCTGCGTTGCCCTGAGTTGTATCGCGGCGTGGTGATGCTCGATTCACCGGTGCTGACCCGCACGGATCAATGGGTGATTCGCGCCGCCAAGCGCTTTGGTTTCATCGATCGATTGACTCCGGCCGGCCGCACACTCGGGCGCCGCGAAGAGTTCGCCGACCTCGACAGCGCGCGCAGTTACTTCGCCGGCAAGAGCCTGTTTCGTGGCTTTGACCCGGAATGCTTCGACGCTTACCTGCAACATGGCCTGCACAAGGTCGGCGACAAGCTGCGTCTGCGTTTCGATCCGGCCACCGAGATCAGCATCTATCGCGGCGTGCCGCACACCAGCCCGGGGCGCACTCGCCAGTTGCAGGTGCCGCTGGCGGTAGTGCGTGGGCACAAGAGTCGCGTGGTGATGCGCCATCACACCCACTTTGTTTCACGCCTTGCCCAGGGAGAGGCGCTGAGCATGCCCGGTGGCCATATGTTTCCCCTTGAGCGACCGCAAGACACCGCGCGGCTGCTGAAGAATCTGTTCACTCGCTGGGAAAATCGTCAGGACAAGGATTGCGCATGAGCCAGACAGTCGAAGAGGTGCGCCTGAGCCTGCCGCATATCGAGTTGGCAGCGCATTTGTTCGGCCCTGAGGATGGCTTGCCGGTGATCGCCCTGCATGGCTGGCTCGACAACGCCAACAGCTTCGCGCGCCTGGCGCCCAAGCTCAAAGGCCTGCGCATTATTGCGCTGGACATGGCTGGGCATGGGCATTCCGGGCATCGACCCAAGGGCGCCGGTTATGCGCTGTGGGACTACGCCCATGATGTGCTGCAAGTTGCCGAACAACTGGGCTGGAAACGGTTCGGCCTGCTCGGGCATTCGATGGGCGCCATCGTTTCACTGGTGCTGGCGGGTTCATTGCCGGAGCGTATCAGCCATCTGGCTTTGATCGACGGGGTGATTCCTCCTACAGACAAAGGCGAAAACGCTGCCGAGCGCATGGGCATGGCCCTGCAAGCGCAGCTGGATCTGCGCGAGAAACGCAAACCGGTCTACAACACCCTCGACCGTGCCATCGAGGCGCGGATGAAAGGTTTGGTGGCGGTCAGTCGTGAGGCCGCAGAACTGTTGGCTCAGCGCGGCTTGATGCCGGTGCTCGGCGGTTACACCTGGCGCACCGACAATCGCCTGACCCTGCCTTCGCCATTGCGCCTGACTCAGGAGCAGGCGATGGCATTCGTCCAGCGCATCGGTTGCCCGGCGCAATTGGTGGTCGCGGCTGACGGCATGCTGGCCAAACATCCGGAGCTGCTGGAGCGTCTACCCTTTAGCAGGGAACAGCTGCCGGGTGGGCACCATTTGCACCTCAACGACGAGGCCGGTGCCGACCTTGTCGCAGACTGTTTCAATCGGTTCTTCGCCATTCCTTGACTTGCAGCGGGCAACTGTCGAGGCTGGGCGGGTTGAAATGGGAGACAACCACGATGGATTTCTATACCGCTGCGACCCCGAATAGCCAAGTCATGCCGATCCGATGAGCCTGACTATGCGGTCACTCAGTTTGTTGGCGCTGTGCTGTTTCAGTTCCGTTTCGTTCGCCGCCGATGTGCCCGGCAGTCAGGATTTGCAGATTGTGCCGCGTCTGGCCGATGCGCAAATCGTCGACTATCGCCCGCCCGTTGAGCTGGAGCGAATCTACCCGCTGGGCTCGATTCGCAAAATCAGCGGCCAGTTGCGCTTTGACGGCCAAGTCACTGCCCGTGGCCAGACCACCTCGGTCACTTACGAGTTGCCGCCCGAACATTCCGCCACCGAAGCCTTCACCGCTGCCCGCGAGGCCCTGCAAAAGCAGGATGCCGAGTTGCTGTTCTGGTGTCAGGCGCGCGACTGTGGCGAAAGCAGTCTGTGGGCTAATGAGGTGTTCGGTAATGCCAAGCTGTATGGCTCCGACGAGCAACAGGCCTATCTGTTGCTGAGGTTGGCGGCACCGAAAGACAACACGCTGGTGGCGCTCTACAGCATCACGCGCGGCAATCGCAAAGCCTATCTGCATGTTGAACAGTTCGATGCGGGGGCGCCATTGGGCGAGTTGCTGCCGACTTCGGCGACCTTGTTGCGCCAACTCAAGAGCACCGGCGAGCTGGATTTCCCAAAACTCGTCAATGATCCGGATGACACCTGGCTGCGCTTGATTTCCCGTGGCTTGAACCTCGATACCACTCAGCGAGTCACGGTGTCCGGCCCTAAAGCCGAGGCCTGGCGCCAGGCGCTGATCAATCAGGGCGTACGCGCGGCGCGGATGGAAACCGGCAATGTCGACGGCGTTGGCCTGCGCATTGATCTGTTGCGATAAGCTCTGGCGGGCGAGCATGCGCGGCATGTTCGCCTACTCTTGGCCTGACTGACTTTTTCGAGACTTTACATGCTCAATAACGATCGACTGCTGGTGCAGATCCTGCTGCTGGTGTTGTTTGGCGCCAGCCTGTGGGTGATGGCGCCGTTCTGGTCGGCGCTTTTCTGGGGGGCAGTGCTGGCGTTTGCCAGTTGGCCGCTGATGCGTCTTTTGACTCGGTTGCTCAATGGTCGTGAGTCGCTGGCTGCCGCGATTCTGACGTTGGGTTGGATGCTGCTGGTGGCAGTGCCGCTGGTCTGGCTGGGGTTCAACCTGGCCGATCACGTACGCGATGCCACGGCCTTTATCAAGGATGTGCAGGTTGATGGTCTGCCGGAGGCGCCAGCCTGGCTGGGCGCTGTGCCGTTTGTGGGCGGGCGGCTGCTCGGGATCTGGAACAGCATCGATCAGCAGGGCGCGGCGTTGATGGTGTCGATCAAACCTTATCTGGGGCAGGTCGGTAACTGGTTGCTGGCGCGCAGTGCGCAGATCGGCGGCGGGATTCTCGAGCTGACGTTGAGCATTGTCTTTGTGTTCTTTTTCTATCGTGACGGGCCGCGTCTGGCGGCGTTCGTGCACGGTCTGCTGGAGCGTTTGATCGGCGATCGTGCCGGGTACTACATCGAGCTGGTGGCCGGTACGGTGCAGCGGGTGGTCAACGGGGTAATCGGCACGGCGGCGGCACAGGCGGTTCTGGCGTTGATCGGGTTTTTGATTGCCGGGGTGCCGGGTGCATTGGTGTTGGGGATCGTGACTTTCCTGCTGAGTCTGATTCCGATGGGGCCACCGTTGGTCTGGGTACCGGCAACGGCTTGGCTGGCGTGGAAGGGTGAGTATGGGATGGCGGTGTTTCTCGGGATCTGGGGGACGTTCATCATCAGTGGCGTGGATAACGTGCTGAAGCCTTATCTGATCAGTCGTGGCGGGAATTTGCCGTTGGTGATTGTGTTGCTTGGGGTGTTTGGCGGGTTGATTGCGTTTGGCTTTATCGGGTTGTTTATCGGGCCTACGCTTTTGGCGGTTGCTTATAGTTTGTTGACGGATTGGAGTAAGAGTCAGGCTCGGGTTTAGGTTCGCTGTTGGTGGGGGTTGGGTGTATATCCGTTTCTGCGGTAATGGCTGATTAGGGTTCCGCCCTTACGGCGGGTCACTTTTGGCAAACGCCCCAAAAGTAACCAAAAGGTCTGTGCCCTGACGTACGGCCCTCGCTTAGGCTCGGGTTCCTTCGCTGCGGGATTGATCCGGGGGCATCGCCTCCGGTTTGCTTCGCTGAACCTCCTCTCGATGTGTTCGACTTCGTCGAACGGTCGCTGCGCTCCCACCCCCGGATCAATCCCTCCACTCAGCCTGCCGACGGGCTCTGAGATCAAAAGCGGTACTCGAGCTAACGCTCATTGTGTTGAGTGGGGCGGCATGCGCCGCGTGTGGGGGGTATTCATATCTTTGTGGGATCGATGGCGGCCTGACAGCCGACCAAGCTCTGGTGGGTGTACTCATTCCTTGTGAGCTTCCGAAGCTGCGATCTTTTGATCCGTTTTGGCTTTGGCTTTGGCTCTGGCTTTTGCTTTTGATTTTGCTCTTTAGCCCCATCGGCAGGCCGAGCGTAGGTGTTCATCAGGGGGTAGGCGCGCAGCGCCGTGCGGCGAAGCCGCACACATCGAGAGGAGGTGCAGCGCAGCAAACCGTAGGCGATGCCCCCGGATGGACACCGTAGCGAGGGAACACTGAGCCTAGGCGAAGTGCCGTACGTCAGGGGGCAGCCTTTTTGGTTACTTTTTCGGCGTCTGGAAAAAGTGACCCGCCGTAAGGGCGGAACCCTAATCAGCAACACCCGCAGCAACGGATAT
>NZ_JACSZV010000072.1 GCF_014472415.1 Pseudomonas sp. N40(2020)
CTTCAACCACTTGCGCTTCCGATCTCTCGTTAGCGGGAGGCGAATTCTACAGCGTTACTCGCTGTTGTCAACACCTCTTTTTCTCCGCTTTCGACCGAGAAGATCGAACCGTTAAAAGAGCCAAACATCACCGCTCTTTCAACTCCTTCCAGGCTTCGACGAACTGAAGCAACCCGCTATCGAAAACCGTATAACTCATTGAATCTCAAGGAGTTTTCCGTTTCGACTGCGCCGGAAGTGGGGCGAATTATAGACTTCCAGAATCTGCCGTCAACACCTATTTTCATAATTCTGTCATATCGGTCAAAAAAGCCCGAAAACACGAAGGCCGACCCTGAGGTCGGCCTTCTCATCCCCTCTACTTACAAGCTAGGGAAGGCGAATTGCGATGCTTCATGGCTCGCACGCTGCGGCCAGCGCTGGGTGATGGCCTTGCGACGGGTATAGAAGCGCACACCATCCGGACCATAGGCATGCAAGTCGCCGAACAGCGAACGCTTCCAGCCGCCGAAGCTGTGATAAGCCACCGGTACCGGCAGAGGCACGTTGACGCCAACCATGCCGACTTCGATCTCGTCGCAGAACAGACGCGCCGCTTCACCGTCACGGGTGAAGATGCAGGTGCCATTACCGTATTCGTGATCGTTGATCAGTTGCATGGCCTCTTCCAGGCTGTTGACGCGAACAACGCACAGTACCGGCCCGAAGATCTCTTCTTTATAGATGCGCATCTCAGGGGTGACGTTGTCGAACAGGCAGCCACCGAGGAAGAAGCCTTCTTCATGACCGGCGACGCTCAGACCACGACCGTCAACCACCAGGGTCGCGCCCGCCGCCACGCCGTCATCGACATAACCGCTGACCTTGTCACGCGCCTGACCGGTGACCAGCGGCCCCATATCCAGACCACACGAAGTACCGGCACCGATTTTCAGCGCCTTGATCTGCGGCACCAGTTTGGCCACCAGCGCATCCGCCACTTGATCACCGACGCACACCGCCACCGAGATCGCCATGCAGCGCTCGCCGCAGGAACCGTAAGCCGCGCCCATCAGTGCGCTGACCGCGTTGTCCAGATCGGCATCCGGCATCAGCACCGCGTGGTTCTTCGCCCCGCCCAGTGCCTGAACGCGCTTGCCGCGCTTGGTGCCTTCGGCGTAGATGTATTCGGCAATCGGCGTCGAGCCGACGAAGCTCAGTGCTTTGACTTCCGGTGCTTCGATCAGCGCGTCGACCGCAGTCTTGTCGCCATGCACCACGTTCATCACGCCTTTCGGCAGACCGGCTTCCAGCAGCAGCTGAGCAATCAGCAGCGTGGAGCTTGGATCACGCTCGGACGGCTTGAGGATGAAGCAGTTGCCGCAGACGATCGCCAGTGGATACATCCACAGCGGCACCATGGCCGGGAAGTTGAATGGAGTGATACCAGCCACCACGCCCAGCGGCTGGAAGTCCGACCAGGCATCGATATTCGGGCCGACGTTGCGGCTGTACTCGCCCTTGAGGATTTCCGGAGCGGCGCAGGCGAACTCGACGTTCTCGATACCGCGCTTCAGCTCACCTGCTGCGTCTTCGAGCGTCTTGCCGTGCTCTTCGCTGATCAATTGCGAGATACGCGCTTCGTTCTGCTCCAGCAGTTGCTTGAAGCGGAACATCACTTGGGCACGTTTGGCCGGCGGTGTGTTGCGCCACGCTGGAAAAGCAGCCTTGGCGGCATCGATGGCTTTCTGAATGGTTGCCTGGCTGGCCAGTGGCAACTTGTGGATCGCCTGACCCGTGGACGGGTTGAACACATCTACCGCGCGACCGTTCTCGGTCACCAGTTCGCCATTGATCAAATGCGGGATAACGCTCATCGAGTAACTCCTGAATTCTTGTCCACAGACGTCCCCGAAGAGACGTCTGCTGTTTGTACTTATATAGAGGGAAAAATCAGTCGAGCTTGTTCAGCACTTCGCCGACCGCGTCGAACAGACGATCAAGGTCTTGCGGCTTGCTGTTGAAAGTTGGGCCGAACTGCAGGGTGTCGCCGCCGAAGCGCACGTAGAACCCGGCTTTCCACAGCGCCATACCCGCTTCGAACGGACGCACGATGGCGTCGCCGTCACGATGGGCAATCTGGATCGCACCGGCCAGACCGTAGTTACGAATGTCGACGACGTTCTTCGAACCTTTCAAGCCATGCAACGCGTTTTCGAAATGCGGCGCGACTTCGGCCACGCTCTGCACCAGGTTTTCCTTTTGCAGCAGGTCGAGTGCCGCCAGGCCAGCGGCGCAAGCCACCGGGTGCGCCGAATAGGTGTAACCGTGGGGGAATTCCACAGCGTATTCCGGCGTCGGCTGATTCATGAAGGTCTGGTAGATCTCGGAGCTGGCAATCACCGCGCCCATCGGGATCGCACCGTTGGTGATTTGCTTGGCGATGCACATCAGGTCCGGGGTGACGCCAAAGCTGTCGGCGCCGAACATCGAGCCGGTGCGACCGAAGCCGGTGATCACTTCGTCGAACACCAGCAGGATATTGTGCTGATCGCAGATTTCGCGCAGACGCTTGAGATAACCCTGAGGTGGAACCAACACGCCAGCGGAACCGGCCATTGGTTCAACGAACACGGCTGCGATGTTCGAAGCATCGTGCAGTTCGATCAGCTTCAACAGTTCATCAGCCAAAGCGATGCCACCCTGCTCCGGCATGCCACGGGAGAACGCATTGCTCGCCAGTAAAGTGTGCGGCAGGTGATCGACGTCCATCATCGCCTGACCGAACATTTTGCGGTTGCCGTTGACGCCACCGAGGCTGGTGCCGGCGATGTTCACACCGTGGTAGCCACGGGCACGGCCGATCATTTTGGTTTTGGTCGCCTGACCTTTCAGGCGCCAGTAGGCACGCACCATTTTCACCGCAGTATCGGCGCACTCGGAGCCGGAGTCGGTGAAGAACACGTGGTTCAGGTTACCCGGGGTCAGGTCGGTGATTTTCTCGGCCAGCTGGAACGACAGCGGATGGCCGTACTGGAAGCCCGGCGAATAGTCGAGAGTACCCAGTTGTTTGGAGACTGCTTCCTGGATTTCCTTGCGGGTGTGCCCGGCGCCGCAGGTCCACAGACCGGACAGCGAATCGTAGATCTTGCGGCCCTTGTCATCGAACAGCCAGCTGCCTTCGGCCCCAACAATCAAACGCGGATCGCGCTGGAAGTTGCGGTTGGCGGTGTACGGCATCCAGTGCGCGTCCAGCTTCAGTTGGCTGGCCAGTGGCGACGGAGCGGTTTCAGGCATGTTCATCGGGCAAAACCTCGCAGGGCATAAGCGTCAGGGAGATAGAAAGCGTTGTTGCAGCTAAATTGCCACGCGGATAAAGTCGGTGAAATCCAACACTTCTAACCTTCAGTTAGATCATCACTAAACTTTGAGCGATCAAGCATGAGTAGCCGCCGTCCCGATCCGCTGGCCCAGGTCAGTGACTTTGATATTCGCCTGCTGCGGATTTTTCGTAGCGTTGTGGAATGTGGGGGGTTTTCAGCGGCGGAAACCGTGCTCGGCATTGGTCGATCGGCAATCAGCCAGCAGATGAGCGATCTGGAACAACGCCTCGGCCTGCGCCTGTGCCAACGCGGCCGCGCCGGATTCTCGCTGACCGAAGAAGGTCGCGAGGTCTACCAGTCAGCCCTACAGCTATTGAGTGCGCTGGAAAGTTTCCGCACTGAGGTCAACGGTCTGCACCAGCACTTGCGCGGTGAGTTGATCATCGGTCTGACCGACAACCTCGTCACCCTGCCCCACATGCGCATCACCCACGCCCTCGCCCAGTTAAAGGAACGCGGGCCGGACGTGCAGATTCAAATCCGCATGATCGCTCCCAATGAAGTCGAACAAGGCGTGCTCGATGGTCGGTTGCATGTCGGTGTGGTGCCGCAGGCCAGTGCGCTTTCCGGCCTGGAATACCAGCCGCTGTACAGCGAACGCTCGCTGCTTTACTGCGCGGTCGGTCATCCGCTGTTTTATGTCGATGACAAGCAACTGGATGACGAGCGCCTGAATAGTCAGGATGCGATTGCCCCGACGTTCCGGTTGCCGGCGGACATTCAGGCGCATTACCAGGCACTCAATTGCACCGCCAGCGCCTCCGACCGCGAAGGCATGGCGTTTCTGATTCTGACCGGGCGCTACATCGGTTACCTGCCGGATCACTACGCCAGCCTTTGGGTGCAACAGGGCCGCTTGCGTGCACTCAAGGCGCAGACGCGTTTTTATGACTTGAGCCTCGCATCGGTCACGCGCAAGGGCCGGCGCCCCCATTTGGTGCTGGAAAGCTTTCTTGAAAGCTTGGCGGCGACGCGTTGAAAGCAAGATCAAAAGATCGCAGCCTTCGGCAGCTCCTACATTTGAGGGTCCCAGCCTCATAAAGCTGAGCAAGTGGACAGCTTTTTGCAAAGCAGGATCAACCTCGATCCTCCAAACAAGAAGCGCCCCACCCATGCAGCCAGATACCGAACCAAACAGCGATCTGATCTACGGCCTCAACGACCGTCCGAAACCACCCGCCGCGATCCTCGCCGCCCTGCAACATGTGCTCGCCAGTTTCGTCGGCATCATCACTCCGCCACTGGTGATCGGCTCGGCACTCGGGTTGACCGCGCATTTGCCTTATCTGATCAGCATGGCGCTGATGGTTTCCGGTGTCGGCACGTTTATTCAGGCGCGTCGGCCGTTCGGCATCGGTGCCGGGATGATCTGTTTGCAAGGCACCAGTTTCGCCTTTCTCGGCGCGGTGCTGTCGGCGGGTTTTCTGGTCAAACAGCGTGGCGGCAGCCCGGAGGACATTCTGGCGATGATCTTCGGCGTGTGCTTTTTCGGCGCGATTGTGCAGATCGTCCTCAGCCGCTTCATTGGCCAGTTGCGCCGCGTCGTTACGCCTCTGGTGACCGGGATTGTCATTACGCTGATCGGTATCAGCTTGATCAAGGTCGGCATCACCGATCTGGGCGGCGGCTTCAATGCGCCGGACTTTGGCGCGCCGGGTAATCTGGCGCTGGGTGTATTTGTTTTATTGACGATCATTCTGCTCAACCGCTCAAACACACCTTGGGTGCGGCTTTCGGCGATCATCATCGGCCTGGTGCTCGGCAGTCTGGCGGCGTGGTTCAGTGGGAAACTGGTGCCGCAGCCGTTGCCTGACCTGCCACTGGTGAGTTTTCCCGCACCATTCAAGTTCGGATTCAGCTTCGACTGGACGGCTTTCCTGCCGGTCGCGCTGATTTATCTGATCAGCACCATCGAAACCGTCGGCGACCTCACTGCCAATTGCATGCTCGCTCGCCAGCCAATCAGCGGTCCTTCTTATATAAGCCGCTTGCGTGGCGGCGTGCTCGGTGATGGCGTGAGCTGCATGATCGCCGCGACATTCAGCGCATTCCCCAACACCACGTTTGCGCAGAACAATGGCGTGATCCAGTTGACCGGGGTTGCCAGTCGCTATGTCGGGTTGTACATCGGCGCCATTCTGTTTTGCCTCGGTCTGTTTCCAATGATCGGCGCGGTACTGCAACAGATTCCGAAACCGGTGCTCGGCGGTGCGACGCTGGTGATGTTCGGTGCGGTCGCCGCTGCTGGCGTGCGCATCCTCGCGCACTCGCCGCTGGATCGGCGCAGCATGTTGATCGTCGCCACCTCGTTCGGCGTCGGCCTGGGCATCGCCGCGCAACCGAACCTTTTGCACCTGCTGCCGAAACTGGTGCAAAACCTGTTCGACTCGGCGATCACCAGCGGCGGGCTGACAGCGATCATCCTTTGCCTGCTGCTCCCGGAAGCCAAACCGGAGGCTGCAGAAGCCCAAGCACCGCTGAACAAGATCGAACAGGCGTAACGGTTTTATTGTTTGAGGACTTGTCGGATGCCTGTGGGTGCGCTATCAACGCAACTGGTTGCACCCACAGACAAAACCCGGAAGTGCCTATGACCTTTGAAGTCCCAGCTCACGGCGGCAAGCCCGCCAGCCGCATTCGTCAGAAGAACGAAGAGACCATCCTCAAAGCCGCCGAAGACGAGTTCGCCCGTCACGGGTACAAAGGCACCAGCATGAACACCATCGCCCAGAATGCCGGGTTGCCCAAGGCGAATCTGCATTACTACTTCACCAACAAACTCGGTTTGTATGTGGCGGTGCTGAGCAACATCATCGAGCTGTGGGACAGCACCTTCAACACCCTCACAGCCGAGGACGATCCGGCCGAAGCGCTGACCCGTTATATCCGCGCCAAGATGGAGTTCTCCCGCCGTCAGCCGCAGGCTTCGCGCATTTTCGCGATGGAAGTGATCAGTGGTGGCGAATGCCTGACTGAATACTTCAATCAGGATTACCGCGCCTGGTTCACCGGACGGGCCGCCGTGTTCCAGGCGTGGATCGATGCCGGCAAGATGGACCCGGTGGACCCCGTACACCTGATCTTCCTGCTGTGGGGCAGCACTCAGCATTACGCCGACTTCGCCACGCAGATCTGCCGGGTCAGCGGTCGCAGCAAGTTGACCAAGCAGGACATGGAAGACGCCGGTAACAACCTGATCCGCATCATCCTCAAAGGCTGCGGCCTCACTCCTTCTATATAAGACGTTTATGCCTTTCACCCTCAGCGGTCTTTGCGAGTACCGCGAAGAGATTCGCAAAAGCCGCTTCATCACCTTCGCCACGCCGATCGGCAGCCCCGCCGACGCGCAGGCGTTCTTCGAACAACACAGCGACTTGAACGCCTCGCACAATTGTTGGGCGTGGAAACTCGGCGATCAGTACCGCAGCAATGACGACGGCGAACCCGGCGGTACGGCCGGGCGACCGATTCTGGCGGCGATCGAAGCGCAGGATTGCGATCAGGTCGCGGTGCTGGTGATCCGTTGGTACGGCGGCATTCAACTGGGTACTGGTGGGTTGGCCCGGGCCTATGGCGGCGGCGCGAACAAGTGCCTGCAAACGGCGGCGAAGGTCGAGTTGATCAGTCGCGTGCCGTTGAGTTGCGCCTGTGGGTTTGCCGAGTTGGCGTTGGTGAAGTTGCGGGTGGCGGATCTGGGCGGGTTGGTGGTGGAGGAAAACTTCACCGCCAATGGCGTTGAATTGCAGTTGGCGGTAGGTGAGGCGCAGATTGAATTGTTGCAGAGCCAATTGGCAGATCTGAGTCGCGGAAGGATTCTGCTGCAGCGTTAAAGCAAGATCAAAAGATCGCTGCGTTCCGCAGCTCCTACACTTGAAATGCGTTCCCCTGTAGGAGCTGCGGAACGCTGCGATCTTTTGGGGCGCCACGAAATTTCTTATTCCAAAAACTTGCCCACACCTGCTGTGCACCCGACTGTGGATAACCTGAGCACATAACGCTGTAACCCTTCTGTCACGTGGCTTTGCGCGGTTTGTTCACTTTTCGCTCAATTCGTCCGACCAAGTATAAATTTCAAACAGAAACAATCAGTTAGCGTTGTTTATCACCATTAGAAGAAAGCACCGCAGTGCTTATTCCCGGGTTTATGGCTTGCGCACAATAACTGTGGAACAACCTGTGGATAACCCGTTCATGGCTGGCGCAGTCGCAGGTTCTGCATAGGCCCGACGCTTTTGCTCGTTTTTTGATCAACTGCCCACGGGCAAAACTGGAGCCTGATCAACGGCTTTGCTCTCAATTGGTGCCGGCCACCACCACGATTCAGACCGGGATGCTCTGCAATCGAGGCGCTGGAACAACGCTTGCGCGAGTTCCTGACTCAATGGCCAGGAAATTGCTTTATCCACAGGCACAACTCCAAGCCAGTCGAGCCTGTCATGCCCACCCCCGATACAACGCCGCGCCTGCACCTGCGCCAAATCAGCAAACGCTATCCCGGTTGCCTGGCCAACGACGCCATCGACCTGAACATCGCGCCGGGTGAAATCCACGCGCTGCTCGGTGAAAACGGCGCGGGCAAAAGTACGCTGATGAAGATCATCTACGGCGTGACCCAGGCCGATTCGGGCGAGATGCTCTGGCAAGGTCAGCGGGTGAATATTCGCAACCCGGCGCAGGCGCGGCAGTTGGGGATCGGCATGGTGTTCCAGCATTTCTCGCTGTTCGACACCCTCAGCGTGGCGCAGAACATTGCACTGGCCATGGGTGCCAGGGCCGGCACGCCGAAACAACTTGAGCCGAAGATTCGCGAAGTTTCGCGTCGTTACGGCATGGCGCTGGAGCCGGAACGACTTGTCCACAGCCTGTCGATTGGCGAGCGGCAACGGGTAGAAATCATTCGCTGCCTGATGCAGGACATTCGTCTATTGATCCTCGATGAACCGACTTCGGTGCTGACACCGCAAGAGGCCGACGAACTGTTCATCACTTTGCGTCGCCTCGCCGCCGAGGGCTGCAGCATTCTGTTTATCAGCCACAAACTCGGTGAAGTCCGCGCGTTGTGCCACAGCGCGACGGTGTTGCGCGGTGGGCGCGTAGCCGGGCATTGCGTGCCGGCCGAATGCTCGGATCAGCAACTGGCGCAGTTGATGGTCGGCGAAGCGGCGGCGTTGATCGGTGATTATCCAAAGGTCAGCGGCGGCGCGGCGTTTTTGCAAGTCAGTGGCTTGAACTGGCACAACCCGGATCCGTTTGGTTGCTCGCTGGCGGATATCGACTTGCAAGTGCGCAGCGGTGAAATCGTCGGCATTGCCGGGGTTGCGGGCAATGGTCAGGATGAGTTGCTCGCCCTGCTCAGCGGCGAACAAACGCTGCCGCGCGCCGAGGCGGCGACGATTCGCTTCGGAGAACAATCTGTCGCCGATTTACGCCCTGATGCACGGCGCAAACTCGGTCTGGCGTTCGTGCCCGCCGAGCGCCTCGGCCATGGCGCGGTGCCGGAGTTGAGTCTGGCGGACAACGCCCTGCTCACGGCCTTCCAACAAGGATTGGTCAGTAACGGCCTGATCCAACGCGCCAAGGTCGAAGCCCTCGCGCAACAAATCATTCAACGCTTCGGCGTGAAAACCCCGGACACGCAAACCTCTGCGCGCAGTCTGTCCGGCGGCAATTTGCAGAAATTCATTCTGGGCCGGGAAATCCTCCAGCAACCGAAACTGCTGATTGCCGCGCACCCGACCTGGGGCGTGGACGTCGGCGCTGCCGCCACCATTCACCGCGCACTGATTGCATTGCGCGATGCCGGTGCGGCGATTCTGGTGATTTCCGAAGACCTCGACGAACTGTTCCAGATCAGCGACCGCCTCGGCGCGTTGTGCGGCGGGAACATATCTGCACTGCACAACACGGCGGACACCCAACTGAGCGATGTCGGCGGCTGGATGGCCGGCCAGTTCGATGCCCCTCAACAACACGCCACGGTTTAACGGAGTTTTCAACATGCTGCTTTCCCTCGAACCCCGTGGCCAGCAATCGCGCCTGATGCTCTGGTGCTCGCCGTTGTTGGCGGCAGCGTTGACGCTCGGTTGCGGCTCACTGCTGTTTATCGCGCTCGGCCACGACCCACTGCAAACCTTGCACACTTTGTTGATCGCGCCGGTGAGCGACTTGTACGGCGTGTCGGAATTGCTGGTCAAAGCCCTGCCGATTCTGCTCTGCGCACTGGGGCTGGCGGTGGCGTATCAGGCGCGGATCTGGAACATCGGCGCCGAAGGTCAACTGCTGCTCGGCGCATTGGCCGGCAGTGCCTTGGCGGTGAACATCATCGATATGCAAAGCCGTTGGGCGCTGGTGCTGATTCTGCTCACCGGCACCCTCGCCGGCGCTGCGTGGGCCGGGCTGACGGCGTGGCTGCGCACGCGCTTCAACGCCAACGAAATCCTCACCAGCATCATGCTCAATTACATCGCACTGAACCTGCTGTTGTTCTGCGTCCACGGGCCATTGAAAGATCCGGCCGGATTCAACTTCCCCGAGTCGGCGATGTTCGGCGATGCCAGTCGATTACCGCTGTTGATGGAGGATGGCCGCGTGCATGCCGGGGTGTATTTCGCCCTGCTCGCACTGGTTGCGGTGTGGGTGTTGTTGCAGAAAAGCTTCGTAGGTTTCCAGATCAAAGTGCTCGGGCTGGACAAGCGCGCGGCGGGGTTTGTCGGCTTTCGCGAGAAGCGCTTGATCTGGCTGGCGCTGTTGATCAGCGGTGGGTTGGCGGGGCTCGCCGGAGTCTGCGAAGTCACGGGGCCGATCGGCCAACTCGTGCCGCAAGTGTCGCCGGGTTATGGCTATGCGGCGATCACCGTGGCGTTTCTCGGGCGCCTCAATCCGCTCGGGATTCTGTTTTCCAGTCTGCTGATGGCGCTGCTGTACATCGGTGGCGAGAGTGCGCAGATGAGCCTGAATCTGCCGCAAGCGATTACCCAACTGTTCCAGGGAATGATGCTGTTTTTCCTGCTGGCCTGTGACGTGCTGATTCTCTATCGGCCACGGCTGAAACTGCGCTGGACACGGCGCACCTCGACCACCGCCGTAACCGCCGGAGCGCTGTGATGGATATCGATCTGCTGAGCAATATTTTCTACGCCATGGTGCGTTGCGGTACACCGCTGCTGTTGGTGGCGTTGGGTGAACTGATCTGCGAGAAGAGCGGCGTGCTCAACCTTGGGCAGGAAGGAATGATGCTGTTCGGCGCGGTCATCGGTTTTATTGTCGCGCTGAACAGCGGCAACCTGTGGCTCGGCGTGTTGTTGGCGATGCTCGCGGGGATGCTGTTGTCGTCGCTGTTTGCTCTGGTGGCGCTGGTGTTCAACGCCAATCAGGTGGCGACCGGTCTGGCGCTGACGATTTTTGGCGTGGGCCTGTCGACGTTTGTCGGGGCGGCGTGGGTCGGTAAACCGCTGGCGGGATTTGAGCCAATGGCGATTCCGTATCTGAGTGACATTCCGCTGATCGGGCGGATGCTGTTTGCGCAGGATCTGCTGGTGTATCTGTCGTTCGCGCTGTTTGCGCTGGTGGCGTGGGTGATCATCAAAAGCCGTGTCGGGCTGATCATTCAGGCGGTTGGCGAGAACCCGGATGCGGCGAGTGCGATGGGCTTGCCGGTGTTGACCGTGCGCACGTTGGCGGTGCTGTTTGGCGGGGCGATGGCGGGTTTGGCCGGGGCTTATCTGTCGCTGGCGTATACGCCGATGTGGGCCGAGAACATGACCGCCGGGCGTGGCTGGATTGCCTTGGCACTGGTGGTGTTCGCCAGTTGGCGAGTGTGGCGGTTGTTGCTCGGGGCGTATCTGTTTGGCCTCGCCAGCATCCTGCACCTGGTGGCGCAGGGGTTGGGGCTGGCGATTCCGTCGAGTTTGCTGGCGATGCTGCCGTATGTCGCGACGATTGTGGTGCTGGTGTTGTTGTCGCGTGATGCGGTGAGGACACGGTTGTATGCGCCGGTTTCGCTGGGGCAGCCTTGGCAGGCAGGGCATTAATTGTTTTCTGAGCGGGCCTATTCGCGAGCCGGCTCGCTCCCACAGTAAACCGCATTCCCCTGTGGGAGCGAGCCTGCTCGCGAAAGCGTACTGACAGGCAACACCTGAGCCACGCCCCACGCCAGTTCGAAGACCAGAAAAACAATCAAGATCGAACTGGCGCCATGCAACAAGGCATACCCCTGCCAGGCCGCAAACAGAAACCGCGCCACCGCGTCATACCGTCCATAAACCCGCTGCGGATCCCGAATCCGCAGCACCGCCCACACACAAACCACCGAGCCCAACAGATTCGCCATCAACATGTGCACCGGTTGGAATGCCGGCAGTTCTCCGGGAAAATCCAGCGCGGTTAACAGCTCATGTAAAACAGCAAAACTCCACGGCGTAACAAACGCAGCCGTGACGATCAGGTCATACCAGGCACTGCCGCGCACCACGTTTCGATACTGGGTTGCCGTCCACATCATCCATGCTCCAGAAATTTGAGGAGCAACCACGGTAAAGCCTGGAGTATGCTCCAGGGTCAAGCCCTATTGAGTGCAGCACAATGCGCATCGGTGAGTTAGCCCAAGCCAGCGCCGTCAGCCGCGACACGCTGCGTTTCTACGAGCAGCGCGGATTGATCGCGGCGCAACGCAGTGCCAACGGTTATCGCGACTATCCGTCGGAGATGGTGCAACTGGTGCTCTACATCAAGACTGCGCAACGACTGGGCTTTACCCTCGGCGAGATCGGCGCCAGCGTTGCCGCGTTGTGGAACGCGCCCGACCCGGAGAACGCCGTGGCGCAATTGCTGCGCGACAAACTGCAACTGATCGAAACCCGCATGAGTGAGCTCGACGCCTTGCGTCAGGAGTTGCAACTACGGCTCGGTCAGGCGTGTCCATTGAATCCTGAACTCTGACTTTCAAGGAACCCATCATGTCCCAGGCAAAAAACGCACTGATCATCGGCGCCTCCCGTGGCTTGGGTCTCGGTTTGGTGAAAACCCTGCTGGCCGATGGCTGGCAAGTGACGGCCACGGTGCGCAATCCGCAAAAAGCCGAGGCGTTGCAAGCGCTGGGCAAGGTGCGCATCGAGAAGCTCGACATGGATGACCAGCAAGCAGTGATCGCCCTGAGTCAGCAACTCAAAGGTGAAACCTTCGACCTGCTGTTCGTCAACGCCGGAGTCAAAGGCCCGGACGTGCAAACCCCGGGCGGCGCGACACTGGCTGAAGTCGGGAAATTGTTTTTCACCAACGCCGTGGCACCGATCAATCTGGCCCAGCGCTTTGTCGGGCAGATTCGCGACGGCAGCGGCGTGCTGGCATTCATGAGCTCGGTGCTCGGCAGCGTGACCATGCCGGATGCGCCGGAGCTGGCGTTGTACAAGGCGAGCAAGGCGGCACTGAACTCGATGACCAACAGCTTCGTGACGCAATTGGGCGAGCAGAAACTGACGGTGCTGTCGCTGCATCCGGGTTGGGTGAAGACGGACATGGGCGGCGAAGGCGCTGACATTGATGTCGAAACCAGCACGCGCGGATTGGTTGATCAAGTGAATGCGTATACCGGCAAGGGCGGGCATCACTTTGTGAATTACAAGGGTGAAACTATTTCCTGGTAAACCCACAAATCTCCATGTAGGAGCTGCCGAAGGCTGCGATCTTTTGATTCTAAAAACAGGATCAAAAG
>NZ_JACSZV010000073.1 GCF_014472415.1 Pseudomonas sp. N40(2020)
GATCGCAGCCTTCGGCAGCTCCTACATGGGGGGCGGGTTAGCGGTTTGCCAGAGCCCGCTCCATCCGCGCAATGCCTTCTTCGAGCAGCGCACGCGGGCAGCCGAAATTCAGGCGCACGAACTGCTGGTTTTGATCGCCAAAGTCCAGACCGGCACTGAGGCCTACCTTGCCCTGTTCAAGGAAGAACTGCTGCGGGTTGGGCAGATCCAGGGCCGAGCAATCGAGCCAGGCCAGATAGGTGCCCTGCGGTACATTGATGGTCACGCCCGGCAAACGGCTGCGCACCGCGTCAACCAGATAATCGCGGTTGGCCTGCAGATAGGTTTTCAGCTCGGTCAGCCAAGGCCCGGCTTCGCTATAAGCGACGCGGGTGGCTTCCATGCCCAGCGGGTTGACGCTGTCGACCATGCCGCAACGGGCGTGATTGACGCGTTCGCGCAGGGCGGCGTCCTGAATGATCATGAACGAGGTTTTCAGACCGGCGATGT
Source organism: Pseudomonas sp. N40(2020) (assembly GCF_014472415.1). Taxonomy (GTDB): domain Bacteria; phylum Pseudomonadota; class Gammaproteobacteria; order Pseudomonadales; family Pseudomonadaceae; genus Aquipseudomonas. Next base: position 490 of record NZ_JACSZV010000073.1, read on the forward strand.
TGTAAGCCTTACTCGCCGACATCAGGGTGATGGTGCGCTGGGCGATTTCCGGGCTCAGGGACGCGGTCGGAATATGTACGCGACCGTCGAAGCACAGCTCGGCGTGGATTTCGTCGGAGATGATCCAGGCGTCCTGCGCCACACAGATGTCGGCCACTGCTTTTAGTTCTTCGCGGCCAAACACTTTGCCGATCGGGTTGTGCGGGTTGCTCAACAACAACGCGCCACCGCCGGTTAGCGATTCACGCAGCACGTCCAGCGGCGTGGCGTAAGTGCCGTCGGCCTGGGCGACGAATTCCAGCTCAACCTTGTTCATGCCCCAATGGCCCGGCGCGTGGCGCAGCGGCGGGTAATTCGGTACCTGCACCACGACGTTCTGCTGTGGCTGCACAAGTGCTTTCAAAGCCATGTTGAAGCCCGACTCGACGCCCGGCAGGAAGATCAGCTCTTGCGGTTTGACCTTCCAGGCGAATTTGTTCCAAAGGTCGGCGACGATGGCCTCGCGCAGGTTGTCCTGGGCGACGCTGTAACCCACCAGTGGATGCAGCAAACGTTGTTGCAAAGCTTCGATCACCACCGGTGGCGCGGCGAAATCCATGTCAGCGACCCACATGGGCAGCACGTCGGCCGGGTAGCGGCTCCACTTGGTGCTGCCAGTGTCCTGGCGGTCGAATACCTGATCAAAATCGAAAGTCATGCGCGGTCTCGTGAAGGCGGGATTGGTCCTGCCGGCCATTCTAAGCCCATGGCCAGGTGGGAGCACACAAAACCTGTGGGAGCGAGCCTGCTCGCGAAGGCGGTGTGTCAGTCAATATTTGTTTTATCTGACAGGGCCTCTTCGCGAGCAGGCTCGCTCCCACGGTTTCTCAGCGCTTGACCGATTGTCGCCGACGGTCGGTTTTCACACAGATCGTATGGTCTTTGTCTACAGTGAAAAAGTCGGCAGGCTTTCTGCCGCACCCGTGATTGTCCAGAAAAAGCCCGGCTCAAGTACCGGGTTCCACCTGATCAGGAGTGCACGATGGATCTCAGCCGTCGTCAATTCTTCAAGGTCGCCGGTATCGGCCTTGCAGGCTCTAGCCTGGGCGCGTTGGGCATGGCCCCGACGCAGGCCTTCGCCGAGCAGGTGCGTCACTTCAAGCTTGCCCACACCCATGAAACCCGCAACACCTGCCCGTATTGCTCGGTCGGTTGCGGGTTGATCATGTACAGCCAGGGCGATACCTCGAAGAACGTCGCGCAAAATATCATCCACATTGAGGGCGACGCCGACCATCCGGTCAATCGCGGCACCCTGTGTCCAAAAGGCGCGGGCCTGCTGGACTTCATTCACAGCCCGGGCCGCTTGCTGTATCCGCAAACGCGCAAACCCGGCAGCAGCGAATGGACGCGGATCAGTTGGGATGAAGCGCTGGATCGCGTCGCCGACCTGATGAAGGCTGACCGCGACGCCAACTTCATCGAGAAAAATGCCAACGGGCAAACGGTGAACCGCTGGGTCTCCAGCGGGTTTCTCGCGGCTTCGGCGGCGTCCAACGAAGCGGGCTACATCACTCAGAAGGTGATACGCAGCCTCGGCATGCTGGGGTTCGATAACCAGGCGCGTGTCTGACACGGCCCGACGGTGGCAAGTCTTGCCCCGACGTACGGCCGTGGTGCCATGACCAACACTTGGACCGATATCGCCAACGCGAATCTGATCCTGGTGATGGGTGGCAACGCAGCAGAAGCGCATCCGTGCGGCTTCAAATGGGTGACCGAGGCCAAGGCGCACAACGCCGCGCGGCTGATTGTGGTCGATCCGCGTTTTACCCGGACTGCTTCGGTGGCCGACTATTACGCGCCGATTCGCACCGGCACCGACATCGCCTTCATGGGCGGCTTGATCAATTACCTGCTGACCGAGGACAAGATCCAGCACGAATACGTGCGCAACTACACCGACGTCTCGTTCATCGTCAAAGCCGGCTACGGCTTCGAAGACGGGATTTTCAGTGGCTACGACGCAGCCAAACGCAGCTACACCGACAAGTCAGGCTGGGGCTACGAGTTGGGCGAGGACGGCTTTGTCAGAGTTGACCCGACCCTGCAGGACCCGCGCTGCGTCTATCAACTGATGAAGCAGCATTACAGCCGCTACAACATCGAACTGGCGAGCCAGATCTGCGGCATGCCGGTCGACGCCATGCAGAAAATCTGGGACGAAATCGCCACCTGCTCGACACCGGGCAAGACCATGACGATTCTCTACGCCCTCGGTTGGACGCAGCATTCCATCGGCGCGCAGATCATCCGCAGTGCGGCGATGGTGCAACTGCTGTTGGGCAACGTCGGCATGCCGGGCGGCGGCGTCAATGCCTTGCGTGGGCACTCGAATATCCAGGGGCTGACCGACCTTGGACTGCTGTCCAACGCGCTACCGGGGTATCTGACCCTCGGCAGTGACACCGAGCAGGACTACAACGCCTTCATCAATAAACGCACGCAAGTACCGCTGCGTCCGGGGCAACTGTCGTACTGGCAGAACTACAGCAAGTTCCACGTCAGCCTGATGAAATCCTGGTACGGCGCCAACGCCACCGTCGAGAACAACTGGAATTACGACTACCTGCCGAAACTGGACATCCCCAACTACGACATCCTGAAAATGTTCGACCTGATGAGCCAGGGCAAGGTCAACGGTTACGTGTGTCAGGGGTTTAACCCGATTGCCGCGTTGCCGGACAAGAACCGGGTGATGGGCGCGCTGGCCAAACTCAAGTGGCTGGTGGTGATGGACCCGCTGGCCACCGAAACCTCGGAGTTCTGGCAAAACGTCGGGCCGTACAACGACGTTAAAAGCGAGGAGATCCAGACCGAAGTCATCCGCCTGCCGACCACCTGTTTTGCCGAGGAGGACGGCTCGCTGGTCAACAGCAGTCGCTGGTTGCAATGGCACTGGAAAGGCGCCGATGGCCCGGGCGAAGCGCAGACCGACATTCGCATCATGAGCGAGCTGTTCCTGCGCCTGCGCAAGCGTTATCAGGCCGAGGGCGGCAAGTTCCCCGATCCGCTGTTGAAACTGTCGTGGCCGTACAAGATCCCCGACGAACCTTCGCCGGAAGAACTGGCCAAGGAACTCAACGGCAGCGCCACCACTGACATCACCGATGCCACCGGCGCGACAATCAAGGGCGGCACGCAACTGGCCGGGTTTGGTCAGCTCAAGGATGACGGCAGCACCGCGTCCGGTTGCTGGATCTTCGCCGGCAGTTGGACCGAGGCCGGCAACCAGATGGCGCGGCGCGACAACTCCGATCCGTATGGCATGCACCAGCATCTGGGCTGGGCGTGGGCGTGGCCGGCCAACCGGCGGATTCTTTACAACCGCGCTTCGGCGGACGTCTCAGGCAAACCGTGGGATCCGAAAAAGCGTCTCGTGTGGTGGAACGGCAAGGCCTGGGGCGGCACGGACGTGCCGGACTACAAGGCCGACGTGCCGCCTGAAGCCGGGATGAACCCGTTCATCATGAACCCCGAAGGCGTGGCGCGATTCTTCGCCGTCGAAAAGATGAACGAGGGGCCATTCCCCGAGCACTACGAGCCGTTCGAAACGCCGATCGGCATCAACCCGCTGCACCCGCAGAACAAGAAAGCCACCAGCAACCCGGCGGCGCGGATCTTCGATTCGGTCTGGGAAAGCCTCGGCGAAGCCAAGGACTTCCCGTATGCCGGCACCAGTTACCGGCTGACCGAGCATTTCCACTTCTGGAGCAAGCACTGCAAGTTGAACGCGATTGCTCAGCCTGAGCAGTTTGTCGAGATCGGCGAAGTGCTGGCGAAAGAGAAGGGCATTGCCGCCGGCGACAAGGTGCGGGTCAGCTGCAAACGCGGGTTCATTGAGGCGGTGGCGGTGGTGACAAAAAGGATCCGACCGTTGCAGGTCAACGGCCAGGTCGTGCATCAGATCGGCATCCCGCTGCACTGGGGGTTCACCGGCCTGACGCGCCATGGCTACCTGACCAACACCCTGGTGCCGTTCCTCGGCGATGGCAATACACAGACCCCGGAATCCAAGTCATTCCTGGTCAACGTGGAGAAAGTCTAAATGGCCAGCCAAGACATTATTGCCCGCTCGGCCACCACCACAGTGCCGCCGTCGGTGAGGAATCAGGAGGCGGTGGCCAAGCTGATCGACACCACCAAATGCATCGGCTGCAAGGCCTGCCAGGTCGCGTGCTCGGAATGGAACGAGCTGCGCGACGAGGTTGGCCACAACCACGGCACCTACGACAATCCGCAGGATTTGAGCGCAGAAACCTGGACGCTGATGCGCTTCACCGAGCACGAAACCGACGCCGGCAACCTTGAGTGGCTGATCCGCAAGGACGGCTGCATGCACTGCGCCGAGCCCGGTTGTCTGGCGGCGTGCCCCAGCCCCGGCGCGATCATCAAGCACGCCAACGGCATCGTTGATTTCGATCAGGATCACTGCATCGGCTGCGGCTATTGCATCACCGGTTGCCCGTTCAACATTCCGCGTATTTCGCAGAAGGATCACAAGGCCTACAAATGCACCTTGTGTTCGGATCGGGTCGCGGTCGGGCTGGAGCCGGCCTGCGTGAAAACCTGTCCGACCGGCGCCATCGTTTTCGGCACCAAGGAAGACATGAAGGAACACGCTGCCGAACGCATCGTCGATCTGAAAAGCCGTGGTTTTGAAAACGCCGGTTTGTACGACCCCGCAGGTGTTGGCGGCACGCATGTGATGTATGTGTTGCACCACGCCGACACACCGAAAATCTACGCCAATCTGCCGCAGGATCCGGCGATCAGTCCATTGGTGGGCCTGTGGAAAGGCATCAGCAAACCGCTGGGTCTGCTGGCCATGGGCGCCGCGGTGCTGGCCGGATTCTTCCACTACGTGCGTATCGGGCCGAACCGGGTCGAAGAGGATGACCTGCCGACGCCCCCCGACACCTCGGTGCATGTCGTCGATCCAGCGGTGCACACCTTCGATCCACGCGGGGAGGACCGGCCATGAGCAACAAGACGATCCTGCGTTACACCGCCAACCAGCGCACCAATCACTGGCTGGTGGCGATTCTGTTCTTCATGGCCGGGCTATCGGGGCTGGCGTTGTTTCATCCATCGATGTTCTGGCTGACTCACCTGTTTGGCGGCGGGCCGTGGACGCGGATTTTGCACCCGTTCATGGGTGTGGCGATGTTCGTGTTGTTCCTCGGTCTGGTGTTCAATTTCTGGCGTGCCAACTTCTTCATCGCCAACGACCGGCAGTGGCTGCGGCGCATCGACCGGGTGCTGGTCAACGACGAAGAAAGCGTGCCGGCGGTGGGCAAGTACAACGCCGGGCAAAAGCTGCTGTTCTGGACTTTACTGCTGTGCATGCTCGCTTTGTTGTTCACCGGGCTGGTGATCTGGCGCGCCTATTTCAGTGCGTTTTTCGGCATCACAGCGATACGCTGGGCCATGCTCCTGCATGCGCTGGCCGGGTTTGTGCTGATTCTGAGCATCATCGCTCACATCTACGCCGGGCTGTGGATCAAGGGTTCGGTCGACGCGATGATGCACGGTTGGGTCAGCCGCGCCTGGGCGAAAAAACACCACGCACTCTGGTATCGCGACATCACCCGCGATGAACGCGATCCGGACGTGCCGGAGCGACCGATCACCAAAAAGGGCTGACCTTTGGCAACCATTCTCGAACCCGGACAAATCGAAGCGGCGGCCAGTTCGCCGCCGTTTCTGTATCTGCCACCGCACAACCTCTTCACTTTACGCGCCCAACGTCTGGAGCAATTGGCCGAAGGGCATCCGCTGGCCGAGTACCTGCGATTGATCGCCGGTTTGTGCCGGGCGCAGCAGCAAGTGCTGGATGATCCACCTGCGACAGAAGTCGTCGATCAGCAACGGCTTGAGCTGTGCCAGCAGCACGGCTTGCCGCCGTTCGCGGCTGATACCTTGATCCGCGAAGATGACTGGCAAGTCTGGCTCGACGCTTTGCTGCAACGCTATACGCCGCCCGAGCAACCCGCCGTGATCGATGCGCTCACCACGTTGCGCAGCGCCAGTCCCGGGCAACTGCGCGCCTGGGCCGTGGCGCTGGTCAGCGGCCAGTATTCGTTGGTGCCGGCGGCGCTGGTGCCATTTCTCGGTGCGGCGTTACAAGCGGCATGGAGCCATTGGCTGCTCAGCGTCCCCAACCTGCAACTGACACCAGGCAACAGCCTCAGCCAGTGCCCGGCCTGTGGATCGCCCGCCATGGCCGGCGTTATCCGCCATCGCGGCAAACACAACGGTTTGCGCTATCTGGTGTGTTCGTTGTGCGCCTGTGAATGGCATGTGGTGCGGGTCAAATGCGTGTATTGCGAATCGAGCAAAGGCCTCGACTACTTGAGCCTTGAGGACGATCGCCACGCCGCCAATCAGGCGCCGCTGCGCGCCGAAGTCTGCCCGAGCTGCAACACGTATCTGAAATTGCTTTATCTGGAGAACGATGCCGACGGCGAAGCGCTGTCGGCGGATCTCACCAGCCTGTTGCTCGACATGCGTCTGGCCCAGGACGGCTATCAACGTCTGGCCCCGAATCTGTTGCTGGCCCCGGGAGACGAATGACCACAGCGTCTACACTCTGGCGCAGTGATCTGTTTCCAGGAGTGGCTGATGTCTTCGAGTGTTGCCCTGCGGTTGCCTTCCATTGATGGTTTGTTGCGTCACCCGACGTGTCTGCCGCTGGCCGAGCGTCATGGGCGTGAGGCGCTGCTGGCGTGTTTGCGGCAGTTGCTGGATGAACTGCGTTCAGACGTGTTGAACGGGCAATTGTCGGCCGTTGAAATCAGTCCTGAAGTACTTGCGGGCCGCGTCGGCGAGCGCTTGGCGCGGCAGCAATGCAGCAACGTGCGCCGAGTGTTCAACCTGACCGGCACGGTGCTGCACACCAATCTCGGTCGCGCCTTGTTGCCGGACGAAGCCATCGAAGCCGTGCAGATGGCGGCGCGTTATCCGCTCAACCTGGAATTCGATCTGGCCAGCGGCAAGCGCGGTGATCGTGACGATCTGATAGAAGGCCTGATCCGCGAATTGACCGGCGCCGAAGCCGTCACCGTGGTCAACAACAATGCCGCCGCCGTCCTGCTGACACTCAACAGCCTGGGGGCGCGCAAGGAGGGCATCATTTCCCGTGGCGAGCTGATCGAGATCGGCGGCGCCTTCCGCATTCCCGACATCATGGCCCGCGCCGGCGTGCGCCTGCACGAAGTCGGCACCACCAATCGCACCCATGCCCGCGACTACGAAGCGGCGATCAGCCCGCGCAGCGGTTTGATCATGCGCGTGCATGCGAGCAACTACAGCATCGAAGGGTTTACCGCCAGCGTGCCGACAGCAGAACTGGCTGAATTGGCCCATCGGCATGACTTGCCGCTGCTGGAGGATCTGGGCAGCGGCAGTTTGCTCGATCTGACGCGGTGGGGCTTGCCGGCGGAGCCAACGGTGCGTCAGGCGTTGCTGGATGGCGCGGATATCGTCACCTTCAGCGGCGACAAATTGCTTGGCGGGCCGCAGGCTGGATTGATCGTTGGTCGTAAAGAGCTGATCGCGAAGATCAAAAAGAATCCGCTGAAACGCGCGTTAAGGGTCGACAAACTGACCTTGGCGGCGCTGGAAGCGGTGCTCGGTTTGTATCGCGACCCGGATCGTCTCGCCGAGCGCTTGCCCAGTTTGCGCCTGCTGACTCGCCCGCAAGCAGACATCTTCGCCCAGGCCTCTCGTTTGCAACCGGCGATGGCTGAGGTCTTGGGTGAACCCTGGCAAGTCAGCGCCGTTCAGGCCTTGGGCATGATCGGCAGTGGCAGCCAACCGGTGGCGCGGTTGCCGAGTGCGGCGCTCTGTTTGCGCCCGCAAGTCTCCAAGCGTTTGCGCGGACGCTTCCTGCTTAATCTGGAAGCCGCGTTGCGTGCGTTGCCAATCCCGGTGCTCGGGCGCATCGACGACGATGCGTTGTGGCTGGATTTGCGCCAACTCGACGATGAGCCAGCGTGGCTGGCGCAGCTGACGCAGTTGCAGGTCGACCAGTGATCGTCGGCACAGCCGGGCACATCGACCATGGCAAGACGTCGCTGCTGCAAGCGCTGACCGGGCAGACCGGCGACCGCCGCCCGCAGGAACGCGAACGCGGCATGACCATCGACCTTGGCTATCTGTATGCCGAACTGCAACCCGGCGCCGGACTAACGGGTTTTATCGACGTGCCGGGTCATGAAAAATTCACCCACAACATGCTTGCCGGGGCGCAGGGCATTGATCTGGTTTTGTTGGTGGTCGCGGCGGATGACGGTGTTATGCCGCAAACCCGCGAGCATCTGGCGATCGTCGAATTACTCGGCATTCCCCGTGCGTTGGTGGCGATCACCAAGTGCGACCGGGTCGAGGCGGGCAGGGTAGAAGAGGTGCAGCGCCAGGTTCTGGATTTGCTGGAGGCCGGGCCGTTTGCCGAGGCGCCGATAGTACCCGTGTCGAGCGTGAGCGGGCAGGGTGTCGATGAGTTGCGTCAGGTTTTATTGGAAGCACAAAGCGCAGTGCAGACGCGCAGTCGTGAAGGCGGATTTCGACTGGCCATCGACCGCGCCTTCAGCGTTGCGGGGGCGGGGATTGTTGTCACGGGCACGGCGTTGTCGGGCGTGGTCTCGGTGGAAGATAGATTGGTGTTGGGCCCTCTGGGTAAAACCGTTCGGGTTCGTGGCCTGCACGCGCAGAACCAGCCCGCAGATCAAGCCTTCGCCGGGCAACGAGTGGCGTTGAACATCAACGGGGAGCGCCTGGCGCTGGAGCAGATCCATCGCGGCCAATGGCTGCTGAGCGAGTGGCTGCACGCGCCGACGCAACGGATCGACATCGAATTTCAGCTGTTGCCGGGCGAACGCCCCTTCGAACACTTCCATCCGGTGCATCTGCACCTCGGTACGCAAGACGTGATCGCCCGCGTCGCGTTGCTTGAAGGTTCACGCCTGAACCCCGGCGCGCGCATGTTCGCGCAACTGCTGATCAATGCGCCGGTGCATGCGGTGAAGGGTGATCGGCTGATCCTGCGTGATCAGAGCGCGCAACGCACGCTCGGCGGCGGTGAGGTGCTTGATCCGTTCGCCCCGGCTCGCCAGCGGCGGAGCCCCGAACGACTGGCACAACTTGAAGCTTTGGCTCGCACTGAAAGACTTGAACAGGCACTGCCGGTGTTGCTTGGTCACAGCGCTGGCGGCCTCGATCCGCAGCGACTGGAGCGCCAGTTCAATAGACTCCGCGCAGATTGGTCATTGCCGGAAAACGTCCGTCTGATCGACACCCGCCAAGGCCCGGTGCTGTTCAACGTCCAGCGCTGGGGGCAGTTGAAGTTCACGCTGCTTGAGCAACTGGCGAAGTTTCATGAACTGGAACCCGACCAGATGGGGCCGGATCGCGATCGTTTACGGCGCTTCAGTGGATTGGCGCTGGAGCGTTCGACGTTCGCCAGTCTGCTGGATGAACTGCGCGAAGCCGGCTCGATCAGCGCCAGTGGGCCGTGGTTGCATTTGCCGGATCATCAGGTGCGATTGAATGCCGAGGACGATGCTCTTTGGCTGCGACTGCAACCGCTGTTCGAACAGGCCGGATTTGATCCGCCGTGGGTGCGTGATGTGGCCAAAGCTGTCGGGCAGGACGATGCCGGGGTGCGCCTGCTGCTGCGCAAACTGGCGCGGTTGGGCTTGATGCACCAAGTGGTGCGTGATCTGTTTTTGTGTGACGAGCAATTGCGCCAAATGGTGGACGTGTTGTTAACGCTGGCCAGGGAAAATCCCCAGATCCAGGTGACAACCTTCCGCGATGCGCTAGGCTTGGGACGCAAGCGCAGTATTCAGATCCTTGAATACTTCGATCGCCTCGGCCTGACCCGACGCATCGGCGAATCCCGCGTGATCCGCCCCGACAATGCGTTGGCCAGTGCCGACGCACCCTGAGTTCAATGGAAGGCAATCGCGCCCGGTGGCGCGGCCGGGCTTCAAACCCGGTTGGGGACGGCATCCGCTCCCGGGCAGGTTCGACTCCGGCTGCCTTCCGCCAATTTAAAGTCAAAACCCCAACGGGTACTGAACCACCACATATACCCGGTCAATGTCATCGCCCGCCTGAGCCTCATTGGCCCGGTGCGAAACATGTGAAACTTGCACCGACAAGTCCTTCGCCGCACCCGACTGGACGATGTACTTCAAATCAATGTCGCGCTCCCAATGCTTGCCACCATCACCTTGCTGCGGCTGGAAGTCACCGCTGTCGGCATCAAACGGGTTGTAGGCGCCGCCCTTGGGCGCGTGGGTGCCGTCGATATGGCTGCCGGAAACGTAGCGGGTCATGAAGTTGAGGCCGGGGATGCCGAACGCGCTCAGGTCAAGGTCGTAGCGTGCTTGCCAGGAACGTTCACCGGCGCCGTTGAAGTCGGCGTATTTGATTGAGTTGGCCAGGTAGATGGAGTCGCCGCCGACGAAATCGAACGGTGTGTCGCCATTGATCCGCTGCCAGCCGAGCATCACGGCGTGTGGGCCGAAGGTGTATTTGCCGGACAGGCTGAATGCCGTGTTGTCGATTTCACCGGCCAGCGCCTGGCCTGTGTCGCGGGTGTGATAGAGGTTGGCGTCGAGGAACACGCCCGACTGCTTGAAGTGCAGATTGCCGTAGTACTGATGCCAAGTGTCTGTCAATTCAGACGCGTACAGCGCACCGCCCAACGGGTTGTCGCCGAACAGGTCGGCGCCGAGAAAGCTGATGGAGCCGTGTTCGGTATTGGCACCGTAGCCGTAAAAATCGCCTTTGCCGGAAGAACTGTCCTGATTCTTGAACGCGGTGAAATGCCCGGCCTGCAGATTGACGTTGTTGATTTCACGGCTGTTGAGCAGAAAACCCGTGGCGTACTCCGGTTGCAGACGTTTGTCGGAGGTGTCGAAGACCGGCGTTTCCACGGTCATTTCGCCGAACGCGAGGGTGGTGCGTGATGCCTTCAATTTGAGGGCGCCACCGACGCTGGAATAGTTGTTTTCGCTGCGGCCATCACTGTCGACCGGCAGTAATCCGGTGCCGGAGTGGCCTCTGCCGCCGTCCAGTTTCAGGCCGGTAAAAGCATGTGCGTCGATGCCAAACCCGACCGTCCCGGGTGTGAATCCAGATGAGAAAGTACCGATAAACCCTTGTGCCCATTCCTGTTTGTAGTTCTTGCCGGCGGGTGAGGGCGAGCGGTAGTCGTTGCTCAGGTAGAAGTTGCGAAGGAGTACTTCAGACTTGGCATCGTCGAAAAAGCCGCTGGCGACAGCCGATTCGGTCAGCCCGCACAGCAGCAATAAGACGGTGATTCGCGATGGCGAGAAATCGATCATGGTCTGTGGCCAGCAATAAAGAATGTGGCACTGATGATCGGGGGATTGTGGGTGTGGAGATTGAGCGAATGTGCTCAGTTGTTATGAGAACAAGCACGCAGGCATTCAGGGCGTGCTCACAATGATGACAGCACACAAAAACCTGTAGGAGCTGCGGCACGCTGCGATCTTTTGATCCTGATCTTTAAAATCAAAATCAAAAGATC
>NZ_JACSZV010000074.1 GCF_014472415.1 Pseudomonas sp. N40(2020)
CTGCGATCTTTTGATCTTGACCTTAAAAAACAAAATCAAAAGATCGCAGCCTTCGGCAGCTCCTACAGGGTCAAGCTTCAACCTTCGACAACTGCCAGCCAAAGTGCACCGAGGGCAATCGCAAGGCCAGACACGCCGCCGTGCCGACCAAGTCAGCCACCCGCACAATCCGCTCAACCCGGGACTTGCGCCCTTCGGGTGCTATTGAGTGACGCAACGCGTGGTGGTGATGTGTCGAGTCACCTGCTCATCGACATAAGCGTCGCCGGCCACCTCGGTATTCTCGATGACCTGGCAGGTACGCTCCGGCGGCGGAGGTGGCGTTACGGGTGGAGGTGGTGGTGGACTGGCACAACCGGCCAATAAAACTGCAAGAAAAGCCAACGGCAACACGCGTTTCCCAAGATTGTTCATAGGACGACCCGCGATAAATGGGAGACCAACTTGCGCGACCGAACCGGCCACGCAAGACCTGACCACTCATTCTTTATAGACGAGACGCTTGCAAGCGCCAGTAAACCGGACGTATCGGGGTGTTATGGCTGTCGATTTTGCGTTGGGACTCAGGCGATGATTACCAGGCAACCGAATTCCCGACCAAGCCAGCTCCCACAGAGATCTAAGCCAAATCAGTGTCAGTCGATGCGCGCAAAGAATTGCTCTCCAACTCATACCGCAACTCCTCAATCAACGCGTCCACCGACTCCGGCGTACGCAATGCTTTGAGCTTCAGCCCACTGATCACCAGATCCACCTGCCCTGACACCGGATGATAGAGCTTCACCGTCAGCGAATGATCCCCATCCACGGAACAATCACAGGCAAGCGGCGAAAAACTCTGCTCCAGCCGCGCACGCAACTGCGCAAGATTCATCATTGAAACTGTTCCTTAAGCCATTTCGAAGGGACACGATCCCGAGCCAGAAAAGACTCGTATCGCACCCCACCAGACTAAGAACAGCCCCTTCACACCAACACACTAATTTGCACCGATTGAACTAGTGCATTTGCACCCTATCGCTGTCCCTTGGTCCCCCCGCCGGAAAACAAACCCCGCTCCCGCGCCCAGACAATCGCCTCGCTACGGCTGTGCACATCCAGCTTGGAATACACCGTTGCCACATGATTGCGCACGGTGTTCGGCGCCAGTTTCAACCGCGCCGCAATCTCCTTATCCGCCAGCCCCTCGCAGATCAAGCCCAGCACATCGCGCTCACGCGCCGTCAAATCTGTGAACGACATACTCGGCAATTGTGGCGAGTTGACCCTCTTCACATTGGCCAGTTTCTCGATCAACGTGCGACTGAACCACGAAGCGTCTTTCATCACCTCTTCAATCGCCGCGACCAGCTCAAGCTCGGTACGCTTGCGCTCGGTGATGTCCATCAGCACCAGCAGATAGCACGGCATATCCTGAATATTGACCGTGTCGGCAGACACCGCGCACTCCAGCAGATCGGCATCCCGCTTGCGCACCCGCACGTCGACCCGATCAATCCGACCGTTCTTTTCCAGCGCCGTCAGCAACCGTGCACGCGCCCCGCTGTCGTCGATAAACTCCAGCTGCGTCACGGTTTTGCCCAGCACGTCGTCGCTGTCATAGGCCAGCGTATCGAGGAACGCCTGATTGACGTCGAGTACCCGCTGCTCATCGGCGCTACAAACCACAATCGGTACCGGGGTCAGGCGGAACGCTTTGGCAAATCGCTCTTCGCTTTGACGCAGCGCCACTTCCGCCTTGTGCCGCAACTCCATGTCGACGAAGGAAAACAGCATGCACTGCTCATCGTTAAGCAACAGCGGTTGCCCGGCGACGATCACTTGTTTGCTGCCGCCATCGGGCAGGCGCAATTCGGCCTGCATCTGCGGAATAGTCGCCACATCTTTCAGGCGTTGAATGGCCAGGTCCTTATGCTCGGCCTGTTCAAGAATGTCGATTTCATAGGCCGACGTGCCGATCACCTGATCGCGGGTATAACCGGTCATTTCCAGAAACCCCGGATTGACCTTGATGTAGCGCAAGTCGCTAAGACGGCAGATCACCGCCGGTGCGGGGTTGGCATTGAAAGTCTTTTCGAAGCGGTGTTCGGCGTTGGCCCAATCGGTGACGTCGCTCATGATCAGCACCAGCGACTCGGGCTGACCCTCGCGATCGGTCAGCACCATGCTGCGCACGCTGTGAACCCAGACACGCTCCGGGTCATCCACGGCGAACACCTCGATCAGCACGTCGCTGAAGGCTTCGCAGCGCGCCACTCGGCTGATCGGATAGTTCTCCGGTGGCACCATGTGATTGTTGCGATACCGCAGGCTGAAACGCTTGGCGTATTCGTCGGCGTTAGCGCCCAGCTCACCGATACGGCTGACGCCGTGCATGGCCAGCGCCGCTTCGTTGGCCCAGAGAATGCTCTGATCCAGCTCAAGCAGAATCACACCATCCGACAGCCCGGCGATGATCTGCTGCAACTGGCGACGATTGGTTTCGCGGGTCAGGACTTCCTGGCTCATTGGATCTCCACAAGTGATATGGCCATGTGAAGGTTACGACCGCAGCCGTGCGCGATCGTGCGCCTCGATCTCACACAACCCACATCCCTGTAGGAGCTGCCGAAGGCTGCGATCTTTTGATCCTGTTTTTTAAGATCAAGATCAACAGATCGCAGCCTTCGGCAGCTCCTACAGGGGGTCACTGCTCGACCAGTTCACGCAGCGTATCGAGAAACAACTTGAGCACCGGCGAGGCATCATCAGCGCGATAGGTAGCATACAGCGGCACTTCCGGCAACGCCGGGGTCAGCCGCCGAAACACCAGCCCCGCCGGCGCCAACTGCTCGATCGAGGCGGGTAATAGCGCCACGCCGAATCCCGCGCGCACCAGACTGAGCAAGGTCTGCACTTCGATCACCTGCTGGCGAATCTGCGGGGTGAACCCGGCCTGAATGCAGCACTGATAAAGGAAGTGGGCAAACCGCGACTGCTTCAATTCCAGCGCCACAAACGGTTCCTGCGCCAGATCCGCCGGGGCCAGCACCTCTAGGCTGGCCAGCGGATGATCTGCCGGCATGACCACATGAATCGGTTCGTAGATCAGCAATTCATTGCGCAACAACGGATCGTCATAGCCGACGCGAAATACACAGGCATCGATGCGTTTCTCCTTCAACGCCTTGACCTGCGCCGCCGGGGTCATCTCGTGCAAGCGCCAGATGACCTGCGGATAACGCTCGCGGAACAGGTGCAGGGCTTTGGGCAGCACACCGACCATCACTGAACTGATCATGCCGATTTCCAGTTCGCCGAGTTGCCCACGCCCGGTCTGGCGGGTCAGATCCAGCGCCCGCTCAAGCTGTTCGAAGACCAGCGGCGCCTGCTCCTTGAGCATCTGCCCCGCCGCTGTCAGCTCGACCCGATGATGACTGCGCTCGAACAGCGGCGTGCCCAGTTCCTCCTCCAGCAAGCGAATCTGCTGGCTCAGCGGCGGCTGGCAGATATGCAGGCGTTCGGCGGCACGCCCGAAGTGCAACTCATCAGCCAAAGCCATGAAATAGCGCAGTAGACGCAGGTCCATGGCGGCTTACCCCAGGCTCAACGGCGTCGAGCGCTGACGCACACCGGTCAGCGCGAACAACGCGTTGGCGATGGCCGGCACCACCGACGGACTGCCCAGCTCACCGACGCCGCCGGGTTTGCTCGGTTCGCCATCGAGCACGACGATATCGGTTGCGGGCATGTCGGACATGCGCGCCACGCGGTAGTCGTGGAAATTGCTCTGCACCACGCTGCCCTGTTTGATATCGAGCCGGTCGAACAACGCATGGCCCAAACCCCACATCAGCCCACCATAGATCTGCTCCTCGACGCCGCCCGGCGACACCGCCAGACCGCAATCGACCACGCAGGTGAGCTTCTCGACTTTGGCCTTGCCATCGACCGTGGCAACCCTCGCCACCACCGCGATAAAACTGGTGTAACCCTGATTGGTGGCGATCCCCAGCGCCGTGCCCGGAGGCAGCGTTTGGCCCCATCCGGCGCGCTCGGCAGCTTGCTTGAGCACCGCTACATGGCGTGGCCGCTCCTGCATATGAGCCAGGCGGAATGCGAGCGGATCGGCACCCGCCGCATGGGCCAGTTCGTCCATGAAGCCCTCCACGGCAAACACGTTGGGAATGAAACTCACCGAGCGATACCAGCCACTAGGCACGCCACTTTCGTGCTTGACCCAGTTCAAATCCAGATGCGGCGCACGATAGGCGAAGTCCCATGCGGTGATTGCTTCGGTGGTGCTGTAATCCATGTGATCCGGGCGCTCGAAGTAACCCGGCTCCCACTGCTCCGGCGAGGCGGGCGACACCGCGTGCAGTTGCAGCGCAGTGAGTTTGCCCTGGGCGTCTAGCGCGCCTTTGACCCGATGCAGCGTGGCCGGGTGATAGAACAGCGCGTGCATTTCATCTTCGCGGCTGTTGAGCAACTTAACGGGTACACCGGTTTGCTGCGCCAGATACGCCACTTCGAACAACCAGTACTTGGCCTCTCTTGCGCCGAAGCTGCCGCCGGACACCAACTCATGAATGGTGACGTTGGCTTTATCGATGCCGCAGACCGTTTGCGCCGCTTCCAGCGCCGAGGACGGCACCTGCACACCGCCCCAATATGTGATCGCCTTGTCCTTGACCTGCGCCGTGATACAGATCGGCTCCAGCGGGTTTTGCACCTTGTAAGGCATGGTGTAATCGGCTTCGATCAGTTTCGTCGCAGTTGGCCATTGAGCGCTAACATCGCCCTGGGTCATTGCTTTGACGGTTTGTGCTTTGGGATCGCCGATGGCTTTGGCCTGAGCGCTGAACAACTGGTCGCTGTCGAACCTGGCCAGCGGCGAATCACTCCATTTGATCTCCAGCACATTGCGCCCCTGCTGAGCCGCCCAGAACGTTTCCGCCAGCACGGCGACGCCTTCCAGATTGCCGCCGAGCACATCGGGCCGCCCCGGAATCGCGATCACCTTGCGCACACCCGGCACCTGCAAAGCGGACACCGAATCGACGCTGATCACCTTCGATCCAACCACCGGGGCGCGTTGAATCACCGCTACCAGCATCCCCGGCAATTGCACGTCGATGCTGTATTTGAAGCGTCCGCAGACCTTGGCTGCGGCATCACGTTTATGCCGCAGTTTGCCGATGTATTTGAATTGCGCCGGATCCTTCAGTTTGACGTTGGCCGGCGCCGGCAGATGCGCCGCCACGCCAACCAGTTCGCCGTAACCGAGGCTGCGTTGGCTCGATGGATGGACGACCCGGCCATCTTCGGTGGCGCAACTGTCGGGGCTGACTTTCCACTGTTTGGCCGCAGCCATGATCAACAACACCCGCGCCGTGGCACCGGCCATGCGCAAACGGTCGTATTCCAGCGACACACTGGTACTGCCGCCGGTCGAGAAGACTTTCCAGATCGGGTGAATGTAGGTTTCGAAAAACGGATCCTCCGGGGTGATCACCTGCACGGTCATCGGGTTGACGTCCAGTTCCTCGGCCACGCACGCGGCCAGCGCCGTTTGCGTGCCGGTGCCGGAATCGTGCTTGTGCACCACCAGTTTCACCGTGCCGTCAGGGAGTACACGCACCCAGGCATTGGGTTCGAATTCGCGGGCAGGGGCTGGTGCTTTCGGATCAGTGGCGGCGATGCCGGACGGCAGATACAGGGCAATCGCCAAACCTGAAGCCACGGTGACGGCTTGCTTGATAAATACCCGGCGCGGCAGTTCGACACCGCGATCGTCGATGAGGCTCATCACGCCTCCTTCGGCGCATTCGCCGCGCGTTTGATCGCTTTGTTGATCCGCCCGTAAGTGCCGCAGCGGCAGATATTCCCGGACATCGCGTTGCGGATCGAATCGTCAGTCACCGCCGCGCCGGTGTTGAGCAGCGCGGCCGCGGACATGATCTGCCCCGATTGACAGTAGCCGCATTGCGGCACATCTTCGGCGACCCAGGCCAGTTGCAGCGGATGGTTTTCTGTTGGCGACAAACCTTCGATGGTGGTGATGCTGTGGCCCGCGACGGCGGCCACTGGCATTTGGCAGGAACGTACCGCGACACCGTCCAGATGCACGGTGCAGGCACCGCAAAGGCCCATGCCGCAACCGAACTTGGTGCCGGTGAGTTTCAGTTGATCACGCAGTACCCATAACAAGGGCATGGAGGGGGACGCCTCATCCAGCTCGCGTCGTTCGCCGTTAACCGTGAATGCAATCATTGTCAGGCTCCAAAAGAGCGGCCCGTCTTTGTGCGGGCCTGGTGACCGATTATTGGAACCCTTGGCAAAACGCGGCCAGCGACGATTTCTGCCAACCGGTGTAAGCAGGACTAACAACATGTACAAGCGATACCCGTCGGTGCAGTCCATGAGCGCGTTTATCCACGCAGCGCGCAGCGGCAGTTTCTCCAGCGCTGCGCGCAAGCTCGACCTGACTCATAGCGCTATCAGCCAGCAGATCCGCGCGCTGGAAGATTTCATCGGCCAGCCGTTGTTCGTGCGTGAAGGTGGCGGCAGCAATCTCACCGATGCCGGGCAGTTGTTTGCCAGCGTGCTGTCGGATGGTCTGGCGCAGATTGATCGGGCACTGTCCTCGGTGAAAAATCGCAGCGTGGCGCAACGCCTGACGCTGGATGTCGACAGTGAACTGGCGCAGAGCTGGCTCAATCCGCGTTTGCCACAACTGCTCGATGGCTTGCCGGATTACGAGGTGACGCTGCTGTCGATGCCGCGCAGTGATCGCAGCACGTTCGAGCGGGTCGATCTGGCGCTGCGTTATGGCTATGGCGATTGGGATGACTGCGAGATGACCCAGATCTGTGGCGATCGGGTGTTGGCGGTGGCCTCTCCCGAGCTGCTGGAGCGCTATGGGTTGCAGTTGCCATTGAGTCCGGCGCAGGTGCTGGAATTGCCGTTGTTGGGGTATACGCGGCGCTCATGGATTCCGTGGCTGGATGCGGCCGGGATGCCTCCGGTAGAACCCCCGGCGCGGGTGGTGTTTGATAATGCGGCCAATCTGATTGCCGCCGCCGAGGCGGGTGTGGGTGCCGGACTGGTGCGGGGATTGTTGGCTGCCGATGCATTGCGCAATGGGCGGTTAGTGGCGTTGAACGAGGCGCAGATTGCGGCGCATTACAACCTGTATGCGGTGTGGCCGCATGGGCAAGCCGAGCGGGTTGGGCCGGTGGTTGAAGTGATCAAGCAGTTGGCTTTGCATACACACCACTGACGCTTTCGCGAGCAGGCTCGCTCCCACAGTTTGACCGCATTTCTCCAGTTGGAATGCAATCCCCCTGTGGGAGCGAGCCTGCTCGCGAAGGGTTCGGACAATCACCACAAAAACCAAAACCATATCGCCCAAGTATCACCACCGCGCCCAATTAATATTGTACGAATCCAACCCCTCCTCCCAATACTCGCCTCCAGCAGCCACCCACCCGGGCCGGATGCAACCAGGCGAGGGAATGCGCGTGTCTTGCGCATAGAAATGGCCGATTACCCGGGACGTGGATGCCGAGAGCCGCAAGGCTCCCTTCCCCGCTATCAGGAGATCGACTTCAATGATCATCGATATCAGCTGCTATCCCACCGATCTGGTGGACCTCGCCTGGAGGCATGACGGTGACCCGTTCACCGGCGAGCGTCTGCTGGAGATGATGGATGGCCCGTACATGGTCAACGGCAAACCTCGCCGCATCGACAAAGCCTTCATTCAGCCGCCGCAGGGCAACACGATTTACACCTGGACCGACGGCGAACTCTCGGGCCGCGAATCCATCGACGCCTATATGGCCTACACCCTGAAAATGGTCCAGACCTACCCCGACCGTTTCATCGGTTGCTTCGTCTACAACCCGCGCTGCGGTGTGCAGAACGGCGTCGAGGCGATCGAGCGCTACGTCAAGGAACACGGTTTCAAGATGGTCCAGATGCAGGCCAACATGCACGCCTACCGGCCTGATCGCGCACTGGACTGGGTGCGTCCTTGCTTCGAGAAGTGCGCCGAGCTGGGCATCCCGGTCAAGCTGCACACCGGCGACGGCCCTTACAGCATCCCGTCCGAATGGGTGCCGATGATCAAGGAATTCCCCAACGTCGATTTCATCATGGCCCACTTCGGCGTGCAGACCGGCGGCGTCTACGTGTTCGAACCGATGCAATGGGCAATGGAGCTGCCCAACGTTTACTGCGAATCCGGCTGGTGCCTGCAATCGCGAATCGTCGAATTCGCCAAGGTCTTGCCAACGCACAAGATTCTGTTCGGCACCGACACCCCGCCGAACGAACCGGGCATGTGGCTGCGTCTGCTCGAAGTGCTGTGCCACGAACCGCCGCAAGGCCTGAACCTCGACGAGGACACCCTCGAAGAGTACCTGGGCAACAACACCGCGCGGATGATCGGCCTAGAGCCAACGCCGCCACCGCGTTCCGTTTCCGAAGCAGAGGCGCAGCTCAAGCGCCCCGTCACCACCCAATTGGCCAGGAGCTGAAGCGATGATTATCGATACCCATCTGCACCCCACCAATCTGGTCGACGAGGCCTGGCGCCACACCGGCGAACCGTTCACCGGCGAGCGCATGCTCAAGCTGATGGACGGCCCGTACATGATCAACGGCAAGCCGCGCCGCATCGACATGGGTTTCATCCAGCCGCCACCGGGCAATACCGGTTATCGCGACGGCAACCGCCGAGGGCGTGAGGGCGTGCGCGATTACATGTCGTACATCGCCGAGCTCTGCATGAAGTACCCGGATCGCTTCATCGGCAACTTCAACTTCAACCCGCGCTGGGGGCCGGAAAACGGGGCGGCGGAGCTGGAATTCCACATCAAGGAATACGGTTTCAAGATGCTCAAACTGCACGCCAACATGCACGGCTATCGCCCGGATCGGGCCTTGGACTGGTTGCGTCCGGCAATGAAAGTCTGCGCCAAGTACAACATCGTCGTGCTGATCCACACCGGCGACGGCCCATACACGATTCCGACCATGTTCTACCCGATCATCCGCGAGTTCCCGATGGTGAATTTCATCATCGGCCACTTCGGCATCCAGACCGGCGGCAACTACTCGTTCGAAGCGTTCTGGATGGCCATGGACACGCCGAACGTGTACTGCGAATCCGGCTGGTGCTTCCAGTCGAGGATCGTCGAGTTCGCCAAGGAACTGCCGCGCAACAAGATCGTCTTCGGCACCGATTCACCGCCGAACGAACCGGGCATGTGGCTGCGTGAGCTGGAGGTGCTGTGCTCGCCGGCGCCGCAGGGGTTGGGGATTGATGAGGATCATCTGGAAGACTACCTGGGCAACAACATCGCCCGGTTGTGCGGGATCGAACCGACGCCACCGCCGAAGGATCTGGTTGAGGCAGATATTCGCCTGACCACCACGTATCTCTAGTTAACGCAGATCCCTGGGACACAAGAGAACCCTGTAGTGAGGGGATTCATCCCCTCGCCACAGTTAATCGCATTCCACAGGGGTTCCTCAGCTTTCATGTGGGCAACACAGCGACTTTACAGGCACGAAGATGACCCGGCGTTCGCTCGACCGGCAGGCCAACGGCTTGTTGATCGAATGCCTCTCACCCCTGCGCGCCTGCTTTTTACGAGGTGAAACCATGACCCGTTCGACGCTCGGCGACTCTCAGGACTTTCACGCGTTCATCGATGCCTATCGCCGTGAATACCCGGACGATGTGCTGACTATCACCCAAGCGCTTTCTGCCGATCAGGACGTCACCGCCCTGGTCGACGCCCTTGCCGGACAGGGCCGCGATCCGCTGCTGATCTGCGAAAACGTCGGCGGTCTCGGCGTGCCGGTGGCGACCAATCTGTTCGCCTCCCGCACCCGCATTGCCCGAATGTTTGGCGTCACTCCGGCGCAGCTGCACGAAACCTTCCAGACCCGTGCCAACCAGCCAATCCCGCCACGTTTCGTGAAAAGCGGCCCGGTGCTGGATGAAGTGTTCGAAGGTGAAACGCTGGATCTGGCGCTGCTGCCGATGCTCAAGCACTTCGACAGCGATCGCGGCCCGTACATCACCAACGCAATCATCATTGCCGAAGACCCCGTCACCGGCATCGCCAACATGAGCTATCACCGCTCGATGCGCCATGCCCGTCAGGCCCTCGCCACCAGCCTGCATTCACGCGGACACCTGTGGCGAATGCTGCAAACCGCCCGCGAGCGCGGTGAAGAGTTGCGGGTGGCCATGGTGGTCGGCGCGCACCCATTGTTCATGCTCGCCGCTGCTGCACGTTTACCCTACGGCAGCGATGAACGCGCGGTGGCGGGCGGCTTGTTCGGCGCGCCGCTGGAGCTGGTCAAGACGCCACGCTACGGCATCGGTGTACCGGCGTATGCCGAATTCGTGCTCGAAGGCGCAATTGATCCGACGGCTTACGCCGAGGAAGGCCCGTTCGGAGAGTTCAGCGGTTACTCCTCGGATCGCTCGACCAACAATGTGCTGCGTGTCGATACCCTGCTGCGGCGCAAGGACGCCTGGCTGGTCGATGTAATGGGCGGCCGCTACGCCGAACACCTGACACTGGCGCGACTGCCCCGTGAAGCGGAAATGAGCGAAAAGCTCAAGGCGCGTTTCCCTGCCGTCACGGCCGTGCACTACCCGAATTCCGGAACGCACTTTCATTGCTATGTGGCGCTGGATCAGAGCCGCGATGGCGAGGCGCGTCAAGTCATGCTGGCCCTGCTCGGCTGGGATCCGTACTTGAAAACCGTGATCGCGGTGGACAGCGATATCGACATCACGGATGACAGTCAGGTGCTGTGGGCACTGGCGACGCACTTCCAACCGCACCTGGACGTTTTCATGATCGACGGTTTGCCCGGCAGTCCACTTGACCCGTCGTCTTCGGTCAACGGCACCACGTCACGCATGGGGCTGGATGCCACGCGCGGTTCGGGTTTTGACGGGATCAGGGCGCAGCTCGATCCGGACGTGCTCGAACGTGCCCGGCAACTGATCAATGGGCTGCAATCGTGAACCGCCAACGGATGGTCGTCGGCATCAGCGGCGCGTCCGGGTTCATCTACGGCGTGCGCCTCCTGCAATTGCTCAACGAACTCGACATCGAAAGCCACTTGATCATCAGCCGCGCCGCGCTGCTGACCATGGCCCACGAAACCGACTACAAACTGGCCGATGTCACCACACTGGCTAGCCACTACCACCGCGCCGACGACGTCGCCGCCGGGATCGCCAGTGGTTCGTTCCGCTGCCTGGGCATGGTGGTTGCGCCGTGCTCGATGCGCACGTTGGCGGAGATCGCTACCGGTACCTCGTCGGGCCTGATCGGCCGCGCCGCCGACGTCACCCTCAAGGAACGCCGCACGCTGGTGCTGATGGCCCGCGAAACCCCGCTGACCCTGGCCCACCTGCGCAACATGACCGCCGTCACCGAAATGGGCGGAATCATCGCCCCGCCGGTGCCGGCCTTCTACGCCCGCCCGGAAAACCTCGCGCAAATGGTCGACCACAGCCTCGGCCGGGTGCTCGACCTGTTCGGCCTCGATGCCGGTACTGCCACCCGCTGGCGCGAAAACCCCGAACCCTGTGGTAGCGAGCCTGCTCGCGAAAGCGGTGGGTCAGTCGGCATCACCGCTCAATGAC
>NZ_JACSZV010000075.1 GCF_014472415.1 Pseudomonas sp. N40(2020)
CCGCAGGCTGCGATCTTTTGACTTTTTTTTTAGATCAAGATCAAAAGATCGCAGCCTGCGGCAGCTCCTACAGTATTCAATCAACCAAGGTGCAGGCCATGACCACCGCATCTTCACGCCCACCCACCGCCGGATAATAATCCCGACGCCGGCCAATCTCGTTGAAGCCGTAACGCTCATACAACTTGAACGCCGCGGTATTGCTGTCGCGCACTTCGAGAAAACACTCGCGAGCCTCGGCGGCATACGCCCGCGACATCAAATGCTCCAGCAACGTCAGCCCCAGCCCACGCCCCTGATTTTCCGGTTTCACCGTGATATTGAGCAGATGCGCCTCATCGAGAATGATCTGCACCACGCCGTGGCCGACTTGCTGCTGACCTTCGAACATCAGCCAGATCTGGTACTTGCCCAAGCCGTCGAGAAAAATCCCGCGGGTCCATGGATGGCTGTACGCCGCGTATTCAATCTTCAGCACGGTGTCCAGATCCGCCTCGGTCATCGGGCGGAACGATACAGCTTCACTCATTCGATTCTTTCCAGCGCGCCATCAGCCGACGCATGGCTTGCCACACAGCGGCTTTGCGCTGCGGCTCTTCCATTAATAATTCCAGACCCGGGAGGGCCCAGGCCGAGCCCAGGCCTTCGATCTGCAATTCACGATTGAACGCTTCGGCGTCCGCCTCACCGGCAAAACGCACTGCCGGCAGGCCGATCAGCCACAGGCAGGCACAAGGCGCGGCTTCCATCTGCACGGAAAGGAAACCCTGCACAAAGTCGCGCGCCGCGTCCGGGCCTTGATCCATCGTGCCGCGATTGAGCCACGGCCAACGCACTGGTTCGCCGACGATCTGCGGTGCATCCGGCAGACCGGCGGCGCGCAGCATGTCTTTCAGCAGCAGATAAGCGGGGTCGCGACTCTGGAAGGGTTCACCTGTGGGTAACTCCACCAGCAGCAGACAACGCCCGGCACGCAGCAATTGCAGGGCGAAACGCGGTGGCGGCACAGGGGCTGGTTTGGCGACCACCGGTGTGTCGTCGACTTCTTCCACCGGTTTGGCGCCGGTGCGGGTGCTCGCCAGCGAGGGCCGCGGCACTTCGATCTTCGCCCGCTCGACCGGACGCGCTGCAGCCGCTTGCACCGAAGCTTCGGCCTGCGGAGCCAGCAGCACCGGCACCTCAACCTCAGGCTCGGGCATATCCAGCAGCTCGGGCCGCGACGGGGCGGCGAAGGGCAATTCGGTGCGCGGCAGCCAATTGACCACCTGCATGGCGTTCAAATAGGCGCGGCGGCGGGACTCGATAAGCAAGGGTCGGCCACTTGTGGATAACTGAAAGTGCGCTGATTCTACCGCCCTTCGCTAAAGATCGCCCGCTGTTGATCGATAGTCTTGACCTAAACAAAAGCGACAGCCCGTCCCGAGAGTGAATCGCATCCTTCGTGATGCAGTACAATCGCGGCTTTTAATCGCCAACCAGCCGGCCATTCCGATGATCGAACCCAAGCGCGTCTTGCGCGCCCTCGCTGAACACTGGGCACTTCTGGAGCCACTGTGCGAGCACTTCGACCAAGGCACCTTGAGCCTCAACGAACTGCGCACGCAACTGGCCGCCCAACAACTGGACAGCACGCCGCAGGACATCACCAGCCTGCTCGACGTGTGGATTCGCCTCGATATCCTGGTGCCCGTGGCGAAAAGCCCGAACCGTTTCGAGCTGAACGCGCAGATCCACGACTTCCTCGCCTACCTGCGCCGTGAGCACCGTCTGGGCCTGTGCCTGGAAATCGAAGCCTATCTGCGCCACCTCGAACGTCTGGCCGGTTACATCCAGGACGCGTTCGACATCCGCGATGGCAACGACCTCGCCCGTCAGTTGCGTCTTCTCGATATGCGCGTGCGCGACGTATTGAAGAAGCTCGACAACGACGAACAGGCGCTGGTGGCCGTGGCTGAACGGGCGAAAACCAGCGACCGGCAGATTCCGTTGCGTCAGCGTTACGCCGAAGTGTTGGCGACCTGGGACGAATACGTCGAGCCGATGATCGATCTGGTGAACGCCGACGGCGCCTTCGAACAAGGCGTGCGCAAGGTCGAAACCGTGCTGCTGAAGATGCTCAGCGAACAACAGCGCCTCGGCCATCTGGTCGATGACGACATGCTGCTGCGCACCCACGCGCGCATCCTCGAAATGCAGACCAGCGCCCAACTGACCTTGCGTCACGCCCGCGAACTGCTGCTGCCGCTGCGTGAAGAAGCCCGTCGGCACAACGCCGTGACCCGTGGCGCCGCGCTGGCCCTGGCGGCGATCCGCCGCAAAGGCATCGACGCCGTGCCACAAGCCGCGATGCCACTGTTCACCCGGCCGCAAAGCACCTTCCTCGGCAGCGCCAGTCAGGTTGAAGCCTACGTTTACGCTTTGGCGCGTTTCGAGCCGAAACCGGCGCGCTTCCCCAAGGCGCACAAGACTCACAAGGGCGAGGCCCCACGTGCGCCGCGCACCGTGCGCGAGATGGTCGATCGTTGCGAAGAATCCCTGCCGATGCCGGACTTGATGACCTGGCTGCTGGAGCAGGAACCGGACGGCGCGACCGACGAATTGCTCTACTGGTTCTCGCGCCTGTCGCGGGAAAAACGCTTCAAGCGCGAGCGTCTGGAACGCCGCGAATACCACACTCACGAGCACCAGGTCAGCCTGCGCTCCTTCGCCCTGCTCTCGGCCCGCGACACCGCCGCCGAGGATTCTGCGAGCATCCCCAATGCATCTTGATCTCTCCGAACTGTCCCAACTGGCGCCGATCTTCCGCGAACTGTTCAAGGGCTACCACGTCAGCCGCCGCGACCCGGAGCTGTACACACAACTTTCGAACTTCCAGGATCAGTACCGCACGCTGTTCAAGGCCTTGGGTTTTGAACTGGTCTGTGACACCCGTGGTTTCTACTACTTCGTGCCGGACATGGCCGCGGCGGCGGTGAACAAGACTGCCCAGCGTCTTGCGCTGTTCACCTTCATCCTCGTCGAGCATCTGGCCGACCAGGGCCGCGACCCGATCGCCGTGCTCGACGGCGGCAGCCTCGGCCGCGAAGAACTGCCGTCGTTGCTGGAGAAGTACCGCGACCTGTTTATTCAGGCCGAAGTGCAGACGGTTGAAGAGCTGGAAGAAAAAATCATGCGCCGCATGACTCAACTGGGTTTCGCTGGCGAAGAAAACGGCGTCTACCGGTTCCTGCCACCGATGCACCGTTTCCTCGACGTGTGCCTGTCGGTGCAGCAAGACCGCGATCTGGCCGCCAGCGTCCACAGCGTTCTGCCGCTGCCGGCGCCAGTGCTGATCGACGAAGCCGCCGAGGCGAAATTCCTCGAAACCGACGATCCGCTCGATCTTTCCGAATTTGATGAAGAAAGCGAAGAAGACGCACTGGCCCGCGCCATTGCCGAAGAACAGGAGTCCGACGCATGAGCCAGGAACGCTACGGCATCCGCCGCTTTGCCCTTTTGAACACCGCCGGTTACAGCCTCGGCCTGTTTCCGCTCGAAGAACCACTGTCGGTCTACGGCGCGAACAACCTCGGTAAATCGGCGTCGATCAACGCCTTGCAGTTCCCGATTCTGGCGCGCATGTCGGACATGAGTTTCGGCAAGTACAGCCTGGAACAATCGCGGCGTTTCTACTTCGCTTCCGACACCAGCTACATCCTGGTTGAAGTGAACCTGCCCCACGGCCCGCACGTGATCGGCGTGGTCGGTCGCGGCCCGGGCGGCGGTTTCGGTCACCAGTTCTTCGCCTACGCGGGCAAACTCGATCTGGCTCATTACCAGAAAAACGACACCTGCCTGCGTCAGAAAGAGCTGTTCAGCAACCTTGAGCGCGAAGGCCTGAAAGCCTACGAGCTCAAACCTGACGAACTGCGTCGTTTGCTGGTCGGCGGTCACACGTCGATCCCGCTGGATCTGACCCTGATCCCGCTGCGTTCCACCAGCGAGCAGAGCCTGAAGACCTTCCGCGCGCTGTTCATCAACCTGCTGCACATGCGCGAAATCACTGCGGCCAAACTCAAGCAGCTGTTCCTCGATGCCTTCGAACACAGCCTGCGTTCCGGCAGCGTCGACTACATCGCCGCGTGCGAAGAAGCGTTCCGCGACGTGCGTCGTATGGAACAGGACTACAACTCGCTGGTTGCCGCTGGCCCATTGGTTGAAGCCTTGGCCAACGGCGTGAAACAACGCGACGTGCTGCGCGGCAAATTGCATCGCCTGTCGCCGTTGCTCGACTCGTTGCTTGGCACCTGGTCGGACTACGCCAGTGCGCGCAAAGAAGAGCTGACCATTCAGGCCGACCACTACCGTGGCGAGCAGGACGCTCTGCAAAACAATCAGCGTGGCGGCACTCAGGAACTGATGCGTCTGGAGCGGGAAATATCCGGTATCCAGCGCTGGCTCGGCGAGCTGTCAGTTCTGAAGAACCGTTTCGCACTGGTCGACGACGTCAAAGTGCTGGAGCAGCAACTGCTGGCGGCCAAAGACGCCCACGACGAACTGGCCGGCGCCTTGGCGCAATCCCGTCAGTTCAGCGCCGAAGATCTGGAAGAGCGTCTACGCGATCTGGAAAAACGCCTGAAGTCGGTGAAGCAGCAACTCGATCACGCCGACAACAACAGCTATGCGCGCCTGCGCGAAGAGTTCTCGCAACAGGACGTCGAGCGTTTGATGCGTCTGTTCAACAGCGCGCTGTTCAGTCTGCCGCTGGGCGAACACGGCATCACCCTCGACGAGGATGGCGAGTGGGTCAAATCGGTTGAATTGATCCTTAATGGCTTCAAGGGCGAACGCTTCGAAGTGCCGGGGCTGTCGATCGACATCTCGCACATCGAGCCGCCGGCCCTGCAAGCGCTGGCCGACCGCGCCGCGCTGCGTGATCAGAAAGAGCGTCTGGAAAAAGAGCTCAAGCAACTGAAAACCCAGCAAGCCGTGGCCGCCGACCGCGCCGCGAGCAAGACCCAGACCGAAGCGCTGTACCAGCAGGTGCTGGATGCGCAGAAAGCGCTGGAAGACTTCCGTCGCACCCAGACCTTGAGCGCCGAAGAAGGCGACAAGCTCGAACAACTGGCGCAAATGGAAGGCGCGCAGGACGAGCTCAAACGCTCCAGCGATGCGTTCACCGAGCGCGTCCAGCAACTGTCGGCCAAGCTGCAACTGGTCGGCCGGCAGATCGCCGACATGGAAGCCAAACAACGTACCCTCGACGACGCTCTGCGCCGCCGCCAACTGCTGCCGGCGGATCTGCCGTTCGGTACGCCGTTCATGGACCCTGTCGACGATTCGATGGACAACTTGCTGCCGCTGCTCAACGACTACCAGGACAGTTGGCAGGGCCTGCTGCGCGCCGATGGCCAGATCGAAGCGCTGTATGCGCAAGTGCGCCTCAAAGGCGTGGCCAAGTTCGACAGCGAAGACGACATGGAGCGCCGTCTGTCACTGCTGATCAACGCTTACGCGCACCGTACCGACGAAGCCCTGACCTTGGGCAAGGCCCGTCGTGCTGCGGTCACCGACATCGCCCGGACCTTGCGTAACATCCGCAGCGACTACGACAGCCTCGAGCATCAACTGGCGCTGTTCAACCGCGAGATCAACAAGCGTCAGGTCTCCAACCTGCAGAGCTTCCGCATTGTGCTGGCGCCGAACAAGGAAGCGCTCAAGCACATCGACCAGATCATCCACAGCGCCGGTCAGTACGAAGAAGGCGAAACACTGTCAGTGTTCGATCTGAGCCAAAGCGCCGAGCAGGACAACAAGAACGAAGAAGCCAAGGAATACCTGGCACGGCTGGTGGCGGCAAACCACAACCAGCTCGGCCTCAAGGACTTGTTCGAACTGGCGTTCGAGATCACCAAGGTTAACGGTCAACCGGTGATTCACACCGACATCGACGGCGCGGCGTCCAACGGCACCACCATGACCATCAAGGCGCTGACCAACATGTACTTGTTGCTGCACTTGATGGATCGCGATCTGGCCGGTCGCGTACGCCTGCCGTACTACCTCGACGAGGCGGCGGACATCGACGAGAAGAACCAGGCCGCATTGCTGGAAACCAGCCTGCAACTGGGCTTTGTGCCGATTCTGGCGAGCGTGAAGCCGCAGGTCTGCGCCAGTGTCGCCATCGACCTGGAAGGCGGCAGCGGCCCAGCGGGGATCTACATCGACGAGGCGGACTGGAAGTACATCCGTCGCCATGATGTGGTAAAGGCGACGCTGAATGTTGAAGCGGATGAACCGCAGATGGATGCGGTTTGACCGGCATTAACTGAAGGCAATAAAAAGGGCCGCGATCTGTTTGGATCGCGGCCCTTTTTTATGGCTTGGGGTTTGTGCTGATTTTTAGGGCCCTATCGCGAGCAGGCTCACTCCTACAGTTGGAATGCGCTCCCCTGTAGGAGTGAGCCTGCTCGCGATGACGGCAGTGCAGTCGCCGCAAGCTTACTTACCCAGCGAAATCTTCGGCGCCCAAGTCAGCCACTCATCCTCAAACTTGTCGAACAACGGGAACGTCTGCTCAGGACGCGCCGGATTACCCATGCGCTCGCCATCCGGTGTAGCGAAGGCAATGCCACCCTGGATCGCCGTCTCAAGCGACTCCGTGCGTACCGTCAAACCATTGAACAGACCGATATCGAAGCCTACACCGCTGGTATTCCAGAACCGGCTGCCACTGCGCACCAACGGCGCGTACTTCGGCTCGATCAGGATATGTACCAACACCCGGTCGGCGGTCTGACCCAGTTCATAACCAGTGACCTTACCCACAGTGATTTCACGATAAGTCACCGGCACACCCGGTTTCAGCGAGCCACGGCGAGCAGCGCTCAATACCAGACTCAAACCCGCCTCTTGCTTGGTCACTTCCGGCGCATTGGCCAGTGCCACGAAGTTGTTCTGCGGGCCGAGGTTCTTCGCCGCCGGTTGCACCTCAATGTATTGACCGGTCACCAGGGTTTCCAGGTTCGATGTCTTCATCAAACCCAACTCCGGCTTGACCACCCAGAACCGACTGCCAACGCGGGCAATCTTCTCCGGCACTTCAGTGATGCGCGCGGTGAGGATGACCGATTGCAGATCGTCAGTCAGGTCGACACTTTCGATCTTGCCGACATCCAGGCCTTTGAAGCGAACCGGTGTGCCGCTGCGCAAACCGTCGGCGCGATCAACCTTGATCGTCACCACGGCGCCCTTCTGATTCGCGTCGTCATGGTTGGCGAACAGACGGAAGCGCGGAATACGCTTCTGCAATGGCGCCTTGGCCTGCGGCGTTTCGAAGGCGATACCGCCGGCCATCAACGTCTGCAATGACTCGCTCTTCACTTGAATCCCGCCCGTCAAACCACCGGTCAGTGTGATACCGCTGACATTCCAGAAACGGGTCGAGGCATTGACCAGGTTTTCGTATTCCTTATCGATGTGCACACCGATGACCAATTGCTTCTTGGTCTTGGAGAACTGGTAGCTTTGCACCGAACCGACCTTGACCTGCTTGTACAGAATCGGGCTACCCACATCGATTGAGCCGAGGGCATCGGTGAACAGCACCAGGTGCAGGCCCGGCGAACGCAGATCCAGCGGCGGCGCTTTTGGCCTGGCCTCGAATTCGCGTTTCGGTGCCGCACCTTTGTCGCCCGGGCGTACAGCGATGTAGTTACCTTTCACCAGCGCTTCCAACCCGGTGATACCGGCAAGGGAAATCGACGGTTTGACCACCCAGAACTGAGTGCCATCGACCAGATAGTCCTCAGCCAATGGATCAAGGGTGAGCTCGGCTGTGGCGCTGTTCAAATCCGGATCAACTTTCAGCGCTTTCATGTTGCCGACCTGAATACCTTTGTACATCACCGGCGTGCGGCCGGCCTGCAGGCCTTCGAAGTCGCTGAGTTTAACCTTGACCCGAATCCCGGCAGCGGCGGCATCGAAGTCTTCATAGAGACGGAACGGCAGGCTTGGATCTGTCGGTGGACTGTCCTTGCGGTTCTCTGGCGTTGCGAAGGCGATACCGCCGGCAACAATGCTCGCCAAGGATTCGCTACGCACTTTTACTCCGGACAGATTGGCATCGATGCTGATGCCGCTGGCGTTCCAGAAACGCGTGTGTTTGCGCACGAGTTTGGCGTAGGTCGGCTCGATAAAGACTTTGAGTTCGACCGTGCTTTGATCTTCCGAAAGCAGGTAGCTTTTCACCTGGCCAACCTTGATCTGCTTGTAGAACACCGGACTCCCGCGATTCAGCGAACCGAGGCGATCAGCCTTGATCGTCAGGTGCAGACCGGGTTTGGCGTCGGAGAGCGGCGGCTCCTCAGCCAACGCCTTGAACTTGCGCGCAGGCTCGCCTTCGCCGGGGCTGATTGCCACGTAGTTACCGGACACCAGGGTTTCCAGACCGGTAATACCCGCCAAGGTCACGCTGGGTTTGACCAGCCAGAAGCGAGTGCTTGTCTTGAGGTACTGCCCGACGTCCTTGTTCATCTCGACCGTGGCAATCACTCCCTTGGAGTTGCCTTCGTCGTCGAGTTTGAGCGCCTTCACCTTACCGACCGACATGCCTTTGTACATGACCTCGGTCTTGTTGGCCTGGATGCCTTCGCCGCTTTCGAAGCGAACCTGGATCTCGATACCGGTTTCGGAATAGGCACGCCAGCCGAGCCAACCGCCGATGATCAGCGCAATCAGAGGCAGTACCCAAATGGCAGACCAGTTCGAGGCCGGTCGGGTTTTCGCTACGGGCAAATCAGTCATGGTCGTCGTCCGACTCCGTGTTATCCCAAATCAGTCGGGGATCGAAAGTTACTGCGGCAAGCATCGTCAGAATCACCACGGTGGCGAAAGCGATGGCGCCAAGATTTGCTTCGACACTGGCAAGCCGGCCGAAATTGACGACCGCCACCAGAATGGCGATCACAAAAATATCGAGCATCGACCAGCGACCGATGAACTCGATGAAGCGGTACATCCAGATGCGCTGACGGGCCGACAACGGCTGACGTCGTTGCACCGAAAACAGCAGCAGGGCGATGCCGACCAATTTGAAAGTCGGCACCAGAATACTGGCGATGAACACCACGGCAGCAATTGGAATCATGCCGTGCTGCACCAACTGGATCACACCGGACATGATGGTACTCGGATCGCCTTGCCCCAAAGAACTGACAGTCATGATCGGCAACACATTGGCCGGAATATAGATAATTGCCGCCGTGATCAGCAGAGCCCAGGTTCGGGCCAGACTGTTTGGACGCCGAGCATGAACCAATGCACCGCATCGAGTGCAGGTTTGCTCATCGGTGTCCGCTTCCTGCCTGTTCAATTCGTGGCATTCGGTACAAATCAGAATGCCCGCATCAATCGCCCGCATGAGCATCCTCTCCAGATAACGACTGCCAGATCTGATGCGGTGACATCACCACTTCCAGCCAGACCTGTACCAACAACAACGCAATGAAACACACCAGGCCGAGACCGACAGTAATGGCCGCCATGTCCGCCAGTTTGACGATCGCCACCAGTACGCCCATGAGGTAGACCTCAAGCATTCCCCAATCTTTGAGGTGATGGTAAATGCGGTAGAGCAACAAACCGTAGCTGCGACCGATGTTGAAGCGGATTGTTAGCAATACGATCAACTGGCAGAGCAATTTGATTAACGGTATGGCCATGCTGCACAGGAATACGACGATCGATACACCTTGCATGTCCGTGTTGAACAAACCGACCACACCGCTCCAGACAGTGTCGTGCGACGATTGCCCGAGTAGATTGAGCTCCATGATGGGTAAAAAGTTCGCTGGTACGTAGAGCAGCAGTGCCGCGATTACCAGGGCAAGGCTACGCTGCACCACGTTATGGCGATGGGCGTATAGCTCGTAACCGCAGCGTGGACAGAGGGCCTTCTCGCCATGGGCAAGTTTTGGCTTGCGCATCAGCAAGTCGCACTCGTGACAGGCCACCAAGTCTTCCAGCGGTAAATCTGACAGCCCGGGGGCGTCAACCGACTCTGACATAAAGGCTCTGGCTCCGAAAAAGGTGGGGCTATTCTAGTGTTCTGATTGGAAAATAACTGTGCAAATTTGTTCGCAGGCTAAGCAAAAAACTTTCCTGCGGGCAAAACAAAACCCCAACTGCTTTCGCAATTGGGGTTTCGGAATTTAATCTTGACGATGACCTACTCTCACATGGGGAGACCCCACACTACCATCGGCGATGCATCGTTTCACTGCTGAGTTCGGGATG
>NZ_JACSZV010000076.1 GCF_014472415.1 Pseudomonas sp. N40(2020)
GTGTCAGTCACACATTTATCGACTGACACTCCGCATCGCGAGCAGGCTCACTCCTACATTGATCGATGTGAATTATTAGATTGTGGCCAGCGCACGCAATCGCACCGCATCAAGAATTTCGATCTCACCGTAAGCCAAGCCAATAATCCCCTGCCCCTGCAACTCCTTGAGAATCTGATTGGTGGTTTGCCGTGACAGCGACAGCATCGACGCCAACTGCTCCTGCGGCAGTTGCAGCACTCGACGGGGCGCATCAATCTCGCCATAGCCCTCGGCGATCATCAGCAAGCGATGCGCCAGCCGCGCCGGCGCTGGCAGCAGACTCAACTGTTCGAGATTGATAAACGTCAGGCGCAGCTTATGGCTCATCAACAGCGCCAGGTGCCGCCAGTACACCGGTTGCTCGTCGAGCAATTTCAGCATTGTATTCTGCGGAATATTCAGCAACGTGCACGGCCCGACGGCAAAGGCGTCATGGGTGCGTGGCTGACCGTCGAACAGACAAATTTCGCCGAACCAATGCGGCGCCTCCACCAGACTCAACAACGCTTCCTTGCCCTGCTCGCTCACCGCGCTGATACGCACGGCGCCATCGAGCACGGCGTACAAACCGCACGGTGGATCGCCACGCTGAAACAGGCGCTGCCCCGCCGTCAGCCGGCGCTCCCGGGCCGCCGCCAGCAGACTATCCTGAAAGGACGCAGGCAAATGACTGAACCACTGCCCGGTCAGCAGCCGTGAACGCATATCCATGAAATCTCCTGATTGTCGGCTGCCTGACAGAACGAACGCTCAACCCGGGGCATGCTGCAATCACCCTACAGGAGGAACAACAATGAAAAGCCTCGTCGATCACTTGAGTCAATACGCCGCCTACCACCGTGACCCGCGCAACATTGCCAGCCACTTTATCGGCATTCCGCTGATTGTGGTGGCGGTGGCGGTTTTGCTGTCGCGTCCGGAATGGTCGTTGGGCGGGTTGTGGATTTCACCGGCCGTGATCGTGGCGCTCGCTTCGGCGTGGTTTTACCTGCGCCTGGAAGTGAAGCTCGGTGTGCTGATGACAGTGCTGATGGGGCTTTCGGTGTGGGCCGGGCATGTTCTGGCGCAGCAGAGCACCATGGTCTGGCTGAGCAGTGGTCTGGCAATGTTTGTGATTGGCTGGGTGATTCAGTTTGTCGGGCACCACTATGAAGGGCGCAAACCGGCGTTTGTCGATGATGTGAGCGGGCTGATTGTCGGGCCGCTGTTTGTCGTGGCCGAGTTGGCGTTCCTGCTCGGGATGCGCCAGCAGTTGAAAGAGCAGATCGAGGCGCGGGCGGGGGCGGTGCGGGTCAATCCGAATCGGGCGGCTGTCTAGATAGCTTTCGCGAGCAGGCTCGCTCCCACAGGGAAATGCATTCCAAATGTGGGAGCGAGCCTGCTCGCGAAGCTTTTGATTTTAAATGCTGGCGACTTTCTGCCAGACCTTCGGCTTGAAGAACAGGGTCTCACCCTTGGCCAGGCCCGTCAGGCTGTCGTGATCCTTCACCACTTCGGCCTCGATCAGATCCGGCTGCCCTTCCACCTTCAACGTCACCCGCGTGGTCGCGCCCAACGGCCGGATATCGCGGACTTCGGCGGCGTGATGATCCTCCAGCTCATGCCGCGACAGCGACACTTCATGCGGACGGAACAGCACGTGACTGTCACCGCCCAGGTGCAGACGGTTCGAATCACCGAGGAAGTGATAAACGAAATCGCTGGCCGGGTTTTCGTAAACGTCGCCCGGTGAGCCAATCTGCTCGATCACGCCCTTGTTCATCACCACGATACGGTCGGCCACTTCCATCGCTTCTTCCTGGTCGTGGGTCACGAAAACCGAGGTCAGGTTGATGTCTTCGTGCAGACGCGCGAGCCAGCGGCGCAGTTCTTTACGCACCTTCGCGTCGAGGGCGCCGAAGGGTTCGTCGAGCAGCAGCACCTTCGGCTCCACCGCCAAGGCACGGGCCAGCGCGATCCGCTGACGCTGACCACCGGACAGTTGCTCCGGGTAACGATCCGACAGCCAGTCCAGTTGCACCATGTTCAGCAGTTCATGAACCTTGGTTGCGATCTGGCTTTCGCTCGGGCGCTGGTTTTTCGGTTTCATGCGCAGGCCGAACGCGACGTTGTCAAACACCGTCATGTGCCGGAACAAGGCGTAGTGCTGGAACACAAAGCCGACGTTGCGATCCCGCACGTCGTGGCCGGACACGTCTTCACCGTGAAACACGATGTTGCCCTGATCCGGGGTTTCCAGACCGGCAATAATGCGCAGCAAGGTAGTCTTGCCGCAGCCCGACGGGCCGAGCAGCGCGACCAGTTCACCGCTGTGAATGTCCAGGCTGATGTTGTCCAGCGCCTTGAACGCATTGAAATTCTTGCTGACGTTACGCACTTCGATCGACATGAGTTATTCCTCCGCGGCGCTGGCGCGCAGGCGGTTGATACGGTTTTCGCTCCACTGCTTGGCCAGCAGGATAAAGAGCGCCAGGATCAGCAACAGGCTCGCCACGGCGAACGCGGCCACGTGGTTGTATTCGTTGTAGAGGATCTCGACGTGCAGCGGCAAGGTGTTGGTCACCCCGCGAATGTGCCCGGAGACCACCGACACCGCACCGAACTCACCCATGGCCCGCGCGGTACACAGCACCACGCCATAGATCAGGCCCCACTTGATGTTGGGGACGGTGACGTACCAGAACATCTGCCAGCCATTGGCGCCGAGCAGACGTGCGGCTTCCTCTTCCTGCGTGCCTTGCTCCTGCATCAGCGGAATCAGCTCGCGGGCAACGAATGGCACGGTGACGAAAATCGTCGCCAGCACGATGCCCGGCAGGGCGAAGACGATCTGGATGTCGTGCTCCTGCAACCACGGCCCGAACAGGCCCTGGGCGCCGAACATCAGCACGTAGACCAGACCTGCGATCACCGGCGATACCGAGAACGGCAGGTCGATCAGCGTCACCAGCATGCTCTTGCCGCGGAACGAGTATTTGCTGACGCACCACG
Organism: Pseudomonas sp. N40(2020); assembly: GCF_014472415.1. Lineage (GTDB taxonomy): Bacteria > Pseudomonadota > Gammaproteobacteria > Pseudomonadales > Pseudomonadaceae > Aquipseudomonas. The sequence continues at coordinate 3,034 of NZ_JACSZV010000076.1, forward strand.
CGGCGCTGACGCCGAATACGAGGTTGAGCGGCACGGAAATCAGCACGGCGAACACGGTGAGCTTCAGTGCCGACAGCGCATCCGGTTCGAAGATCGCGGTAAAGAAAGCGCCGAGACCGTTCTTCAAGCCCTGCGATACCACGATGAACAGCGGCAGCAGCAGAAACAGGAAAAAGATCAGCCAGCCGAGACCGATCAGAATGCGCCGCGACGTGGCACTGCCGCGGCGCGCAGCGTTGGCCGAGGAAGCGGCCGCAATAGACGATTGGGACATGTTCGCGCCTCCTTATGGGGTTTCGATGCGCCGCTGCAGCAAGTTGATCAGCAGCAACAGGACGAAGGAAACCACCAGCATCAACACGCCGATGGCAGTGGCGCCGGTGTAATCGTATTGGTCGAGTTTGACCATGATCAGCAGCGGCAGAATCTCGGTTTTCATCGGCATGTTGCCGGCGATGAAAATCACCGAACCGTACTCGCCAACACCACGGGCAAACGCCAGGGCAAAACCGGTCAGCCACGCGGGCAGCAGCGCCGGCACCAGAATGTGGCGGAACACTTGCCACGGTTTGGCACCGAGGCAGGCGGCGGCTTCTTCGACTTCACGGGGGATATCGGCCAGCACCGGTTGCACCGTGCGTACCACGAACGGCAGGGTCACGAAGGTCAGCGCCAGGGTGATACCCAACGGGGTGTAGGCGATCTTGAAGCCGAGGTCGGCGGCAAACTGGCCGACCAGGCCGGCCGGCGCGTACAGCGCGGTCAGCGCGATACCAGCCACCGCCGTCGGCAGGGCGAACGGCAGATCGATCATCGCGTCGATGACCTTGCGCCCCGGGAAGGTGTAGCGCACCAGCACCCAGGCCAGCAGCGTGCCGATGATGCCGTTGATGATCGCGGCACACAGCGCGGTGCCGAAGCTCAGCTTCAGTGCAGCCAGTACGCGCGGCGCAGAGATGATCGTCCAGAACTGATCCCAGGTGAGCTGCGAGGCGTGAATGAACATCGCCGCCAGCGGGATTAGCACAATCAGGCTGAGGTACACCAAGGTGTAACCCAGCGTCAGCCCGAAGCCGGGTATGACGGGGGAGATACGACGCGACATAAAAGTCCCTGGTTAAAAAACGCGCGAAGCCCCGAAGGTAAATCCGGGGCTTGTTTATGGCTATGAAAACTTACTGCGCCTGATAAATCTGGTCGAACACGCCACCGTCATTGAAGAATTTCGGTTGCGCGGTTTTCCAGCCGCCGAAGTCCTTGTCGATGGTCACCAGTTCCAGTTTCGGGAACTGCTGGGCGTATTTGGCGGCCACGTCCTTGTCACGCGGACGGTAGAAATTCTTCGCCGCGATTTCCTGACCGGCCGGGCTGTAGAGATGCTTTAGATAGGCTTCGGCGATCTGCTCGTTACCCTTCTTCGCTGCGTTCTTGTCGACCACGGCCACCGGTGGTTCGGCGAGGATCGACAGAGAAGGCACGACGATGTCGAACTTGTCCGCGCCGCCATCTTCTTTCAGCGCCAGGAATGCTTCGTTCTCCCAAGCCAGCAACACGTCACCCTGACCGTTGTTGACGAAGGTGATGGTCGAGCCGCGAGCGCCGGTGTCGAGAATCGGCACGTGCTTGAACAGCGTCTGCACGTACTCTTTGGCTTTTTCTTGGCTGCCGCCGTTGGCTTTCAGGCCGTAGGCCCACGCGGCGAGGAAGTTCCAGCGCGCACCGCCGGAGGTTTTCGGGTTCGGCGTGATCACCGAGACGTCGTTCTTGACCAGATCGCCCCAGTCCTTGATGCCTTTCGGGTTGCCCTTGCGCACCAGGAACACAATGGTCGAGGTGTACGGCGTGCTCGCTTCCGGCAGACGCTTCTGCCAGTCGGCCGGCAGGGTCTTGCCGAGTTTGGCGATTTCGTCGATGTCACCGGCCAGAGCCAGGGTCACCACGTCGGCACGCAGGCCGTCGATCACCGCACGGCCCTGCTTGCCCGAGCCGCCATGGGACTGCTGGATTTTCACGGTGTCGCCGGCATGGTCCTTCTGCCAGAACTTGATGAATTCGGCGTTGTAGTCCTGATACAGCTCGCGCGTCGGGTCATACGACACGTTGAGCAGCTCGTAATCCTTGGCAACCGCGGAACCGGCAAACACAGCGCTGGCCAGCGCGGCCAAAGCGTAACGGCGAATCGACGACATGATGAAAGCTCCTGGAATTCTGGGTGGTGGCTTTTTCTTATGTACTGCTGAAATCAGGTTCCGCTGAAAGATCGCCGCCTTCGCCAGCTCCTGTACACAGCCCCCTGTAGGAGCTGCCGAAGGCTCGGGCCGCGATCGGACGATCTTTTTAGCTCGGCTTGTTGCCCGGTTGCTGCAAGCGGAATTTCTCTTTGCGTTCGATCTGGACGACTTGAGCGTTGTGCACAGTGATCTCCACCGCGCCGAACCGCAGATCGCGCAGGGCACTCTGGATTTCACGCAAGATGGTGGCTTCGTCCTGACCGTCAACGCTGCGAAGGGATGCGCTCATGGTGCTGCTCCTTTGAATGGGATTTGCCTGGCAGTGGGCGGCACTGCGTTCGGCGTGGGAGCAATATAAGAGAGGCATAGATATTCTTAAAAAGACTATTTAAGAATGTTTATATAACCAGAAAACTGATCGTTCCCACGCTCTGCGTGGGAACGCAGCCTGCGGCGCTCTGCGCCGCGATTTTGGGGGCAGACGCAGAGCGTCCCGAGCGGTATTCCCACGCAAAGCGTGGGAACAAGATTGATACTCGGCTCAGCCAATCTGCGGCGCCTTCGCCCAATCAATCTCCTTCGCCGACACCGGCCGCCCAAACCAGTAGCCCTGCCCCAAATCGCATTCCTGTCCCAACAAAAATGCCGCTTGCTCAGCCTGCTCGATCCCCTCGGCATGCACCTGCATGCCCATGCTCTTGGCCAGCGCGATGATCACCCGGACAATTGCAGCGTCATCCTCGTCCCACGGCAATCCGGCGACGAAACCCTGATCGATCTTGAGCTTCTGCACTGGCAAGCGCTTGAGTCGCAGCAACGACGAATACCCCGTGCCGAAATCATCGATGGCCAGACGAATGCCCAATTCGCGCAAGCGATGCATCTGTTCAAGCGCCACTTCCGGATCGTCCATCACCGCGCTTTCGGTCACTTCCAGTTCGAGATACGCCGGATCCAGCCCGGTATCGCGCAGCACCTGTGCCACCTGCTGATACAGCTCGCGCCGGGCGAAAAGCCGCGACGACACATTTACCGCGACAAACGCCAGTACCACCCCGGCCTGCTGCCATTGGCACATCTGCCGACACGCCTGCTGCATCACCCAAGCGTCGATTTCGGCGATCAACCCGGTGCGTTCGGCAATTGGAATGAATTCCGCCGGCGACACCAGACCGCGCTGCGGATGCTGCCAGCGCACCAACGCTTCAACACCGATCAGGCGACCGGTGTTGAGGTCATGCACCGGTTGGTAGAAAACCCGCAGTTCCTGCTGCTCCAGCGCTCGGCGCAATTCGAAGGCAATCTCAACTCGCTGTTGGGCATGGGCGGTGAGTTCTTCGGTGTACAACGCGTAACCGTTACGCCCGCTGCCCTTGGCCTTGAACAATGCCGCATCGGCATTGCGCAACAGTTGATCGGCACTCAACGCATCACTGGGAAACAGGCTGATGCCGATGCTGGCATTGATAAACAGTTCGTGGCCGTCGATGCAAAACGACTCCTTGAGCGCGTCGAGAATGCGCTGGCCCAGCGCCGCTGCCTGACCGGGCTGTGGACAACTTTCCGCCAGCACCGCGAACTCGTCGCCGCCGAGTCGCGCCAGCGTGATGCCGGTGCCGAACAGCACCTGCAAACGCGCCGCCACAGCTTTAAGCAAGCGGTCGCCGACGTTATGCCCGAGGCTGTCGTTGATCATCTTGAAGTGATCCAGATCGAGCAACAGCAACGCACAGCCACGCTTGTGGGTCTGCGCCGAAGCCAGTGCCTGTTCGGCACGGTCGCCGAACAGCAGGCGATTGGGCAGGTCGGTCAGCGGATCGTGGTGGGCAAGGTGCTTGAGTTCGTGCTCGGAATGCTTGATCGCACTGATGTCGGAAAACACCGCGACGTAATGACTGACCTGGCTCTTTTGATCATCGTGGATGACGCGGATGGTTTGCCACTGCGGATAGATTTCGCCGCTTTTGCGACGGTTCCAGATCTCGCCACTCCACTCGCCCTGGCTTTCCAGCGTCGCGAACATCGCCTGATAGAAACCCGGCGGATGGTGGCCTGACATGAACAGACTGGGTTGCTGGCCGAGGACTTCATCGCGCTGATAACCGGTGATCTCGATGAACGCGCGGTTGACGTGCACGATCAGGCCCCGGCGGTCAGTGACCAACACGCCTTCGCGGGTGCAGTCGAACACCGCAGCCGCTTGACGCAAGCGTTCGCGATCAGCGTGACGCTCACGCAGACGCGCACCAATGCCGAGAAATTCGCATAACCGCGCCCGCGCCAGGAAGATCAGCCCGGCGCTGAACGCCGCAAAGACATAACCGTTGATCAGTTGCCATCGCGCCAGATCAACGGAGTTATCGAAGAAACTGTTTAATAAATAACCAGTACCTTGCAGCCAGACCGCCGCAAGTACGAGATAGAGCAGCGATGCACGCAAGGCATCGCGATAAGTGGCATACATTCGGCCGTCCATGTCCCTACAAAAAGGTTGGAATTATAGGTCAAGAAACATCCAGCGACTCTTATCTGAAAGGGCGACTGGTTTTATCTGTGTGCTTGGTGATAATGCAACGGCTGTTTTTATCTTTATCGAGGGCCCTACAGCCTATGTGGTACGAAGGTTTTCTTGGCTTGTCGGCCTGGTCACTGGTCGCAGTCACCCTGCTGATGACCCATGTGACAATTGTCGCCGTCACGGTCTATCTGCACCGTTACTCGGCCCATCGCTCACTGGAGCTGAATGCTGGCCTGAAACACTTTTTCCGCTTCTGGCTGTGGTTGACCACGGCGCAGAACACCCGCGAGTGGACCGCCATCCACCGTAAACACCATGCCAAATGCGAAACCGAAGATGACCCGCACAGTCCGGTCATCAAGGGTTTGTCCACCGTTCTGCGCAAAGGCGCCGAACTGTATCGCGCCGAGGCCGAAAACCCGGAAACCCTGCGCATCTACGGCAAGAATTGCCCGGAAGACTGGATCGAGCGCAACGTCTACAGCCGCTATCCGCTGCTGGGCGTGGCGATCATGGGCGTTATCGACCTGCTGCTGTTCGGCACTATCGGCATCACCATCTGGGCGATCCAGATGATGTGGATCCCGGTATGGGCTGCCGGCGTGGTCAATGGTCTGGGACATGCCATCGGTTACCGCAATTTCGAATGCCGTGACGCGGCGACCAATCTGGTGCCGTGGGGCATCCTGATCGGTGGCGAAGAACTGCATAACAACCATCACACCTACCCTAACTCGGCCAAGCTGTCAGTGAAGAAGTGGGAGTTCGACCTCGGTTGGGCGTGGATCAAAGTCTTCAGCTTCCTGCGTCTGGCCAAGGTGCAACGTGTAGCGCCGATTGCCCATCGCGTCGAAGGCAAGGGCAATCTGGACATGGACACCGCCATGGCGATCCTCAACAACCGCTTCCAGATCATGGCTCAATACCGCAAATTGGTCATCGGCCCGCTGGTCAAGCAGGAACTGGCCAAGGTCGATCATTCGGTGCGTCATCAGTTCCACCGGGCCAAACGCCTGTTGTCGCGGGAAACCAGCCTGTTGGAAGATCGTCATCACGCACGCATCCAGAACATGCTCGAGCACAGCCAGTCGTTGAAGGTAATTTACGAAAAACGCCTGGCCCTGCAGCAGATCTGGGTCAAGACCAGCGCAAATGGCCACGACATGCTCGCTGCCATCAAGGAATGGATTCACGAGGCCGAAGCCAGTGGCATCCAGTCCCTGCGCGAATTTGCCGACCAGTTGAAAACCTACTCGCTGCGTCCTGCGGCAGTCTGAGACCGTTGATCGGTGCGCCCGAACTCCCGGGCGCACCCTTCGGAACTTCACCCTAAATCCCCTATCTCAAAGACTTCGCCATTCCGGCGGGTTTAGGCGTGGCCGTTGTTGTCGACACGGCACGCTCTCTGAGATCTGTGCCGATGGTCAATAACAACCAAAAAGACTCATCCCTCCCGCAGTGGCCAGAGGCCGCGCAAACCTTGATGGCGCTGATGCACGCCCAAGGCGAAGTCGCCCGCCTCAGTGAGCGCGAACAACTGTTCAGCTCGCTTTTGGTCAGCGTCAACGCCGTGCTATGGGCCTTCAACTGGGAAACCCGTCAGGTGCTGTACGTCAGCCCGGCCTATGAGCGGATTTTCGGCCGCTCAGCGGGACTCTTGCTCGCCGACTACAACCAGTGGCGCGACAGCATCTACCCTGATGATCTGGACTACGCCGAACGCAGCCTCGCCGAAGTGCTGCACCAAGGCGCCGTGGAAGATCGCGAGTACCGCATCATCGCCGCCGACGGCCAGGTGCGCTGGCTCAGCGACAAATGCTTTATCAATCGTCAGGACGAACCCGGGCAACCGGTGATTATCGTCGGCATTGCCGAGGACATCACCGACAAGAAGCAGATGGAAACCGAACTGCAACGCCTGGCCACCACCGACGTGCTGACTCAAAGCAGCAACCGCCGACACTTCTTCGAATGCGCCCATCACGAATTCGAACAGGCACGCCTGCAAGGCGCGCCGCTGGCCTTTCTGCTGCTGGATATCGATGACTTCAAAGTGATCAACGACAGTTACGGTCATCCGCAGGGCGACAACGTGTTGCAACAGATCGCCGAGTGCGGCCGTGGCTCGCTACGTCGGGGAGATCTTTTCGGGCGCATTGGTGGCGAAGAGTTTGCGGCGGTGTTCCCCGGTTGCGCGCCAGACATGGCCATGCAGGTAGCCCAGCGGCTACAACAGCAGATTCAGCGTTTGAACTTCAGCCATGAAGGCCAGACCTTTGGCATCACCGTGAGCCAGGGCCTGACCAGTCTCACGGCAGAGGACGAGAGCCTCGACAGCCTGTTCGCCCGCGCGGATGCGGCGATGTATGAAGCCAAGCGCCAGGGCAAGAACCGGATCATCTCATCCTGACCCCCCACACATAACCCATGTAGGAGCTGCGGCACGCTGCGATCTTTTGATCTTGCTTCTAAAAAACAGGATCAAAAGATCGC
>NZ_JACSZV010000077.1 GCF_014472415.1 Pseudomonas sp. N40(2020)
GGCTGCGATCTTTTGATCTTGTCTGTTAAAAACAAAATCAAAAGATCGCAGCCTTCGGCAGCTCCTACATTGAGTCAGCGTTCACAAAAAACCATCGCAAATCCGATCGAACTCACGGCAAACACCCCGGGTCAACCGCCCATACCTGCCATGTGACTCGGAGACTGACGATGACCGATTACCCAAAACCACCCTTCCCCGCGCAGGCGCAAACCGTTCCCGGTTCGCAACGCAAGATGGAGCCCTATCCAGACTGTGGCGAGCAGAGCTACGTCGGTTCCGGGCGGCTGGCCGGCAAGATCGCCTTGATCACCGGCGGTGACAGCGGCATCGGCCGTGCCGTGGCGATCGCTTTTGCCCGTGAAGGCGCTGACGTTGCGGTCGCTTATCTCAACGAACACGAAGACGCCAAAGAAACCGCACGCTGGGTCGAACAGGCCGGGCGCCAATGCCTGTTGCTGCCAGGCGATATCGCACAGAAGGCCCAGTGCCAGGCGCTGGTCGATCAAACCGTTGAACGCTTTGGTCGCATCGATGTGCTGGTCAACAACGCCGCGTTCCAGATGACCCACGAAAACTTCGAAGACATCCCCGATGACGAATGGGTGATGACCTTCGATGTCAACATCACCGCCATTTTCCGGCTGTGTCAGGCCGCGATCAAACACATGCGCCCCGGCGCGTCGATCATCAACACCAGTTCGGTCAACTCGGACATGCCCAAACCGAGCCTGCTCGCCTACGCGACCACCAAGGGCGCGATTGCCAACTTCACCGGCGGCCTGGCGCAAATGCTCGGGCCGAAAGCGATCCGCGTGAACTGTGTCGCGCCAGGGCCGATCTGGACGCCGCTGATCGTCTCGACCATGCCTGATGAAGAGGTACAGAACTTCGGCGGCAACACCCCGCTCGGTCGGCCCGGCCAACCGGTGGAAGTGGCACCGATCTATGTGCTGCTGGCTTCTGACGAAGCCAGTTACATCACCGGCCAGCGCTATGGCGTGACCGGCGGTAAGCCAATGCTGTGACAACACGCGAGAAAAACTGAACCCGCCGGCATGACGCCTCTCAATACTTTAAGAGTCACGATCAGGAGGCTGTCATGTCCGCGCCTATCACCAAACGTCTCAACCTCCTCGCCCTCGCTTGGACCAGTATCCGTCGCGACAACGCATCGTGACATTCATTGTATGGGTCGCCGTGCTCGGCGCAGTGCTGCTGACTCTGGCCCTGACCTCGTCGTACCTGCGCTGGATGCCGGTCACTACCTCGGCCGTGTGCCTTCTGCTGGGAATCGGCATTGGCCCCAGTGGCCTTGATCTGCTGAAACTGTCGGTCGATAACGCCTCGCAGTGGATGGAGCACCTGACAGAAGTCGCGGTGCTCTTCTCGCTGTTTGTCTGCGGGCTGAAACTACGTTTGCCCCTTCGCGACAAGCGCTGGCGAATCGCATTCGGCCTGGCCGGGCCGGTGATGGTGCTGACCATCGCCGGCGTATGCGCGTTGTTGCACTGGGGATTGCAATTGCCGTGGGGGCCGTCGTTGTTGATTGGCGCAATTCTGGCGCCGACCGATCCAGTACTCGCGGCTCTGGTGCAGGTCAATGATGCGCGGGATGTCGACAGTGTGCGCTTCGGCCTGTCCGGCGAGGCAGGACTCAATGACGGCATTGCCTTCCCCTTTGTATTGCTTGGCATGTTGCTGCTGGACGGCTCCGGGCATCCCGACGAGTGGCCGCAATGGATCTTGCGCAGTCTCTTGTGGGCGGTGCCGGCCGGGCTGCTGACCGGGTACTGGATGGGTCGCGGCATCGGACGCCTGACGCTGTCCATGCGCCTGCGCAATGACGACAGCACCCTGAGCCCCAATGATTATCTGGCCTTGGCGCTGATTGCTCTGGCCTATGTGGTGGCTGAATCCATCGGTGGCTACGGGTTCCTGTCGGTATTCGCCGCAGGGCTTGGCTTGCGTCAGGAGGAAGTGAAGTCGACCGGCGCCAGCCAGCCGCCCGCCGAACATCTGGTGCAGCCGGTGGTCGGCCACCAGAACGTCGAGCCGCAACACGCGGTACATGGCGACACTGAGCAACTACAGAACAGCCAGGTCGCCGCCGGCATCATGATGGGCGACATGTTGTCGTTCGGCAGCCTGGTCGAACGGGCTATGGAGGTGTTTCTGGTAACGCTGCTCGGCGTGGTGCTGGTGACACATTGGGACTGGCGGGCCTTGCTGATCGGCGGCGTGTTGTTCTGCGTGATTCGCCCGGTTTGCGTAGCGCTGATGCCATGGGGTTCGTTGCTGGAGGGGCGACAGCGGCTGTTGATCGGCTGGTTCGGTATCCGCGGAATCGGCAGTCTTTTCTATTTGTTTTATGCCTTGAATCATGGCCTGAGTGACTCGGTTGCGGCGCTGTGTACCGACATCACGCTCTCTGTCGTGGCGCTCAGCATTCTGCTGCACGGGATCAGCACCCAACCGATCCTTGCCCGTTATGAAAAACGCAAGCATCAAAAGCCCTAGAAAATCTTCTGCAAAAAAATGGATCTCTGCGTAAAGGTCGATGGTCACAACCATAACCCCCCGCTGGCCCCGTCCAACGGGGTCCGGCAGGTTCGGTTCCCCTGCGGCGACAAGCCTATGAAAAGGAATCCTTGAAAACTTAAGGTCACGGTCATGAAAGAATGCTCGACTCCTGCGCAAATCAAGGCTTGCAGAGCGTTGGCTCTGGAGCGCAATCGTCAATTGTTCGAAGAAGCGCAGACGCTGAATCGGGCGGCTCATGAGTTACTCGAAACCGGGCAACTGGATGTCGAACAGTTTGAGCAATACCGGACGTTACGCCGAAAAGCCGATGTGAAGTTTGCCGATTCAATTGAGCATCTGTGTGTGTTGAACGAGGATTTCCCACCGATTCCGATGTCGGTGCAGAACTCGCAGGGGTTGCGGCGGCAGCTTGAGACCACCGAGTGACCGAAGTGAAGAAAAAGCCCGGCTGTTGAAAACCGGGCTTTTTCTATCCGGCACTCATCCCCCCGGATTGGTCACCTGAATAAACACCGCATAACTCCCCAACACCACCCAGAACGTCGCAAAGATCCACGGCGTACGCACCGAGAACAGCAGCGACTTGCGATACCCCTTGTGGCTCGATTCCGTCTCGCTGAACAGCGGCGACTCGTCATAGGCCAGCCCCATCAACGGCTCGCTGAGCAGCAAATGACTCTGTTTGAAGTGCCAGTGATCGATGATGTCATACGCTGCGCGAATCCCCGGCCAGGCGTTGAGCGAGCTGAGCAGCCCGAGCAGCGCCAGGAACGGTGGCACCACCAGCGTAAACAACTTGCCCCATTCCGGGTTGAGGTTGGACATGCACGACGCAAAGGCAATCACCAGAAACGACTGCGCCGCCAGATAGGCATCGGTGCGATTGGCGAGGATGCTGGTTTCGTACTGAATCTCACGACGATAGAAATCCAGTCGTTCCTTGGGTGAGCCGAACATCTTGGCGTCATGTTCGGTCAGGGTTTCTTCAGCGGTGGGCTGAGTCAATATGCGAGGCACGGGACGCACGCTCCGAAGCAGGAAAACGTTTAGAAGCGCTCTGCCACGGACAAGTTCAGCCGGATTCATTTCATCGACTGAGCAATGATCTCCACCAGATTCAATTGCGTGAACGGTTTGGACAGACGCGGTAATTGCGCCGAAAAACCCTCCAGACGTTCGGCGTAACCCGTGGCGAGGATGATCGGCAGATCCGGTTTGAGCAGACGCACCGCATGCGCCAGTTGCGCCCCGCTCATGTGCGGCATGGCCATGTCTGTGATCATCAGGTCAATGACCTCGCCTTGTTCGAACAACGCCAGGGCCTGGGTACCGGACGTGGCGCTGACCACGCGATGGCCGAGGTCTTCGAGCAGCAGAGTGGTGCTGGTCAACACCAGTGAATCGTCGTCCACCACCAATACGCTCAGGCGTGGCACCGCGATAAGTTCGGTCGACGGATACACCGGCTTGGCCGTTTCGCCATCAACGGCCACCGGTATCCACAGTTCAGCCGTGGTGCCGTGCGTTTTCTCACTCTTGAGGATCAAACGGCCACCGAGTTGCTCGATAAAACCATAGACCATCGACAACCCCAATCCGGTGCCCTTGCCCACGCCCTTGGTGGTGAAAAACGGATCCTTGGCCATGGCCAGCGTGTGCTCATCCATCCCTTCACCAGTGTCGGTCAGGCTCAGGCAGACATATCGACCCGCCGCCAACTCCGAATGACCGAGTTCAAACACGACTTCCGTCTGCGCCTTGATGATGACACTGCCACCCTCAGGCATGGCATCGCGGGCGTTGGTCGCCAGGTTGAGCAAGGCGAGTTCCAATTGATTGGTGTCCGCCAGTACCGGTTCAAGGTTTGCGGGAAACTGGGTCTCGATGCGAATACCCGGCCCCAGTGAGCTGCGCAACAGCCCGGTGATGCCTTGCACCAACAGTGGAATATCGACCGATTCGGTCTTGAGTTCCTGACGGCGGGCGAACGCCAGCATACGCTGGGTCAGCGACACACCGCGCAAAGCGCCTTGCGTGGCGTTTTCCAGCAAGCGTCTGATCTTCGCGTCGTCGCCGACGCGCTTCTGAACGATCTCAAGGTTGCCGAGAATGACCGTCAGCAGATTATTGAAGTCGTGGGCAATACCGCCGCTGAGCTGGCCGATGGCTTGCATCTTCTGCGCCTGGGCCAGCGCCTCGCGAGTCTTTTCCAGGGCGACTTGCGCCTCATGGGCCTCGGTGACGTCACGGGTAATCTTGGCAAACCCGAGCAACGTACCGGTTTCTCCGCGAATCGCATCGACCACCACATGCGCCAGAAACCGCGTGCCGTCCTTGCGCACGCGCCAGCTCTTGTTCTCGAAGCGACCTTCTCGTGTAGCGATCTCCAGCGCCCGCAGCGGCTCGCCGCGCTCACGATCTTCGGGGGTATAGAAAATCGAAAAATGCTGACCGATGATTTCCTCCGGCAGGTAACCCTTGATCCGCTGCGCGCCCTGATTCCAGTTACTGACTCGCCCTTCAGGGCTGAGCATGTAGATCGCATAGTCGGTGACGCCCTGCACCAGCAGGCGGAACTGTTGCTCGCTCTGCTTGAGGGTTTCTTCCGCCATCTTGCGGTCGGTCAGGTCGCGAGTGATCTTGGCGAAACCCAGGAGTTTGCCGCTCGGGTCAATGATCGGATCAATGACCACGTGTGACCAGAAGTTCGTGCCGTCCTTGCGCACCCGCCAGCCCTCGCCTTCGAAGCGTCCTTCACGGATCGCCGTGTCGAGCGCCCGTTGCGGCAGGCCGGCCGCGCGATCATCAGCGGTATAGAACCGCGAAAAATGCTCGCCGAGGATTTCCGCCTCCTCGTAACCCTTGAAGCGTTTGGCGCCGGAGTTCCAACTGGTGATGATGCCGTCCGGGTCGATCATGTAGATCGCGTAGTCGACCACCGCGTCGATCAACAGCCGAAAGCGCATCTCTTCGATCGCCGCGGACTTGTTCTTTTCGCTCATCACATTCACCGCACAAAGTCATGAGCAGGAGTATGCGGCAATCCGGACATTTGGGAAGCGACCGGTTCATGCTGGATGGCCCACCAACGCGGCAACAGTTGTTTGATCCGGCTCTCGGCGAAGCGATCGTCGATCAGCACCACCACGCCGCGATCCTCGCGGGTGCGAATAACGCGTCCTGCGGCCTGCACCACTTTCTGCACGCCAGGGAACAGGTAGGTGTAGTCGTAACCGGCACCGAAGATCGCCGCCATCCGACGTTTCAACTGTTCATTGACCGGATTGAGCTGCGCCAGCCCCAGCGTGGCGATGAAGGCGCCGATCAACCGCGCGCCGGGTAAATCGATGCCCTCACCGAAGGCGCCGCCCAACACGGCAAAGCCGACGCCCTGGCTATCGGCGGTGAACTGATCAAGAAAGGCCTGCCGCGCGCCCTCGACCATGCCGCGCGATTGCTGCCACAGGGTGATGTGCGGATGCCGCTCGGCCAACAAGGTCGCCACCTGTTGCAGGTAATCGAAACTGCTGAAGAACGCCAGATAATTGCCCGGCCGTTCACTGAACTGACGGGCGATCAGTTCAACGATGGGAGCCAGCGAGGCCTGCCGATGATTGAATCGCGTGGAGATGCGGCTGACGATCTGCACCTGTAATTGCTCGGCGCTGAACGGCGACTCGACGTCGATCCACACGGTGTCGGCCGGCGTGCCGAGCAAGTCGGCGTAATAATTGCGCGGGCTGAGGGTGGCGGAAAACAGCACGCTGCTGCGCGCAGATTTCAGGCGCGGACCAATAAATGCCGCGGGCACCACGTTGCGCAGGCACAGCTGAGACAGCGGACGTTTGCGGTCGAGGTCGCGTTTACTGATGTCGAACAGGTAATGCTCGTCGTACAGCTCCGCCACCCGGCCAAATTGCAGCAGGTCGAAGTAGAAGTTCTGCAAGCCACTGTCCAGCCCTTGCGGATGATCATTGAGGTAATCGCCGATGGCTGAGCAACACAGGGAAATCGCCTGAAGCAGTTTTTCCGGCGCCTTGTCGTAGGCCTGATACGCCGCCAGTTGCGGCGCATGCAGCGCATTCCATTCGCGGTTGACCCGTTGCAGGGACTTTTTCAGCGCTTCGGGGGCGGTTTTGCGCACACCGCCCAGCGTCGCCTGATCAAGGCTGGCGCTGTACATCTGCCGGCCGCGCTCGACCAGGTTGTGCGCCTCGTCCGCCAACACCCCGACCTTCCACTGATTTAGCTGCGCCAGACCGTACAGCAGCGCGCTGAAATCAAAGTAATAGTTGTAATCGGCGATCACCACATCAGCCCAACGTGCCATTTCCTGACTCAGGTAATACGGACACACCGTATGCTGCGCGGCGACTTCGCGCATCGCGGCCTGATCGAGCAGCTTGATGCGACTGGCGGCGTCCCGGGCGGCGGGCAGACGATCATAGAAGCCTTGGGCCAAGGGGCAGGATTCACCGTGGCAGGCCTTGTCCGGGTGTTCGCAGGCCTTGTCGCGGGCGACCATTTCCAATACTCGCAGCGGCAAGGTCTCGGATTGATCGAACAACACCTGACTGGCATCCAGCGCCAATTTGCGCCCGGGCGTCTTGGCGGTCAGAAAGAACACCTTGTCCAGTTGCTGCGGCGCCAGGGCCTTGAGCATCGGGAACAGCGTGCCGAGGGTTTTGCCGATGCCGGTTGGCGCCTGCGCCATCAGACAACGGCTGGTACTCACCGCTTTGAACACCGATTCAGCCAGATGCCGTTGGCCGGGACGAAAGTCCGGGTGAGGAAAGGCCAGATGCTGCGCGGCCAGATTGCGGGCGTCGCGGTGGGCCATTTCCTGCTCGGCCCAATAAAGGAACAAGCTGCATTGCTGCTCGAAAAAGACCTGCAAGGCCTCGGCGCTGAACGCTTCGACCAGGCAGGTTTCCTTCTCGCTGACGATGTCGAAATACACCAGCGCCACGTTGATCTGCGCAAGATCGAGTTTGCGACACATCAGCCAGCCGTAGACCTTCGCTTGCGCCCAGTGCAACTGGCGGTGATTGGGCGGTTGCTTGCTCAGGTCGCCGCGATAGGTTTTGACTTCTTCCAGGCAGTTCTGCGCCGGATCGTAGCCGTCCGCCCTGCCCTTGACCTTCAACTGGCGAAACTCACCTTCGAGCGCCACTTCGCTCTGGTACTGGTCATTGCGCCGCGAGGCCACGGTGCGATGGCCGGCAATGCCCTCCAGCGCCGTGGGTGATGGGGTGAAACGCAGGTCGAGGTCGCCGGTCTTGGCAGTGAACTCACACAGCGCCCGCACCGCAATGCTGTAGCTCAAGCGCTCTGCTCCGCCCATTGCACGTAACACACGGCTACCGGCATCTGGTGCTCGTGACAGAACTCCAGCCAGCGCAGTTGATTGTCCTGCAAACGGTCGCCCGGGCCTTTGACTTCGATCATCCGGTAGGTTTTGTGCTGCGGCCAGAACTGGATCAGGTCGGGCATCCCGGCGCGGTTGGCCTTGATGTCGAGCAGCAAACGATTGAACCAGTGTTTGAGGTGTTCGGCGGGCAGGCAGGCCAACGCTTGCTCAAGCAGCGTTTCATTCAAGGCGCCCCAGAACACGAACGGTGACTGCACGCCCCACTTGGCGACAAACCGCGCGCGGATGGTGTCGGCATAACGGCCGTCATCGAGTTCGGCGAGGCAAGCGTCAAACAGATCGGCACGGCGCTGCTGGAAATCTTCATTGAGAAGATCCACAGGACCACGCTGGAACGGGTGAAAAAACGCCCCCGGCAGCGGCGCAAAAACTGCCGGCCAGCAGAGCAAACCGAACAATGAGTTGATCAGGCTGTTTTCCACGTAATGCACCGGGCCGTCGTCGTCATGCAGATGCGCCTGCACGTAAAACTCTACCGACAGCGCCGGATCAGTGCGCGGCAAGTGCAGATCGAGACGTTCCACCGGTCGAGGCGCCAGCCGTTTGAGTGGCGGGCCACCGAGCTTGCGGCGCAGTCGCGGCACCATGCGCTGCAAGCCTTGCTGCTCGGTGGCGCTTTGCGGTGCCTGCTCGGCGAGCGTGGCGATTTCCAGCGCCAAAGCGTATTCACTGCAACGCTCAAGGACGCGGATCATCCGCAATCGGGCGCCGGGATAGGCGCAATTGCGGTAAATGTTCAGGGCCAGGGCGAACTCGGTGATGCGCTCACAGTACTGACCGATCTGGAAAAGTACCTTGTTGCGCCGACGCTGCAGCCACGGGTTGTCAAAGTGCAAGGCACTGACTTGCTCGACAATGGTTTCCAGCGGTTCGCCAGCTTCGAAACGTAATTGGCAGTTGTGCAGAAACAGGCAGGCGTCGACGTCCTCACGGCTGCGCAAGCCTCGGGAATCGGCGCTGAATTCGACTTTCTCGTAGGTGAAGATGCCGAGATCAGCCAGCACGAACTCGGACCAATCCTGATACAGGTTGCCGAAGAACATCAGGCGCAAGCGATCGCAAAGGTCCATGATGGCCAGGCTGAACAATCGATCTGCAAGCGCCGGTGCCCATTCGCGCAAACTGCGCGGTTCGGCGAATTGCTCGGCAAGCAGCGGCAGCCAGTCGTCCTTGCGCCCCTTGGGTTGTTCGATAACGGCGCCGAAGGCTTGCAGAATTTCGGCCTTGAGCAATACGTCGAAGAGTTCGGCAATCGCCAGTGGGGCGTGTTCGTCGATCCAACCCTGATCCAGCAATGGCTGCGCCGCGTGGGCGATATCGCCGATTTCCACATAGTTGAGCTTGCTCGCGCGAAAATGCACACCCTTGCGCATCACCATTCGCACCAGCAAACCCTGCGAGGCTTTGGGCAACGCTTTGAAATCGTGAATAAATGCCAGCTCGTGTTCGCTCATCAAATCGGCGTAGCGAAGCTCAAGCCAATCAAGCACTTGCCGGAAGTTGTTGAGGTAATAGAACGGATCATCGAGGGGATTGGCAGTCACGGGGATTCAGGGCCATGGCGAGCGAGTACTGGTTATGCGTACAGATAACAGCTCTGCCCGCCCCGGCGCAAACGGAAAAAGATCAATGGCATTTTTTCACCGGCCTATCGAACTTTTTCCGGCGCTATGGCACCAACCGCGTTACAACACCGACAATGCTCGGTATCACAGCGAATGAGGAATTAGACGTGGGTATGAAAATAAAGACTCTGGGCATCCCGTTGGCGGTAGCTGCCCTGCTGGCATTGGGCGGTTGCTCGACCCAGACCGTGGTCACCTTGCAGAACGGCACCCAGTATTTGACCAAGGACATGCCGAAGACCAAAACCGACGACGGCTTCTATGAGTTCGAGGATATTTCCGGCGCCAAGGTGAAAGTGCGGGCCGATGAAGTGGCCACGGTGCGCAAGGAAGACTGACGAAGCAATACCCCTGTAGGAGCTGCCGAAGGCTGCGATCTTTTGATTTGCAAGTTCAAGATCAAAAG
>NZ_JACSZV010000007.1 GCF_014472415.1 Pseudomonas sp. N40(2020)
GCGACATCAGTCATTACCTGATGCATCGGTACAACTGGATTAGACCGCACCAATTCAATAACGGACTGGCCCCAGCTCAGGCCGAGAAAAAACTTAACGTCGTGTCCGGGATTAGTTGACCACTACATGCTCAACAAAATGGGAATAGACCGAGTCGATGTGTTCGGCGTGAGTTGGGGCGGTGCATTGGCGCAAGAATTCGCCCTACGTTATCCGAGCATGGTGCGCCGACTGATCCTAGCCGCGACCTCGGCGGGCCCGGCGTTGCTTGTGAAGCCCGCCGACATCCTAGATTTTTTTGGAAGGAGCAAAAATAACAAATTGCGCAAGACAGAGGTCTCGCGCAATTCCATACGGACTCTGCTGCGCTTCGGTGTAGGGAAAGGCATGCTCACAGCCAACCCGCGAGCCTATTACCACCAGCTCGCCGCCTTAGTTGGTTGGACCAGTCTGCTGCGTCTATTCCGTCTGCGCCAACGCACGCTAATCCTCGCCGGCGAACGTGACACCCTAGTGCGGCTGTACAACGCGCACATCTTGCGCCGAACCATCCGCCGTGCCGAACTATGCGTCCTACCAGGAGAGGGGCATTTTTTCATAGTGACCAGCGCCAGTAGAACCGCAGAGGCGATACGCGAATTCCTCTGCCAGCAGCATGGCGATGAAGAGGCGACGCCGATGATCTCCAACGGCATGTTCAATCCGCACCTGGTGCAATCCGAGCGAAATTGATCGCTGATGCTGCCAAGGGAGACGTTGACACGATTCAGCACACCCCAAGACATGCTTGTCCCCCCAAAGTTAGCCGCACCTAGCAGTTGACCGAGAAATTTCCGCCGTGCTTTCTCGATTGCGCTGGCATGGTGATATCGGTAACTCTATCTGCTTGTCCGCAAGAGGATGGAAAAACCAATGAATGAATCTCAACGCCAAGCCCTATTGATGAGAGCCCAAGCGCTGATTATTGAGGCGCCAGACGCAACGGAAGCGCGTACGCGCACCGCGTATTTGCACGGTTACCTAGATGGCCTATTAGATGCGGGCCAACTATCGATCTATAACGCGCAGGAACTGAAGAACATAGCCACTCAGTATCGTGACATGCGACTCGCTGCGCTTGGTGCCGCCGCTGGACCAAATCCACCGCAGGGTGAGGATTATGGTCGCCCCCGCACTGCTGACCAAGAGGCCAGCATGGCCTGGTGGAATACTCTTGCCCTTGCCGAGCGTCAGCATTGGATGGTGGAAGCGCGTAATACCGGTTTCGTGGCAGATGCTTGGGTGGCCTATAGCCGTGCTCAAAAATAACTAATCGGAAAGCACCGGACACCCGAGAGCACGACCGAAAGCAGAGGTCGACGACATAGAGGACGCCTATCTTCGCGTCTGAAAAATTTAAGGGGTTACTGATGACGACCCAGAGCATCCGATCGGAAGTAATTGTTGAAATCGAAAAACTGCAAGCCGACGTAGTCCTTGCAGTGGGTAACAATGATGACCCGCGACTTTTGGCTGAAGCATTGCAAGCAATCGGAAAGATGCTGCTTGACCCGCAGCAAGCTGAAACCGCATCGCCCGTTCCACAGATGTGGCGATTGCTCATGGGCCTTCATATCGGCGGAAAGATGAGCAATGACCAACTTTACGAGTTATCAGGTCGGTTCGCGCAATGTGCGCTCCGTCTGTACCCAATTTCCGAGTAATTTTTCAGCTGTTTTCAACACCCCTAATTGCTGCTGGATGCAGTGAATACGTTTTCCTCTTGCAAAGGAAAGCAACTATTCACGGAAATGTTGCCCCAGCGCAGCCCCTATACCGTTGGTGCTAGACGTCGAGCCCCGCAAGCACACCCCCAAGACTCGCGGATGCGGGCTCGGGGCGATTGAGGGGCACTCGTGTCTTGCGCTACCCACACCCATCGTAAGTTTGGAGAAATAAATGCGTTTATCTGCTCTCGCCTTGGCAGGCGTCGTCACAGGATTCCTCGCCTGTCCGGCTGTTGCCTCACAGACCGTTGGTGGCATTGAGACCCAAGGTTATTACCAGCTTGGTCAGAAACTCATTGAGGTCACTGCCACAGATGATGCGGGGAAGAAAACTGGCTCGATGGTGGGGGAAATACAGACAGGGAAAAATCCAAATTTCGATGCCAAATTTGGTGAAAACTGCATCCTAAATTTTGCACCATCGATTTTGGGCCTTCTTATGGTAACCGACATTTCAACTGGTTCAGGAAGCTGCCAAATCACGCCGTTACCAACGGCGCTTCGTGTAAAACAATGATATCGAACTAATCACGGAAGAAATGCACTCAGCCCCGCCCTTCGGGGCTGAACCAGTATTAAGGACGGCTCTTTCGATTCCTCGATAACGTAAGTATTTCCGCAAGCGTCAAAGTTGCCAGCTGTATAAACGGTATACCAGAACATTCGGCCGCCTCCATATGGAGCACATTTTCGGAAATCGGTACTTAGCCGAGATCATGGAAGGTCCGACTTATTATTCTCGATTGAGCGTGTCTTAATCTCTCCGTAATCGTGGACCGAAGCAGAAACCTCATAACGTTTCCCACGAAGAGCTGTTAGATAAAAAGCTCTAAGAGATTCACGCTGTGTTGGCTCGAAGTCTTCACGAATTGGATAGCCCTTAGGATTATTTTTGCGCTTAAACCATAGCGACGAGAAATAATAGGCTGTGATGGTAGGGACAATAATACCGAGACAAAAAAGCGTCATAAGAAACTTCGGAAGCTTGTCGGTATTGAAGAGCAAATCAGATATTGTATATTCAGTGTACGCCCACCATAGCGCCCACGGCAATGCGAATGGACTGCTAACAATCATCAACACTACGAGCAAATAACTCAGTCTTTCAAGCCAACCAGTACGGGAGTCATCGGTTGTAACATCAAATTCAGAGTGCTGACCAAATACACGCCCAGCACCACTGATAGTGGCTCTAGGGTTTCCTGTCATATAGAAGCCTACCTCAACCCACTCATCGTGATTCAGGCAATCAAAGGAAATACTGAATTTATTCTGATGCAATGATGTGATCGAGAACTCCATTTCAGGGTGAGGTTTCATTATCTGCGGCTCGCCAATGACATTGGCATCCTCGCTCACCTCAATCGAAAGAGGCGCAGTTCGGGAGATTTCGTCCCCTCGCACTGCTTCGCGGCCTCTATTCCATACGCGAACTACAAAATAGTAGACGTTATCCAGCTTCATCCCCGCTAGGTCGGTTATCAAAAAGGGACAGGTGTCAGTGCTCTCAGCAACAATATGGCGTCCGAGCACCTCTAAAACTAAATCTTTCTTCTTCTCCGTTTGCTTAGTAGCGATCAAACTCAGCAGGTAGCCAACTAAGGCACCTAAAGCGAGTAAGATAAGGTCTTTAGCCTCTAAGAGGCCGAACATATCTAAAATTGATTTCAATTTCTCGTATCTTTCAGTCTTATCCAGTTGACATATATGACGAAGGAATACCGCATTGCGAGTCAGTGACTATTTGCGACTGCATCAATACCCCTGTAACCCTAGCATGCAGTCTCAAGCTCGATCTAGCTGGCAAGAGCCGTACGCTGATGGCGCACCGTTTATAAATGGGCCCTACAGCGTATCGGCAAGCCACAGCGGAAATTGAGGTAGGCTGGAGAATTTTTACAATCGTTGAACGGAACAGGTAGAGAATGGTTGTATGATGACAACCATACAACCGTTACAACAGCGCAGGAGCACGGAATATCGTTAACGAGTGATATTGAATACTTTGCGGGCTTTGAAGTGATCTTTCATTATGAAATACGCAACCCCCATTCCAGCTCCTACCAATATTATTAATGAAACCACGATCGAGTGAGTAGCGCGCAAAATAGCTATGAATATTGGACTCATCAAAAGAGAAAAAGCGAATCCAAGCATTATTACCCAAGCGACAGGTAGCCCCTTACCCTTGGAAACGATTTCACCGTCTTCAAGCTGTGCTGAATACAAAACATGCACACCCTGAAGTCGACGGACGAGCGCGAGCTTAACCGTTCGCCCTACCACTAAAAATGAACGCATGTAGTCGTCGCAAATGACATCTTTTACGCGAACACCATTTATTTTTACAAACGAGATAATTCTTTGCCCATCAACATAAGAGCCGAAGCCAATTTCTTGAATGACGCCATCTAGTATTACAAGTGCCATATAATACGCCACCTTCGCGAAAGATATTATTTTACGGATATTAGATGTTCTTCGAGTAAATGATCTTCCCATTGGCATCTCTTAAATCAATGCGCTGCGGGCCAATCAATACAAATCGCTGAGGACCGAACTGTCCGGCGAAACGCTCTCGCTCCACAGACTTCACGTAGCCGTAGATGTCGATTTTCAAGCTTTCTCTTGAAGCTTCCAAGGTTCGAGCAAGTGATTCATCTGGAACATCTAGCAGTAACTCAGAACCACCTTGAAAGCCGAGGTAGTAAGAAGTTGGACCAGGATTTATGTAGCAGCGAAGCTTGGGAGCCCGCGCCATAGAAGTAGAGTTGCGCCTTTCTTCATCTGAATATTCCAGCTTATCCGAAAACAAACAGTTATCTATTCGAAAACCTTTCGCTTGCTGATCATAATTGCTCAGTGAAATAGGCGTCCAATCATCAGAGCTTAATTTGACCAAATTGTACTGCTTTGATTTTTCGGCCTCCGCTCCAACCAAGACGCCTATCGCTGTCGTCAGATCTTTCTTCTTAAATGAATCCTGCTCAGAAAGTCTTTCTGACGCCAACCGATAAAGCTCGGGATTTGCTTTCTTGAGATTGAACGCATCGGCAATGGAATCGGCAATATCCTCGGATGTCTCGTTCCAATCGCGTTTCGCGTTGTACAAATTGAAAGTCGTCATTGGTTGCTTGGCGTCAAGATAGGCATTTGGATCTGCCAACCCTGGGTCTTGGAATACGACGACACGCGGAGCGTTTTCTTGAGCGAGTTGTTGCAAGACCGCTTGGTCAGACGCCTTCGCGTCAACCGCCGCAGGGTTTGCAGAAGCCTTAGAGTTTTCAGCTCTAGGCGGCTCACTTTCTCCCCCACATCCTGCTAACAACATGCAGCCGGCAGGTATTGCGAGCGCAAGCAGCCTGTGCCCTAGCAGCGAATATTGGCCAAGGACCATGGATTGTATCCCTATAAAATTTCCAGAATGACGGCCAACTGAGCGCTTCTGAGCCACTGATTTGCCATCGCCGGCCAAAGCTACCAAATCGGTAGTATTTAGAAAAGCAGCAAATTGCACCATGGCGCTACTGATTTACTAGACGACGTCATGACGAGTAGCACGCTATCCATTAGGCTTAAATATGCGCGGTTGCGTGCCAACCTCTCGCAGGAAGAGCTGGGCATACGCATTGGCCTTGAGCCTGCTTCGGCGAGTACGCGTATGAATCGCTACGAGCTTGGCAAACGCGTTCCAGCCCCTGAGTTGATAGAACGAGTCGCAGTTGAACTGAATCTGCCCGCAGCTTACTTCTACGCCTACCGTCATGATGAAGCGGAGCTGCTTGAGCGTTACTATCGGCTTAGCGAGTCTGGGAAGGAGCGGTTGATGGCTTATCTCAATAAACTTGAATAATCCCTGCCTCAATCACTTTCCGAAAAGATCCAGCAGGGGCGCTCAAGACTGCATACCTGCGTGCTGGTTGAGAGGCCATCGAAGGATGGCTGCGCGGCTGTAACGTCTTCGATGCAAGTACCGCTGGCGCTAATTAGGCTAAAGCTGAGACAGCAATTGTCGAGAAGCCCACGTTAAGCGGGCTGACCGGACAATACGCTCTGTCCAGGTTCGGTTTGGAAGGCCCATGCGAAACAGATGATGCCCGCCGGGATGCTGTCGATATCGTCCGGGCCTAGGTTACCGGTTGATGCCAAAGCAACATTCGCGGGACTGTCGCATAACGCACCCAACGCCATTTCTCGGGAACCCTCGCAGCGGGTCAGGTTGAATGTCACAACGCGGATGAAACACCCGTGCAAATGCTTGCTCCGGGTTCGAAGAAAACCCACCGTTCTTATGTTTGGGCGCACGCCACCAGTCAGTTCTGCGAAACAGCCGCTGTTGTCTACGACTTCAGCCCCAGCCGCGCCGGTGAGCATGCGCGCAACTTCCTGCAAGGCTGGAAAGGTAAGTTGGTCTGCGACGATTTTGGCGGTTACAAGGCCAGCTTCGAACTCGGTGTGATAGAGATCGGCTGCATGGCCCATGCCCGGCGCAAGTTCTTCGAACTGCACGCCACCAACAAAAGCCAACTCGCTGAGCAGGCCCTGCGTTACATACAGTTGTTATACGAAATCGAGAGCGAAGTCCGCGACCTAGAGTCGGATTTACGGTGCCAAATACGACAAGAAAAAGCCGTGCCGGTGATGGATAGGCTGCATGCCTGGATGATCGCCCAGCGTGATCTTGTGCCCGAAGGTTCGGCTATCAGCAGAGCACTGGACTACAGCCTGAAACGCTGGGCCGCGCTGTCGCGCTACCTCAATGACGGGGCCGTACCCATTGATAATAATTGGGCGGAGAACCAGATCCTACCATGGGCTCTTGGACGCAACAATTGGCTCTTTGCAGGGTCGCTACGCAGCGGCAAACGGGCGGCGGCTGCGATCATGAGCTTGATCCAGTCAGCGCGGTTGAATGGGCATGACCCGTACGCCTATCTCAAGGATGTTCTCACACGCCTGCCGACGCAGCGGGCGAGTGAAATGGATCAGTTGCTTCCGCATAAGTGGCAACCGGTTTAATTACGCAAGACGGGATGCCCGGAGCGCTTACAAAGTGAGTTTGTGGAGCGGAGCATGGTGTACACCGGCATCTCACGATCAAAGCGACTGGCGTTGATCCTAAGTACCCAAGAGATTGTGCAACAGGGCGTAGCTAGGCCGAACCGTAGTGACACCTTGTGCGTTGGCTTCTCGATTTGATTTTGATGGTCATTACTTAGACCACCCTAAGCTTCGTATTGTCAAAAAAATCACGGGGTGTCTGCCTGTGCGAAGCACAGGTAGAAACCGTTATATTTAATAACAACACACTAACGAGCGAAGCGATCAGCCTTGGATATGGAAGTGGTTAGGCTCTGCCTGACCGCTTCCCTAGCGCCTCGGGCGGCGTAGAGCAGGGTCTGGGGCAGCGCCCCAGGGTACTGCTGCTCTAGATTTTTTGGGAGTTCCCCCCTATTTTTTGATCCGAAGACGGTTTTTGACTAAGATCTCGATATAGGCGCTATTTAGTTACAAATAATATTAACTTGATAAAGGCACTATTGATAGTAACATTTTTTGCATCACTGAATTGTAAAGCTGGCACCCCCATACTCGATTCGTTGCATCACGCATCTACCATTCTTTAGGAGAAACACATGGCCGACAACAAAAACATTACAAGCCCATTAGATACTAGGCGCATTGATGTAAATGATCCGAACGAAGTGCGTAACTGGTGCAAATCCATTGGCTGTACTGAATTACAGCTGTTAAGGGCTGTAAGAGCCGTAGGCACATGGGCCAACGATGTGAAAGTTTATCTAAACAAGTAACGTTCCTATTGACGAGCCTCTCCCTATACGGTGGAGGCTCGTCTGGCCGTAAACTCTAGACGGTCATCTACTAGGCTGCTGCGATCTCGTTTTGCGAGAATCAGAGACCCATCCCGCATCGACGAATAGCTACACCGCCTTTCAAGGTAGTTGCCGCTTCAACCGTCTGACTTACAGAAAACTCTTTGTATTGAATGGTTACCATCAAGCTCATCCAATAGCTAAGTAGTAGAGTCAAAACGATGAAGCTTAGGATTGGTTAGAAACGGCGCGTCAGTTTTTATTCTTCTACACACACACTGCCGCGGTGGGTGGACGGAATGTCGTGGCGAGAGAGCGAAGAGAACCTCTTCAAGTGGGCAATCGAATTGCGCGATAGACTTCACAGTGGACTCTATCGGACGATGGCCTCACGCCGGGTCTAGATTGCCGGCGGCAGGCAGCGCCCGCTGGGCATGCTCCTTGTACAACAGGCAACGGTGACTGGTCTGCGGTTGTTGGCCAAGCAGGCGTGCATGCCCCAAGGCAGCTAACCTTTTCTTTTTACCTCAAGGAAATTTTGCCATGTCAGCTGACTCTCAACTTCATGACGTACTCGAAAAGCTCCATGAAAACCAGCTCGCGCTGGCCGACGCCATTGAGTCGATAGGAGTGTGGATAGACCAGAGAGGTTCCACTGGAGTTTCCAGTCATGTACTTGGAGCCATCGCCACGCTCGACCTGAACGCCGAATGCATTAGAAATGGTATCGAATCATTGAAAAATCAGTGAGATGACAACGAACGAACATAGCAAATGACGGGGCTGTGAAGCGATTTACTGGCTTTGTAGGCTTTGCATTGGCAATGACCCACCTCCTAATCATAGGAGTTCAATCGTGCTGATCAGTATCGAAGAAGCGGACAAATACTCTGAAGGGATCGTCGTCATCGGCGCTTATCGCGTCAGATTTCGTAAGTATGCGGAGGCCGAAGCCTTCGTTGAAAAGCTGAAACAACGTATAAATGCGCCACATACATTGCCTATGACTATCCACAGACCTTTAGCAGGCCCGCCTTTCAAAAGATGACATCCAACATATCGTCATCATATTGCAACTATTTCACATCAATCTTTACGTTGCTCCTCGCGTGTTCTTTTTTTCTGCTGCCACCTTAGGCAGCTTTTTTTTGCCTGAAAAATTTGGCAGCGAATGTGTCAGGTCTACCAATTGAGTTTCTGCTTTTTCAAGGGCGGTTGCCGCAGAAGACAACCAGGCCCGCACCAGCGGCTGCAAGTCGGTTTCGACCTGCGCTTTTTGACACCATTGATAATGATCATGCCAAGAACCCAATGCTGATTGCAGCTCCTTCAGCGATTTAGCCGTATGTCTCGAAAAGGGCGATAGCTCGGGAAACGCTTCGGTCAGATAACGGGCGTTGGAGTTCAGTACGTATTGGACCAGGCTTGGGGTGAGGATAGGTAAAAAAGCCGACTCGCGTAAACGTCTGGCAAATCCATAACTATTCCCACTCAAAAAGGCGCTTCCTCCAATTGCCTGCAATTCAAGATCGACTGCTTTGGTCGCCGACTCAGAAAAGGCTATTCACAAACAAAATAAAGCAGTTGGCTGAGCTACAAACCGCCCATCCAACAGCCCGCTTTTGAGGTCCGAAACTAAATGCTCCAGCCAGCGACGCTGGTCCTGAAAGTCTCGGCAAGAACAGATCGGTTGCCTCAAATTCGTACCTCGACCTCCATCAATGAGCGCCGCGCCAAACCAATCGCTAGCCCACACTGCAACCCAAGAAATGCTGGTCGCAACGCAGGGAGAAAAACGCGTGCGTCATCGTGTATCAGCCATTCCCGATTTATGTTCAACTGGGTGAAATGTAATGCCGCTGTATTCGTGAGCTGTAGCCCCATCAGCTGAAGATTATCTGAGCGTTTTAACCCCGATAACGTGCTCGGAATCGCGAGTATGAAGGGTCTACCATCGCGCTTTCCCTCCACCGCCGCGGCGACTACAAACCCGCTTCTACGTAGATTGGTCACCCAAGGGAGCCATCCATCCACACACCAACCTTTCTCCGTCGAGGTTGCATTGACTTGCAGCGCCTCAATCCCCGATAGAAACTTCATCGCGTTCGAGAGTCCGGTGGCGCAAGCCAGCTTTCCATCAAGCATCATCGCAGTGGCGAGAGCAGTGCCGAGCCAATCCGCAGTATTTGGATTATTGACACCTACCATCGCGATTCTCAAGATACGCACGTCTGAAGCGTAGACGCGACCTCCAAGCCAATGCCAAGCGCAAATTCCTACGAACCATCCGCCCCACATTTCTTAGTCCAGATGTCAGTAGCGGAGGTCTTGATCTCGATGAGTACTGCGACCGTCCACATGTTTCCGTGTCTTTAAATGGAGAGGTGATTGACTCTATTGACCGAGCGCTAGTGGCTTTAGGTCGGCAACGTCAGGTCGTTTTGTCTGTGCCGCATACAGTGCGCTCAAAACCCTGATCGAAGACCGCGGATGGTTGCGGTCGCTCCTGATTACGTACCTAAGACCATGATTCGCCAAGGTGGTCTGCGGATGGATACTCTTCCGTTGAGCATCCCTGCGCTCGACCTATCTATGTCATGGAGTGCGACTTCAGATACGGATCCTGGTGAACGCTGGTTACGTTCGCGTATCAGTAGCCATCTAGGTGAAAAAAGTGCAGCTATCGGACACCTTGTTTCAGCCAAGGAAGCGGCATAATAATTTGCTCATCAATTGGGTAGCAAGCCCCCCCACTGTTACACTAAGTGAAAGACCAACCTGGAAGCACGCCATCGAAATGTATGTTATGTAGCATGGAGCCCAACTCACGTTAGACCTATCTTACATAAACAAACGAGCATTAGTTCTTTCGATTCTTGGACTGCTCTAAACCGCTACTCTAGCATCGTCGCTGAAAACCTACTTATACATTGGGCGCTAGCGATGAAAAATCAAATGGAGGTTTATCTAACCCAGAAGTCGCTTTCACACCAGGTGATTTATTTACTCTAGAAATGATCGGTAGAGGCACCAATCGTTCCTAACCTAACTAAGCTTCTAGCGAACCATAAATTTTATCCCCGATGTACCTCAATGTGGAGTAGTCATCATGGCTGAATCTGAGACCCGCCCCCCCCTACCACCGTTTGACCGTGAGTCTGCGACACTCAAAGTTCGTCTGGCTGAAGATGGATGGAACAGTCGAGATGCGGAAAAAGTCGCATTGGCCTACACCCCCGACACCAGATGGCGCAATCGCGTCGATTTTGCAGTCAACCGGGCTGAGGCTCAGGCGCTCCTTACGCGAAAATGGAATAAGGAGTTGGAGTATCGACTTATCAAGGAGTTATGGGCGTTCACCGAAAACCGTATTGCTGTGCGATACGCCTATGAGTGGCGCGACGATTCCGGGAATTGGTATCGCTCATACGGAAATGAAAACTGGGAGTTCGCAGAGAACGGTTTGATGGCGCACCGTTTTGCGTGCATCAACGACATGCCCATCAAAGAGTCAGAACGAAAGTTTCATTGGCCTCTGGGCCGTCGCCCGGATGACCATCCAAGCCTTTCCGACCTGGGTCTTTGAGGAGGGCGGAGTACCTGCGCTAACTGACGAAGACACATAGAAAAGCAGCGCTAGACGGCGAGTTGATTAGCACGCTAACCAGATCTGCATGGCTAATACTGCCATGCTAGCCAATCGGAGGCAGCATGAGAAAATTTTATGCAGTCATTCTATCAATTGGAATTTCCCTGTTCCAACTCTCTCACGCAAGCGCTGACGAAGTCCTCTCGCAAGCTGAGGACACTACAGCAGGGGCGGCATTTGGTGCAGGCACTGGCGTCCTAATCGGCGGAGCCGCTGGCGGCCCGTTAGGCGCATTAATCGGAGCTGCGCTAGGGATTTTCGGCGGCCGGGAAGTGCAAAAGGCTACAGGTCTAGAAGAGCGAGCCTACGCAGTCCGAAGCAATACCGGTGAAGAACGAGTGGTGCGCTCGCCGCGCCAAGAGTTTGCCATCGGTCAACAGGTAGAAGTTAGAGGAAACCGACTGCATGCCCCCTCCCCCAAATAAATACAGTTGTTGCCACTGAGCCCGCCGTACGCGGGCTTTTTTCTCTCGCCATTCTGAACGCTAAATTGAGAGAACAGCCACTCATTTCCATCTGTGCTCAAGCGCGTGAGACAGCAGGCTGGGCATTTCGCGGAGAAAATCGAAAAAAGGTCGGACAGCAACTGTTTGATGATTATTTGTAAGGGGTTGTTCAGCCCAAATCACGCCGTATCGGGAGAGGATTCGAATCATCTCGCTACGTTGATAGGCGCCTCGCTCGACCAACGCGGCAATTTCTCGGAAAGCTCCTTCAACTGCGCCAGGCCAGAGCACTGCACCAACGATACTCGGGGTTGATCCGGCTTGATGGATGCGGTGCGCAATTCCCGGTTCAAGTTGTATGGCATCGCCCTCGTGCAGCAATGCAATTCTATGTCGACCAATACGAATATCCAGCTCCCCCCTTAGCGCCACTACGAGCTTTGTTTCGTGGCTATGCATCAACGGCAGGTTGTGAGCATGCAAGGGCAACTCGAAGCGCATAGCAGTACCTGTTCCACCGATGCTGGCCTCATCCACATCAATCCAAACCCAGTAGCCGCCAGGAATCAGCAGTATTGCTTCCGAGTTTTCAACGTTCATGAGCACTCCAATGCCTGTGCTGTACAAGCCCGCTTAAAAAAACCGCTGCCTAAAAGTAATCGAAAACGAGGAGTACTCTTCATGCGTAAAGTCACGATGTATACAACCAGTACCTGCCCGTACTGCAATGGTGCGAAGCAGCTGCTGGACTCCAAAGGGATCCCGTACACAGAAACCAATGTGGGAACTCAAAACACCAAGCAGGAAATGGTGAAACGCAGTAGTCGGCGTACGGTCCCCGAGATTTTCATAGGGACCGCCATGTCGGAGGTTACGACGATTTGGCCCAACTCCAGCGCGAAGGCGGATTGGCCGAAGCTCTCCAGCCGCATCCAGCAGGATGAACAGGCCATCGTTGTTTCGTTTACAAGTCCAGCACCAGGGGGGCATCGCCCTCCTTGCTCTGCGCAGGGACTGCGCAACAAATCAACACCTCTCCCTGCTCCGGCATCTCGGCGGGCAAGTTCAGATAGTGTACCTGCCCGCTGATCAACTTCGTACGACAGGTTCCACACGAGCCGCCGCGGCAACTGAAGTCCGGGTTCAAACCCCTACTCTCAGCCAGTTCCAGCAAGCTGCCGTTTCCCGGCTCCCAACGCGCCTCCTTCGCAGACGTCGAGAACAGCACTTTGACCGGGCTACTGGCCGCCGGCACTTGCTCGACTGCCGGTGTCAACTGGTCGCGCAACCGCACCAGCGTCGAAGGGCCGAAAGTCTCAGCGTGAATGCGATCGTCGCCAATGCGTAATTCACGCAGCCCATCGTATAAAGCCTGGGTGAACGCGCCCGGACCACACAAGTAAAAATCATAATCGTCCAGTGGCAACAGCGCCTTGAGCAGCGCGACATCCACACGACCGGCCAACTCGAAGTCTTCGCCCTCGCGGGCGTGCTGCTCGGGCTGACTCAAAAGTCGCAGGGCGCGAATCTTGTCTTTCGCACGGGTCGCCAGTTCAAACAGTTCGTCCCGAAATGCCAGCTCCGCCAGGCTGCGCGCGCTCTGGATAAACCAGGTCGGCCGGGTGCGCCGAATTCGCTCTCCTTCATAAATGACTTCGCGCAGCATCGATAGCAGGGGCGTGACCCCCACGCCGGCCGCCAATAGAACCAATGGCCGTTGTTCATCGGCCTGCACTGTGAATCGTCCCTGAGGGGCGCGGGCTTCGATGATATCCCCGACCCGAATCTGGTCGTGCAAGTGCGACGAAATTAACCCATCGCGCTTGACGCTGATCCGGAAGAAGTTGTCAGAAGGTGCGCTCGACAAACTGTAAGTTCTGACAAGGGGAGGCTGCCCTTCAACCAGGCTAAACCGTACCGGTAAATGCTGCCCCGCCTCGAAACGCGGCAACCCCGCGCCATCGTCAGGTTCCAGATAAAAAGAGCTGATTGTGCTGCTCTCTTCAACGATACGGGTCACGCGCAGATGCCGCCATTGATCGCGCAGGGCATCAGCCTGTAAACGACCCTCTGCTTTCTCCCAACTGCCGGTCATCAAACTGTTAGGCGAGAAACCTTCGAATGCCCAGCGCAGGGCCAGCACTGCGCGCCTTCTGACGACCTGCTCCACCGTTAAGGTCCAGAGTCTTTCGGCACCTTGGAATGCTGCGATTTCCGGCCCCTCAAGAATAAGCTCCGTGCGTCCGGCCACCTGAAGCACATCACCTGACGAGAAATCGACAAAAACCAGACCGGCCTTGGGATTGAGCAACAAGTTGCCCAACGTATTGAAATGCAGATTGCCGGCAAAATCGGGAATCGTCAGCACATTGCCTTCGACCCTGACAAAACCTGGGTTACCACCGCGGTGCGAAACGTCCACCGAGCGCCTGGATGAGTCGCCGTCCAGGTCGACGTAGCTGGTGAGAAAGAATGTATCGGCTTTTCGAATCATCTCTTTTGCAGCCTCGTCCAATTCGCTCAGGCATTCCGCTGCAACATCGGATGAGGAACGACCAACGCTCACCGGCTCAACACTTCGCAACTGGATGTATTGCGGACAGTTGCCGAAAGCGTGCACGACAGAAACGGCAACACCGCCAGATGAGACGGTGCTGATATTGCCGTTCATTCGATTGCGCCTTCTGGTCTTTAGATCGATGCCGAGCAGCCCGACTGCGGCACCGGTATCTAATGCTCCTTTGACTGGATCACCATCCGCTGGAAGCCGGCCGATTTGCAAAATGCGTGAATCGGGAGAGTTAACGAACCCTGGAGGGCCCTCTATTAACGTCGCCCAAGGAATGCCTTTTTCATCGACAGCACCTAGGACTAGATACGGGAGCTGGCTGTAAAATGAACGATGCTGATCCGGCATGTAGTCACGTACAACCTTTCGCCCAAATTGCTCCATCTGCTGCGCCACGCCGACGCTTTCCTGCAAGTGCCGCTCACCGGCATGCCAAGGTGATCCCCCCGGCTCGTCAGTTTTATTCATGATCACCTCTACGTATTCGTAAACAGGTGCAGTTCACTCGCTGCCCAACGTGTATTGATTGATGCCCCGTGATGTGTCTAACCACACATCCACTAGATACCATCAACCCAGCGTCTTGCAGGTCGGAGCACTGCACGGTTTTGCGAGACACAACGGCGTCCCGCGCGCCTTTACATCATTTACATCAGTCGCCCGCGACCGTGCCTATGACAGCTTTAGAACTTTTTCCTATCTTCACCGATGTGACCTGATGGGCGAACTTCCTCTCCTTTAGCGTAGGCCCGGATCACCGCCAGACGCTCAGTGATTTTCGCTAGTCAAGTGGAAATGTGCGGGTAGGCGTCCAATGCATTCCTTGTTTCTCGTGTTGAAGCAACCATGGCTAGATCGCCATGTCAGCGATCGAATACTCGCCTGCAATGAACGGGTGATGGCTCAACTGCTGCTCCATTACCTTCTACAGTCGCTCGGTCTCTTTTGATTACTGAATAAGGGCCTCGGGAACTTGTGGCGTCTCAAACCAGTTACGATCAGGAGTGGCAAAGCGCATTTTCTGACGGATAAACGTCGCGTTCTCAGAACTTGTGAGTTTTTCCAGCAGCAAAAAAGCGACTTCAGTGGCCGTGCCTGGTCCGCTCGAAGTAATGATGTTGTCGTCAACCACGACAGGTCGATCGACGAACAGAGCACCTGTTTCCACTAACTGATTCTTGCGCTTTCCACCTTCCTGGTGATAGGTCGTCGCATTTCTGCCACGCAACACGCCCGCTACACCCAGACATACCGACGACACACAAACGCTGGCAACGGGTTTGCCGGCTTCGACAAAATAGCGAATGGTCTCCAGAAAGGGCTCACTTAAAGCTTCTTCATAAAATCCCGACGGTTCAAAACCACCCGGCAATGCCAAAGCGTCAAAGCTACTCATATCCAAATCGCGCAACAGAAAACGTGGATTAATCGTAAGACCAAACGTGGTTACGATCTTTCTACGAAGGCCTGCATTCACTAACTCAAGAGGAAAATCACCGAGCAAATCGGCCCAGCCGAGCACGTCGGTAAACGCAGCCATTTCCATCGGCTCGACGCCATTGGCTAGCAGCATGAGTACTCGTTTCATCGGGTAGTAATCTCCGCGGTGAGGCTTTAAATAAACTGCTTGAAACGCATGCTCCGCTTTAATCGCTTCGATGAGAACGAACACAAAACACAATCCAATGTTTCGCTCACTGAAATGCTGGAGTGCGTTTGTCGGTTTGTAGCAAAGGTGGTATCAGACACGTTTCCACGCGTAACACTGTAAACCTGGACACATACGGGACACAGCTAGCCAAAGTGGGTCGCTGATCGTTCAAAGAGCATCCGGTAGCATTGCCGGATGTTCGCGCAGCCCCTCGACAATGTAGTCGACAAAACTGCGCACTCTCATCGAGGCCCTACGCCTTTCTCGGTAAACGACATGTACTGGAAGCGCTGGCAGCTCGAAAGGTTGCAGTAACCGGCGCAATCGACCGCAATTCAAATAATCGTAGGCTGGATAACTCAAGCAGCGCGTAAGCCCCGCACCATGAGCAGCCGCATCCATGGCAGCTTGAACAGTGGTGCAACTGACCCGTGATCGGGCCTTAATGGTGTTCTGAATGCCTTGTTTGGAAAACTCCCAGTGGATCTTCTCCCGATAAGCTTGTATGCCAATCAACCGATGACTTTTGAGGTCCTCCGGCTCGGCGGGCACACCATGGGCTTCGAGGTATGCAGGACTGCCACAAACGATCGAACGAACATGGCCAACAGGCCTAGCGATCAACGATGAACTGGGCAAATGTCCCACCAGCACTGCCACGTCAAGACCTTCCTCGTTCATGTTCGGAAAACGATCATGGTAATGAGCGAATACTTTTACTTCGGGATAAACCTCCATGTAATTCGCGAGTAAAGGCGTCATCACATAGCGGCTGAAAAGAAGTGGAAGCAACACGGTCAGATTTCCCTGGGCCTGAACATGAAGGCCTTTCGCAGATGCTTCTGCGTCTTCGATTTCCTTGAGAATGCGGGAGCAATCGGCCATGAATGCCGCACCCGACTCAGTCAACGACACTCCACGAGTGCTTCGCTGCAATAACGGCACTCCGAGACGCGTCTCCAACCGGGCAATCGCGCGAACTACCGTCGGGCCAGAGACATTAAGACGGCGCGCTGCCGCTGCTAGGCTTGGGCGCTCTGAGAACGCTTCAAACATGAGCATTTCATGATAGCGGTCCATCAAAGCGTACTTTTAACAGTGGGTCTAAGCGCTGTATCACATCCCAGACGTTCCGTGAGGAAATCCACAAAGGTACGTACCTTCGCTGGTACGCGAGTGCTCTTAAGATAAACAACCTGGATGGGCAAAGCGGGTGGTTCAAAATCCTGGAGCACTACCTCCAATTCACCGGCCGCTACCTGACTAGCCACCTGGTAGGACAACACACGTGTCACGCCCCAGCCCAAGCAGGCAATATTGATAGCAGCTTGATTAGCGGTCACGACCAACCGCGGATCGAAGCGAAAGCTCAATGCATTCCCGTCATTCTCAAATTGCCAATCACTTAACAAATGGCTCGCGGACGACATAACGATTTTGGCGGAGCTTAATTCGCCAGGGTGGCGGGGCCTGCCGAATCGCTCAAAATAGTCGGGGGTGCCACAAATCACTTGGCGCACCTCGCCAACCTTGATGCCGTGCTGATTATTCTCGTGCAGATGGCCGATACGGATCGCCACATCGATACCTTCATCAACCATGCTCGTCACGCGGTCAACCAGTAACGCGTTGAGATGTACAGAAGGAAATTGATCCAAATACTCAGCTAGCAAAGGCGCAATGTACAACTCACCAAAAAGCACGGGAGCTGTCACAGTCAGATGCCCACATGGAATTGAGTAGCTGCCAGCAGCAGCCTCCTCCGCTTCATCGACCTCACCGAGTATTCGCCGGCAATCATCCAAGTATCGTTGCCCGGCCTCTGTCAAGTGCAGGCTACGTGTGGTCCGTGAGAGCAGCTGAGTGCCGATGCGTTCCTCCATGGCAGCAATGGCACGAGTAACGCTGGGGGGTGAAATATCTAGACGACGTGCGGCGGCGGCAAAGCCTTCTTCTTCAGCCACCGTCATGAATATCTGCATTTCTTGAAAGCGATCCATAGGCGACTCTGCCGTGGCGTAGGGACAGCAAGATCTGACCGCGAGAGCGAGCAGACATAAATGCCAAGAGTGTCGCCAATGGCGACTCGCGCAAACCCTGTCCAGATGACTAGCACGACAGGCAAAAAATTCGAAGACAAATCGCAGACTATCAGCAGAGCTTACCCGGAATGTTTCCCAGGTAGCTCCGTCATTTCGATCAAGCTTGCTGCAAGCCCGTAGCCGTACGTTGCATACCAACGAAATTTGGCAATGCCTCGATACTGCTCAACCAGGCACGGACGTTAGGATAGTCAGTCAGTGCAACATTACCTTCCGGGGCGTGGGACACGTAGGTATAAGCTGCTACATCAGCGACGGTCGGTTTATCGCCAGCCAGGAATTTACTTTTACCCAACTCTTGCTCCATGACCGTGAGCAAGCTGTGGGACTTGCTGATCGCATCTTCCGCATTGTAACCGGCACCGAACACGGTAATCAGTCGAGCCGTAGCGGGGCCTGAGTTGATCTGACCGGCCGCGACTGACAACCAGCGTTGTACTTTTGCTTGCGCCAAGGGATCACTGGGCAGCCACTCACCGTTGCCGTATTTAGCAGCGAGATAGACCAGAATCGCGTTCGAGTCAGCCAGCACGGTGCCGTTATCCTCGATCACCGGTACTTGGCCAAAGCTGTTGAGCGCCAGAAATTCGGGCATCTTGTGCGCGCCCTTCATCAGATCCACAAATATCAACTCCGTTGGCTGGCCGAGCAGTGAGAGCATCAATTCGACGCGATGCGCGTGGCCGGACAATGGGTGACGATAAAGCTTGATTGGTTGTTGGGACATGACGTACTCCGGTTGTTTTTGGATTCGACCCGGTGATCGTGTCGATGGCGTCATCTTGCTCTTCCGTACCAAACAGCGGAATTACCATTATTTACAATCCAGCATTTCACTGGGAGTAATGGTCAGCACTCTATTCTCAGTCCACTGCCGGGGATCCAAGCATCAAATGCATGAACGCGACCGATGCTGCACTGTGGTAGTTATTTTTCCGCCTGAGAATCGACACGCCACGCTGAGACGCCTTGTCGAGCAAGGCTAGTTTGTGCAAAGCGCGATTCTGAGTGGCGATTGGTTCTGGAAGGATGGTGGCAACAGCGGTGTTTCGGATGACTTCCAGCAATGTGTTGACGGAGTTCACCTGGATCTTCACCTTTGGCGTGATTTTCGCCTTGGCGAAGTACTCATCGATACAAACGCGGGTTGCGAAATTAGGAGTCAGCAAAGCAAAATCCAGTTGAGCTATCTGCTCAGACGTCAACGCGCCTTGACAGTCATACAATGGATGAGCGCGCCCGACCATCAGACCCAATGTTTCAACGAAAGCCGGGATTGATTCGATATCGGCGTTTCTCACTTGGTCAAATGCAACAGCAATATCCAGGGAATCATCGACCAGCCTCGTTTCGATGTCGCCCATCGACAGCTCGAAAATCTCCAGATGAATGCTCGGGAATTGCGAGATGTAATCACGCACTAAAGGACCTAGAGACGTACGCGATAAAGGTCGGGGCCATGGCGAGTCTTAATGTGCCACGGGACAAGTCTTTTACGTCATGCAATGTCCGCTTACCCGCCGCCAGTTCCACCAGTACGCGACGGGCACATTCGATGTAGGCCAGTCCGGCATCTGTGGGTCTGACAGTCCGAGATGTTCGATCAAAAAGGCTGACGCCAAGGGTTTCTTCCAGCTGCCGTATCTGTTGCGACAGTGTCGGCTGAGACACATGAAGGACTTCTGCGGCCCGAGTGAAGCCACCGTGGTCAGCTAACTGCCAACAAATACCGCAGATGTCTTAGCAGCATTGGATCACCTAAAGGTTGGGCACGTAATGCATTGTATATCGGACGTTGCGCAGTGATTGGCTGAGCAGGTATCAGCTTATTATTCTCAACCGAGCCTCCCAAAATGCAATGGGCCTTCCGTGAGCACCGATGCCGCGAAGGTGCCCAGCTCTGTTTAGGTACTTAGGTGCCCCTCCTTCTCATTCTTTCACCGGGTGAAATACCGCATTGTCACTGTTAGTCATTCCGCTGACTCAGCGGTTTGCCGAGTATCAGACACAGCGCATAACAACACCAATGCGCTGACCAGATCTCAACGCAGACTAACTCTGCACCCACTGGAGTACCGGTGATGCCCTTACTTAAATACCTCTCCTTTCTCGTTCTGACGATGCTTTTGGGCTTCGGACACGCCCAAGCGGAAATGCCAAAAATGCAGTATCGCCACGTGACGGTCGATGGAGTAAATATTGCTTATCGAGAAATTGGCGAACCCAGCGCCCCCGCCGTATTACTCCTTCATGGAGTGCCCAGCTCGTCTCGTATGTACGATGATCTCATGAAGCATTTGGGTGACCGTTTCCACCTCATTGCTCCGGACTACCCAGGCTTCGGTAATAGTGATGCGCCCCCACCAGACAAGTTCGTCTACACATTTGATCACCTTGCGAAGGTGATGGAGCACTTCACAGATGCAGTCGGGCTCAAACGATACAGCTTGTTTATGCAGGACTACGGCGCTCCCGTCGGTATGCGATTGGCGATGGCGAG
Source organism: Pseudomonas sp. N40(2020) (assembly GCF_014472415.1). Lineage (GTDB taxonomy): Bacteria > Pseudomonadota > Gammaproteobacteria > Pseudomonadales > Pseudomonadaceae > Aquipseudomonas. Next base: position 20,518 of record NZ_JACSZV010000007.1, read on the forward strand.
GCCCGAAGCCGTAACTTCAATGGTGTTCCAAAATGGCAATGTCTATGCAGAAGGCTTGGGCAAGATGTGGGACAGCCGCAAAGCCTACTGGGCTGATCGCAATGCCTATGAGGCCAAGTTTCAGGCTGCTCATTTATCCCTGGACGTGACTCGCCAGCGGCATGTCGGCAGCGATCCAGACGTCACAGCGTACAACCCCGATTTATGGCAAGACGAAGTGGCATTCCTCAACCGCCCCGGTGAAGGTGCGATTCAAATGGAGCTGATTTACGACTATCGCACTAACCTGGATGCATACCCGGCGTGGCAGAAATGGCTGCGTGAACATCAGCTGCCCACATTGGTTGTCTGGGGCAAGCATGATTTGGCCTTTACCGTTGCAGGAGCTGAAGCTTTTCACCGGGACTTGCCCAATGCTGAGATTGCGATCCTCGACGGCGGACATTTTATTATGGACACCCGGCTGGAAGATGTCGCGAATCTCACTCGAAAATTCCTGATCAAGCAAAAATGAAAAAAATCGCATCCTGATCAGATCAGGGTGCGCTTTATGTTCCTGCTCGACCCTATCGCTTAACCGTTAAATCGTTCTGTGTCATACGACTTTGGATGGTAAATACTCCATCTCCTGAGAGGATGGCGCTACGGGTAAAAAGGCGCCCGCTCTCCCCAATTTGAAAGACCTAGCTCCGGCTTATTGAGCGCGTACTGAACGTCGACCCAGCGAGTAACGCCATTGCCTACAAAAGGTGCGTTGACTGCATTGAAGAATCGCTCTTGCGCTTGATCGTCTTCGCTGATCAGAGACGCTGTAAATTTCGGACTGTATTGATTGAACAGCCCCACCGCGGCATCAAGATCGTCGATGATCTTCAGGCTGACCTCTGGAGTCTCCCCCCACTCCCACTCCCACTCCCGACCCCACTGATCCTCCGGTAGCGACCCAACCAGCGCCTCATCCTGCGGTACACCGCGACGGTAGCGGTTTGCCAGTCCTCTGGCACAACAGATTCGCTTCCCTCAACGATGTGCAATTCGCAACTCTGGCCACGGGCAGTGCCAGCCCGTCTTAGAGCATTGAGAAACACCGGTATTAGCTCGGCTGCGCAATCACGGTGGATCAGACAGACGTTCACCGGGATCTGCAACAGTTCGCCACTGACTTGCTCTACGAGCCGATGGTCACCTAGCCGGAAACGCACGGCCAACTCGGGGCTCACTACGACAGACCACCGGCAAAAGGGATCTGCGTACCAGCGACTAGTTGTTCGAGCGCTAGAGACATGAAGCAGGTTTACCATAAGGACGCCGGCGGAAAGCGCAAATGAATCGCCCCCTCCGTCACCTGCTACTCACCGCTGTACGCAGCGTTACGAATTCCTCCGCAGAGGTCGGATGCACGCCAATGGTGTCATCGAAAAGCCGTTTGGTGGCACCCGCCTTCAGAGCAATCGCTAAGCCTTGGATGATGTCCCCCGCGTCTGGACCGACCATGTGACATCCCAACACTCGATCAGATTCGGCGTCCACTACAAGCTTCATCAGCGTCTGTTCTGTCGACTCGGTGAGGGTCAATTTCATTGGCCGGAAACGGCTCTCGAACACCACTACTTTATGGCCTTGCTCAATCGCTTGCTGCTCGGTGAGACCTACCGTACCAATATTTGGCTGGCTGAACACAGCAGTCGGAATGTTACGATAGTCGACTGGCCGATACTGCTCAGGTTTGAACAAGCGACGGGCAACCGCCATGCCTTCCGCTGTCGCAACGGGTGTTAACTGGACACCACCAATCACATCACCCAGAGCCAAAATCGAAGGTTCGCGAGTTTCGAAATGCTTATTGACGTCAATGTAGCCAGCTTCGTTAAGTTCGACGCGCGTGTTTTCCAGTCCCAGGTTATCTAGCATTGGCCTGCGGCCGGTGGCGTAGAAGATGCTATCGGTTTCCACTTGACTCCCATCCTTGAGCGTCGCGAGCAGGCTCCCATCTGCCTGCTTATCAATTTGGACAATGTCAGTGTTGAACTGCAATTGCAGACCGCGCTTGGTCAACTCTTCTGCTAAATGAGTACGCACTGACTGATCAAATCCTCGCAAGAACAGGTCGCCTCGATACAGCAGCCGAGTATCGGCTCCCAGCCCATTGAAAATGCCAGCGAATTCCACAGCAATATAGCCACCGCCGACCACCAGTATTCGCTTGGGGAGTTGCTTCAGGAAGAACGCTTCGTTTGACGTAGTCGCATGCTCACGCCCCAGAATGTCCGGGATCTCCGGCCAGCCGCCGGTCGCAATCAAGATCCGCTCAGCACTGAAACGCTGGCCGAGTATTTCGACATGATGTGGATCGGATAGACGGGCATGGCCTTCGAACAACGTGACGCCGCTGTTGATCAATAGGGTGCGGTAGATGTCGTTGAGGCGTTGGATCTCACGATTTTTGTTAGAAATAAGCGAAGCCCAGTCGAACTGCGCTTTCCCGGCAGTCCAGCCGAAGCTTTCGGCCTGTTCGAAGTCGTCAGCAAAATGGGCTCCGTAAACCAAAAGCTTCTTAGGGATGCAGCCGACATTTACGCACGTACCACCCAAGTAGCGGCTTTCGGCAACCGCGACCTTTGCGCCGAAACCCGCTGCAAACCTTGCCGCATGCACGCCGCCCGAGCCAGCACCAATGACAAATAAATCGAAGTCGTAGCCCATTTCAGTTCTCTGTAAGGATTGCACAGTACCCGGCGGCCCAAATTCATTAGAGGGGTAACAACCGGAGCTTCAGCGACTGCACCAGTGAGGCACTAAGCCTCAAAAACAAACCATCGCTTGATCGCTGTTGGCACATATCTGTCATGCCTAATCCACTGGTCTCGCTTGCCAAAGCTCCCATGAATTGGGGAAGCAAAAAGCCCGCTTCGTGCTCGCGATGAAGCACGATTGAAGTATCCGGATAGGAGCTGCCAGCGCAGGATTGAGTAGTGCCAAACATTGGAAATATCCCAGTAATGGAGAACGCTGCGACAACTCCAGTGGTCGATCGCTTCTGGGATCAGTTTCACCAACAAAGGCTTGTGAGAGAATGGACAGAGATGTCATGGCTCAATTGTGCAGGATGAAACAATCGTGGCAATAACTTGGGGTCGGCAGCTCGCGCAGAGATGCACAGAGACACACATAGCGATAGGCAGCATGGAATTGCCTGTATGAGTGTCGACAAGCGTACTAACTGGAGCGACTGCATGGGCGGATGGTAATTTCGCTTTTAGCCTCGGGCGGGTTAGCGTGTCCAAGGACTCTGGGTGAGATAAACATGAGCGTTCGGCGAAGTCCTGTCACCTATGCGGACCGGCAAAGAGAACGCGTTTCTTACAGTTCAGAGGCATCCGGTAGCGCGCCTGCATTTCATTCCCTGTAGCGAGCGAGAAGCATCGGTATGGTGCCAACATTGCGCCAGCAACATGCTGTGGGCACCGTTCACGGCTGCTGACACCAACGCCATGTGAAGTAACTCAAGCAAAACTTGTCAAACAGATTCAATTGACACCAGCTCGAAATACTTAAATTTGCGCTTCTTCGCCTCCGTCTTTGCTTGCTGCTCCGCAATAAGGGAACTCAGCGTGCTTGCTTCGAAGGTAAAAGTCTCCGCCTTGCCCTCAAAATCCGTCGTAACACGGAGCGTCACCCTCAACTTGGGTGAGCGAGAGGTCGGTGCCCGCCGGGCTTTCGATACATGCTGCTGATCAGATGTAATCCGCAGATCTTCAGCTTCAGCTTTTGACTCATGGGCCGCCGTACCGAAAAGAGCATGGCGCATTTCTTCTTCACTCAGATTTCCTTTCATGTAGCCGTCTCGTGTACGTCCGCTGGTTGCCCAGTATTAAATTAGGAAAAAGTTCAGCATTTCGACTGAAAGTTTAGTCTTCAGCTCGATGATTTTTGGGTCAACGTCCTAAATCAAGAATCTGGTTAGCTGCCCTTCCCTCTCGGCCGGAGTGAACAATTAATCAAAAACTAGCTATCCGCGCCTTTGCTTGAGTCGTTGAAGCCGGCTCGTTATTATCGCAACTTAAAATGCCGATGTTTTCAGTGTCTAAGTGCATCCAAGAACTTGAAGTCCATTTGCGCGTCCGTCCTATCCGAGCGTTGCCCCTTGAAGTTTCCACGAAAGCGCCGCGGGATTAACACTGATGATCACTAGATTTAATGGATCACTGCATTGCAATTGGAGAATGATGCTATCTCCCCTCAATTAATCGATCACGGATACCTGCAACCGCAGCCTGAATCGCCATGACTTTTTCTATGTTCATTCCCACTGCCGACTGGATGCAGCCCGGGACTTTTAGCGCTTCAGACTTCAACGCCCTACCCATGTCGGTGAGCTTAACCCGCACCTGGCGCTCGTCTTTCGGGTCCCGGCAACGGGTTATGAAACCCGCGTTTTCCAGACGCTTAACCAACGGCGTCAGGGTGCTCGACTCAAGAAACAGTTTGCTGCCCAGATCCTTAATGATCTGATCATCCTTTGCCCACAAGGCCACCATCAGCAAATACTGCGGATACGTGAGACCTATGGCCTCCAGAATCGGCCGATAAAACTGCGTCAGCGCATGGCCTGTTGAGTAAATCGTAAAGCACAAAAACTCATTCAGTGGCGCGAAACCATCGCCGCGAATTTCTGATTCAGACACCTGCATCCTCCCCTCCTACGCGTAAAGACAAAATATTACGTGCACGATTAAATCGCAAGCTATTGACAAAAATTTTTACCTGTCGCACGATTTGTACCGCAGCGATTTGTTAGCGCACAAGGTATATTTCGCCCCTCCCTTACTGGTAGACATTCAAATGAAAAAGATTTTCTCGGGTTTAGCACTCGCAACTGCCTTCGCTACCGCCAGCCTCGCGTACGCCGCTGACGTCAAGCCAACCGTAGTTCTAGTGCATGGCGCTTTTGCTGACTCGTCGAGTTGGAATGGCGTGATGAATATTCTGCAAAAAGATGGCTATACAGTAATCGCAGCAGCGAACCCATTGCGCGGCGTAACAAATGACGCCCAGTCCGTTGCGAGCATCGTCAAAAGCATCAAGACACCCGTTGTGCTAGTTGGGCACTCCTACGGTGGGCCTGTCATTAGCGAAGCTGCCTATGGCAACCAAAATGTGAAGAGCCTGGTTTTCGTCGCTGCATTTGCGCCAGAAGCTGGCGAAACGGCAGCGGAATTGTCGAGCCGTTTCCCAGGCGGCACACTGGGCGCAGCCTTAGCACCCCCTGTCGACCTGGCAGATGGCGGCAAGGATCTATACATCGATCAGGGCAAATTTCACGACCAGTTTGCCGCCGATGTATCCGAGGCTGATGCTCGCCTGATGGCTGCCGGTCAGCGTCCCGTTACCGTTGCAGCTTTGAACGAGGCGGCTACCGAGCCGGCTTGGAAGACCATTCCGTCATGGTTTGTTTACGGCGACAAGGACAAGAACATCCCACCTCAGGCCCTAGCTTTTATGGCTGAGCGCGCAAACTCCAAACAAACAGTTATCGTTAAGGGTGGCTCACACGTTGTCATGGTGTCCAATCCGAAGGCTGTCGCCAACCTGATCGAAAAAGCAGCAAAGTAAAAACTTGGTAACTGCTATGAGGTTCGGCCGTTGGCAACTATCTGAATGCCCAATAGCTCTATCCACTCTAGAAACCGTAAAACCTAAGGCGCCTAAAATATGGGTTTTAACTCAGCAATCAGATTCTTTACAGCAAGTAATTTTCGTTAAACTCGCTCCTTCTGCATTTATTTAGCCCGCGCTTCCACGCGGGTTTTTCTTGCCTATCGCGTCGGAACTTGTATCTCCTTCTGTCTGATCCGCATATTTTTTTGAGATCTGACGCTGTACCAAAAAAAGCCCTGCGCCAACAATGAGCCGAATATTTTCTAAAGCGGTTTATCTCAATGCCCATCAAATGGCCGTTACGCAGCGATTCAACAACACAAACTTGGTTCCGGCGAGTGGATAGCATTAACCTGAGAGGTTCGTTGTCTAGCTACACGTTTTAACGGATCTTCTAGCACATATGCTCGTCGCGTCGGCATACATGAGCGCCCGTAGTCAAAAGGTTAACTCCCACACTCCAGTTTCGACTGATCTACCAGCCGCTGTGTGAATCAAGCGGCTGCAAAGGATGCATTCATGAATACGTTATTAAGTCGTCGCAAGATCCTATGTGGTATGAGCGTGTTAAGCCTTGGCATGCTCGCCGGTTGCGAAAACGGCAGCAAACTGTCATTCAAGTATGGAAAGGATCTTAGCGACAAGATTATGGGACGAACCTTTAAACTGAAGGACGCCCAGGGTGAGACGAGGTTGCTAACCAGCTATCGCGGCTTGATGCCGATGATTTTCTTCGGCTTCACCCAGTGCCCCGCGGTCTGCCCAACAACGTTAGCCCGCGCGGCACAGGCCAAAAAACTGATGGGCCGCGATGGCGATAGGCTGCAAGTGATCTTCATTACTTTGGACCCTGAACGCGACAAGCCAAAAATGCTAGATGCTTACGTCAAGTCGTTTGACCCGAGCTTCGAGGCATTGCACGGTACCTTGGAGGAAACCGCCGCCGTTGCCAAGGAGTTCGGTGTTTTTTTTGAAAAGGTTCCTAGTGGAACGAGCTACACCATCTCCCATACCGCCACCAGTTTTGTTTTCGACTCCGTAGGCAGCTTAAGACTGGGGCTATCGCCGTCACTTACCGCTCAAGAATTTGCTGAAGATCTGCTCACCGTTATGGCGGTTTGCTGATGCCAATCAAAATTACAAACATTCCAATTTTGAAAAATTTGATGAGGCTGCTTTTCGGTTTTTCATTGACGGGCTTGGCCGGGCAGGTAACGGCCGAAATTCAAGTAAAGAATGCTTGGGTCCGAGCAACGGTCGCGGGACAACAGTCATCCGGCGCATTCATGACTTTAACAGCGAGCAGAGACAGCAAACTGTTGAGCGTACAATCAGCAGTTGCACCGACTGTACAAATTCATCAGTCAAGCATGAAAGACGATGTGATGAGCATGCATCAAGTTGAGTACGTCACACTGCCAGCTGGAAAACCGGTCAGCTTAGAACCCCATGGCTACCATGTGATGCTACTTGAGCTAGAAGCGCAAATAAAGAAAGGCGATACCGTGCTGTTGACGATGATCGTGGAAAACGCTGACGGTGAATTAGATAGTGTTGGCGTCGAAGCAGAGGTTAGGTCACTGGACACAGATAATCTTTGACCCAAGTTCGGATGGAACTAGCCTTTAGCCTCCTAAAAATTCACATTTGGGATTAAGCGACATTGCATCTCAGGTGGGGTATCAGTCCCAATCGGCTTTCAGCAAAAAATTCAAGGAGACATACGGCGAAGCACCGGGGCGCGTGATACGCGGAATGTAACTTTACGACATGTCCATATGCCGGAAAAATTAGGACATTTACTGACCTCGCGCAGCTCGCGAAACGGAAAAGCTATCCTCAAACATTCAGCATTTCGACTTGGTCTGCGTTAGAGCCAGAACATTTAAACGCTCGCCAAATCAAAGCGAGCGCGTCTGTGTTAAATCCGAAATTTATCGGCACGTTAGCATGTGATGATTTTTGCAGCGGGCTCAGTCCGAATCTGAATGCCTGTAGCTCTGAACAGCGCTTTTACTCAGCATCGGCCAAAAGTAGCATCCCCGATGGGCTCGTACCCCCTTAAGAAGCTACTTTTCGAATTGCCTGGCGGTGAGCATCAACGTCATCTCTCGTGCCGCATCAATGACATCCTTCGAGGATCCATTTACCTGACATGTAACGATTAACCCTTCTCCGATCAAGAATAACTGTCGCGCTGCTGATGACGGCTGCTTAAGCTTTGCATGGGTACAGATTTCTTCCAGATAAGTGAGTAACTGTTGCTTATGCAGCTTTGCCAAGATGTGCGGTTGATCGGTCTGGACGCTGTACTCAGCTGAAGCATTGATGAAGGCGCAACCATGAAAGTCAGGCTCTTGAACCCATGCAGCGATGAAATCGATGTATGCCAGTGGCCGCTGCGGATCGGAAACCGCTTCAACCACTTCTCTTATTTTCGCCATGAACTCGGCATCTCGAAGCTTTAAAGCAGCCTCGACGAGATGTTCTTTGCTCGGGAAATGGCGATATAGCGTCTTCTTGGTTACCCCAGCAACTTGGCTTAACTGTTCCACCCCGGTGGCGTGAAAACCCTGGCAGTAAAATAATTTCAGAGCGGACTCAGTAATAGTGTCGGATGTGCTCATTTCCTCGGGCCTCGTGCAGGTCTGCATGAAGTGTAAACCGATCGGTTGACATAAGGGTATACCGTTCGGTATCTTTTTTGGCAAACCACACAACCAGTCCTAGAGTTAACTACCATGCCAATCCCTCCTCTGCTCAAATCGAATGCACCACCAGCACCGTCTCTTCGTTTTACTTTGTTGTCATTCAGCGGAGCGGTCATCACTATCGGGGCAACAGGTTGGCTTAGCCATATTTCCGGAGTGCCTTGGCTGATGGCCTCCTTTGGCGCGAGTTGCGTACTTGCTTTCGGGATGCCTGAGTCACCGCTGGCCCAGCCTCGCAGCATTATCGGCGGACACTTGGTGTCAACCCTAATCGGGCTTCTAATTCTGAGCACCCTTGGAAGTTCATGGTGGGCAGGCGCACTGGCCGTGGGACTCGCATTGGTGGCCATGCAACAAACACGCACTCTGCACGCCCCAGCAGGTGCTAATCCGTTGATTGTGCTCGCCGCGGGCGCACCTTTTAGCTTTTTAGTCACGCCAGTATTGACTGGGTCAATCGTGATCGTCGTGGTCGCCTCGTGTCTAAACAATATACGTAGTCGAGGCAGCTATCCTAAATATTGGATGTAAGCTGGCCCAGCTCGCTGGGGACCATTGCTCAGGTTGCGCAAGCAATTTCAATGAGAGATGACTGCTTTGGGTCTAGGTTGTGTAAAAACGTCAGATTGGGTTTTCTAAATCGATGCTAAGACACCGTGCTCGCGTTTCGCAAACTGAGCAACATCATGACCTTTCCAGGGACAGTTAAAACGGCTCACTAACCCCTTAAAGCCCTTTGGCCTAGATAAATAGACTGATTTTTAAGCGGTTAATGCTTTCATCGAGCCAGTGCTGCCGATGATTTTCTGGACCAGTTTCAGGTTGTAGGCGAGCCCATTTAACCCTATCACACTGTACTCCCCCCGCTAAACTTTCGTATGAGGAAATGCATCGCACCATCCATTGGTTGAGCGTCCCAAAGGGATGCTCAACCGTCTACTTTCGGATCAGCATCATCTCAGGACCGTTGCTCAGCCTGTTCTGCATTTCACCAAAACGGCTTCATGCGCCAATAGCCGAACTCGACGTTGCTTGCTCGATGTGCGTTTCTATTTCAGCGCGAATCCTTGGCAGTTAGAAAATCCAGTACCGGTGCAACATCAGACTTTTTCAATGCTGGAAAAGCGCGAGATCAACGCCTTTACAGCGGGACCAATGTTTTCGTTTTTCGCTGTATCATAGATGAAGGCATCGTTGTTGAAACTTCCGTCCGCTTCAAACCCAGAGGTCTGGCCGGCGATTCGTTGAGCTGAATTTCAACTGTTACAACTCTTTCATTTGAGCATTGAAATTGTCGCTTTTCTCATGCAGACGAGCAACCTTGGACTGTGCGATCGGGGGTTCTGGGCGATCGGCTTCGTCGAGTATGCTGTCAGATATCCATGAATACTCGATTCAATTACTTCCATTCGCCGTTGCAATCTACCGCTAGTGAAATTGCGAGCGCGGTTGTTGATGGCTTGGAGTTTGCTGCATCGATCGCACCCAGAACTCTCTGAACAGTCCTAACTAATGACACAGCACAACGAACTGGAGTCAAACGCCTCAATAGGGCTTGCTACTGGATTTTTCGGAAGCTGGCAGTGGTCTTAAGGCACAACAACAAACGCCGATCTGCGTTGTAAAAACATTCACGACAGTAGAAACAAAAAAAAACTACATTTGCTGCAACCACTGAAGGAACTGGCCATTTGACAATCACACCGAATGCACCGGACTTCACCGAAATCGAATCTAAGGCCAAGGCTCTAAACATCCTGATGCAGGCCTGCGGCACGGGAAATCGGCTTGCTTTCGAGGCCCTGTATCAAGCTACTTCGGCTAGGCTGTTCGGCATCTGCCTGCGCTACTTAGGTAACCGAGCTGAGGCTGAAGAGGTGCTTCAGGAGGTCTACATCATGGCGTGGGTAAAGGCGTCTAGCTTCGATCCACGATTGGCTAGTGCGATTACCTGGCTAGCGACTATGGCCCGCCACAAAGCCATCGACCGACGGAGATCCCACCATCGTCAGGAACCAATCGAAACGATCTACGATTGGCCCACGCAAGATACGGTCGTGGACACCGTCGAGCGGGAGCAACAGGGGAGCCAGCTAGAGCGATGCTTGGAGACATTGGAAGAAGTTCAGCAACGCTATATCCGCGTGGCTTTCTTCGAGGGTTACTCCTATGCCGAGCTGGCCGAGCGCTACAGCATTCCGCTAGGCACGATGAAAAGCTGGATCCGTCGCGGACTGCTTCGACTGCGCATGTGCCTTAGCCTATGAACGAGAACGAATTGCCTCCGGACGATGACCCTGACATGTTGATCGCGGAGTACGTGCTAGGCGTATTGACCCGAGAAGAACGTGATCGGGTTCAGGCCATGGCGGCTCTGAACCCGCATTATCAAAGCACGATTGCGGCATGGCAGCATCACTTCGCCGAGTGGATTGCGCAGGTGCCTGAGTCTAATCCGCCGGCAGACAGCTGGTGTGCCATCGAGCAGCAACTGTTCCCAAGTGAGACCAGCCCACAACCAAGGTCTACTGGCTGGTGGAATAATCTAAGATTCTGGCGCTGGACAGCGACGGCGCTGGCCGCCGGGCTGCTGGTTACAGTTTTCATCCTTCAGCCGCCGGTACCAAATACGAGGCCGGCGATGCTAGCTCGTCTGGAACAAAGCAACGGCTATACGCTGTTCACTGCGACGATTAATCTCGATGGTCGAAGTGTGCTATTCGTCCGGACTCGCTCCGCCGACTGGGAGAACAAGAGTGCTCAGGCATGGGTCATCTCCACCGATGGTAAACCCCACTCACTGGGCCTACTGCCGGCCAATGCCGCCGTGACCTTGAGCGTACCGTCGGAACTTGCTGCCACTCTTGGCGATGGCGCGGTGCTCGCCGTCTCCCTAGAGCCTTTGAACGGCTCGCCTACTGGGCTGCCGACCGGACCGGTCATTGCCAAAGGAAAAATTTCGTCACTTTGATGCATCCGTTTTCAGGCCTGCTCCGTACATTTATCACCTTCATCCGAAGGACCAAAGAATCTAGGAGAAGCATAATGCTTACTATTGTTCAACGCATCGCCGCTGCCAGCTTCGCTGCCCTCTGTCTCGCTGCGTCACCCGGCTTTGCAGCCGATCCCGTCATGGTGGGTGGTGCCCCCATGTATTCAAACAAGACAATTGTCGAGAATGCCGTCAACTCGAAAGACCATACGACCCTAGTGGCGGCGGTCAAAGCCGCCAGCTTGGTGGACACGCTCAATAGCAAAGGCCCATTCACCGTCTTCGCGCCAACCAACGAAGCCTTTGCGAAATTGCCCGCCGGCACCGTCGAAACGCTGGTCAAACCGGAAAACAAGGCAGATTTGACGAAGATATTGACGTATCACGTGGTTGCCGGTACTCACAGCGCGAAACAGTTGATCGCGGACGCCAAGACGAACGGCGGTAAAGTTGTGTTGAAAACTGTGCAAGGTGAATCACTCACGATCATGGCGCAAAATGGGGAACTATCGGTGATGGACGCTAAAGGTGGCAGAAGCGCGGTTAGCATTGCAGACGTCATGCAGTCCAACGGCGTTATCCATGTGATTGATTCAGTGCTAATTCCGAAGTAGCTGCTGCTAACCACGCGGGCATTATCCATGTCCCCTTAAGGCGAGGTTGTGTGAAAACGCGCTAAATAGGTCAAAAATCGACAGTCGCACAGTAGCGACTTCAAGCGGCCACAACCTCCCTTTCCCCAATTTTGGCCATCTTCCCTTCAGAGGTACGCCGATCCAGTCATACGTAAATGCCTATCGCTAAACCATTTCACGGCTGACATATTTGAGAATCCTTCAGGCACCCAATGATAGAAGTCGGCCGATCTTTGTAGTTGTTCCTGCATCAACAGCGTAAGCGAGGTAGGCCTCATTCACTGGCTGCGTTGCCCACGGTGATTTCAATGGAGGCTATCATCACAACCACTGGAGATAATCGACTCGATGTCATTTGATCCAAACTAGAATTCGTTGACGCGAGATCGATCGATGATAGATTCACTTCTGCTAAAAAAATCAATGAAATATCTCGGACTAAGCGCCGCCGCCTTAGCCAACCAATTCAGCGAATTTCGTCGAACCAGCAAATGCACGGAAGTTGAAAACATAGGTCGATGGCTAAGTGGTTTGGACCCGGTCGACTCATCGCTAATGGACTGGGTGACGAAGCTGGTGCGCAACAAAATGCTTAGCCAAAAGCAGCGTCTCGTTCACATGCCGTCAAGTAAGGGATTGATGATTGCGGTCGCGAGCCCAAAGAGTGGAGTAGGCAAAACTACGGTTGCCAAAAATCTTGCGGTCATCGCCAAATTTTCGCTGAACATGAAGACGACCTTGGTTCAGGCTACTGCTCCTGAGAACAAGGAAATCGTCTCCGGCGAGCTTGAAGAAATGCAGGACTTACGCATCAATTGCGCAAGATTGGCTCCAGATGATGTGTTGGCCTGCAAACCAGAAGCTGGCGAAGTCGTGATCATCGACGTCTGCGCAGACCTCGCTGCCGAAAGCATTGGCATAACACCGAAACATGAAGCTTTCCTGCTTCTATTACAGCCGGATATGTACTTGGTACCAGCTGACTTTGATAGGCCCCAGGAGAGCGCAGCGAGCGCGCTCCTTGTTCAAGCTGGTGTGATGCAAGGCCCAATTCAGTTGCTCCATCGCCCTCGTTACATGAGGACAGATACCGCTGCCAGAGTGGGCTACGCCGGACTGGATGTTAGCAGCGAGATATTCTGTCCATTCTTTATCCCTCAAACTATTTCAGGCAAGAATACGCGCCCTCGACGCCCATTTGAACGATGGCAAGATGAAGACCAGGAAGGCCACTTTAATAACCTTTTTGAACATCTGGTCTGTCGCTTAGGCGGCGCTGTTAAAGACCCGCGTTCATTAAAAAGTGATATGCAATTCATGAGTTTGAAGGAGCTTATGGACTTGAGGTGAAATTGGTTGGCCCCGCAAAGAACGGGAGCGCAACGACCACCAAGACCACCACCCGCTGGACTCATCCCACCTAAGCGGGTATTGACCGAGGCCTACGCCCCGAATGAGCCCAGCGTATCCGATTAGGTTGCCCCCCTACTCATCAGAGGTATCACTTAATCTCAGCAAGCACCTTCTTGATCGCATTAACGTAGCCGTGTTTGTAGAGCGGACAAAACTCACCTCTTACTTGCCCTGCTTTACCCATTAGCCGCGATTCAATCATCCTGCATCTTTTTCCCTTGCAGGAAATCAACTGGCCCGCTGCACCAGCGGTTCTTCGCACTATGGCTGACCACGACGACGCAGGTACTCCGTCAGCCTGCGGTATTCTGGACGCTCAGCAAGGTCGATCTGGGCCTGTGCAATCGATTCAAGACAAGAGCGCAGCTCAGAAGGCGGCCAAGTCTGCTCACCAACCACCGCAGCCAGCAGGCGCAACGCTGATTCAGGGAAAACCATGCACATGCCTGACTCATCAAGCAGGTGGATGACATAGTGCAAATGCTCGATGGGCACTAGCCAGTCGTGAATTGCATTAAGGATGTCCGGGAATGTTCTCCCGCCCGCAATGGACATCCGGGTCAATGATTCAGCGATATTAGATGTCACTAGGTCTCTGGATTTTGGCCAGATATGTTGCCAAAAGGGCTGAACCCGATTCTGCCAATACTCTTCCCGCTGTTCGCCAGCCCCTTCCAGCGCTTGTGATAGAGCTTGAGCCGCCTCCTGTAACGCCTTCAGTGGAAACGTCGCAAAGGCATCACGGAATTCATCCGTGGTATACCCATCAAGTGGACCTAAGGCTGCATAAGTGAAAATAGCCGCGAATTGCTCCCCGTGCTCACCCAGATCCGCATAATGGCTTGCGGTATCGAGAAACTCGGCTTTGAAGGCCAATAGAAGTGGACGGTACAGGCGGGGCGACCACAAGAAGCCTTCCCAGGCCCTTCTAGCCTCAGCCGGATTACGAGCCCAACTGAAATGAGGAAGCAGATTTGTTCTTGTCCAAGCCTCATCCACCCTGAACAGAGCGATAAGTCTAGAAGCAAGCAGTACCCTGCCATGACGGTATCGTTCCACTTGCGGGTCGCACAGCTCGATGAAAATCTGCCCCATCCTCTCTGGCAGACCATCACCGTCGTTGAGGCTTGATCTCTCCCAAATATTCAACAGAGACTGGGTAACGTGCCCAATGGGGTGATTGATGGCTTCAGTGACTGGCTGATTTATCGGTTCGCCATTACTGGTCATTCCAGTATCCGCTTCCAGTGGCAGATGCATCACCCTTCGGATAAGCCCCAAAAACATATCCATATCTTGAAGTTCTGCTTTGGATACCTCATCGAGCCATCGAGTTACGTAATGAATTATCTGTACAAGTTCACGATCTGGCATCCTATTGATCCACGGAGCAACATAACGCCATGACTTTCGAGCAATGCCAGATTCGCTCCATGCTTGGAAAGCTTCCCTCCAGCGACCCAAGAGCCATTGGCCCTCCTCCGCTAGGTCACCCAAAGCATACAAGCTGTTGAGAAGGTGCTTTCGGCACACATCTCTCCAGGTGTCTTCATCGAAATACTCATCAGCTGCCGGGGCATTTCGAAGCCATTGGACCAGTGCCTCACGTTTGTAAGGTGCAGGCCTGACAACACGCTGCTGCTGATAATCAGGGTCTCCGGTCCCACTCATCCAATGAGAAAACTCGTCGCTCTCATTGTCTGCCAAGCGTAGATGTGGGTAGGCTGCGGACAGCGCATCAAGTCTTTGCTGAGCCTGATCACCCAGCACAAGCCCACCGTACTGAAGCTTCGCCAAGCCCCTCCAAATCGCCCGGTCTACGTGTTCTTGATAGCGATCATCCGTAATGTCTTCCACGAAGTTTGCTCTGGGAGGTCCGGCCAGAATCTCCGCCTCTAACCTTTCTTGAGCGGCACGGGGCAGCATGCGCCCTTGCAGCACAAGCAGGCGGTAGACCTCGCGTTTAGTGGAGGTGGACCACAACCAATGACCATTCTCGACAAGTAGCCATTCAGCCCACTCATCAGCAGAAATGGCACCATCCTGACTGGCGGCAAAGAACGCCAAGCGTTTGAAGGTTGGATATGGAATCTCAAACCACCAGTGCGCGATCTTCGCCGCAACCTCAGGATGTTCTTCGAAGTTAGCCAGCCACGAATCCCGAAGCAGCTCAACGAGCACGACCCACTCACGGAAACCACGATTCTGCCAGTGAGGACTGACAGACGGCAGATCCCAATTCGAACGATCACCGGAGGAGTTGGCACTTCCCAATTCTTGCAAAAGATCCAACGCATCACGAACCAATGCCTGGAGATCCTCAAGCAGCAATGGCAAGACCGGTGCCCACTCCGAACGAGACGACTCGGAGAGCGTGGATCGCACATGGTCGGAGACTAGAACCAACTCCCAGTTCACCAGATCGCGCAGGTGTTTTGCTGAGACATCCTGGTCTTCTGAAGATCGAAACGGCCGGGAGATCGACACCACTGGCGAAAGCAACTCCCTGAGTTGCAGTCGAAGGCTGGCAGTCAGACCATCTCGCTTCAACCGCTCCAACCAGCTATAGAGGTCTAGGTCTCTCCAAGGCGACTTGATCCGCTCCGCCAGGAACAGTCCCCACAGCTTGCGCATGTGAGGACCAGGTATCGCGTTAGGTGAGCTTTTGCGAAGCGCATCCAGCTCAGCGGTGTTTCCTTCGCTCTGAAACTTGGCAATGCGCCCCAGTTGATCCTCAATAAGAAATGCAAGCCGCTCGTGGATACATCCGCCCCGCGTAGTAAGCCAAAGTAGAAGGTCTGGATCGTCGAGATGCCGAACAAGCCACCGAGCGATCTGGAACATAACATTATCCCAGTGACCCGTGCGCCCGCTTCCCAGCGTCATCTGCGCTGCCAAGTGGTAGGGCGAAGGTCTTTGAACCAGACTGAAGCTGAGCTTAGGATCATGTTCAGCGTGAGCAGGAACACCAAAGCGCGCCAGATCCGAGTAGCAGTATCGGGGGTCACTAAAGGCGCTCAGCAGCCACTCCAAGGGCGGAGCAGGGTTGAAATCTGCAAACCGGCGCGCTGGTAGCCCTGACTTGTCAGAAAGCGCCCACAGCAGACGTCCCACGAAATCATCTTGCCGGGTGCTGGCCGAAGGCCTGGAGAGAGCATGAGTGGTCACGATCCGCTCCTTACCCGTCGTTCCGTCACTGTATGTCTCTGCCCAAGCTTTCAGAGTTTGGTGCAACCCCCTATGTGAGTTTGCCCCAGGCTGAGTGTTGTACAGGATAGGGGAAACCCCTTTTGCCTTCCACTCAGCGGTCTTCTGGCTTTCCTCTCCTGACGCACAAGATCCAAATGCCCATGCCTGAGGGGTAATCTCTCCCAACATTCTGTCAGCAGCCAACGCGTCCATCATGTAGCGGAGAACTGGATCGCTGACACTGTACCCGACGAAGCAAACGACGTAGTTGCGGAACAATTCGCTTACGAATCGGGCAGCCCAACGCTCAGTCAGGTAAGCAAGTCCAAAGTCACCGCTGGTAATGACCAGTCGATTGAGTTCGGAAATGGTAGGTTTATCCGGCAGTAGGCCGTGCAGATAAACGACCCCATCCCATCGACTTTTTTTGGGAAGAGGAAGCATTGGGGCTGAGTAAGAATTGAAACGCTGTTTTGTACGTCGACCTGCGGCATCGAACACTCGGTCGAAGTTTGTGGTTACAAGACGCACTTCACCGGTCCGGCACTTTCCCAGTCTCAGCAATGCTGCGTGCGTGTCTGTGGCGCCTTTGAGTCGGATGTTGGGCTTGAGAGCCCGCGCCAAAGCATCTCGAACAGCAGCGCGACCGTTCGGCAAGCGACGCTCAAGTAGATCCAACGTGGCATCGAACTGATAGTTATCAAAAGCTTTCTGCTCGGCGCTATCGAAGGTGGTCGACGCCTCCTTGTAGATGAGCTGCACCAAACCTTTGAAATCCAGGAGCCCAGCCGGATAAGAAATACCGGCCCCACAAAAGAAGATGACCCTACCTTCTTCGTGGGCTTGAAGCAGCTCATCTGGAATATCTGGACCGTTCGTTACAAATTGCATCCCTGCCCCACTCATGCATAATGGCTACAAGCCACCTTTTGGGTCATTGTTTACCATTGGTGAAGCCTTTGCGCCATCAATACTCAGAGACCGGTGACATTACGCCTTTGTAATAGCCTGACCTGACATGAGCAAGACGCCACTTGGCCCCTTCCACCAAGCAGTTACAGCAGCGCAAGCGCTGAAGATACCATGGTGTACCCTTCTGCCGAAGCATGGAGAGCCTGTAGGAACACACTGTGAAACTCAGGACTTTTGTAGCCGCTCGCCACATCTGCGATCTCCGGTTGCAGTAACTGTCACCAAGCGTAATTATTCAATATATTCTGATGCAGCTCTAAATGTATATTGGTTGACCTAAATGCGGTCTGCCACTGGGACAGTCGGACAGGGTGGAAGTAGTTTGCAGCCCACTCAATTACTCGAATATGTTTATGTGCCCCGTACATGGCGATAATTTCGTTCAGATGCGTGTCGCATCCCGAATACCCTACCACTACAATCTCTGACGCCTCTTGCAGTGCGCGATGCAAATAGTGCCAGTACGTGATTAAAATCGGTGATGCACTTATCACTGAACGCTTATGCGCAACATGGGTCAGGACTATGTGATCGGATGGGTTCGCCGCAAACATATTAATCTCATGCCGCTGAAGCTTACGAACTCGCTTATCAATGTCCGTGTAGAACAACGGCGAACCGTGAAGGTGCAAGTAGTAGCCAAAAGTTCTCCCCCACTGCCTTTCCAGATTCGCCGAATCAAAACCAGCATTAGTTATTCCATCAACTAGACTGCCATCAAAACCAGCTAAAACTCCTCTCTCAATGAAGGCCCCATATAAAAGCCGATCATAGTTCAGAGTCGCTACATGAGAATTTGTTTGGCGGACAAAAGCTGATAGCGATGATATGAACTGCTCAGGTAAGTCAGCATCAGTAAGGTGTAATCTGGTGGCAACCATGTGCAAGTACTTGGCTACGGCCACAGGAAACCGCTGCCCCTGCTCTGTAAGCCAGTGAAGATCTGGTGACAGTATTCTGTTTAGCGTTTTGCACGCTGTGACGGCTTGATGAAAAACGTCAAGCTGCTCTTCATTCTGAGGGATCGCGCCCTCATTCCCTAGCGTAAGACTGATAAGTCTCCTGTCCTCCGCTGTGAGTAAATGCGGTAGATGCCACACATCATGCATAGCCCCGCCTAGGCTGAAATGCTGCGGGGCAAGGGCCATGCCCAAGCCATTACCAAAAATTAATGCTTTACGCATCTCACATCCTTGTTCTTTGGTGGGTTCAAAGAATGAAGAATGCAAATCCCGAAAGATGATGTCAATGAGCCTTTAGGGTATGCGTGCAGCCTGTAACCCTTCCATCGCAATGCTATGGTCGGGCCGAATCATCCAGTCATTGCTGATCATGAGCCTCACCTTAGGCCCACGGGCCCCAAAACCCGCGCGGCACCTTCTGCGAAGCAGCTCTAGAAGCGCAGGCGCTGAAGACCCCATGATGGGTGCTGGAGGCCAGGCCTGGCCTTCACATCGTCGGCGTACCCCAAGCATCCGTAGAAAGAGAGCATTCCAGAGCCCTCCTCCGAGTACCTTTAGGGCGCGTCTCCGTCAGCAGAAGGCCTTAGAGCCTTAAATTTCGCTATAGCAGTCTTGACCATATAACGAGCAAAAGACAGACCAGATCTAAACGCCTTCCAAACAAACGAAGCAAGGAAAATCGTGAGGCGCCAGAGATCCTTCACGAAAATCGCTCTCCTCCTTTTCTTAAAGTCGACCAGCTTTGTACTCGAATTCGCTATCTTTCCACCGACAGCCAGCGCGATAAACAAGAAGTAAAACCATCTGTAGTTCTTCACCTGGCTCGCTTCACGATCATCAGCAAGTAACCCCGGCATTCTAGATTTCAGCCTAACCAGGTTGGGAATTATGCACTCGTTAGCAATCGCCACTGGCCGCTGGAAGATGTAGGGATCAACGAACCCCACTGGTCCATCTGGCCACGCGGTGCAATACTCAAAGGGGGGTGATTCACAACTATCCGATAGCGGAGCGTACTGAGCAGCGTCTTTAGACAACTGCTTCACAGGACACACTTTCTGGTTGTATTCCAACAGCTCCCGCCTGATGGTTAAAATATCTTTATCCGACAGGTTCGATTCTCTTGGTTGCTGGAAAAATCCCCGACTGTTTTCGGGCGCAAGATCTTCAAAAAGGACAGGACCATATTCAGCAAGCGCTCCAATCGTCCACTGTGAGTAATTGCTCCACTGACAAGACTTGGTAGATTCCAAACCGTTAATCCGACAATAATCTTGGTAACGGCGGATTTGCAGGAGAAGATAGCGACTTGAATCCTGAGCTACTCGCGATGCGTTATTAAGGGTTTGGGCACTGTTGCTGGCCGTGCTGTCTGTCACAAAAAAGACCGCAGCCGTCAGCGCTGTCAAAAACCAAAGATGATCATAATAATGATGAAATTTATCAGTTAATTTCAACGTATCGTACAGCAGCACCGTGACTGACCACCCAGCAGCAGTGACCATCATCAATAAAGGAATGAGCGCCATAACGTTTCCGATCACACCCACGCCACCCGCAGAAGAGCTTGGTGCGCCGTATCGAAAATCTGGGAAAAAACCCATCAAGTTAAGTATGCCTGGCGCAAGGAGCACGCATAGCGCAATCACACCACCCTTAAACCGCCCCAAGGTATAAGCAGCACCTATAATCAGTGGCATCAAAAGCAGAAGGACCAAAAGCAACGTCATTGCTCTCGGAACAAAGCCGCTCAGGTGAGCTTGAAAAAATTCGGATTTTGGAACGCCCAAGTCTTGCAATGCGTGCCCTAAACTAAACGCAGCACCACCGACGAACTCAAGATACGGATGAATAAGCTTGCTGACAGCCAGAAGCACTTTTCCGTTTTCCTTAACAAAGTAAAAGATCAAAAAACTACGCACTCGCCATCCTGCTTCGCTGCCATCCTGCGAAAGCGCGATACTACGAGTCTGTACAGTTGCGAAGACCTAGCCGGAGGAGTCACGGAAGTTAACGATCAGGCTTGCCGCGTCACGAAAGAAGTTGCCCCCTATCTGCAATGCAGCAAGCCTGCCCCCGCACAGGCGCTCGCCTTTCTATGCCTACTTGGTTTTGAGGATCAGTCGCCGATACGCCAGCCCGAGGTGATCGGGTAGCGGCGATCTCGGCCAAATCCGCGCTCGGTGATCCGTGGTCCCACTGCTGCCTGGCGACGTTTGTACTCGTTGAGGTCAACAAGGCGGATCACTTTGCGCACGACCTCTGCGTCAAAGCCTTCCTCGATGATCGCGTCAGCGGACAGATCCTGCTCAACGTACAAGCGAAGGATCTCGTCCAGAACTGGATATGGAGGTAGCGAATCTTCGTCTTTCTGATCAGGTGCCAATTCAGCTGACGGTGGACGGTCAATGACGCGCTGCGGAATCACGTAGCCCAGGGTATTGCGGTACTCGCAGAGCTTAAATACCAGCGTCTTTGGTACGTCCTTGAGGACGTCAAATCCACCGGCCATATCGCCGTAAAGGGTCGCGTAGCCGACAGCCATCTCGCTCTTGTTGCCTGTTGTCAGCACCAAGTAGCCCTTCTTGTTGGAGATGGCCATCAACATCGTGCCACGGCACCGGGCCTGGAGGTTCTCCTCCGTAGTGTCCTTGCCCAGACCTTCGAACATTGGCGCAAGCGTAGAAAGGAATGCTTCGACCATGGGGGCGATTGGCAGAACGCTGTACTTCACCCCCAGGATGTCTGCTTCTTCCCTCGCGTCGTCTTGGCTCATCTGTGCTGTGTAGTGATAAGGCATCATTACGGCTTCGACGTTTTCTGCGCCAAGCGCATCAGCGGCAACGGCCAAAACCAGTGCTGAGTCGATCCCGCCAGAAAGGCCCAGTACAACACCTTTAAAGCCATTGTGCTGCACGTAGTCTTTCACGCCACTCACCAGCGCCTGGTACACGCTGGCTTCCAGGCTCAGCAGCTCTGTCACAGTCCCTGGAACTGGCACCAGAGCATTGTCGATGCAATCGAAGTCGGTGACGTACAAGCCCTCTTCAAACGCTGGAGCGCGTTGGGTGACCTTGCCGTGGCCGTCCACGACAAAACTATTGCCGTCAAAAACCAGCTCGTCCTGGCCGCCGACCTGGTTCACGTACACCATTGGGATCGAGCACTCGTCAGCCCGTTGCGCTAGCAGGGATTCACGCTCTGCCTGCTTGCCACGATGGAACGGCGATGCGTTGAGCGTCAGCATGATCTGGGCGCCAGCGTCGCAGGCCTGCTTGAGGGGCTCGGAGAACCAGATGTCCTCGCAGATCGTGATCCCGATCTGGATGCCGAACAAGTTGACGACGCAAGGGCCGCTGCCGGACTCGAAATAGCGCTTCTCATCGAAGACGCGGTAGTTCGGCAGGCGCTGCTTATAGTAGCGAGCAACCTCTTCGCCTTCGGAGATGACCGCGCAACTGTTGTAGCGAGCGCCGTCTTCAACCCACGGGAAGCCGATCACTATAACGATGCCGCGAGCGGCCTCGCGGACACGCGCCAGTGCCTTTTCGATGCGGCTCTGCATGCTAGATCGGAGGAGCAAATCCTCAGGCGGATATCCGCACAGGGTCAGCTCAGGGAAGACGATGATCTGTGCGCCGAGGTCGTCGCGGGCGCTCTGAGCTGCTTCGATGATCTTCTCGACGTTGCCATGAACATCACCAACTCGGATGTTCAACTGGGCCATTACCACTCTCAAACGCTGATCCATGGGTCCTCCCGAAACCTGATATGGGATCTACAAGATTCTGCGCCGTCAGCTAGGCGTCGTTCATCTGGCAATTTCGGTGAGTACTCGGGTGACATCCGACACACGCTACCGAGTTGGCTGAAGGCGACTGAGCGGCAGCACGAAGTGCCTTTGGTGGCTCATCTAAGGACAGGCAGGACATGTCGCAGCATCTTGTGTTAGTGGAGTCATTATGCCCGATCAAGAGGTGATGCCGTGGCTCGATTGCTGGCAGAGCTGGTTGGTAGGCGAAAATTTATGAACTATTTTTTCGTTGTGCAATCGTGGTTTCTGCACATATGATTTGAACCGGAAATAGCGATCAAACTCGGTTGGATGTGCACTTTTATGGGGGGAGGAAGGTGATGGGTTTTTTCACCAAGTTCGGCGACGGCGCCTGCGACCTCGCCCCGCTCAGCGGTCTGGTGAAAAATCAGGTGAGGGCGATTGCCCGCAGTTTTGGGGCGCCTGAGTCGTTGGTTGAAAAGATTCCGACTGCGGATCTGGAAGACCTGTCGCCGGGTAAACCGGACGAAGCGTCGCACGGCGTGACCTACACCGAGATCGACGCCTTCCTGCACGGTGAGCCACTGCGAGAGGAAGCGTTCAAGATCATTGTTGATACGTACAACAAAACCCATCACAAACGAGTGATGCCGTTTGCACCGTAAGCCATACCGCGCCACCTAAAGAAACGAAAAAAGCGTCCCGAGCAGGACGCTTTTTTTGTGCCTGAATAAATTACTTCAGGGTCACAGTGCCTTTCATCATCGAGATGTGGCCAGGGAACGAGCAGAAGAAGCCGTATTTTTCGCTGGCATTAAGCTTGGACACGTCGAAGGTCACCGAATCGGTTTCTTTGGCGCCGATGATTTTGGTGTGGGCGATGACGCGCGCGTCACCGTCCTTCAGGTAGTTCTTGTCGATACCGGCAGCCAGGCCATCGGTAGCGATTGGCTGCATGTCAGCTTCTTTGCTGATCACCAGGTTATGGCCCATGACGTTTTTCGGCAGGCTGCCCGAGTGGGTCAGTTCGATGGTGAAAGTCTTGCAGCTCTTGTCGATTTCGATGGCCTTGGTGTTGAAGGACATCTGATCGGTGGAGTCAACGGTGGTTTTGCACTCGGCAGCCATCAATTGGCTGCTGGCCAGTGCCAGCAGGGATACCGCAACAACTTTGGAAAACATGGTGAATCTCCAAGGCAGGGTTAACAAAATCACGAATGGTTGAAAGACTGCCTGAAATCTTCGCAAGTTCCTATGACTTGCGTCAAAAATTGTATACAACTTTCAGGCTATGACACTCATCGACACAATCTAACGGCCAAACCATCTGGCCCGCCCTATGATCGGCCCATCCCTTGAGACGGAGTGCCTGTCATGTTCTTTAACGGTCTGTTGTGCAGTTTGCTCGCCGCCTACGCCTGTGGCGCCAGCGGTACCTTTGAATCACCGGAACCCGAAGTTTAGACCTTGGATCGAGGCCTGCCAGCCATTACCCTGTGACGGATTGACCCAGGAGGAAGGCATGTCTTTGAAATCCGTTTGTGTATTCTGCGGTGCCAACGCCGGCACCGACCCGGCTTACACCGAAGCCGCCGTCGCCCTTGGCCGGGCAATGGCCGAGCGCAAGTTGACCCTGGTCTACGGCGGTGGCGCCGTCGGTTTGATGGGTATCGTCGCCGATGCCGCGCTGGCTGCCGGTGGCGAGGTGATCGGCATCATCCCGCAAAGCCTGATGGACAAGGAAATCGGTCACAAGAGCCTGACACGTCTGGAAGTGGTCGATGGCATGCATGCGCGCAAGGCGCGGATGGCTGAACTCAGCGATGCGTTTATCGCGCTGCCCGGCGGCCTTGGCACGCTGGAAGAGTTGTTCGAAGTCTGGACCTGGGGCCAGCTCGGCTACCACGGCAAACCGCTGGGTTTGATGGAAGTGAACGGTTTCTACAGCAAACTCACCGCTTTTCTTGACCATATCGTCGGCGAAGGCTTCGTTCGCGCGCCACACCGTGACATGCTGCAAGTGAGCGAATCGCCGCAAACACTGCTCGAGTCCCTCGATAACTGGAAGCCGACCGTCACGCCCAAGTGGGTCGACCAAAAACCCGGCTAACCGCCGGGCACCGATACAGGGCAGAATACGCGCCGCTCAACCTCACCTTCGACCCAAGAGGATCGCCCATGGCCAAACCCAATTACTCCTTCGCCAAACGTCAACGAGACCTGGAAAAGGAAAAGAAGAAAGAGGAAAAGCTTCAGCGCAAGAAACAATCAGCTGAAGACGCGGCACTGAACCCTGATGGTGAAGTGGCGACTGACAACGATGTTGATACCGATGTGGATGCACCGAAAGATCAGGCGCCTGACGCCTGAGCCCCACCGGGTTTGATGATCCAAATCAGACCCTGCGGATCCGTGACGGGGCTGGCGGCGACATTGCCGGCCCTCACAGACCTTCCCTGTTTCCGAACACGATGCTATCCCCTGTGGGAGCGAGCTTGCTCGCGAAAGCGTCGTGTCAGTCAGCACATCTCTTGCTGATCCCCCGCCGTCGCGAGCAAGCTCTCTCCCACATTTGATCTGTGTTACTCCAGTGGCATCACCGTCACCCGAACTTCGGGATCATGCGAGCCACCACCGAGAATCACCCCCCGCAACGGCGACACATCGGAAAAATCCCTGCCCCACGCCAACGTGATGTGTTCCAGCGCCGGCTGCACATTGTTGGTCGGATCAAAATCCACCCAGCCCAGCACCGGACAAAACACCGAAACCCAGGCATGCGACGCATCGGCGCCGATCAGCCGTGGCTGCCCCGGTGGTGGCTGGGTCAGCAGATAACCACTGATGTAACGTGCCGCCAGCCCTCGAGAGCGCACGCAGGCCAGCATCAAGTGGGCGAAGTCCTGACAAACCCCACGCCGACGTTCCAGCACTTCCACCAGCGGCGTCGCCACCTGGGTTGCCTCGGCATCAAAGGTGAATTCACTGAAAATCTTCTGCATCAAGGCCTGCACACCCAGCAGCAAAGGACGACCGGGAGGGAAACAGCTTTGCGAAAACTCGACGAAGCTGCGCTTCAAGTGCACGTACGGTGACTGGAATCGATAGCGGCAAGCTTCAAGCAATTCGGCAGACAACGGCTGACTGCTGTACGTCAACGCATTGCGCGTCAGCTCCCACGCAGGGGACTGGTTGAAATCCAGCGCCGGTCGCGCCAGCACCTCAACGGTCAGCCGCGCGTTGACCTGCAATTCATCATGCGGTCGCTCGAACGCCAGTCGGGTCAGCGGATTGCCGAACACATCCAGCTCATCACGGCGCGCCGTTGGTTCCGGACTGATCAGCAACTGTTGCTCGGTGCAGCGCTGCCAACTGCATTCACGCGGCCACAGGTGCGCCAATTGCTGCGCCAGGGAAACCGGGCTGTCGTAGTGATAACAGGTGTCGTGGAAGATCTGGTAATGCGCGTTCATCAGACGGACACCGTACGCTGGCTGACATCATCGACATGGGCAAAATGGCGCAGGGCCAGGCGATCGGATACCTGCCCGCTGGCATCGGCGATCTCTTGCAGCAAATCCGCCAAACCATCGAGCGCCGCGCGCACGCTGGACTCGCCGAACAACGGGTTCTCCAGACACCCCAGATCAAACCGCGCCAGACGCTCGACCAGTTGCGGCAACCCAGCCTCCCGTGGCACACCGAAATCGTCGTTCAAACGTTTCAGCGTGCGGGTGACCAGTTTCAACTGGAACAACACGGCGTGGGGGTTTTGCTCATCGAGCAGTAACAGGTCGAGTACCGGAATCAACTGCGCCACCGCCAGATAGCGTGAGCGGTAAGTGATGCTGCTGTTGCCCAGCTCCAGCAACCACTCAAGTCCCGCCTGATCGAACGCCCCCGCGCCGCGCAGAAACGCCGCCAGGCTGCTGCTGAGAAATTGCAGACGCTCAATGCGCCGGCCAATCATCAGGAAACGCCAGCCTTCGTCGCGGGTCATGTCGTCCAGTGCAAACCCGGACAGCGCAGCGAGCGACATCACCAGACGATTGAGAAAATCCAGCAACTCGCCGAAATCCGGCTCGTCGGTGTCCAGTTCCGTCGCTTCACGTTGCAACTCCACCAACGCCTGCCAGTTCTCCCGGGAGAGCTTTCCGCGCACCTGCGAAGCCGCCCACTGCAAGCGTTGCAGATTGGCCCGCAGGCTGAACGACCAGTCTTCGCCGAGCAGCGCTGCCAACAGGCGCTCCGGCAGTTCACCCTCGTCCGGCAACAGCGCCAGCCGCTCGCCGAGATCGACAGCCGCCAGCAGCGCTTGTGGATCATCACCGTCCACATAGCGCGTCAGCATGATTCGCAGCAGACGCGCGCTGTCATCACAACGCTCGCAATAGCGGCCGAACCAGAACAGGTTTTCCACCACCCGCGAAGGCAGGTAAGGGTCGCGCCGCACAAGATCGTGTACACCGACGTTGCGTTGCGCCTTCCATTGTTCGCCGCTCGGCGGCCGGTCGCCCAACACCCACGTGTCCTTGCTCGCGCCGCCGCGCTGCATCGAGACCACTTCGGCATCGGCTTCGGCGGCTACCCGGGTCAGACCACCGGGTAGCACACGATAGCCGTCATGACTGGCCACCGCGTACATACGCATGCCGATGGCCCGGGGTTGCAGTTGACCATCCTCGGCTTGCCAGATCGGCGCTTGGGACAGTTGGGCCAGCTCTTGCGCAACATAGGCATAAGGCCGTGCCTGCATGCGCTCGGCGAGGGATTGACGCTGGTTTTCACTCAGATCACGGCCAAATACCGGCGTGAAGCTTTGCGAGGGGAATGCCGGTTTGATCAACAGTTCCGGCAGCTTTTCCAGGGCTTGGGCCAACACCGGTGCCTCACCGCACCACCATGTAGCGATGGACGGCAGGATCAGTTCTTCGCCGAAGAGGAATTGGTTGATCTTCGGCAAAAAACCCAACAAACCCGGAGACTCCAGCACACCGCTGCCGAGCGCATTGGCGACCAACACCCGCCCCTGTCGCACCGCTTCCAGCAAACCGGGAACACCCAGTGCGGAATCCGTGCGCAGCTCCAAGGGATCGCAGAAGTCGTCGTCGAGCCGCCGCATGATCGCGTGCACCCGGCGCAGGCCACTGAGGGTTTTCAGGTAGACCGTGGCATCACGCACGGTGAGGTCACCGCCCTCCACCAGCGGATAACCGAGCTGTCGGGCGAGATACAAATGTTCGAAATAGCTTTCGTTGAAGCGCCCCGGCGTCAACAACACCACAAGTGGCGCGTCGTCATCGCTGGGCGCCTGACGGGCCAGGGTTTCCTGCAGCGTACGGAAGAACCCGGCCAGATGTTGCACCTTCAGATCCCGGTACAACTCGGGGAAGGCGCGCGACACGATGGTGCGGTTTTCCAGTGCATAACCGGCCCCGGATGGCGCCTGAGTTCGATCCGCCGTCACCCACCAGCGCCCGTCCGGCGTGCGCGCCAGATCCACGGCGTACAGATGCAGAAAGGCATCGTCCGGCGGAAGAATCCCCTGACACGGCCAGAGAAAATTATTGTGCCCGAATACCAGTTCCGCCGGCAACAGACCTTCGCTGATCAACCGTTGCGGGCCGTACAAGTCGGCCAGCACGGCATTGAGCAATCGCGCTCGCTGAGCAATACCCGCTGACAATTGCTGCCACTCATCCGCTGCGATCACGTGCGGCAGCAGATCCAGTTCCCACGGGCGATCTGCACCCTTGGGATCGGCGTAGACGTTGTAGGTGACACCGTTTTCCTGAATCTGCCGGGCCAGCAAAGCCTGACGCTGCAGCAGTTGTGCGGAGGTGTTGCGCTGCAACTGGTCGAACAGCCGCTGCCAGTGCGGACGCACCGCACCACTGTCATCCAGCAGTTCGTGATAAGTGCCCGCCGTCAGCGGGTAGCGGTCTAGCAGGTCAGGCATGGAAAGCTCGGCAGACAGCAGGGAACGGTCAGACTAACGCAGGCACATGACGCCCGGATAGACGAAAAATCCGGGCGTCGCGTAGGACTTAAAAGCGTCGTAAATCGAGAGTCATCGGTAGCTCGTCAGACAATGTCAGGTTCGGTATCGGAAGTTTCCCTGGCGTGTGGCCGATGCGGAAGAAACGCGCCATGCGCCGGCTCTCCGCTTCATTGGCGTTGACCGGCAACGTCTCGTAGTTACGGCCACCGGGATGCGCGACGTGGTACTGACAACCGCCCAGCGAACGCGCCATCCAGGTGTCGAGCAGGTCGAACACCAGCGGCGCGTGCACCGGGATCGTCGGTTGCAGACAGTTGGCCGGTTGCCAGGCGCGGTAACGTACGCCAGCAACGAACTCACCGACCCGCCCGGTCGGATGCAGCGGCACGGGGATGCCGTTGCAGGTCAGCAGATAGCGCTGCGGCGGCAAACCCTTGAGCTTGACCTGCAAACGCTCCAGCGACGAATCGACGTAACGCACCGTGCCACCCACCGCGCCCTCCTCGCCCAGCACATGCCATGGCTCGAGCGCCTGCCGTAGCTCAAGCTCGATGCCGTTCACCGCGTAATCGCCGACCTTGGGAAAGCGAAACTCCAGATGTGCTGCAAACCACTCGGCGCGCAACGGATAACCGGCGCTGTTGAGCTCAACGATGACGTCGGCGAAATCCTGTTCGATACAGTGCGGCAACATGAACCGATCGTGCAACTCGGTGCCCCAGCGCGCCAGTTTCGGCGGCGCATACGGCTCGCGCCAGAAGCGCGCAACCAGCGCCCGCAGCAACAATTGCTGAGCCAGGCTCATGCGCGCGTGCGGCGGCATTTCAAAGGCGCGCAGTTCCAGCAGCCCGAGGCGACCGGTAGCGCCATCCGGCGAATACAGTTTGTCGATGCAGAATTCGGCGCGATGGGTGTTGCCGGTGACGTCGATCAGCAAGTTGCGCAGCAGTCGATCCACCAGCCACGGCGCGCACTCCTCGCCCGGTTCAGGCATCTGTGCAAAGGCAATTTCCAGCTCATACAATGCATCGTTGCGCGCCTCGTCGACCCGTGGTGCCTGAGAGGTCGGGCCGATGAACAACCCGGAAAACAGATACGACAACGACGGGTGGTTGTGCCAGTAACTGATCAAGCTGCGCAGCAGATCCGGTCGGCGCAGGAACGGTGAGTCCGCCGGCGTTGCGCCACCGAGGACGAAATGGTTGCCGCCGCCCGTGCCGGTGTGGCGGCCGTCGATCATGAATTTCTCGGTGGTCAGGCGAGTCTGGCGTGCCTCTTCATAGAGAAACTCGGTGCGTTCGACCAACTCGTCCCAGCTTGCAGACGGCTGCACGTTCACCTCGATCACGCCGGGATCCGGGGTGATGCGGAAATTGCTCAGACGCGGGTCGCTCGGCGGCTCGTAACCTTCCAGCAGCACCGGGCAATGCAGCTCTTCGGCGGTGGCCTCGATCGCTGCCACCAGCTCCAGATAATCCTCGACCCGCTCGAGCGGCGGCATGAACAGGTACAAGCGCCCTTCGCGAGCCTCGGCACAAAACGCGGTGCGCGTCAGCCAATCGGCGGACTCGTCGATTTTCGGCAGGCGCTCGTCAGCGGTGGCCGGATCGCCGTGACTGTTGAGTTGCGCGGTATCCGGTAGCTCCGGGAAGTCCTGATTCGGGTCCTGCGGATGAACAAACGGATATTCGGCCGCTTTCACCCACGGCTGCGAACCGAGCGGCAAGCGGTAACCCAGCGGCGAATCCCCCGGCACCAACCGACAATGCTCGTCACGCAGATACCAGCGCCCGCTCTGCCATTGATCGCCCTTGGCAGTACGCGCCAGCGGCAGCACCTGACCGATTACCTTATCGAGCCCCTGACTGAAGACTTTGCGCAGTCGTGCGCGCTCCAACGGCTCCTCCAGACGCGAATCCTCAGCACTGACGTTGCTCGGCAACGAGCCTTCACGCCAGAGGTAATAGAAATTATCCTCGTAGGCCGGAAACACAAACCGTGCAGGCAGTTTCAGCCGCTCGGCGACACTGGCGAGAAAGCGCCCGGCGAGTTCGCCATTGGCGCCGTAATCCTGTTGTTCGTCGGCGATCAGCGCGTGGTTTTGCCAGATCGGCACGCCGTCGCGGCGCCAATAACAATTGAGCGACCAGCGCGGAAGTTGCTCGCCGGGATACCACTTGCCTTGGCCGAAATGCACCAGCCCCTTCGGGGCGTAATGCTTGCGCATGCGCTGGAACAGCTCGGCGGATAGCCGGCGCTTGTCCTCGCCCAGGGCCGCGGTGTTCCACTCAGCGCCATCCGGGTCGTCGATGGAGACGAAGGTCGGCTCACCGCCCATGGTCAGGCGTACATCGCCCTCAAGCAGGTCGGCGTCGATCTGCCGCCCCAGTGCCTGAATCGCCAGCCATTGCTCATCGGTGTAGGGCTTGGTGACCCGCGGCGCTTCCCAGATTCGCTCCACCGACATTTCGTGGCTGAACTGTGTCTCGCAAGGTTCGACCATCCCGCTGATCGGTGCCGCCGACGACGGATCAGGACTACAGGCCAAGGGAATATGCCCTTCACCGGCGAACAGCCCGGAAGTGGCGTCGAGGCCGATCCAGCCGGCACCCGGCAAATACACTTCGCACCAGGCGTGCAAATCGGTGAAATCCACTTCAGTGCCGGAGGGGCCGTCGAGGCTTTTCACATCCGCGGTCAGTTGAATCAGGTAACCAGAGACAAACCGTGCCGCCAGCCCCAGATTGCGCAGCAGTTGCACCAGCAGCCACGCCGAGTCGCGGCAGGAACCGGAGGCGTGTTCGAGGGTGTGTTCCGGGGTTTGCACGCCCGGTTCCATGCGGATCAGGTAACCAATGTCTTCGCTCAGGCGCTGATTGAGTGCCACCAGAAAGTCCACGGCCGGCAGCGGCGTGCGGTCGATGCCGTCCAGATACGCCTGGAACTTCGGCGTCAGCGGCAATGTTTCGAGGTACGGCGCCAGCTCTTTGCGCTCATCGGCGGCGTAGGCGAAGGGGATTTTCTCGGCGTAAGGCTCTAGGAAGAAGTCGAACGGATTGAACACCGCCATCTCGGCCAGCAGATCGACTTCGATGCGCAGTTCATTGGTTTTCTCGGGGAAAACCAGCCGCGCGAGGTAGTTGCCCTGCGGGTCTTGCTGCCAGTTGATGAAGTGCTGCTCGGGCGAGACTTTCAGCGCATAGGACAGAATCCGCGTGCGGCTGTGGGCGGCCGGGCGCAGGCGAACGATCTGCGGGCCGAGTTCGACAGCGCGGTCGTAGCGGTAATGCGTGACGTGATGCAATGCGACATGAATCGACACGGCGTGCCTCCTGCGAGCCTTAAGCGTATTTGAAAGCGCGCAAGAGTTATGCCATGCACAGGCTTGGGCGCTTTCCCGGAATGCTCAAGGCAGTACAGCACCAAAATCGGGCGACGCGGGGAAATGCTTTGGCAAAGTTGCGCCTAAATGTGGCGACATTGGTTCATGCAGTGTTTGATCGGGCGCTTTCGCGAGCAGGCTCGCTCCCACATTTGGAATGCGGTCACCTGTGGGAGCGAGCCTGCTCGCGAAGGGGTCGGCCGCGCCACCACATGTCGGGAGACCTGAAATGCAGAACGCCAACCCGAAGGTTGGCGTTCTGTTTTAGCGCGGTACGACCGGCTTGCGAGCCGGCTTCGGCCCTTTGCCCTTGGCCGCGTCCTTGCGCTCCTTGGCAGCCTGCTGGTTGCGGGCGAACGCCGCAGCCTTGGCCTGTTCACGCTTGTCCCACGGATTACCACCATCACTGGCACGCGGTGGCAGACCGGTGTGCTGGGTGAGGATCTTGGTGGTTTTCTCTTTGCCTTCTTTCGCCACTTTATGGCTGCCAGCCGGCGTCGAGTTCTTGCGACGGGCGCTCTGGTAGCTGTCGGTGGACGGCTGATGCAGCGGAATCAGTTGATCCTTGCCCGGCCCGATCAAATCAGCGCGACCCATGCGCTGCAGCGCTTCACGCAGCATCGGCCAGCCTTTCGGGTCGTGATAACGCAGGAACGCCTTGTGCAGACGACGCTGCTCTTCGCTCTTGACGATGGTCACGCCGTCACTCTTGTAAGTGACCTTGCGCAGCGGGTTCTTGCCCGAGTGGTACATGGCGGTGGCGGTGGCCATCGGCGACGGGTAGAACGCCTGCACCTGGTCGGCGCGGAAGCCATTGCCCTTGAGCCACAGGGCCAGGTTCATCATGTCTTCGTCGGTGGTGCCCGGGTGCGCGGCGATGAAGTACGGAATCAGGTACTGCTCTTTGCCCGCTTCCTTGGTGTACTTCTCGAACATGCGCTTGAACTTGTCATAGCTGCCAATGCCCGGTTTCATCATCTGGTTGAGCGGACCTTCCTCGGTGTGTTCCGGGGCGATCTTCAGGTAACCGCCGACGTGGTGGGTCACCAGCTCTTTGACGTACTCCGGCGACTCGACCGCGAGGTCGTAACGCAGGCCGGAGGCAATCAGGATTTTCTTCACGCCCGGCAATGCGCGGGCGCTGCGGTACAGCTGAATCAGCGACGAGTGGTCGGTGTTCAGGTTCGGGCAGATGCCCGGGAACACGCAGGACGGCTTGCGGCACGCGGATTCGATTTCCGGCGTTTTGCAGGCGATGCGGTACATATTCGCAGTCGGGCCGCCGAGGTCGGAAATGACGCCGGTGAAGCCTGGCACCTTGTCGCGGATCTCTTCGATTTCGCGAATGATCGACTCTTCGGATCGGTTCTGGATGATCCGGCCTTCGTGCTCGGTGATCGAGCAGAAGGTGCAGCCACCGAAGCAGCCACGCATGATGTTCACCGAGAAACGGATCATGTCGTAGGCCGGGATCTTTTCCTTGCCGTACGCAGGATGCGGAACACGTGCGTAAGGCATACCGAACACGTAGTCCATTTCTTCAGTGGTCATCGGAATCGGCGGCGGGTTGAACCAGACGTCGACTTCGCCATGCTTCTGTACCAGCGCACGGGCGTTGCCCGGGTTGGTTTCCAGGTGCAGCACGCGGTTGGCGTGGGCATACAGAACGGCATCGCCACGGACCTTTTCAACCGACGGCAGGCGGATCACGGTTTTGTCGCGAGTCATGCGCGGGCTGGCCAGGATCTGCACGACCTTGGCTTCTTCCGGATCATCCACTGGGCCCTTTTCCTGCTCGATGGCGCAGGCCTGGGTGTCCTGAGTATTCACGTACGGGTTGATGATCTTGTCGACCTTGCCCGGACGGTCGATACGGGTGGAATCCACTTCGTACCAGCCCGCCGGCGTGTCACGGCGAATGAACGCGGTGCCGCGCACGTCGGTGATGTCTTCGATCTTGTGACCGTAAGACAAACGCTGGGCAACTTCGACGATGGCCCGCTCGGCGTTGCCGTACAGGAGGATGTCGGCGCTGGCATCGATCAGGATCGAGTTACGCACGCGATCCTGCCAGTAGTCGTAGTGGGCGATGCGACGCAGGGAAGCTTCGATACCGCCAAGCACGATCGGCACGTGCTTGTAGGCTTCCTTGCAGCGCTGGCTGTAGACCAGGCTCGCACGATCCGGACGCTTGCCGGCCATACCGCCCGGGGTATAGGCGTCGTCGGAACGAATTTTCTTGTCCGCGGTGTAGCGGTTGATCATCGAGTCCATGTTGCCGGCCGCGACGCCGAAAAACAGGTTCGGCTCGCCAAGCTTCATGAAGTCGTCTTTGGACTGCCAGTTCGGCTGCGCAATGATCCCGACGCGGAAGCCCTGGGACTCCAGCAGCCGGCCGATGATCGCCATGCCGAACGACGGGTGATCGACGTAGGCATCTCCCGTAACAATGATGATGTCGCAGGAATCCCAGCCAAGCTGATCCATCTCCTCCCTGCTCATCGGCAGGAATGGCGCTGGCCCGAAACACTCGGCCCAATATTTTGGATAGTCAAATAACGGCTTGGCTGCTTGCATGTCGACGACCGGTGTTGAGATGAAAAATCGCGGGCGCGGAATATAGCACAAAAATTAACCAATTCCGACGAGTTTGGTCGGTTTCTCTTTGCAGCTGCCCCCCTGCCAACCGATGCAAACGTTAACCTCTTTTGTCAGGACTGGGGATGGCGCAAATTCGAAACATTCAGCCCAATATTCGAGATAGTCAAATAACGCCGCGGCTGGTTGCATGTCGACAACCGGAGCCTGCGTGACCTCAATGCACAGACACCGCCAACAAAACCCTGGACATCATCAGTCAACTATTTGCGATTGCTGATGTGACAACCCTTCAAGGATGAAGAAATGTCACCGAAACTGCCTTCTAAAGGTGCCGTCACTGGCGGCGCTCGTACACGCCCTGCACCGTCAGCGGACACCGATACGCAACTGCCCACCCTTCCCCCGCGTGCGGATGCTGGCCCATCGATCCCCCCTGCGACACGAAATGCTCCGGGGTCGAACAGACCACCAAGTGAGCCTCCCCACGAGGCAGTTACACCCCCCCGGGCCACGATTCACCCGATACCTTCGACCTCCGCCGGCGCTTCCACGTCAGCACAACGGTCACTGGAACACTATTGGATTCCTGTCGAAGTCAGCCTTCCCGATGTAGATGCCCTGGGATTCAGAAGTTTGCGCGGACGCCGCTACGTCGATGTGACGGGCGGCCGCAGCGTGCAGGTCGTGATCGACCCGGCAATGGGCCTGTATCGAGCAAAATCGATGAGCGAACGATCATTGGGCCCGGTGCTGGTGCGCGACCACGACAGCAAGCTCTGGCATCCGCTTGAGGATTCGCCAGGCGCACTGCCACTGCAGCCAATCGACGCGATCAATCAGGAACTGGATGTCCATATCACAGCGATCACGGAGGCGGTGAAGCTTACGGAAGAACAACGGAGCATCTGGCATGCATTGGCCGGCCAAGAAGGTGAAAAAAGTGAACTGGTCAAATTCGAAATCCAGAGTCAAAAACAACTGGCGGCTCTGGAAAAGAGCGTGAACTTCTACGTCAGGAACCAGGCCTCGCTGCTCTTGTACAAAGGACGCTTCTCTTACGAGACAGAGCTGGTGGGCGTTCAGAAGAGGCAGGTTGAAGTCTATATCGATGTCCTGGAGGCCGGTGATTTACGCAAAGCAATAGACATGTCTTCCTACTATGGCCGCCCCCTGGAAGCTCATCGCTCGATGGCAGGGTATTTGAAAGGCAAATTGGCAAACTTGCGAAAATGCCAACTCATTGTCGACGACATACTGACCAGATCGCCGCACCTGAAAATCGAATTGATGGAATATGGCTACAACCCGGTAAGAATCCATACAGACACCGCCAACTGGATTTACTCGAAAAGCCAGTTGCTGGCCAGCGAGCCGGTGCCCGACGCCGCGCAATACATCGTATTGTCGCGTTCGTTTTCAGAAACAACACGCGCATTCGGGGATATCGAAAATATCCCGGACGGTGCGCGCATTCCCGTATTGAGCTATCTGATCGAGCAATGCACCGCAACCAAAGCATCGTACGAAGAGATGTCGTTGCCACCTGGCTCAGCCCAGGACAGCTCACGACGAGAAATAACCGAAGCCATTCAAGCTTTCGAAAACACCCTCGAACAGCGCATCGAGCTTTATCACCAGGAACTGGAACGAACTTCATCCCTCCCGTCACTGGATCAGCCGATCGACTTCGACTTCATACCGGCACAGGTCGCGACCCAGCCTGTACACACATCAAGAAAGATGTTCCGCAGCAAACACCACGGCGTTTACAAGATCCGGATCGGGCAATCACGTCGCACAGCACTGGGCGAAGAGGTGATCGACGTCATGGATCCGCACAACCCTACAGAAGTCTTGCAAACCTATGAGCGCCGGGAAGGTGAATGGCACCAGTTGGTTGCAAAGCAAGAAAGACAGCTGTCGACGTTGACCGTCCAGGCTCAACGACTTCTGGAGCAATCAGAATCACATCTGAACAAAGCCCGGCGAGATGAAGCCGCAAAACGCAATGCCACCAACATCGTCGAATTTCTGGAGGGCAAGGCCGAAGACCTCGATGATCTTCGTCAGCAAATGGAACGGGCTCCAAATCCGGCCACAATCGATATCGTCCCCCTCGTCCAGCGCCTCAAGCAAGACAGCGAGCATCTGCGTAACGAAGGCGAAAAAATACGCATGGCGCTCTACAAGGACAAATCCTTTTTAAGCGTCGACCGTGTGGCGTATCTGATCAGCCAAGGACACCTGAGCGTCAGTAAGAAAAACAGCGAGCGGCTGGAGCGGGGCAAGGGCCGGGACAAGAACTTTCTCGATATCTATTCGCTGAACGACAACCACACCCATGAGCCTCTGTGGCACGCACATTTCAAATACGAAAAAAAGGACAGCGCAGCGCTGAACTTCATGGTGAAAGGTGGTCACCTGAAGACCCTGGAGCAGAGCCGACTGGGTATAGCTTCACAGCGGCGGGACGCTCAGGCCGGAAGGGAGCATGTGCCGATCTGGCGAGAAACCATTGACGGCAAAACCGCTCTGAAGATATTTGAGCTGTCGGCTTAAGCCCCCTGAAACATTTTTTTCAAGGATGAAAAAACTCATGACGGTCAAATCACTACCGCGGATCAACGTTTCGGTTGACGTCCACATCCCCACCAGGCGATCGGCAGAGGGGAACATACCCGACGCTCCACACCCCACCAACATTGGCCCGTTGACGTCGCCCTCAAACCGCCACCCCGCGAGGCCGGAAAAATCCCCGGGGGACGTCGACGTGAATGCAATCCTGCCGGCGCCAGCTGTAACGGTCCTCAAGCATAGCTTCACCGCCGATACCCCGACATCAGCACAGCAACCGCTGGAGCATTACTGGATCAGCCCCAAAGTGGCGTTACCGAATGCCGGCATTGAAGGTTTCAGGATTCATAAGGGCCGACGGTATGTCGATTTGTCGGATGGACAGATCGCGATGGTCGGCATGGATCCGGGCACAGGATTCTACCGGGCCACCCGGCCGAGTGAATTGATCCCCTCGGGACCGGTACTGTTGCACGACTCTGACAGCGGACGATGGCATCCCATTAACGACGTTGACTCCAGCGCATTCCCGTTGACCGACGCCAGCCTGGAATCCTTCCGCACAGATCTGCATTTCAGTGATGTCGAACCCGATAGCGACGGTTTGTTTCGGCACGATGGCAAACGCTACGTGGTCATCGAGAACCAAGCGTATCAGGCCATGCAGGATCTGGATGCGTCGTCCCCGGAACAAAAGGTGTGGCGCATTGTTAAATCCCGGGATCCCGTGGCTACTGACGATGCGAACATCTACCGTGCCAGTCGTCGCGGCGAAAGCCGGGCCATTGTTCGAAACGGAGAGAACACTTGGGTTTCGATCTTCGTGGGTTTGAGAGGAGGCATGCGGCGCAACGAGTCGGCGCAAATATCCAAAGCCATCCTGCTGCAAAGGTACGCGCCCATCGCCAATGCCCACAGTGTCCTGACCCAGTCAAACGATCGGTATGGAACTCTCTGGGAGGAGATCCGCCCTCTGCCGGAAGGCAGTGCGGCGAAGACTGCGGCATTGGTCAAACTTGAAGTGCATGCGCTCAAGCACATCAAAATGCAGACTGACTTCGTCAAGTCCCTCATCGACAACAAGGACTGGCTGATCCATTTGAAAGCTGGCGGGCAATACAAGACGGAACTGCACACCTTCCAAATGGAGAGAGTGGACTACCTCAATAAACTCATGGCGATCATGGACTTCAGGGTCATGCCTACAGCAACCGGGGCTACCGTTGAGAACTGCAAAAAAACCATTGCTCACCTGAACAAGAAACTCAAGTTTCTCGAAGACCGTCAGGCGGTGATCGATCAGATCCAGAAAGCATCCCCTGGCGCGGCATATGAACTGGAGCAAATCAGCAACAATGTTCCCGGTGCCGATCGCATCAACTACAACAAGCTGACCGTCTATCTGCGTCTGCTCTCGGACAATCCCGAGAATCCACCCGATACAGGTATGCAATCACTGCGGGCAATCGACATGTTTACGGAGGATCAGGGCCGTTCTCCCGCACGAGACAATCCGCTGGCGTTGCTATTGGCCGTTGATCAAATACGCGAAGAAAGGAGCCAGTTTGAATGGCTGCTGAACTCCACGCAGACGCAAAAGGCAGAGTACATCAAGGAAATCATTGCGCTGATCGCCCCCTTCGAGAAGAAAATCGACAGCAGGCTGACCGAGATTTTTGACCCCTTCGGCCGCCACAATGACTTGCCCAGTCTCGATCAGGATGTCGACTTCGATTTTATTCCGGAGCAACCCATCAATGCCGGAGCAACCCGCCCCTCTGCTCCCAGGAAAGTATTCCGTACTCGTCAACACGGTACCGAACGGGTCTTGGTGGGGGAAAAGGAAACCACACCGGAAGGCGACGTCACGATCAAGGTAACGGACCTTTTCAGGCCCAACGCCCCACCCCAGCACTACGAAAAAAGGCAAGGCGAGTGGAGGCCCGTTCGCTCGCTTGCTTCTGGCCCTCCCAAACCACAACTGATCGACGACACCAAGCGATTACTGGCCAGGGTTGAAGACCTGCTTGTCGAAGCAAAAACCAAAGAAGCCAGAAAGGACAACCCTACGGAAATTCTCGAATTTCTGGATGACGAGGCCGACCTGCTTCACGACCAGGCCAGACAGCTGAACCAACATGCAGGCGCTGCCGAGGATAGCGAGATCACCGACCTGGTGGCACAGCTGAAAACCGCTGGCGACTCATTAACCGTCGAAGGCGAGAAAGTTGTGGTTCGGATGTACAAGAACCCGGACGTGCTGGACATCTTGCGCCTGAATTACTTGCTTGATCACGCAGAGCTCACTGTGACCAAGGTCGTTGATCGCAAACTACTGGGCAGGGGCGATGAAAAATATCATCTGGACGTTTATTTGATCAGCGACCGTTCAAGCGAAGCTCCGTTGTGGGAGGCTCATTTCAAATATGACCGGTACGATAGCGCTGCACTGAACTTCAAGGTCAAAGGCGCTCATCTCAAAACGCTCGAGCAGGGCGCGCGAGGCATCGAATCCCAGCGCCGGGATGCACAAGCCGGGCTGCCCCACGTCGCTATCTGGCGTGAATCCTTTGACGGCAAAACAGCGAAAAAAATATTCAAACTGGCGCTTTAGGATTACTGCAGGACGCAGTAACCCCATCCGAGCAGCAATTTTTGCGGCTCCACGACAATCCATAAGGCAATGACGCCGAACGCCTGATCGCCCTCCTTTGCGGAGGCTGACAGGCAAAATATTCAAGGATGAAACAATGTCACCAAAATTGCCTTTCAAAGGCACCGTCGACTCCCATACGCGACCGGCGCCGGGAAATGCAGCGCGCCCCGATACTCCGCCCCGGATCGACTTCGGTCCCTCGACGTCACATGCAACACGAAACCCGACGGGAGCTGGCAGCTCCGCAGGGGACGCTGCCCCTGATGCCGTCGCGCGCACCCCAACGGTTACCGTAAGCGAGGTTCCCTCCACTGTCGTTATCCCAAGGCCAGAACAACAAACACTGCAGCACTATTGGCTAAAGGCCCCACCCGCGCTGCCGGCCGCCAATGCCGATGGTTTCAGAATGTACAAAGGGCGTCGATACGCCGACGTGCCCGATGGCGGGATCGTGCTTGTCGGCGTTGATCCGGATAGCGGAGAGTTCCGAGCCAGATTCCCCAGCGAACTGAACGCCACCGGCCCGGTGCTGCGGCGTGACGCCAACAGCGGACGCTGGGATGAACTGGAGAGCCGTCAACCGCCCCCTCCCGCGACGAACGAAACCGGCAACGATGCTCTGCCCCGACCTGGCAGTGAACAGGTGCACCCTGCTCATCGGCGACTGAAAGACCGGCTGGCCGCGATAATCAATCGACTGCGCAGTCCGCAAGCCCGCGCGAAGAGGTTGTTCCCGTCCTTGGGTGACGAGCAGATTGCCGCGTATATCCGTTCGCTGGGCAGCGACGTCGAAAGCGGGTTGATCCGTCGTGAAGCCGAATACAAAACGCTCAAGCAAGAGCTGACGAACTGGGTCAGCCAGCACCCCACTTCGACCGCTCCCGGAACGGCACAAGGCCGGGTCGAACGCGTCGCCAGCGAGATCAAGCGCTGCTGGCGCAAAGAGACCGGAACATCGCTGGAACTTGAGCTGCGAAACGGAAGCCTCCCATCACTGAGCGCAGATTTCAGCCATGTGCGGGAGCTCACCTTGACCACTGTCACCTGGTCGCTCTCAGCCGACACCTTCCTCGCCGGCTTCTCGCACCTGGAACATTTGAGCCTGACCCGCTCCGGACTGAGAAAGTTGCCTGCTGCCGTTGCGCAGATGTCCGAATTGAGGGTCTTGAATCTGAGTGCCAACCTGATTCAGCTGGACACACCATCCGCTGGTCAGCTCGGCGCACTGAGCAAACTCGAAAACATCAACCTGTCGGGCAATCCGTTGGGAATGACACCCGACTTCAGCAGCATGACCGGCTTGAAAGTACTGAAACTGAGCAACACGCAACTCACTCAGTGGCCGTCAGGTTTGCACAATCAGCTCGGGCTGGAAGTCGTCGATTTGCGCAACAACCGATTGCGCGAAGTGCCACAGACAACCCTCAACCCGCCAGCCGAGCAACTCAACGCCACCGTCAGAATTAATGGCGTGACCCTCATTGAAGGCAACGCCTTTGCTCCCGGCTATTGGAAGACGCTGGAATTGTATTGGCGCCGTCTGGCAGTTGATCATCCCGAGCTGAGCAAGACGGCTCAACCGCAGGGACTGCGGCTTGAATTCGATATTCCCGGGGCGGCCATGGTCCAACGGATGTACCCGGACAAGGACATCCAGGCGGCCAAGGATTACATTCTGCAGTTAGATGATGGGGAGCTGAGTCGGCGCCTGCTAGAGTTCGATTTGCTGGAAACGCAGTTGGGCGATTACGTGGCCCGCAATCAATACAACGCATCCGTTTCTGCTGGCATTGCCAGGTCATGGGCGCCACAACGTGTAGCAAGAATTATCAAGGCCTGCTGGCTTCGGGAGTCGGGGGAA
Source organism: Pseudomonas sp. N40(2020) (assembly GCF_014472415.1). Taxonomy (GTDB): domain Bacteria; phylum Pseudomonadota; class Gammaproteobacteria; order Pseudomonadales; family Pseudomonadaceae; genus Aquipseudomonas. The sequence goes on from NZ_JACSZV010000007.1 coordinate 61,900, forward strand.
ATACTCAGGCTACCGTCCGGAAGCGGGCCGCTGCCTGCCCTGACCGCGGATTTCAGTCATGTTCGGATGCTTGATGTGCAAGAAATGAACTGGTCGGATACTGGCGACACATTCCTCGCCAACTTTCCCAATCTGGAAATCCTGTCCATTAGCCGTTCCAACCTTCGCAAGTTACCCGCCAGCGTCGGTGAAATGGACAAACTGCACACCCTTGATCTGAGCTCCAACAGCATTGAGCTGGATGAACAAAGTGCTGCAAAACTGAGCAAATTGAGCGGGCTGAAGATAGTCAACCTGTCCCAAAACCCACTGAAAACAGTTCCGGACTTCAGCGCCATGTCCGAGCTGACAACCCTCGATTTGAATGCCACGGGAATCGCTGAGTGGCCGACAGGCCTGCTGGACAAAACGGCTTTGACAGGCCTTGATTTGCGCAACAACCAGCTGAGAGAAGTGCCCCAGGCAAACATCAACCCCGCCCCCGAGCAGTTGGCGTCAAGCGCCCGGATCAATGGTGCCACGCTGCTTGAAGGCAACGAGTTTCCTTCCGGCTACTGGAGGAAGTTCGATGCCTACTGGCGACGTGTGAATACCGCGCACCCTGAGCTGATGACACCAGCGCATCCTGCTGCATTTGATAGTGACAACTCACGAGCGCAGCGGTATCGGCGCCTCTATCCGCGTAAAGGCATCAAGGAGTGCCGTGAATACCTCTGGAACCTGCCGGAAGGCACCGCAGGAACCAGGCTGAAGAGCCTCGAGTCGGAGCTCAACGTACTGAAAACTCAGCTGGACGCCTGGGTTTTTTCCGGAGGAGGCAACCTTCAGGGTTATATTCGCGCAACTCAGTTGGTGGTCAACGCTGTCAACCGTTTCGACCGAACCGCGGCAAGCGACCGGATCATCAGTTGCTGGAGACTTGAAACACCGCAGAGGCTGGCCAATGACAGGACACCCATTGGCCTGGAACTCGATCTCAGTGGCCTGAAACTGCCAAGCCTGCCGGACCTCGATGCGGACTTCAGTCACGTCGGCTCGCTCAACCTGAGCAACATGGAGCTGAGCACATCGCCGGAAGGCTTTCTGACCCGCTTTCGCCATGTACGCTGGCTGAACCTTTCGCGTAATCAACTGCGCGAACTGCCACCAGCCGTGGGAGAAATGAACGGGTTGACCCGACTGTTTCTGCAGAACAACCAGATTTCCCTGTCGGCCGACACCGCCCGTGTTCTGTCAGAGCGCACAACACTGCGAGCACTGTGGCTGCATAAAAATCCGCAATTGCGCATCACCCCCGACTTCAGCCAGATTATCGACATGCGCTCGATCAACATGGCCAACACTGGCATCGACACCTTCCCTACCGGTCTTGCCGATCAGCCATTACTGGATACCGTTGATCTGAGCAACAACCGTATCGAGGAAATCCCCGACGCCGTCATAGCGCCTTCGGACGAAAGACTCGCGCATACTGTCCGCGTCAACAACGTGACCAACGTCACCAACAACCCGTTGTCTGCGGAGACCCACAACCGGCTGACTCATTACAATGATCGTCTGATACAGGCCGAGACACCGTTGACCGGCCGGCATAACCTGTTCGATACGGCGCGCGGCCAAGTCCCAGTGGCAATCCGCAGAGCGGCAGATGATCCAATGACGCGCTGGACAACTGGACTATCGGCGCAAGAGCTGCCAGCCAAAAGAATCCAATGGCAAACACTGCGTGATCAGGAACTCTCGGACGGTCTGTTCAATACGCTTGAACTCTTGATCGAGACTCCCACCGGCCACCACGATCTTCAACGACGGGTCTGGAAGCTGATCGACAGCATTACCGAAAACAATCCCGAGTCCGAGCGCCTGCGTAGTGAAGTGTTTGATCGGGCGGGCGAAGCGACCTGTTGTGATCGGGCGGCGTTCACCTTCGCCAACCTGGAAACCCGGGCGATGATGCACGAAGCGCGCACCCAGGCCCGGGATAAAGCCCGGGGTCCGCAGCTGTCTGCGTTTTCCAAAGCATTGTTCCGCTTGCATGAGGTCGACAAAATCGCCTCGGCAGACATTGCTCAGCGTGAGGCAGCCATCGTCCAATCAAGAGGGCCTCAAGGAGCCGTGATCCTTCCAGCCCCTCATGTACGTGAGGAAGTCGAGATCAGGCTTTTCTATCGCCACCGCCTGAAAGACCGACTAGAACTGCCGGGACAGCCTGAAAAAATGGGGTTTGATCATTTGGTCCAAGTGTCACAGGCGCAATTGGATGCTGCGTACGAAAAAGTTATCGCAATGGATCATTCGCCTGAAGAGTTTCAGGCGCTGGTGTCGAGGGAGTTCTGGCAGGAATTTGTCATCAACAAGTACCAGCCGCAATTCGAAGCACAGCGCCAGCCTTTTCAGGATCGGCAGGCCACTCTCGATGACTCGTATGCAGCCGAAGAACTCTCGTTTGCCGATTACGACGCGCAATCCAAAGCGCTGCAAGCACCGCTTGCCAAAGTGGAAGAGGCGCTGATTGAAACGCTGACCCGACAGGAACTGAGCGAGTATTCAGCCCGCGACAAGGGTGAGGAGGCGGCTGGCGGAACTGAATAAACCGTTGCAAAAGAACTGCTGGCTGAATGATTTCGGCCAGCGGTCACTCGTCGTCGTCGAAGTTGTAGCTGCCCGGCGCAAGGTTCTCGAAACGGGTGTACTTGCCGATGAACGCCAAGCGAATAAAGCCGATCGGGCCGTTCCGCTGTTTGCCGATGATGATTTCGGCAATGCCTTTGTGCTCGGTTTCCGGGTGGTACACCTCGTCCCGGTACACGAACATGATGACGTCGGCGTCCTGCTCGATCGCTCCGGATTCCCGGAGGTCGGAGTTGATTGGCCGCTTGTTCGGTCGTTGCTCCAGAGAGCGGTTGAGCTGGGACAGTGCAACCACCGGGCAGTTGAACTCCTTGGCCAAGGCTTTCAAGGAACGCGAGATTTCGGAGATCTCATTCGTCCGGTTGTCGCCGCCCGATCCTGGAATCTGCATCAGTTGCAGGTAGTCGATCATGATCAGGCCGATGTCACCGTGTTCCCGCGCCAGACGTCGGGTACGCGCACGCATTTCCGACGGGCTGATGCCGGCGGTATCGTCGATGAACAGTTTGCGATCGTTGAGCAGGTTGACCGCTGAGGTCAGGCGAGGCCAGTCATCATCTTCCAATTGGCCAGAACGCACCTTGGTCTGGTCGATGCGGCCCAACGAGGAAAGCATACGCATGACCAGCGACTCACCGGGCATCTCGAGGGAGTACACCAGCACCGCTTTGTCGCTGCGCAGTACGGCGTTCTCCACCAGGTTCATGGCGAAGGTGGTTTTACCCATCGATGGACGGCCAGCGACGATGATCAAGTCGGCCGGTTGCAGCCCGCTGGTTTTCTCGTCGAGGTCGGTGTAACCGGTGGACAGGCCGGTAATGGCGTTGTCGGTGTTGAACAAGGTGTCGATGCGGTCGATGGCCTTGGTCAGCAGATCGTTCACACCTACCGGGCCGCCGGTTTTCGGGCGGGCCTCGGCAATCGCGAAGATCTGGCGCTCGGCTTCGTCGAGGATTTCCTCGGCGGTACGCCCTTCCGGGTTGAAAGCGCTGTCAGCGATCTCACTACTGATACCGATCAGTTGGCGCAACGTCGCTCGCTGGCGGACGATCTGCGCATAGGCCTTGATGTTGGCGACGGACGGCGTGTTTTTCGCCAGTTCGCCGAGGTAACCGAGGCCACCGACTTGCGAAGTCTGACCTTCCTTGTCCAATTGCTCGGCAAGGGTCACAACGTCGATCGGGGAGTTCTGATCGGCCAGTTTGGCGATCGCACGGAAGATCAGGCGGTGGTCATGACGATAGAAGTCGCCGTCGGAGACTTGATCGAGCACGCGTTCCCAGGCGTTGTTGTCCAGCATCAGACCACCGAGTACAGCCTGTTCGGCTTCGATGGAATGCGGCGGCACCTTCAGGGCGGCGGTTTGCAGATCATATTGCTCGGGTGCGGAGATTTCGTTCATGGCCACTTGGAGTCAGGGTTGAAAACGGGAGTACCAGAAAGACAAAGGGCACGACCTGTGAACAGGATCGTGCCCGATGTTAACCGTCTGACGGACAAGCCGCCAGCCGATCAGGTGTTGCTTAAGCTGCTACCACGACAACGCGTACGGTGGCTTCAACTTCGGCGTGCAGGTGCACGGCTACGTCGAATTCGCCTACGTTGCGGATGGTGCCGTTCGGCAGACGAACTTCGCTCTTCTGCACTTCAACGCCGGAGGCGGTCAGTGCGTCAGCGATGTCGTGAGTACCGATCGAACCGAACAGCTTGCCTTCGTCGCCAGCGGTGGCAGTGATGGTCACTTCCAGCTCGGCCAGTTGGGCAGCACGGCTTTCAGCCGATGCTTTACGGTCTTCAGCAGCTTTTTCCAGCTCAGCACGACGCTCTTCGAACGCAGCCAGGTTGGCCGGGGTCGCAGCGGTAGCTTTGCCGTAAGGCAGCAGATAGTTACGACCGTAACCGGCCTTAACGTTCACTTTGTCACCCAGGTTGCCCAGATTGGTGACTTTTTCCAGAAGGATCAGTTGCATGTGAAAATCCTCTTAACTTTTAACCTTCACCGTTCGCGCTATCGATGTCTTTCGACACGTGACGACCGCGAAAATCAATCAGGCTGTCGACAATGGCCAAAACCACGAGCAACGGATAGATCAGCTGCATGAACAGCAACAGCGTTACGTACAACCCCACCAGCCAGAAACCGGCCAGTCGCTTCTGCCCGACCAGCCCATGAATCAGGGCCAGTCCGGCGAACACCAGCGGTACACTGCACAACGGCGTCAACATGGCCATCTGTGCACCGAGATTCGGGCCCAGAAGCATCAACGCCAGCAGTAACATCGCCGGCCCCAGCGGGATCCGGATGGCGCGAAACTCGCGACCAAAACCACCCGGGTTGTACAACAACGCCTGCCAATGACGCCCGACAATCAGGCTCAGCACGCTGACGATCTGCAACAGAGCCGCAATCAGTCCGGTCAGGACTGGTGCAATCAGGGACGCGAAACGCGCTTGCTCATCGACCGACAATTGCTTGTAGGTCTCACCGAGAAGCGCCGGCATGACCTTTATCAAGGCCTGCGCGAGCATCTCGATCTGGGCCGCAAACGCTGCCCCGAGCACCACTGAAAACACCACTCCAACCACTACGCTGACCAGCAGCGTGCGAACCCAGGATTCACTTGCGCGCAAAACCAACGCAAGCCCCGAAGATCCCAGCAGCACCAGAAGTGCCCGTGGATCATCGGCATACAGCCACCAGATCAATGCCGGCAGCAACCCCAGGGACAGAACGCCAAGGGCGTCCGTCAATCCGCGCCGCAGAAGCACAAGGCTCCCGGCGGCAGCACCCAACCAATACAACAACGGCAATGTTGCACATCCGGCCACCACGAGAGTGGCCTGCATACGGCCTCGCATGATGAACTCAGCTAAGGCACGCATGCATTCAATCCTTTGCTACTTGTCGACTGCCCGGTCTCAGCGGCCGTGGCTGTCGGTGTAGGCCAGCAGGGCCAGGAAGCGGGCGCGCTTGATAGCGGTGGCCAGCTGACGCTGATAACGAGCTTTTGTACCGGTGATGCGGCTTGGAACGATTTTGCCGGTCTCGGATACGTAGGCTTTCAGAGTGTTGAGATCTTTGTAATCGATCTCCTTCACGTCTTCAGCGGTGAAGCGGCAGAATTTACGACGACGGAAGAAACGTGCCATTTGATAGGCTCCTTAAAAGGTCCGTGGATTACTCGTCAGCGTTATCGCTGTTGTCGCTGTCATCACTATCAGCGCCTTCAGCGCCTTCGTGCTCAGGACGGTCGCGACGCTCACGGCGCTCACTGCGGTTTTCTTCAGCCTTGAGCATCTCGGATTGGCCGGTAACGGCTTCTTCGCGACGGATGACCAGGTTACGGATCACTGCATCGTTGTAGCGGAAGTTGTCTTCCAGCTCGGCCAGAGCCTTGCCAGTGCACTCAACGTTCAGCATCACGTAGTGAGCCTTGTGAACATTGTTGATTGCGTAGGCCAGTTGACGACGGCCCCAATCTTCCAGACGGTGGATTTTGCCGCCGTCTTCTTCGATCAGCTTGGTGTAACGCTCAACCATGCCGCCGACTTGCTCGCTTTGATCCGGGTGGACCAAAAAGATGATTTCGTAATGACGCATGAATGCTCCTTACGGGTTGTAGCCTGCCGCTCAAAAACGGTCAGACAAGGAGTGAATGACACTTATGGACTTGCCGGCGCGGGGCACATGCGTGCCTGCCGTCACAGCAAGGGGCGCAATTGTAGAGAAGGGACTGAAGAGGTGCAAGGCAATTGGTGATTATTTGAACAATCCCCGATTCATGCCACACCACAAAACACTGTGGGAGCGAGCCTGCTCGCGAATGCGGTCTGTCAGGCAACATTTACGTCGACTGACACTCCCCTTTCGCGAGCAGGCTCGCTCCCACATTTGTACCGTGTTCGACTCAGGACTTCTTCGCGGAAGCCTTGGCTTTCGCACCGCGCTGACGCTGCGCTTCGAACAGGCACACACCTGTCGCAACGGAGACGTTCAGGCTGCTGACGCTACCGGCCATCGGCAGGTTCACCAGATAGTCGCAGTGCTCGCGGGTCAGGCGACGCATGCCTTTGCCTTCAGCACCCATGATCAGGATGGTCGGGCCGGTCAGGTCCTGGTCATAAATGCTGACCTCGGCCTCACCCGCCGTGCCGACAACCCACAGACCGCGCTGCTGGAGCTTTTCCAGGGTGCGCGCAAGGTTGGTCACTGCCACCAACGGAATCACTTCCGCCGCGCCGCAAGCCACTTTACGGACCACTGGTGTCAGGGTCGCCGACTTGTCTTTCGGCACGATTACCGCCAGCGCACCGGCAGCATCCGCCGAACGCAGGCAAGCGCCGAGGTTGTGCGGATCGGTCACGCCGTCGAGTACCAGCAGCAGCGGCGCGCCGTCGGTACGGTCGAGCAGCTCGTCGAGCATCGCCTCGCCCCAGACCTGGCTCGGACTCACGTCCGCGACCACGCCCTGATGCACGCCCTCAACCCAGGCGTCCATTTCACGACGCTCGGCCTGACCTACCTGAACACGATTCTCGTTGGCCAGTTCGATCAGGGTCTGCACGCGCGGATCGTTTCGGCTTTCGGCCAGCCAGATCTGTTTGACGCGCTTGGGGTGGTGACGCAGCAACGCTTCTACCGCGTGAACGCCGTAGATTTTTTCCAACTGACTCATGACTTCGCCTTCGGTTTACGTGCCCCGCCACTTTTGGCTGGAGCAGAACCCGCTTTCGGCGGGCCTTTACGGTGTTTGCTCGGTTTGGCTGGCTTGCCGCCGGTCGCATTCTCAGGCGCCGACCGTCCGGTCTTTCCCCCGGACGCCGCTTTACCACCGTTTTTGGCATCGGAAAGCAGCGCTTTCTTCATTTCACGGCTTTTGCGCAGCTCGGCGTTTTTCGCCACGGCGTCGCTCGGGCGATAGGCTTCGGCAGCCTTCTCTTTGGCCGGACGACGACCGGCGTTTTTTGCCGGAGCCTTTTCTTCCGAAGCCTTGGACGCTGGAGCAGCGGTTTCGGCGCCACGTTTTTTGCGACCGATCGGCGCACTGATGGTTTTTTCCGCCATCTCGAAGTCGATCTTGCGCTCGTCTAGGTCGACGCGCATGACACGCACTTCAACGGTGTCACCGAGACGGAAGCTACGACCGGTGCGCTCACCCGCGAGGCGGTGATGCACAGGATCGAAATGGTAGTAATCGCCCGGCAGCGCGGTGACGTGCACCAGGCCTTCGACGTAGATATCGGTCAGTTCGACGAACAGGCCAAAACCGGTCACGGCAGTGATCACGCCCGGGAACGATTCGCCCACGCGATCCTTCATGAACTCGCACTTGAGCCAGTTCACCACGTCGCGAGTCGCTTCGTCAGCACGGCGCTCGCTCATCGAGCACTGCTCGCCGAGTTGCTCAAGTGCCGCTTCGTCGTACGGATAGATGCGTGCCTTCGGAATGGTCATCGCACCGGCACGGCGAACGTGCGGGGTGTCCTGCTTCGAATGGATCACGCTGCGGATCGCGCGGTGCGTGAGCAGGTCCGGGTAACGACGGATCGGCGAAGTGAAGTGGGTATAGGCTTCGTAATTCAGGCCGAAGTGACCGTCGTTTTCGGCGCTGTACACCGCCTGACTCAACGAACGCAGCATCACGGTCTGGATCAGATGGAAATCCGGACGATCCTTGATGCTCGCCAGCAAAGCCTGATAGTCCTTCGGCGATGGACCATCCTTGCCTTTATGCAGGGACAGACCTAGCTCGCCGAGGAAGGCGCGCAGTTTTTCCAGACGCTCCGGTGGAGGCCCCGCGTGAACGCGGTACAGCGCAGGGATTTCGTGCTTTTTCAGGAATTCGGCGGTAGCCACGTTGGCCGCCAGCATGCATTCCTCGATCAGCTTGTGCGCATCGTTACGGATGGTCGGACGGATTTCGGCAATCTTGCGCTCGGAACCGAAGATGATCCGGGTTTCCTGCGTTTCGAAATCGATCGCGCCACGCACGTGACGGGCTGCCAGCAACACCTTGTACAGCGCATAAAGCTGTTTAAGGTGTGGCACGACGTCGGTGTATTCGCCACGCAGTTTGCGCGCTTCGGTCGCTTTCGGCGTTTCCAGCATCGCGCTGACCTTGTTGTAGGTCAAACGAGCGTGGGAGTGGATCACCGCTTCATAGAAGCAGTAGTCGGTCATTTCGCCAGACTTGGAGATGGTCATCTCGCAAACCATGGCCAGACGATCGACCTGCGGATTCAGCGAGCACAGGCCGTTGGACAACTGCTCAGGCAGCATCGGCACCACGCGCTCGGGGAAGTACACCGAGTTGCCACGCACTTGGGCTTCGTTGTCCAGCGCCGAGCCGATTTTCACGTAACTGGAAACGTCGGCAATCGCCACGTACAACTTCCAGCCACCGGAGAACAAGCGCAGCTTGCCCGGCTTGGCTTCGCAATAGACCGCATCGTCGAAGTCCCGGGCATCTTCGCCGTCGATGGTGACGAACGGCAGATGGCGCAGGTCGACGCGCTTCTCTTTGTCTTTATCTTCGACTTCCGGCTTGAGCTTGGCCGCCTCTTTCAGAACGGCTTCAGGCCAGACGTGCGGGATGTCATAGGTACGCAGCGCGACATCGATTTCCATGCCCGGCGCCATGTAGTTGCCGACCACTTCGACCACATCGCCTTGCGGCTGGAAACGCGGCGTTGGCCAGTGGGTGATTTTCACCTCGACGAACTGACCGATCTGGGCGCTGGCATTGCGGCCCGGAGTGACCAGCACTTCTTGCTGGATCTTCGGATTATCCGCAACGACGAAGCCGATACCGCCTTCTTCGAAGTAGCGACCGACGATGCTTTCGTGAGCGCGGGACACCACTTCAACGATCACGCCTTCGCGGCGACCGCGACGGTCGAGTCCGGAAACACGGGCAAGCGCGCGGTCACCGTCGAACACCAGACGCATTTGCGCCGGGCTCATGAACAGGTCATCGCTGCCGTCGTCCGGCACCAGGAAGCCGAAACCGTCACGGTGACCGCTGATGCGGCCGAGGATCAGGTCGAGCTTGTCCACTGGCGCATACGTGCCCCGACGGGTGTATATCAGCTGAGCGTCGCGCTCCATGGCGCGCAGGCGGCGGCGCAGGGCTTCGATCTGGTCTTCTGTGGTCAGACCAAACTCTTCGACCAGTTGCTCGCGGGCAGCAGGCGAACCCCGATCGGCGAGATGCGCCAGGATCAGTTCGCGGCTAGGAATAGGGTTTTCATATTTTTCCGCTTCACGAGCGGCCTCGGGATCGAGGGACTGCCAATCGGCCATTAGAGAGTTTTCACCTTGTCTATATACGGGTTAGTTTGGCATAGGCGTCATCAAACGGGAAATTTCAGACTATAAAGGCCCTTCTAAAGCCCTGTATCGACGCTTTGAAGTCGTTTTAAACACCGTCGGTAAAAAAAATCAAAAAAAATCGAAGCAGGGGTTTACAGTTAAAAAGACGCTCCGTATAGTGCGCGCCATCGACGACGCACAAGCGTTTCCGATACTGCCCAGATGGTGAAATTGGTAGACACGCCAGCTTCAGGTGCTGGTGACCTTACGGTCGTGGAAGTTCGAGTCTTCTTCTGGGCACCAATTTCGAGATTGAGACTAGATCAGTTTCAAGGCTCACACAAAAACCCGCGAAAGCGGGTTTTTTGCATTCTAAGGAACGCATTTGTTAAAACCGATTTATTAAAATTAAATCAGGGGTTTACAGATCAAAAAGCGCTCCGTATAGTGCGCCACATCAACAGCGGCAACGCTTGCGATGATTGCCCAGATGGTGAAATTGGTAGACACGCCAGCTTCAGGTGCTGGTGACCTTACGGTCGTGGAAGTTCGAGTCTTCTTCTGGGCACCAATTCAAATCCAAGGTTACGACCTTGGATTTCACAAAAACCCGCGAAAGCGGGTTTTTGCGTTTCCGGGGTTTGAAAAACCTCCGCCCCCTCTCCTCCCTAGCAAACCATCCAGATCCCCGCAAGGCGCACTTGAGAAACAATATCGTTTATCATTGTTTCAAGTTTTTGCAATGCGACAGTGAGGAACCCTGCGAATGACGTTTCGAAATACCCTGCGCCGAGGCTTTACCTTCACCCTTCTCGGCCTGGCACTCGCCACTCCCCTCGCCCAGGCTGCCGATGCGGTTTCCCTGACTCTCTACAACGGCCAGCACAAGGAAGTCGGCGATGCGATCGCCAAAGCCTTCGAAGCCAAGACCGGCATTCACGTCAATGTTCGCAAGGGCAGCAGTAACCAGCTCGCCAGCCAGATCATCGAGGAAGGCGAACGCTCCCCCGCCGACGTGATCTACACCGAAGAATCTCCACCACTGAACAATCTCGGCGAGCAAGGCCTGCTGGCCAAGGCCGACGACGCTACTTTGGCTGTACTGCCAGAAAAATATGTCGCCGGCAACGGCACGTGGATCGGCGTCACCGCTCGCGTTCGCGTGGTTGCGTTCAACCCGAAGCTGATCGATGAAAAAGACCTGCCGAAATCGGTGATGGAATTTTCCGACCCGCAATGGCAAGGCAAAGTCGGTTTCGTTCCAACCAGCGGCGCCTTCCAGGAACAGGCCGTGGCCATCATCAAGATGCACGGTCGTGACGCCGCCGAAGAATGGCTGACCGGCCTGCGCGCGTTCGGCAAGACCTACAGCAACAACATGGTCGCACTCAAAGCGGTTGAAAACGGCGAAGTCGCCACCGTCCTGGTGAACAACTACTACTGGTTCGCCCTGCAACGCGAGAAAGGCAAACTGGATTCGAAACTGCACTACTTCACCGGTGGCGACGCTGGTGGCTTGATCACCGTATCCAGCGCGGCCGTGTTGAAATCCAGCAAGCACCCAAAAGAAGCCCAGCAATTCCTCGCCTACATGGCGAGCGAAGAAGGTCAGCGCGTGATCACCCAGACAACCGCCGAATACCCGCTGCACAAAGGTATGGAATCGGATCGCGGCCTCAAGCCGTTCAGCGAGCTGAAAGCACCGAATGTCACTCCGGCCGATCTGGGCAATGCTGAAGAAGCGCTGGATCTGGAACGCGAAGTTGGCTTGAACTGATGGCCGCATCGTTAACCGCCCCCGCCACGCGCGGGGGTTACGTGCCACGGCGCAAGCGGCCGTCGATCTGGCTGGTGCTGCCGGTATTGCTGTTGGTGGTCATGAGCCTGTTGCCGCTGGCCTATGTCGGGCTGAAGGCCTGGCAGGCCGGCTGGGCCGAGGCGCTGCATTTGTTGTGGCGCCCTTATGTGTTCGGCCTGCTGCGCAATACGCTGGCGCTGATGGTCGGCGTGACCATCACCTGCGGCGTGATTGGTTTGTCGCTGGCCTGGCTGCTAGAGCGCACCAATCTGCCCGGGCGACGTCTATGGGGCGTGATTTTGTGCCTGCCCTTCGCGGTGCCGGCATTTGTCAGCAGCTTCACCTGGGTGTCGCTGAGCGCACAGTTCGAAGGCCTCGGCGGGGCGATTCTGGTGATGAGCCTGTCGAAATACCCGCTGATCTTTCTGCCGGTTGCAGCCACTTTGCGCAACCTCGACCCCTCTCTTGAAGAATCTGCGCGCACCCTCGGCCAGAACCGCTGGGGCGTGTTCTTTCGCGTCACGCTACCGCTACTCTGGCCGTCGCTGCTGGCCGGCTCGCTGCTGATTGCCCTGCATATGCTGGTGGAGTTCGGCGCGCTGTCGATCATCGGCCTGCAAACCTTCACCACTGCGATCTATCAACAGTTCGAACTGGAATTCAGTAACGCGAATGCGGCGATGCTATCTGCGGTGTTGCTGGCGCTGTGCCTGGTTCTGCTGTGGCTGGAACTGCGAGTGCGCGGCAAAGGCCGTCATGTGCGCACCGGGCAAGGTGCGGCGCGTCAGGCTGAACAGGTTCGGCTCGGACCGTGGGCCACTGTCGGTCAGTTGTATTGCCTGATGCTGGCGATCATCGGCAGCGGGATTCCACTGGGCATGCTGGCGTACTGGCTGGCGGTGGGCTCTTCGGCAGCCTTCCCGGTCGCGGCGATTACCGAAGCACTGCTGTCCTCGCTGGCACTCTCGCTGGGTGGCGCAGCGCTGTGCCTACTGCTGGCGATACCGGTCGGCCTGTTGGTCGTGCGTTACAAAGGCCAACTGGCGATCTGGGCCGAGCGCCTGCCGTATCTGCTGCATGCGTTGCCAGGACTGGTGATTGCGTTGACGCTGGTGTATTTCGCCCTGCATTACGTACCAGTGCTGTATCAAACGTCTGCGCTGTTGCTGATCGCTTATGCGTTGCTGTTTCTGCCGCTAGCTCAGGCGCCGATTCGCACCGCACTGAACAAAGCGGCACCGCAGCTGGAAGAGGCGGCACGCACGCTGGGTGCATCGTCGTTCACGGCGTTTTGCCGGGTGACGCTGCCGATCATCTTCCCGGCATTGGGCGCAGCGTTTGCACTGGTGTTCCTGGATGCGATGAAGGAGCTGACGGCGACTTTGCTGCTGAGTCCGACTGGACTGAACACCTTGGCGACCGAGGTCTGGGCGCATACCGCGAATGTCGAGTTTGCAGCAGCGGCACCTTATGCGGCGTTGTTGATTCTGGTTTCTGGATTGCCTGTGTATCTGCTGACGACGCGGATGTATTTGAGCCGCTGATAAAGCAAAAGATCGCAGCCTGCGGCGGCTCCTACAGAAGAATTTGCGTTTCCCTGTAGGAGCTGCCGCAGGCTGCGATCTTTTAATCTTAGGCCCGGAACTGCCCCAGGCTTGCCTTCAACTGCGCCGCCAGACCATCCAGCACCTTGCCACTGGCCGTGGTTTCCACCACCGCCTGCGCCGCTTTCTCGGCCTGAGCATGTATCGTCTCGACCCGCCCACGCACCGCCTGCGCACCTTGCGCCTGATGCGCCGCCGCCTGAGTCGCCAGGCCAATCGCCGCATGCACCTGCTCAACCGAAGCCTGAACCGACTGCTGCAACCGCGCACTGTCACGCAGCACCAGCAAACCTTCGCTGGCCTGACGCCCAGCCTGACCAATCGCCTCCACCGCCTCACGCGCGCCCTGCTGCAAGGCGACGATATGCGCCTGAATGTCACCGGTCGAGCTTTGCGTCTTGCTCGCCAACGCCCGGACCTCATCCGCCACTACGGCGAACCCGCGCCCGGTCTCGCCGGCCCGCGCCGCTTCAATCGCCGCGTTCAATGCCAGCAGGTTGGTCTGCTCAGCAATGCCGTGAATCACCGTCAAAACAACTTCAATCTGTTCACTCTGCTGCGCCAGACGCTCAATAACTTTCGCCCCGGTATCGACCTGCCCGGCCAGCGCCTCGATCAAGCTGCCGACCTTGGCCGAGGTGCGAGTGTTCTCATCAGTCGCCTGACGAATATCCACAACCTGCTTCAACGCAGCCTGCATGGCATGGCTTTCCGACTGCGCCTCGTCGGCCATTTGCGACAGTGCCCGCAGACTTTCCGCCACTTCGTCACGCTGCATCCCGGCCGCCGCATCGGCACCGGCATTGCGCAGGGTCATGGCACCGATTTCCACGCCGGTACGCTGCGCCACATCGCCCGCCTCGCGCACGATCGGCTGCAACTTATCGACAAAGCGATTGACCGCCGAGGCCATGTCGCCGATCTCGTCCTTGCTGTTGATCTGCACCCGCTTGGTCAGGTCGCCTTCGCCCGCCGCCAGATCGTCCATGGCGGCATTGAGCATCTTCAAGCGATTGACCACGCGATGGCCGAGCACCACGGCCAGCAACAGCAGCACGCCGCAGCCGACCAGCGCCAGGCCCATGCCGATCCGCCAGCGCAAAGTCGCTGCGGCATCCTGCACGGTGCTGGCGGTGTTAGCTTTCATCTCGGTGGCGGTGGATTGCGCTGATTGCAATCGCGCACGCATCGCCGTCGCGCTATCGGCTGCGGCGCCTTTTAGGCTGTCACCGACCAATTGATCGCTGCTGGCAATCAGCGCGGTGAAACGCTTGTCGAGGGCGGCCAGATCGGTTTCCACCGAAGCCGTGGAAACCCCCATCAGCACCTTGCCGATTTCCACGCCATTCGGATTGATCGAAGCCTCGAGGTAGTAGACCGACGGATCGTTCTTCGCCGCATCCAGCACTTTATCCAGCGCACGCTCGCCCTGGCCCTTTTCCAGCAAGGCCTTGTTAATCGGGTTTTCGCGGTTGAGGTAGCGGGTCAGGTGCTGGCCGGTGGCGTCGTCGTAGACCACGAACAACACGTTGGGATTGCGCTGGGCGCGACGGGCAAATTCCGACAGGGTTGGCACATCGCTGTCCCACATGGCGCGGGGCGCAACGGAGGCGAGCAACTGGGCCATGTCGTTGGCCGAGTCCTTCAGATCCTTTTCCAATGTCGCGCGCAACTGTGCCTGTTCGTCCTTCAGTCGCGTGGACAAACCGGCCGTCAGACGCTGGCGGGTACTGGCGGACAAGGCGTCGAGGCTCGACGTGACTTCACGCCCGGCCTGCTCCAGTTCACCGGAGAGCTTCTGGCTATCGGCACCGAGGCGCACCGCCAAATCGGCTTCCAGAGCCGTGACCGTGCTCCGCGTCAGGGCAACGGCCACCAGCACCTGCACCAAAAGGGCGATACCAAGGGTAACGAACACGGGCCGCAACAAACGGCTTTGTAACAGTGAGAGAACGGCTGACACTATGAATCCCTCTACTTCTGACGCCATTAATTTGATGGCACTCTTGTAGACAGATTCACAGCAAAGGTCATGCCGTCCAACAGGCATAAACAACAAAGGCCCCGATTAAGGGGCCTTTGTTTTTTACATCAACGACTTATCAAGCAAACGGATGACGCAGAACGATGGTTTCGTTGCGATCCGGGCCCGTCGAAATAATGTCGATCGGCGCGCCGATCAACTCTTCAACGCGCTTGATGTAGGCACGAGCGTTAGCTGGCAGCTCTTCCAGGGTTTTGGCACCCACGGTCGATTCGGTCCAGCCCGGCACTTCTTCGTACACAGGCTGAAGGCCCACGTAGCTGTCAGCGTCAGTTGGGGCAACGGCGTTGCCTTGCGCATCTTTGTAACCGACGCAGATGTTGATGGTTTCCAGGCCGTCGAGTACGTCCAGCTTGGTCAGGCAGATACCCGAGATGCTGTTCACGTCGATAGCGCGACGCAGGATAACGGCGTCGAACCAGCCGCAACGACGGGCACGGCCGGTGGTAGCGCCGAACTCGTGACCTTGTTTGGCCAGGTGCGCACCCACTTCGTCGAACAGCTCAGTCGGGAATGGGCCCGAACCTACGCGAGTGGTGTAAGCCTTGGTGATGCCCAGGATGTAGTCCAGGAACATCGGGCCAACACCCGAACCGGTCGCTACGCCACCCGCGGTGGTGTTGGAGCTGGTCACGTACGGATAGGTGCCGTGGTCGATGTCGAGCAACGAACCCTGGGCGCCTTCGAACATGATGTCTTTGCCGGCGCGACGCAGGTCGTGCAACTCGGCCGTCACGTCCAGCATCAGCGGCTTGAGCAGCTCAGCGTACTCTTTGCACTCGGCAAGGGTCTTGTCGTAGTCGATGGCAGGCTCTTTGTAGTAACCCACCAGCATGAAGTTGTGGTAGTCCACCAGTTCACGCAGCTTGTCTTCAAAGCGCGGCATGTTGAGCAGATCGCCAACACGCAGGCCACGACGTGCAACCTTGTCTTCGTAAGCCGGGCCGATACCGCGACCGGTAGTACCGATCTTCAGCTCGCCACGGGCCTTTTCACGGGCCTGGTCCAGCGCCACGTGGAAGGACAGGATCAGCGGGCAGGACGGGCTGATGCGCAGGCGCTCGCGCACCGGTACGCCTTTCTCTTCCAGCTTGATGATCTCGCGCAGCAGGGCGTCAGGTGCAACCACCACGCCGTTGCCGATCAGGCACTGCACGCCTTCGCGCAGTACGCCCGACGGAATCAGGTGCAAGACGGTTTTCTCGCCGTCGATCACCAGGGTGTGACCAGCGTTGTGGCCACCTTGGTAGCGCACTACGGCGGCAGCATGTTCGGTCAGCAGATCAACGATCTTGCCTTTGCCCTCATCACCCCACTGGGTGCCCAGGACTACGACATTCTTACCCATAACACTTGTCCTCATTCGCGCAAACTTGGTGCCGGCGATAGCCGGCAGGAAAACTCAAGAAGCCAGTGGCGATACTTGCCAAAGCCCGTTCTGCTGAATCAATTGCCGGTCGCAGTCCGCATCACGGGCGGCGGCCAAAGGTTGTCCAGGCAATGCCTGAACGACACGCTGACCCTCACTGCGCAACTGGCAAACCTGCTGCCAGAGTGCCGCATCCGTACTGTCAGGCATCCAGATACCGCCAGACGGTAACTCGATCTCAGCACGCCCCAGGGTCACCAGGGTTTTCAAATCAGTGGAGAAGCCGGTTGCCGGACGGGCGCGACCGAAGTCGGCGCCGATGTCGTCGTAGCGACCGCCCTGAGCGATGGACTGGCCAACGCCCGGCACGAACACCGCGAACACCACACCGGTGTGGTAGTGGTAGCCGCGCAACTCGCCCAGATCAAAATACAGCGGCAGCTCCGGGAAGCGCGCCGACAGACGCTCGGCGATCGCCAGCAAATCTTCCAGTGCTGCCAGCACCGGCGCCGGCGCATCGGCCAGACGCTCGCGGGCAGCAGCCAGCACTTCACGGCCGCCACACAGATCGACCAGCGCGCGCAGCATGCCGGACAGATCGGCCGGCAGGCCTTCGGTCAAGGTAATGACCTCGTCGATGGCCTTGCGTTGCAACGCATCGAACAACTGCTGCTCGACTTCACCGGACAGACCGGCGGCGCGCGCCAGGCCACGGTAGATGCCGACGTGACCGAGATCCATGTGCACATCCGGCACATCGGCCAGTTGCAGCATGGCCAGCATCAGGCTGATGACTTCGACGTCGCTGCTCGGGCTGGCATCGCCGTACAACTCGGCGCCCAATTGAATCGGGCTGCGCGAGGACGACAGTGCACGCGGTTGGGCGTGCAGTACGCTGCCGGCGTAGCACAGACGGCTCGGGCCCTCGCGACGCAGGGTGTGCGCATCGATGCGTGCCACTTGCGGCGTGATGTCAGCGCGGAAACCCATCTGCCGGCCCGACTGCGGGTCGATGACCTTGAAGGTACGCAGATCCAGGTCCTGGCCCGCGCCGGTCAGCAGGGATTCCAGGTACTCGATATGGGGGGTCACGACAAACTCGTAACCCCAGCTCTGGAACAGATCCAACACCTGACGACGCGCAACTTCAATGCGCGCCGCTTCCGGTGGCAGTACTTCTTCGATGCCATCTGGCAGCAGCCAGCGGTCTACCGTTGCCATTACGCCATTCCCCTTTGATCCGGGCGGCCAGCACTAGGGCGAGCCTTGAGTGAAGCAGAAAATGACCGGTCCGTTCAAAACGCACGCGCATGAACGACGCAGCGAAAGGCCTGATACCGGCCTCGCCCATCACTTTCCTCGAAAAACTGTTCGGGCTGTTCAACCCGATGTTCTGCAGCAAAAACAGCAATCAAACATGCAGACGCAAAAAAGCCGGGAATTTCCCGGCTGCCGCATCATACACACGTTTTCCCAAAGGATCACCCCGCCCGAGGTTTTAGCCGCCGGGCGGAACGATTCAGGTCAACGTCGTATCAAGGCTTGGACTTTTCCAGATAGCGGAAGAAGTCGCTGCTTGGGTCGAGGACCAGGACGTCGGATTTGTTCGCGAAGCTTTCACGGTAGGCGCGCAGGCTACGGTAGAAACCGTAGAATTCCTGATCCTGGCCGTAGGCCTTGGAGTAGATCGCAGCGGCCTGGGCGTCACCGTCACCGCGAATCTCTTCGGATTCACGATAGGCTTCAGCCAGCAGCACACGGCGTTGGCGATCAGCGTCGGCACGGATGCCTTCTGCCAGCTCGTTACCCTTGGCGCGGTGCTCGCGAGCTTCACGCTCACGCTCGGTGCTCATACGTTCAAACACACTGCGGTTCACTTCTTTCGGCAGATCGATGGTCTTGACCCGGACATCGACAACTTCGATACCCAGCTCCTTTTCCGCCATCTTGTTCAGCGAAGCAGTGATGTCAGCCATCAGCGCATCACGCTCACCAGACACAACTTCGTGCAGGGTGCGCTTACCGAACTGGTCACGCAGACCGGATTCCAGACGACGGGACAGGCGCTCGTCGGCGATTTGCTTGAGGCCGGAAGTTGCGGTGTAGAAGCGCTCGGCATCTTTCACGCGCCACTTGGCGTAGGCATCGACCATCACGGCTTTCTTTTCCAGGGTCAGGAAACGCTGCGTCGGTGCATCCAGCGTCATCAGACGTGCGTCGAATTTACGCACCTGGTTAACGTAAGGCACTTTCACATGCAGACCCGGCTGAACATCCGCCTGCACCACACGACCGAATTGCAGCAACACCGCGCGCTCGGTCTGAGCGACGATGTAGAAGCAGTTCCAGCCAACCAGTACCACGACAACGCCAACGATCAGGGCGATCAGCGATTTATTGCTCATCAGCGGGTCTCCCTTGTACGCGACTGCGGCACGTCAGTGACATGCGGCGTGACATCCGTGTTGCTGGCGGCAGCCGAACCGGTGACCGGTGCATTGCTGCCCGAACTGTTCTGAATCATTTTGTCCAACGGCAAGTAAAGCAGGTTGCTCTGGCCGTCTTTATTACCGGTCACGAGTACCTTGCTGGTATTGCTGAAGACTTCCTGCATGGTGTCCAGATACAGACGCTGGCGGGTGACTTCAGGGGCCTTGCGATACTCGGCGACCAGTTTGGTAAAGCGATCTGCCTCACCCTTGGCGCGCGAAACCGTTTCGTCGCGATAACCGTTGGCATCTTCAAGGATGCGCTGGGCCTGACCACGGGCTTCCGGCACCACGCCGTTGGCGTAGGTTTCAGCCTGGTTGCGCGAACGCTGCTCGTCTTCACGGGCGCGGATCACGTCATCAAAGGCTTCCTGCACTTCACGCGGTGCGGCTGCGCTCTGTACGTTGACCTGAGTGACGGTGATGCCGGTGCGATAGGTATCGAGGAAGCGTTGCAGACGCTCCTTGATTTCGCTGGCCATCAATTCACGACCTTCGGTCAGCACCTGGTCCATGGCAGTCGAACCCACCACGTGGCGCAAGGCGCTGTCGGTCGCATGCTGCAGGCTGATTTCCGGCTGATCGACGTTCAGCACGAAATCCTGCAGGTTGCTGATCTTGTACTGCACGGTCAGCGGCACTTCGACGATGTTCTCGTCTTCGGTCAGCATCTGGCCCTGCTTGGTGTAGGCACGCTCACGCGTGACGTTTTCCATGTACTTTTTATCGATCGGCGGGAAGTAGATGTTCAGGCCGGGGCCGACGGTTTCGTAGTACTTGCCGAAGCGCAGCACCACGGCTTGCTCCTGCTCGTCGACCACATAGACCGCGCTGTACAGCCAGACGGCCGCCAGCACAACGAGGCCGATACCGAGCAGAGCGCCGAAGCCGCCACTACTCCTGCCCGAACCACCGCCGTCATCACCACCGCGTTTCTTACCACCACCGAACAACCCGTTCAGGCTTTCCTGCAGCTTTCGGAAGGCCTCGTCGAGATCCGGTGGCCCCTTGCGGTCGCCGTTATTGCGGCGCTTGCCACCCCAAGGATCCTGATTGTTCGAGTTGCCACCCGGCTCATTCCAAGCCATAGCGCTCTCCATCTGATAAAGCAAAGACGCACCCACGGCGCGCCGACCAATGCTACAGAATGCCTGCCGTTGCGGCACAACCGCTTTGTCAGGCTTTTATTGCAAAGTGTGTTGCTCGATGAATTCCATCGGCTGCAATCCTTCGCGGCTTACCAGTCGATTCAACTCGACCCGGGGCAAACGAACGGCCAGCAAGCTGATGCCTTCTTCGTCGTGTTCTTCTTTCTGCACCGCACCGAGTTCGAAGAACTGCGCACGCAGTCGAGCGAATCGTTGCGGCAAACGCAATGTGCCCACAAACAAATCGCTGCCCAGCAACTCGGCAATGGCTTGCTCAAGCAATTCCAGACCACTGCCATCACGCGCGGACAGCCAGACCCGTTGCGGCTTGCCATCGGCATCGCGCTGGATTTGTGGCTCAACGCCTTCAAGCAAATCGAGTTTGTTGTATACCTCGAGGATCGGCAAGTCCTGGGCTCCAATCTCACCCAGCACCACCATCACCTGCTCGATCTGCAACATGCGATCCGGCTCGGCCGCATCGATCACGTGCAACAGCAGATCGGAGTTGCTCGACTCTTCGAGCGTAGACCGAAATGCTTCGACCAGCTTGTGGGGCAAGTGACGGATGAACCCCACGGTGTCGGCCAAAACAATCGGCCCGAGGTCGTCCAGTTCGAGACGGCGCAGGGTCGGGTCCAGCGTGGCGAACAACTGATCCGCCGCGTACACGTCGGATTTCGTCACGTTATTGAAGAGTGTGGATTTACCGGCGTTGGTATACCCCACCAGAGACACGGTAGGAATATCCGCACGCGAGCGGCCGCGTCGCGACTGTTCGCGCTGGCTGCGCACTTTTTCCAGCCGGCCCTTGATCTGGCGCAGGCGAACCCGCAACAGACGACGGTCGGTTTCCAGTTGTGTTTCACCCGGACCACGCATGCCGATGCCACCACCTTGACGCTCAAGGTGAGTCCAGCCACGAACCAGCCGGGTGCTCATGTGGTCAAGCTGGGCCAGTTCGACCTGGAGCTTGCCTTCATGGGTGCGGGCGCGCTGGGCGAAAATATCGAGAATCAGACCGGTGCGGTCGATCACGCGACACTCGAAAACACGTTCGAGGTTACGTTCCTGACTGGGCGTGAGGATGTGATTGAAGATAACCAGATCGGCCTTTTCGGCATGAACCAGGTCGCGTAGTTCCTCGACCTTGCCACTGCCAATCAGGAATTTGGCGGTTGGCCGATGACGCGGCACGTTAAAAAACGCAACGGTCTCGGCGCCCGCCGAATTAGCCAGCTCCTGAAACTCCTGCGGATCTTCGCGCGCCTCAGGGTCCTGTCCATCCAAGTGAACGAGGATGACCCGTTCACCACCACCGTGGCGCTCAAAGAACAAAGGAGACTCCTATCAGGCGTTACCCGGAGCTGGATCTGCGTCGCCCTGTTCATTTTCGGTTGCGCTAGGCAGACGAATTGGACGAACTGGCACGACGGTAGAGATAGCGTGTTTATAAACCATCTGGCTGACGGTGTTTTTCAGCAGGATCACGAACTGGTCGAAGGACTCGATCGTGCCTTGCAGTTTGATACCGTTGACCAGGTAGATTGAAACCCCAACTTTCTCTTTACGTAAAGTATTCAAGTAAGGGTCTTGTAGCGAATGCCCTTTTGACATGTGCCGCACTCCTTTAAGGATTCAATAATAAAAAATAGGTAATTCAGATGGCTTTGGCCGCCACACCCCCAAGGATAGACGGCAATTGCAAGGACTCAGCTCAATATGGAGATGGTCCCAAGGTATTTCAAGGCGCGTGGCAGATTGTCGCAATCAAGACTGTCCAGCCAGTGTAAATCTTCCCAGCTGCGCAGCCAGGTGAACTGGCGTTTGGCCAATTGGCGCGTGGCGATGATTCCGCGCTCCTGCATTTCGGCCAAGCTCAGTTTGCCATCCAGGTAATCCCAGACTTGGCGGTAACCTACTGCACGTATAGACGGCAACCCGGCATGCAGGTCACTTCTTTTACGCAGGGCTACGACCTCGTCGATGAATCCCTGTTCCAACATATTTGTGAATCTTTGTTTAATACGCTCGTGCAGTACCTGACGATTCGCCGGGGCAATGGCCAAGTTCGCGACAGTATAGGGCAATTGTTGCAGTCCCGAAGCGGCTGCTTCAGTACTTTGCGCAGATTGTTGCTGGCGCAGGGCAGTCATGCTCTGACCGCTGACCCGATAAACCTCCAGCGCCCGACTCAGACGCTGTGGATCGTTCGGATGTATCCGCGC
The DNA here is from genome assembly GCF_014472415.1 of Pseudomonas sp. N40(2020). Classification (GTDB taxonomy): domain Bacteria; phylum Pseudomonadota; class Gammaproteobacteria; order Pseudomonadales; family Pseudomonadaceae; genus Aquipseudomonas. The sequence goes on from NZ_JACSZV010000007.1 coordinate 84,523, forward strand.
CGCTGACTCCGGGTCGATGGCTGCCAATTGCTCGTGCAAGGCTTGCCAGCCAAGGCGTGCAGCCTCTTCTTCGATCTGCGCGCGCACCCCGGGGTCGGCTGCCGGCATGTCTGCCAGGCCGTCGACCAAAGCCTTGTAATAGAGCATCGTGCCGCCGACCAGCAGCGGAATTTTTCCGCGCGAAGTGATTTCGGCCATTGCTTGCAGGGCATCACGCCGAAAATCAGCAGCCGAATACGCTTCAGCCGGATCAAGAATGTCGATCAAACGGTGCGGATGCTCAGCCAACAGTTCTTTTGAAGGCTTGGCGGTGCCGATGTCCATGCCGCGATAAACCAGCGCAGAATCGACGCTGATCAACTCGCACGGCAATACCTTGGACAGCTCGATGGCCAGGTCGGTCTTGCCCGCAGCGGTCGGGCCCATCAGAAAAATCGCTGGAGGAAGCTGGCTCATCAACGACCGCGCAAGAACAGTTTGTCCAGATCGTCCAGGCCCAGTTGGGTCCAGGTCGGTCGGCCATGATTGCATTGACCGCTGCGCTCGGTGTTTTCCATGTCACGCAGCAGGCCGTTCATTTCCGGCAGGGCCAGGCGCCGGTTGGCGCGGATCGCGCCGTGGCAGGCCATGGTGCCCAGCAGTTCGTTGAGGTGCGCCTGAATCCGGTCGCTAGTGCCGTATTCCATCAAATCCGACAGCACATCACCCACCAGACGATTAGCCTCAGCCTGCTTGAGCAAAGCCGGAATCTGTCGAATAGCCAATGTTTCCGGGCCAAGGCGTTGCAACTCGAAGCCAAGACGCTGAAACCACGCCGCATGCTCTTCGGCGCAATCGGCCTCGCGCTGACTCACCGCCAGAGACTCAGGCACCAGCAACGGCTGGCCGCTAAGACCTTCGCTGGCCATGGCAATCTTCAGGCGTTCGTACATGATCCGCTCGTGGGCGGCGTGCATGTCCACCAAAACCAGCCCTTGGGCATTCTCGGACAGAATGTAGATGCCCTTGAGCTGCGCCAGCGCGTACCCGAGGGGTGGAATATCTTCCTGACCGGCCGGCAGCGCATTGGCGTTGGCTTCAGGCAACGGCGCGAAAAACTCGCGATACGCAGCCTGAGCCTCAGCGGCAGGCGGCATCGCCGATTGCGGACGCGGCGTGTATTGATACTGATAAGCGCCACCAGCGCTGGCGCCCGCCGACGTATTGAACGCCGGTTGCGCCTGCGGTTGCTCAAGCAACGCATTGGCCGCCAGACGCATTTCACCCTGCGGGCCGAACTCACCGGCATCAAGGCCGGTTGGCCGGACGACGGCGGTGGTGACTGAACCGGCAAGCTGATCTTCCGGACGCACATCGCCCAGCGCGCGGTGCAGCGTGCCGTAAAGGAAGTCATGCACCATGCGCCCATCGCGAAAGCGCACTTCGTGCTTGGTCGGGTGCACGTTGACGTCCACCGCCGCCGGGTCGACCTCGAAAAACAGCGCAAACGTCGGGTGCCGACCGTTGAACAAGACGTCGCGGTAGGCCTGACGCACCGCGTGGGCCACGAGCTTGTCGCGCACCGCCCGGCCATTGACAAAGAAGTACTGCAAGTCCGCCTGGCTGCGGTTGAAGGTCGGCAAACCGACCCAGCCCCACAGGTGCAAGCCGTTACGCTCGATCTCGATAGGCAAGGCTTGCTCCAGGAAACCCGAACCACAGATCGCCGCCACACGCCGCGCACGCGCCGCGTCATCGTGGGCTTCGTGCAGGCTGAGAATGGTCTTGCCGTTGTGGCGCAGATGAAACGCCACGTCGAAACGCGCCAGTGCAAGACGCTTGATCACTTCTTGCAGGTGATCGAATTCGGTTTTTTCGGTCTTGAGGAATTTGCGCCGCGCCGGGGTGTTGAAGAACAGGTCGCGGACTTCAACCGAGGTGCCGACCGGGTGCGCGGCCGGTTGCACGCGAGGCGCCATGTCGCGACCTTCGGTTTCGACCTGCCAGGCCTGATCGGCGTCACGGGTGCGCGAGGTCAGGGTCAGGCGCGCGACGGAACTGATCGACGCCAGTGCCTCACCGCGAAAGCCCAGGCTCATCACCTGTTCGAGGTCTTCCAGATTACGAATCTTGCTGGTGGCGTGACGGGCCAGCGCCAGCGGCAAGTCGTCGGCGGAGATGCCGCTGCCGTCGTCGCGGACTCGCAGCAGCTTGACGCCGCCCTGCTCGACATCGACATCGATGCGCTTGGCGCCGGAGTCGAGGCTGTTTTCCAGCAGCTCCTTGATCACCGACGCCGGGCGCTCGACCACCTCACCGGCGGCGATCTGGTTCGCCAGCCGGGGGCTGAGCAGTTCGATGCGGGCTGCGTTCAGCACTTCGTTCATTCTTTGGACGCCAATTCGGTGCCAGGAATGGTCAGGTGTTGGCCGACTTTCAGCTCATCGCTTTTCAGGTTGTTCGCGCTGCGCAATGTGGCCGGCGATACCTGATAGCGCACGCCGATCATTGCCAGCGTTTCACCCGGGCCGACACGGTGGTCACGCGGGCCCTGGGCGATCTTGCCGGAATCACGCAGCCAGGCAATGTAGGTGCCCGGTGGCGGATTCTGCTGGAAGAACTGGCGCACGCCGCTGCTGATCGAACGTGCCAGCGCTTGCTGGTGGCTCGACGCCGAGAGTTTGTTCGCTTCGTTGGCATTGGAGATGAAGCCGGTTTCAACCAGGATCGACGGGATATCCGGCGACTTCAGTACCATGAACCCGGCCTGCTCCACGCGCTGTTTGTGCAGCGGTGTGACGCGGCCGATGTTGGTCAGAACTTTCTGACCGACGTTGAGGCTGGAGGTCAGCGAAGCCGTCATCGACAGGTCGAGCAACACGCCGGCGAGCATACGGTCCTTGTCGTCGAGGCTGACATTGCCGGCACCGCCGATCAGGTCGGAACGGTTTTCGCTGTCGGCCAGCCAACGGGCGGTCTCCGACGTCGCGCCGCGATCAGACAGGGCGAACACCGATGCACCGAAAGCTGCCGCAGACGGCGCAGCGTCGGCGTGGATCGACACGAACAGGTCGGCGCCCTTTTTGCGGGCAATTTCGGTACGCCCGCGCAACGGAATGAAGTAGTCGCCGGTGCGGGTCAATTCGGCGCGGAAGCCTTTCATGCCGTTGACTTGACGTTGCAGTTCGCGAGCGATCTGCAGCACCACGTCTTTTTCACGCTGACCACGCGAACCGGACGCACCCGGGTCTTCGCCACCGTGGCCGGCGTCAATCACCACAATAATGTCGCGCTTGCCGGCCGGGGCCGGCGGCAGCTTGATTGTCGGCTCGGTCGGGGTGACCGGCACGGCCGGTACAGTCGCAACCCGCGGCGTTGGCGCAGGCGGCGGCGCCGCGTCGGCCGCGTTATCGAACAGATCGACCACCAGGCGATTGCCGTACTGCGCGTTAGGCGCCAGCGAGAAGCTTTTCGGGGTGACGGCTTTTTTCAGATCGATGACCACCCGCAGGTCGGTCGGCGTGCGCTGGGCCGAGCGCATCGCGGTGATCGGCGTGTTCGCGGTCTGCACATTCAGCGGCGCGCCAAGGGTGGCGCCGTTGATGTCGATCACCAGCCGATCCGGTGAGGTCAGGGTGAAAACACTGTGCTGCACCGGGCCGCTCAGGTCGAAGACCAGTCGCGTGTTGTCCGGCGCCCGCCACAGGCGCACGCTGTTGACCTTTGAGTCGGCCACAGCGTTGACGGTTACTGCCATCAATATCAGTCCAGCGGCAGCCACCAACGCGCGAAAGCGCATACCTAACCCCATCATCTAATTGGATTCCAACGCCAAAGCGGCACACCAGGCCTCGCCACGCGAGCCCTGGGATAAAATTTTCAGCGAACGCCCGCTGTCTTGCGGGCTAATGGTAATGGTCAGGTCCGGCTTTGGCAAAAAGCCTGCACCTTTATCGGGCCATTCGATCAGGCACAGTGCGTCGTCTTCGAAATAGTCGCGGATGCCGAGAAACTCCAGCTCTTCCGGATCGACCAGGCGATACAGGTCAAAGTGGAAGGCGCGGATATCGCCAATCTCGTAGGGTTCGACCAAGGTGAAGGTCGGACTTTTCACCGCCCCGACGTGCCCCAACCCACGAATGATCCCTCGGGACAGCGTGGTTTTGCCCATCCCCAGGTTGCCCTCGAGGAAAATAAGGCCGTGGCCCTGGGTCACCCGGGCGATCCGTGCGCCAAAGTCGCTCATGGCCTGTTCATCGGCCAGGTACAGGGTTACTTCAGACACGGTGCATACTCCTCCAACAACTGACGAATGACTGGAATCAAATCACTGGCCGCCAGCCCACGGCCGAATTTCCCTTGTTGCATCCCGGCATTGGCGTGCAGCCAGACCGCCAGACAGGCGGCATCGAAACCGTCCATGCCTTGCGCCAACAGTGCGCCGGTCAAGCCTGCCAGTACATCGCCGAGCCCAGCGGTGGCCATGGCCGGATGGCCCTGGTGACACAACGCCAGACGCCCATCGGGATGCGCGATCAAAGTGCCGGCGCCTTTCAGCACCACCACTGCTGTATGTTTTTTGCTCAAAGCCAAAGCGGCCGCCGGGCGATCCACCTGTACTTCAGCAGTACTGATCCCCAGCAAACGCGCGGCTTCGCCCGGATGCGGAGTGATCACGCAATCCTTGGGCAGGCTGATGAATCCGCTGGCCAGCAGATTCAATGCATCGGCGTCCCACACTTGTGGCAACGGCGCGTTGACGGCGGCAGACAACAGCACCCGCCCCCAACTCGCCTGTCCAAGCCCCGGCCCGACGACCAGCACTGACACTTTTTCCAGCAGACTCATCAATTGATTGGCCGATGAAACCCCTAGCGCCATCACTTCCGGAACCCGCGTCAGCGCCGCCGACACGTGCTCCGGTCGCGTTGCCAGCGAAACCATGCCCGCCCCGCTGCGCAGTGCGCTTTCGGTGCTGAGCAGAATCGCCCCGCCGAAACCGTGATCGCCACCGATCAACAACAAATGCCCGAATCGCCCTTTGTGCGCGGCCTGCGCACGTGCGGCCAGACGCGGCAGATTAGCCGCATTGAGGCGTCGAGCGCTGACAGGAATGTCACGATAGATTTCGGTCGTGGCCTGCAAATCATTAAATGCCAGATAGCCGATGTGATCCGCAGCATCGCCGGTGAACAGACCGATTTTCAGCCCAATGAAGGTGACGGTGAGGTCGGCGCGAACCGCGGCACCGAGCACATGCCCGGTATCAGCGGACAGTCCGGAAGGAATATCCACCGCCGTTACCGGCAAACCGCTGGCATTGATCGCCCTGACGGCACTGGCATATGGCTCGCGCACCTCACCGGTGAGGCCGGTGCCAAGCAAGGCATCGACGATGATGCCGCGTAATGGGCTCAGGGGGTTCCAGCCCTGTATTGCCACGCCTTCGGTCACCGCCTCGGCATGGGCCAATGCTGCGTCGCCCTGCAAGCGCAGCGGATCACCGACAGCCAACACCTGAACCTGCCAGCCTGCGCGCTGAGCGAGAACCGCTATCAGATAACCGTCACCGGCATTGTTGCCATGGCCGGCGAGCACCGTCAGTTCGGTCGCAGATGGCCATTGTCGGACCAGCGCCCGCCAGGTCGCATGTGCGGCGCGCTGCATCAATTCGAAGCCCGGCGTGCCGGCAGCAATCAGCCGTGCGTCGAGTTCGCGCACCTGAGCGGCGCAGTACAGCGCGTCGGGTAATTCATCTTTCGTGTGCGGCATGCGTCTTCGGGCTCCGATGTCTGGCAGAATTATACGCACCTCAGCTCCGGTTTCTCTCGCCTCATGTCCGCCATCACTACAGACCTGCCCGCCCTCGCCCAATCGATCAAGGATTGGGGCCGCGAGCTGGGCTTTCAGCAAGTCGGCATCAGTGGCCTGGATCTGGCCGAGCATGAGCAGCACTTGGCGCGCTGGCTCGAAGCTGGCTACCACGGCGAAATGGACTACATGGGCGCCCACGGCAGCAAACGTTCGCATCCGGAAGAGCTGGTGCCCGGTACTTTGCGCGTGGTTTCCCTGCGCATGGACTACCTGCCGGGCGACACCGAGATGGCCAAACGGCTGGCCCAACCGGAAAAAGCGTACGTGTCGCGTTATGCCTTGGGCCGCGATTACCACAAATTGATCCGTAAACGCGTTCAACAATTAGCGGACAAGATTCAAGCCGAGATTGGCCCGTTTGGCTTCCGCGCCTTCGTCGACAGCGCTCCGGTGCTGGAAAAAGCCATCGCCGAGCAGGCCGGGCTGGGCTGGATCGGCAAAAACACCCTGGTGTTGAACCGCAAAGCCGGCAGTTACTTCTTTCTGAGCGAACTGTTCGTCGACCTGCCGCTGCCGGTGGATGAACCGCACAGTACCGAACATTGCGGTCGCTGTACGGCGTGCCTGGATATCTGCCCGACCAAAGCCTTCGTCGGCCCGTATGTGCTCGACGCCCGGCGTTGCATTTCCTATCTGACCATCGAGCTCAAAAACGCCATCCCTGAAGACCTGCGTCCGCTGATCGGCAATCGCGTATTCGGCTGTGATGACTGCCAGATAGTCTGCCCGTGGAACCGTTTCGCGCGGCCGTCCGGGGAAAGCGATTTCAAGCCACGGCACAACCTCGACAATGCCGAACTGGCAGAGCTGTTCATGTGGGATGAAGACAAGTTTCTCAGCAGCACTGAAGGCTCGCCGTTGCGGCGGGCCGGTTACGAGCGCTGGCTGCGCAACCTGGCGGTGGGGCTGGGGAATGCGCCGTCGAGCATTCCGGTGCTGGAGGCACTGAAGGCGCGCCGTGACTATCCGTCAGAGCTGGTGCAAGAGCATGTCGAGTGGGCGCTGAAACAACATGCCGAGCGTCAAGGCGCGTCGTTATAAACGAACTTGGGCATTTCCCAGTGGAACCGGATCGCCAGCAGGCGCAATAGAAAGCCGCCGAACAGTGTGATCAAGATCGCCTGTTCACTCGGCACGTTCAGATAAAGGCACAGCATGTAGCACCACGCCGCCGCGAAAGACACGCTGGCGTAGAGTTCACGGCGAAAGATCAGCGGGATGTCGTTGCAGAAGATATCGCGCAGGATGCCGCCGAACACGCCGGTGATCACGCCGCTGACCGAAGCCACCAGCATGCCGTGGCCCATTTCCAGAGCGGTCATGCAGCCGATCAGGGTAAAGGCAACCAGGCCGACGGCATCGAGCACCAGAAACAGCGAACGCAGATGGCGCATCCAGCGGGCGGTAAACACGGTGAACATCGCTGCGACTGAAGTCAGCACCAGATATTCCGGGTGTTTGACCCAGGTCAGCGGGTAATGCCCGAGCAGCACGTCACGCACCGAGCCGCCGCCAAGTGCCGTGACGCAGGCAATCAGCACCACACCGAACCAGTCCATGCCGCGCCGACCTGCGGACAGGGCGCCAGTCATGGCTTCAGCGGTAATGGCGATCAGATAGAGCATCAGCAGCATGGTGGCGATCCTGGCAGGAAGGCGCGCAGTCTAGCCATTTCGGTACGGCACCAAAAGAGGGCGAGAAAACGCGCTACAAAAACCCGCCAAGCGAAATCAGAACTTGATGAAGTGCTTACGGTAGTGCTGCAGTTCGGCAATCGATTCGCGAATGTCGTCCAGTGCCAGATGCGTGCTGCCCTTCTTGAAGCTGTCGCGTACGTCCGGTGCCCAGCGTGCGGCCAGCTCTTTAAGCGTCGACACATCGAGGTTGCGGTAGTGGAAGTAGCTTTCCAGCGCCTTCATATGGGTATAGAGGAAGCGGCGATCCTGGCAGATGCTGTTGCCACAGATCGGCGACTTGCCCTTCGGCACCCACTTTTCCAGAAACGCGATGGTTTCGGCTTCGGCTTCGGCCATTGTGATGCGGCTGTCGCGCACGCGTTGGGTCAGGCCGGAGTTGCCGTGGGTGCGAGTGTTCCACTCATCCATGCGCGCAAGCACTTCGTCGCTGTGATGAATGGCGATCACCGGGCCTTCGGCCAGGGTATTGAGATCACTGTCGGTGACAATGGTGGCCATTTCGATGATGACGTCGTTATCCGGATCAAGACCGGTCATTTCCAGGTCGATCCAGATCAAGTTCTGCGGGTTTTGCATATTTCGGCTCCTAGGCAATGCTGCGCAGTTTAGCCTAGGCCGGTGGCCGGGCGTGCTAAACTCGCGGCCGTTTTACCTAATCGCTGCATTCTTCAGACGGAACACCCATGGCCAAACGCCAACTCAATCGTCGTCAAAACTGGCGCATCGAAAAGATTCAAGGCGAGCGCGCCGCACGCGCCGCCAAACGCGAGTCCTCTGCTGTCGAAGCATTGGAGGGCGGCGACCTTGGCCCTGAGCAACACGGCCTGGTGATTGCCCACTTCGGTGTGCAGGTCGAGGTCGAGGCCAAGGACGGCGAACTCGCCGGCCAAGTGTTCCGTTGCCACTTGCGCGCCAACCTGCCAGCGCTGGTGACCGGCGACCAGGTGGTCTGGCGTGCCGGCAACCAGGGTATCGGTGTGATCGTCGCGCAATTGCCGCGCACCACCGAACTGTGCCGCCCGGACAGCCGTGGTCAGCTCAAGCCAGTGGCCGCCAACGTCGACATGATCGTCATCGTCTTCGCCCCGCTGCCAGAGCCGCACGCCAACCTGATCGACCGCTACCTCGTAGCCGCCGAACACGCTGGCATCCGTCCGCTGTTGCTGCTGAACAAATTCGATCTGATCGACGAGCAGAACGCCCCGGCACTCAACGCCCTGCTGGCCGTTTACCGCACGCTGGGTTATCCGGTGCTGGAAGTCTCGGCGCACCACGGCAATGGCATGGAACAGCTGCAACAGCAGCTCGACGGACGCATCAGCGTGTTCGTTGGCCAGTCCGGTGTCGGCAAGTCGTCGCTGGTCAACAGCTTGTTGCCTGAGGTGGAAACCCGCGTCGGGCCGTTGTCCGAACTGTCCGGTCAGGGCACGCACACGACGACCACCGCACGGCTGTTCCACTTCCCGGGCGGCGGCGAACTGATCGACTCCCCTGGCATCCGCGAATTCGGCCTCGGCCACGTCAGCCGCGCCGACGTAGAAGCCGGTTTCATCGAGTTCAACGACCTGCTCGGCACCTGCCGCTTCCGCGACTGCAAGCATGATCGCGAACCGGGTTGCGCACTGCTCAAGGCCCTTGAAGATGGCCGCGTGCAGCAGCAACGGATGAACAGCTACCGCTCGATCATCGCCAGTCTGCCTGAAAACGGCTATTAAACAGGCGCACCGGCAGCCCTGAAACACAGGGCTGCCGGCTGTAGGATCACGCCCGACAAATCCCCCAAACGCTTAAACGTCAGACCTTTCTGTAGGGCTTTAGCACGCCTGCTTGCAGGACATTTCTCTTTTGCCGCCCGCACCTTGTAGGCCTCACGCAGATGCCTACATTCAGTTCCTCCTTCGCACTGTTGCGACCTCCGAGGAACCCCATGCAAACCTATCATTTGTTCATCAGCCAGTCGTGGAACTACTCAGGCTCCCACGACAATCTGATTCGCCTGCTAGGCGACCACCCCACCTTCACGTTCAAGAATTTTTCGGTACCACCGCAAAATCCGATTGTCGGTGCCCACACCGATAAAGAGCTCGAAGAAGCCATCGAAAACAAGATTCGTCCCTGCTCCGCCGTACTGGTGATGGCCGGCATGTACTCGGCCTACAGCAAATGGATTCAAAAGGAGATTGATATCGCCAAACGGCTGGGCAAGGTCATCATCGCGATCCGCCCCCACGGCGCCGAACGCACCGCCGTGGTGGTCAGCGATGCAGCTCACGCCGAATGCGCGTGGAACACCAATAGCATCGTCAGCGCCATTCGCTTGCATACGGCGGTGTAACCATGCGCAAAGGATTGTTTATCGGCATCAACCATTACGCCCATGTCGCTCCTTTGAGCGGCTGCAACAATGATGCAATGGCCATGGCGTCGGTTCTGGAGCGCCACGCCAGCGGGCGCCCGAACTTCAGCAGCAAAGTGCTGACTTCATCTGAGGAGAACCTGACGCTCAACACCATGAAGCAACAGATTCAGAGCCTGTTTTCCGGCGACTGCGATGTAGCGCTGCTGTACTTCGCCGGCCACGGGCAGTTCGACACCAGCATCGACGAAGGGCTGCTGATTCCGCAGGACTTCAAACACGGCGGGGAAGGCATTCGCATCAGCGACATTCTGCTGTGGGCTGATCAGGCGTCGCAGATCAAAAACAAAATCATCATTCTCGATTGCTGCCAGGCCGGCGCAGCAGGTGCCATGCGCAATCTGCGTGGCGGCAGCAGCGTGATCGGCGAAGGCATGACCATTCTCACTGCCTGCAAAAAAGAACAGTCAGCCCTCGAAAGTCGCGGCCACGGCGTATTCACCGACCTGCTGTTACAGGCCCTGCACGGTGGCGCCGCCAACGTGCTCGGCAAGGTCACACCGGGTAGCGTTTACTCGTTTGTCGACAACGCGCTGGGGGCCTGGGAACAGCGCCCGGTGTTCAAGACCAACGTGTCGCAGTTCGTGCCACTGCGCGAAGTGGCACCGCTGATCGCCGAGGAAACCCTGCGCAAACTCAAGGACTGGTTCCCCGAGCCGAGTTTCGTCTTCAGGCTCGACCCAAGCTACGAACCCACCGAACCCTCGTTCGATGCCGATCACGGCGACATCTTCAAACAACTGCAAACGTGCAACCGCCACAGCCTGATCGAACCGGTGGACGCCGAACACATGTATTACGCGGCCATCAATTCCACCGGCTGCCGCCTCACCGCCCTCGGAGCCTACTACCGCGAACTCGCCCTCAAAGGACACTTCTGATGCCAGTCTTCATCAGCTACCGCCACATGGATCGCGCCCACGCCATCGCCATCAACAGCCGCCTGATCCAGGCCAACATCAAAACCTACCTCGACGTGCTGGACCCGGAGTCCCAGACCACCGACGACATCACCGGGGTCATCACCCGCAACATCACTGAATGCACGCACCTGCTGGCAGTGGTTTCAGAGAGGACAGCCTTGTCGTGGTGGGTGCCGTTTGAAATCGGTGAGGCGACGATCAGTAACCGGCGGATCTGTTCGTTCAAGACCGGGCCGGCAGAGTTGCCGTTGTATCTGGATAAGTGGCCGAAGCTGAGCACGGACAGTGATCTGAATTTCTTCATCGACGCGTATCGTGAGGAAGTGTCGAGCAAGCGCTCGATGACGCTGGACTCGAGCAATGAATCCTTTAGCGGCACCTATAAACGCAACGCCGAGATTTTCCACGAACAACTGAAAAACCGGATTCGGCGCGGGTTCTGACAGACGTAAAAAAGCCGCGACACAATCGCGGCTTTTTACTTTCAAAGTCCGGGCGCGACTCTATCCAGCTTCCAGCCCAACGCATCCAGCGCATCACAGCCATCCTGAAGCAGGATATGCGCGGCGCTGGCGAAATGTTCAAGATCATGACCTTCGGCATCTTTGACGCAAAGGCAACTCACGCTGTTGAGCATATTGCGCAGGATGTTCAAGCGATGCTTTGCGGTTTCGAGAAGCGCCGAGGCCTTGGCTTCGGTGTCGATGTAGAGCGTGGGGGTGGTGCTTATGTTGCCTTGCAGCGGACGGAAATCAGCCATGGTCAAACTCCAATGGTTTATGGACATTCCATCTTGTTTCGACCGGCTAAGATCGGTCATCGAATCTTCGGTGACGGGCGAACTATAAGTGAGCCCTTGGGTGAAATGAAACCCGTTTTATACGTCTCGGAGCCGTCCTACATGAGTCCGAGAAGTTGCCTTACTGGTTACTTGAGAGTTTGTGCTTCATAGGTCGCATGGGGGACTGGAAGTCTTCTAGCGCTCCACGACAGCTTCTGGCCAATCTGTGCGAAAAGCGTATTGGCAACGTTATGGGTGGACGTCTAAGTTCGCAGCCTTGAGGTATTTGCCCTCAAGCCAACTCTCACTCTGTCTGCGCGGCCAGTTCACCCTCGCGTTGGGCGATGGCGGCTTCCAGCTCTGGAGAGCGTTTGGCCCATTGTCCAGGAGGGAGTGGTTTTGACCATTCAATGATGTCGGGATAAGTCAAATCGGGTGGTGGGTTCAACTTCCAACGCTCAAGCACATCTATCAGCAAAGTGTTGAATATGAAAATCCCGCAAAACCCTTCCCAGAGAGCAGTTATGAACCAGCCTCTTAACTTCGCAGCCTTGTTCAGATCGTCCAGGTAAGTAGCCCAGATTCCTTTGGACCTGTCGAAACGGGCGGTTTGATCCTCGACAGCCTCTGGCCCGATCTCCATATAACTGCGCATGCATTCCCACAACGCCATCGCCGTCGTGCCGCCGCCACAGTTGAAGCCTAATGAAAAGTGTTTGTTGTCGTCTTTGGCGTGCGGGTCGGAGTTTTCGAAACCGATGACCAGTAGACCCATCGTGGCTTTGCCGGCCTGACTGACTGATGAATACTGGGTGGCGGCGGCTGTTACCGTTTCCCACGGGACAATCCAGTACTCACCGTTGTCGCGGGGGACGCAGACTTCGCGGCGTTGGCGGTTGAAGCGTATGGGTAAGGGGACTTCTCGGAAGAGGCCGAACACAACAAACAAAATAGGAATTCCCACAATTATTAATCCTCCACCCCATATCAGCGGATCGGGGGAGAGGTAATTCAAAAATGCAAAAAGCAACACCATTGGCCACAAGACCATCACCGCCGAACCGATGCTGTAGTTACCAATATCGAGAAACACATCGTTTTTGCGCCAGATGATATTAAGCACATCAGAGGGTTTTCTACCCGTAGGAACGGGCAATGGCGCCAAGTAGTCACTGCGCGAAAACATCCATTTTTTCGTGGTGCCTGCCGGTGGCGTACTCATCGCTTGTCCTTCGGTTGCAGGTAAAGGGCGCCGGGGTGATCCTCCCCTAGCGGGTAGTTCGGCACACGATCAAGCTCAGGCGTTGGGTCGGCTCGCAGCGCTATGACACCCGTGGAGTTGTTCAAGGTAAAAGCCAAACCTCGCTCCCCGCCGATAAAACTTCGAGCGCCGAGTATCGCGGTCAGTGGGGTGCGATAACGCAACCTTAGCGACAACGTGCTGGGTGGTGTGTTCAGCAAGTCTTTCACCTCTTTGAAAGAACCGCTTATACGCAGGCCCTGACCCTCCTCGAACGGTATCCACTGGCAACTACTGTCGGACAACCAGACGGGCGTCATGTCACGCCACGGACGGGGGGGTTTGAAATTGCCGGTTCGACTGTTTTTGATCAAATGTCGGTTTTCGAGAGTATCTACCGGATCACCGACCATGCTCAGTTCCAGGTAGACACTGCCTGGCTCGGCGCCCGGCAAGTCGATGGTTAGTGAATCAATAGCGCTGACGAAAGCCAGGCCGGAACGGCCATTATCAGGCGCAGGCTTGGAACTGCTTTGCATGGTGACCCGAGGCGTATAGAGGATGAGGTACAAACGGTCGAGTTCGTCCTGTTGGGCTTTGGGCGCAATAGGCTCCAAATCGTTAGCTCGGGCCTTAGACCAACAGCAGTTATTCATGAAGTTTTGCAGCGGCGTTTTCTCGAAAATCCAGGCAGTCAGATACAGCAAGCCTAACCCGGCAATAATCCAGTTCAGCGGCCCCATGTACAGCGTGTAACGCAAGATGGCTATTTCGACTTCCACCAAGCCTGCCAAGGCTCTACCAGTTTGCGCCATTCCCAACAATGCCTGAGCGCCAAAAGCACCTACTTGACCAGCGACCACGGCGTGGCGCATTTCCAACCAAGGATCAACATGTGTATTTGCTCTCTCTAACTGAACTTGCAGAGACCTGTATTCATTCACAGAGGCTGCAAATGACAACCCACCAACCACCCCACCAAACAACGTAAGCATCGGCGCCGCAGATGAACGAATAAAAAACCGATCCCTCCCCAACCCCATCCGCACCTGACTATCCACCACCGCCACCAACGCCGCCGACCCATACAAACTCGCCGACACCGTGTCATTCACCCGCCGGGCATCCATCCCCTCCAGCACCCCGGCCTCGCTCAAATAGTTCTGCACATTCACCACGTTCACCAACAACGCCGCCAACGGCACCACTCCCCCGCTGTTGACCACCACTGGCGAATTCACAATCCGCTCCACCCGCCCAACCCCAATGGCTTTCCCCGTCTTGTTCACCCATTCACCCAACGCCTCGGCCCGTTGCCCGAACAACTTCCACACTTGCCGCGCGCCCTCAGTCACGAATTGCAAACGGCTTTCCCCGCCCAACCTCGCGGCAAGAAAAATGCTCATCCACGACGCGCTGAAACCCTTGTCACCCTTGAGCAACAGCAACGCCGCACCCAGTCGATTGACCAGCACATTCCATTGACTGTCGGCCTCGCGGGCCATGGTCGCGATGTCATCCAGCACCACCACACTCAACGGCGCCAGAACCTGATGGGTGGCGCTGATGTTGTCGGCGGACAGTGCGGCCATCAACTCGCCAAGGCGCGAGGCGTTGTTGACTGCGGCCTCAAGCGACGGTGTCCAGGCGTTGAACAGTTGCCGGAGTGCGCCCCCGTCGGCGGCGCGCACGTAGTCGGCGTATTGCTCGGCGCCTAGGGCGCGAATGCATTGGGCGGTCAGGCAACCGGTGGCGAGTTCAGTCAGCCATTGGCGCGTCGGCAGGTCGTCATAATCGACAAACCAGGTGCCGCTGACCGAGCGTTTCAGGTACTTGCCACGATCGGCGAACAACGCAGTGTGGCGTTGTTCGAGTTGTTGGAAGTGGCCGGCAGCGGTGTCGGTGAACCATGTGTTCATGGCGTCGAGGTCGATGTAGTTGCCGACCTTGGCGCTGAACGCATGATTGTTGAGATTCGCTTGTTTTTCCGCGCGGTATTGCCGGACCACTTCCTCCGCTTCGTAGTACAGATCGGCCGGAATAAACGCCCGTACCGGTCCGACAATGGCTGCGATACGCGCATCACGGGCGGCAGCTTCGGCCTGGGTCGGCCGACCGCCGTATTGACGATCCCGGGTTTCAACCCTGAGTTCCTCATTCAGCCGATCCTGGGTGTCGAGCATAATCTGGCCCTGTTCGGGCGTGAGGCTGATGTCGCGATCCTTGTAGCGATAGCTGAGATTGCCCGCCAGTTCGGCGCCATCCTCGGTGATCAAGCTGCGCACAAAGCCGCCGATGCTAAGGCGCAGATTGTTTTCGCCCAACCATTTTTCGTGACCGGCTTCCAGCCATTCCTGTTCGTGGTTGATGTCGCGCAACACACCCAAGTCATCGTCCAGACAGGCGAAGACGGCGAACAATCCCTCTCTTTGCGCTTTGGCGTTTTCCAGCCAATCCCGCGTGCCCTGCCCGTCCCATGACTCGGCGCTCCATTCGCCCGGCGGCTCGTCGCTGGCATCAGGATGTTGATCGAGCACCTTGTGGCGCTCGCGGATGCGGTGCTTGGCGTCTGTGTAGGCTTTGATGTTGGATGGAGTTGGGTCGTCTAACAGCGTTGCGCCGAGGGCGTCGGTGTCATCGGCGTTTTTTTGCTGATCGGCTTTCATCGACCGGGCGTAGGTGCCGGGGATCAGTTCGGCCAAGACCTCATCGCACTTGTCCAACGGCGGACAGTGCGGAGCTTGTAACTCATCGGCCACCGTGCGCAGGGCAATGTGGCGCATGTGCTGGCTGCGTTTGGCGCTGCTCTCGCTCAGGATTCGGCAGTGCTCGGCGTTCAACGGGAATTCACTGTAAAGCATCCACGCGTCGTGGATTTTTTGCAGCGCCAGGCCGGTGAGTGTGGCGTCGGCTACCGGAGTGGCCGCCGCGTCCAGCGCCTGTTCCTGCAACAAGCCCTGCGGCGAAACAGCAAAACGCTTGAGCGGCCCCTGATGCTGCCAGAGGTACACAAACCCTGCGCGCAAACGACGTGCTGCCATCGGGCGGCTTTGCGGCGTAATACCGGGAACGCAACAAGCGTGTTCAGCCTTTTCGTGCGCCAGCGCATAGCGCACCGGCACCACAAACAGTTCGGGCTGACTGGCCGGGCACGGATGCACCGTGCAGTTGATATCCACATGCGGCTGGGCTTTGGCCTCGCGTTCGGCCTGAGCGGCCTCGTCGACCATGGCCAGTTTTTCGGCGTTCATCGGGCGAAGTCCTTGTCGGTCAGCAATTGGTGCGTCAATGCGCTGTTGAGGTTGTCCAGACGCTGGTGCGGCATAACTCCGGGTTCGGCCAGCAATTGTCGGTAGGCTCCGTGCTCGACACCATCGGGAAAATCAGTGCCCAGCACCGTGAAGAAACGCGCCCAGCGCAGGACTTCATCGACGGCACTGAAGCCCCGACGTGCAGCACTGGCCTGACACTCCATGGCCCATTGCTGCAAAGCAGTCGAATCCATTGTGTTGAGGTATTTGGCGAAATAGCGCTGACCGTGCTCGATCAACTGTGTGGTGAAAGAGTGACGCTTGGCCGCGTTCAGGTGATCGAGTTGTTCCGCCGTCAGCAACAGCCAGGGCTTCTGCGCATACGGGATCGCGGGGTGCTCGGTTTGCTGATTGATCTGTGAATCCGGCAGACGAATCAGCCGTATCGGCCCCATCAATCGATCACGCTCAGGCGAGGGCAAATCCTTCAGCCACAACGCGGTAATACGCGGGTCATAGAAACGAAAGAAAACCGTCGCAGCCCCGTCGACACGCGCGTGAATCAGGCTGCGCACATGCGCCAGCACTTGATCTTCGTCGGCCTCAGACTCCAGCCAGATGCCCGTCGTTGCACTCCACTCCTGCCAAAAAAACGTTGCCAACGGGCTATCGGGGATCACACCGATCAGCACGGGACCGGCCTTGTCCAAAGCGCTGTAGGCGGTACGTTGATAAAGCGAGTGAACAGGCGTGCCGTCCGTCAGCTCGAACAGGCGATCGGGAAGGTTTTCGATCTGGACTCGATCCAGCAACAAATACGCCCGGCTCATGCGCTCACCTGTGACAGTTGTTCGCACACGGCACAGACTGAGGAAGCCTGTTCTGCCGCCTGAGCCAGCGCAGCCACTTGTGCGGTGACAGACAGCGCGATCAGTGCCTGCGGAGCTTCGGGCGCTGCCGCCAACGCTGTCTGCGCCGTGACACCCGCCGTCGGCGCGCCGCCCTCGACGATGGCCACACTACTGAAGATCCCGCCCGCATTGATCACGATGTGATGGCCGCCAGCACTCAGCGTCAGGCTTGTCCCGGCATCAATCACCACTTGGCTCGCGGTAACCCGTGCATGCGGGCCGGCCTGGATGACTAGCGTGCCTTCCGCCGTGGTGCTGCTGTTACCGCTGATGCTGAGCAGGTCGTCAGTGCCAATCACCGTGTTGCGCGTACCGTCGGTGGTGTGGCGTTCGTCAGCCTTGATCAGGTTGGCGCTGTGGTTGTCGACCTGTTCGAAGCGGTCGTTACGGATCAGGCTATGGCTGTCGTTGAGGATCAGTTGTTCGAAGTCACGCTCGGCGCGCAGGTAGATTTTTTCCTGGCCGGCGCGGTCTTCGATCATCAATTCGTTGTAGCCGCCGGTGTGCGGTGAGCTGTGGCTGCGCAGCACGGTTCTGGTCTTGTGTTCGGGCAGGATGTACGGCACCGATGTGACCTTGTTGGCCACGCAACCGGTGATCAACGGTTTGTCCGGATCCCCCTCCAAAAAGGTCACCAGCACTTCCATGCCGATGCGCGGGATGGTCACCGAACCGAAACCTTCCCCGGCCCAACTCGATGAAACCCTGATCCAGCAGCTGCTACGCTCGCTGTTGAGTTCGGCGCGGTCCCAGTTGAACTCACACTTCACGCGGCCGTATTCATCGCAATGGACTTCTTCATGGGCGGGCCCTGTAACGCGTGCGGTCTGGCTTACCAGCGGGCGGCGAAGTGCGGGCAACGGTGGGCGAAACACCACCTCGGCAGGAATCACGCTGAAGGTGTTGCGATAACCCTGAGTAAAGCCATCGGCAGCTTTGGCGTCGCTGGTAACCGATTCCTCAAGCACTTGTGGCTGTCGGCCGGTATGGGACACGCTGAGCAACAGCCACAGGTCATTGCAGCTTTTGCGCGGGTGTTCTGTCAGTTCGAATAAATGGCCGCAGCGCAGGTTCGCCTGATCGCTATGACCTTCGCCCAATTCATAGTCGCTGCGATGCCGCTCCAGCGCCTGACGGGCCAATTGCTTGCCGTACTTTTCGCTCTCGATCAACAGCGGATAGCGATAGTCTTCCAGCACCGGGGTGAACTCGGCGGTGAAGTGGCTTTCGAGCAGGAGGCTTGGGCGTTCGTGGTCATAGTCGCGGCGGGTGACCGTGCTGGTGCGGGTGCTGGTGCGTACGCTGAAGCGGCTGACCACCGGGTGTTCTGCGACCATGCCGGCATCCTGCTGATACGGCGTGGCGCCAAGTTTGGCCAAGAACACCTGATCGTCGGTGAACACCAGCAAATGCCCGTCCGCCGAATGCTGGTGATGCCAGGCAATGCCGTCCTCGGCGCACAACCTTTGGATGAAGTCGAAGTCAGACTCGGCGTATTGAGTGCAGTAGTCACGAGGCGGGTTCGCCGTGACGTGAAAGGTAAATGCATCACCTTGAATGCCATGCCCCTTGAGCACCTGCGTAATGATCTGCGGCACTGTGCGCTGCTGGAAAACCCGCTGATCGCGGCTGAACTGCAAGTAATACAACGCCGGCACCAGCGTCAGGTGATAGCGGGTCAGGCGTTTGCCGGCCTCGCCAATCAGCACGTCTTCGATGCGCCCGTGAATGCCTTCGCCGTTGTGGCCAAATTGCAGAAACGCCGGTTGGCTGAGCAAGCTCTCCAGATCAAAATCCGGGTGCTCGCTGATCAGTTCAACGTGGATGCCGTAGAGCGTGCTGATCGCTTCAGTGCCGCTGAAGGCCAAAACTTTGAAGTCGTGACGGATAGCAGGAATCTGCAACGCAAAATGCGCCGCATTGGCCGACCGGAACATACGCTTATCCTTAAGCAAATAGGAAAAGAGCGCGATGTCGAAACCGTCCCTGGTTTGTGCTCGCGAAAACTGGCGGGCACGCTAACAAGATCGAAAATGGATAGATGTAGGAGGAATCTTTAAAGCCGGCGGGAAGATTCCTTTGCAAAGAATGACTGTTCAACGAGCACAAAAAAGCCCCGACGATTCGGGGCTTTTCATTTTTGCCAGGCCTTACTTCGGCTCAGGCTTCTTAAACGCATAAAGATGCTGCTGCACAATCCCGCCCGGCAATTCCTTGCCAAACACGCCATAACGTACTGGCCACTCTTTCGGCGGCAGCTTGAAGGTGCCGAACAGCATGTCCACCAACGGCGTGTGAATCGCGTAGTTCTTGTAGATATAGTCCTTGTGCCGCGCGTGGTGCCAGTGGTGGTAACGCGGCAGGACGATCAGGTAATTCAGCCAGCCGCCATTGATTCGCACGTTGGCGTGAGCCAGCACGGCCTGGACGCCGACCAGAATCACATAGGCATTCAACGCCTGCGGCGCGAAGCCCAGCAGCATCAGCGGCACCAGTACGCCGGTGCGGGTCAGCAGGATTTCGATGAAGTGCACGCGCGAACCGGCGAGCCAGTCCATGTGTGTGCTGGAGTGATGCACGGCGTGAAGGCGCCAGAGAAAAGGCACCACGTGGTACAGCCGATGCAGCCAATACTGACCGAGATCCGCCACCAGCACCGCGAGCAGGAACTGCACCACCAACGGCAGGCTTTGCACGCTGGCCTGAAAGCCCGGCGACACGGCCCAACCGGCGATGTAACTCGACGAGGCGGTGATGAAGATCAGGATGAACTGCACCAGCATGTGGCTGACGAAAAAGTAGGTCAGGTCGGTGCGCCAGTGAGGCCGCAGGATGTTTTGCTCGGGGTCTTTGGAATAGAGCTTTTCCAGCGGAATAAACACGATGGCCGACACCAGCAGCGCCAGGACAAACCAGTCCAGCCCCAGTGAGTATGGGGTCTGCCCGATTTCGCTGACTTGCACATTGGTGCCACCGAGAAATACCGCCAGGCCTGAAGCGACCAGCCCGGTGATCCCCAGACGTTTGCGTTTGTTGAGCAGGATATTCAGGGTGCCGAGGCTGAACGACAGCACCAGCCCGAGCAACAGTGTGGTGCGGGCGAATTGCTCGTCGTAGACCTTGCGCAGTTCAGCGGTGGTCAGCCATTCAGGGAACAGGAAGCAGAACACCGCCAGCAGGCTCAACAGCCCGAGCGTGGCCGAGATATAGCCACTGACCCGCCCTTCACCAAACTTGAAAGGTGCGTTGCCGTGCCGCTGAAAATAGGCTTTGAGTCTTTCCATAACTGATCTTCCGTGATTGCGAAAACTGCGACTGGTCAATGCGACGCAGGCAGATACAAAAAAGCCACGGTAACCGTGGCTTTTTGTAGGTCACTGCTTCGGCGCGGGGGCCGGTGCAGTGGCCGGTGGCGCTGTCGGAGCACTTCCCGGCTGGGCCGGTTTGGGTGCCGCGTCGTCGAACAGGTTCAACCGCTCGCGCAACTCGTGCGCAGGCACCGGTTGCTGATCTGCCGGCAGCGCATTCGGATCGACCGGTGTTGCCGGAGCAGCACCGCTCGGTCCTTGCTCAGCCGGTTTCGCCGGATCGGCGCCCTGCGCGCCTTCGATGGCGGCCTGGGCCTTCTTGGTCAGCACCACGATGTCGATGCGACGGTTGACCGGGTTGAACGGGTTTTCCCGGTCGAACAGTGCCGACGAGGCGTAACCCACAACCCGCGCCACTTGCGCATCCGGATAGCTACCGGCAATCAATGCACGGCGGGCGGCGTTGGCACGGTTGGCCGAAAGCTCCCAGTTGCCGTAATCGCCGCTGCCGATATAAGGCTTGGCATCGGTGTGACCGCTGATGCTGATCTTGTTCGGCACCGCTTTGATGGTGTCGGCCATGGCCAGCAGGATGTCTTCGAAGTACGGCTTCAAACGTGCAGAACCCGAGTCGAACATCGGCCGGTTCTCAGCGTCCATGATCTGGATGCGCAAGCCGTTCGGCGTAATCTCGAAGAGGATCTGATCCTTGAATTTCTGCAGTTGCGGGTTCTCGTCGACCTTGTTCTGCAGTTCTTGCAGGAGCAATTCCAGGCGTTCCTTCTCGACCATCTCGGCCATGCCTTCGACTTGCTCGGCATCGACCGTGACTTTGTCCGGTTGCGGCTGGGATTTCACTTCAGGGTTAAGAGTGTTTTCCGGCGCCAGGGTCGGCGTGCCGCCCAGATCGATGATGTACGGCGTGCCGCTTTCGGAGAAGCCGACCGGGTCTTTGAAATAGCCGGCGATGGCGATCTTCTGCTCAGGCGTTGCGGTGGACAGCAGCCACAACACCAGGAAGAACGCCATCATCGCCGTGGCGAAGTCGGCGAAGGCGATTTTCCAAGCCCCGCCGTGATGCCCGCCGGCTATGCGCTTGACGCGCTTGATGATAATCGGCTGATTATTTTCCATGACTTAGCGACCGCGAACGGCTTGTTCCAGCTCGGCAAAGCTTGGACGGTGAGCCGGGTACAGAACCTTGCGACCGAACTCCACCGCCAGCGATGGCGGCATGCCGGATGCCGAAGCTACGAGCGAGGCTTTGATGGCTTCGTAGACATTCAGCTCTTCCTTGGCATCGTGAGCCAACGAGTGCGCCAACGGGCCGAAGAAACCGTAGGCCGCGAGAATACCGAAGAAGGTACCCACCAGTGCCGCACCCACGTGCAGACCAATCGACTTCTGATCGCCTTCGCCCAAGGACGCCATGGTCACCACGATACCCAGTACCGCCGCGACGATACCGAAACCCGGCATGGCGTCGGCAATGCCGTTCACCGCGTGGGATGGGTGCTCAAGGTCTTCTTTAAGGCTGTAAAGCTCCATGTCGAACAGGCCTTCCAGCTCGTGCGGAGCCATGTTGCCGGAGGACATGATGCGCAGGTAATCGCAGATGAACGCGGTCATGCGTTCGTCTTTGAGCACTGCCGGGTACTTGGCGAAGATCGGACTCGCGGCGGCGTCTTCGATGTCGCCTTCGATGGCCATCATGCCTTCGCGGCGGCTCTTGTTGAGGATCTCGTAGATCAGGCCCAACACTTCCAGATAGAAAGTGTGGCTGAAACGCGAACTGAACATGCTCAGGGATTTCTTGAGCACGTGCATCGTCATGTAGCTGGGGTTGGCCTGGAGGAATGCACCCAGCGCCGCACCACCGATGATCAACACCTCGAAGGGCTGGACCAGGGCGGCAATCTTGCCGTGGGAGAGCACGTATCCGCCGAGCACGCTCGCGAATACGACGATGATGCCGATAATTTTAGCCATAGGTAGAAAGTACTTATTTAAGTCGGGTTCAAGGTCATATTCGGAAGTTAAAAAATCTCTTCTTCTACTTATCGGCAAAACTGCGCCAGACTATAGCCAGTTCAGGCGAAAAGCCAATTTAGCCCATGCCGGGCGCGTCTACAGTCAGTGAAGATCTCGTCCAGACATGGCTAATGAAACGAACGTCCCACACGCAAAACCGACCACCCTCGACGGCTGGGTCAAGCTGCTCGATAGCGTGCGCCTGCCCGTGCCGCAAGAGGCTCACGACAAGGTTTGCCGGGCGATCCGTGACAATCGCAGCTCGCTGCGCGACATCGCCGACCTGATGCAGGACAGCCCTGCGCTGGCCTTGAGCATCATCCGTGAGGCGAATCGTCACACCCACGGCACCATGGCCACACCGGCCGAAAATCTTGAAGTTGCGATCAACCGTCTGGGTCTGGCCCGCACCGAAGAACTGCTGGCGCGCCTGCCTGCTCAACCGCAGATGCAAATCCCCAAGGCCTTGCGCCAACTGCAAATGATCAGCCAGCACGCCACGCAACAGGCCAACGGTTTTTTTGCCAGTCGCCTGGCGCGGCTGTGGCAGGACATTCATTGGGGCAGCCTGCTGTTTCTGTCGCCGCTGTGGCCGCTGGCACTGACCTATCCACAACTGCTTGAAGAGTGGGAACTGCGGGTTATCCACAAGGGCGAATCGGCGCGCGCCGTCGAGCAGCAATTGTTTGGCGTGCGCCTGCTTAAAATCGCCGAGGCGCTGGTGCAAGCCTGGCACCTGCCGATCTGGGTGCAGCAGGGCTATAAGTTGCTGCTCAGCGAGCAACGCGAATTGGTCAAAGTGTTGCGCATTGCCCGTGACAGCGAACATCCGTTGCGTCAGCAAAATCGTCTCGATGACGACCCAACACTGCGGCGCTGGCTCAATCAACCCGCCAACACCGTACTGCTGGCCAACGGTCTGGCGCTGTCGGCGCAACAGGCATGGGACAGTCCGCACAGTGAGCGCTGGCAGTATCTGACCAGCCTTTATCTACAGATTTCGATGGACGAGGTGCAGCAACAGTTGCACCAGCAAGCCGCCAACAGTGCGCGCCAGCATGCGATGCCTGACTTGTGGCACCCGGCGGTTTCGCTGCTGTGGCCGTGGGGCACCCTTCGCCTGCCGGCCGGGATGTTGCCTGCTGCCGCACCGAATGCCGAGGATCTGACTCAATGGCGCCGGCAGTGCGCCGAACTGCTGGCCGAGCCGAGCCGTTTCACCAATGCCATGAGCCTGACCGTCGCCGCCCGCGACGCGCTGGTCGCCAGTGGCATGCGCCGGGTGATGATCCTGATGGCCGATCGCACGCAATCCAATCTGCGCGTGCATCAAATTTTCGGCCTGCCCAAAGAAGCCTCTGCGCTGAACTTTGTTGTCAGCCAGAGCAAAGTTCTGCAACGGCTGCTCGCACAACAAGCTCAGGTGCGGATCAACCCGGAGAACAACACGCAATTCTCCGCGCTGCTGCCGCCGAGCCTGCGCACGCTGTTCCGTGGCGAGCATCTGTTCCTGCGATCACTGGTCAACAATGGCCGGGTGATCATGATCGTTGTGGCTGATCAGGGCGGCGGGCCATTCGCCGACATCACCGTGCAAGCCTTCGGCAAAACCGCGCAGTGCATCGAAAAAGCCCTGCACAGCTTTAGCAGCCGTGGCCGATGAGGCTGCGCTACAATCCCCCCCTTTGTGCTCTGGAGACCTCACATGTCTGACTTCTCTGGCTTGCCGCTCGTCATCGAACCGAGCGACCTGCTCCCTCGGCTCGAGTCCAGCGAACTGATTCTGGTAGACCTGACCAGCCCCGCCCGCTATGCCGAAGGTCATCTTCCCGGCGCGCGGTTTGTCGACCCCAAACGCACCCAGCTCGGCCAACCGCCGGCACCGGGACTGCTGCCGGCCAAAGCCGATCTGGAAGCGTTGTTCGGTGAACTCGGCCATCGCAAAGACGCGGTCTACGTTGTCTATGACGACGAGGGCGGTGGCTGGGCCGGGCGGTTCATCTGGTTGCTCGACGTGATCGGTCACGACAAGTATCACTACGTCGATGGCGGTCTTCCGGCGTGGCTGGCGGATGGCATGCCGATGTCGATCCAGGTGCCACGGGCTGTTGGTGGCCCGGTATCGCTGACCCTGCATGATGAACCGACCGCTACGCGCGAATACCTGCAAAGCCGTCTCGGCGCCGCCGATCTAGCGATCTGGGATGCGCGCGGGCCGCTGGAGTATTCCGGCGAGAAAGTGCTGGCGGCCAAGGGCGGCCATATTCCCGGCGCGGTCAATTTCGAATGGACCGCGGGCATGGACAAGGCGCGTAACCTGCGCATCCGCACGGACATGCCACAGATCCTCGAAGACCTGGGGATCACCAAGGACAAAGAAATCATTACCCATTGCCAGACCCATCACCGGTCGGGCTTCACTTATCTGGTGGCCAAATCCCTCGGTTATCCGCGGGTCAAGGGCTACGCCGGTTCCTGGGGCGAATGGGGCAACCACCCTGACACGCCCGTCGAGATTTAAGGTTTTTAAGGACAACCCATGAAAGAGCGTCTGTTTATCCTCAGCCAGTACCTGCTGCCTCACCACCTGCTGTCGCGCCTGGCCGGCTGCATTGCCGAGTGCCGCGTGCGCTGGTTCAAGAATGCTTTCACCACCTGGTTCGCCAAGCGCTATCAAGTCGACATGTCGCAAGCGCTGGTTGAAGACGTGACCGCTTACGAGCACTTCAACGCCTTCTTCACTCGCGCCCTGAAAGATGGCGCGCGCCCGCTGGACGAGACCCCGGGCGCGATCCTCAGCCCGGCCGACGGCGCGGTCAGCCAACTCGGCCCGATCGAACACGGTCGCGTGTTCCAGGCCAAGGGTCACAGCTTCAGCGTGCTGGAACTGCTTGGCGGTGACGCAGCCAATGCTGCGCCGTTCATGGGCGGCGACTTTGCGACTATTTACCTGTCGCCGAAGGACTACCACCGCGTCCACATGCCACTGGCCGGCACCCTGCGTGAAATGGTCTACATCCCGGGCCGGATCTTCTCGGTCAACCAGACCACTGCCGAAAACGTTCCGGAACTGTTCGCCCGCAACGAGCGTGTGGCATGCATCTTCGACACCGAGCGTGGGCCGATGGCCGTTGTTCTCGTGGGCGCAATGATCGTCGCTTCGATCGAAACCGTGTGGGCTGGGCTGGTCACGCCGCCGAAGCGTGAGCTGAAAACCTTCCGCTACGACGAAGCCGCTCGCGCGCCGATCCATCTCGAAAAAGGCGCCGAACTGGGCCGCTTCAAGCTGGGTTCCACCGCGATCGTGCTGTTTGGCCCGGATCAAGTGAAGTGGGCTGAAGAACTGGTGGCGGGTTCGCCAGTGCAGATGGGCCAGGGTCTGGCACTGCCAAAAGTCTGATGTCCGTGCTGCGGGAGCCACTTCGGCTCCCGCAGATTGCAGCATTTGCTGCTATGGTTTTTGGCATGAGCCAGACCATCGCCCCTCCGCAGCTACGTGCTCCCACTCCAACGCAAACGCGTCTGTCGTTCTGCGAAGCCACCCCGCGTGACCTCAAACGCTGGATCGCCGGCCTGCCCAAGGCGAACATCGGCGAAACCGCCCGCCAGTTGTACCAAGGCCTGGGCGAACTCAACCAGTTGCTCACCCCCAGCGATAATCGCCTGCAACTCTTGGAGTTGATGCGGCCAGAGGTGTATTTCGTCTGCCAGCATCTGGAGCGGCACTTTCTGCATCAGGCGATCATGCTCGACGAGCGTTCGCGCAAGGTCAGCAACCTGTGCCAGGCGCTGCAAAGTCATCTGGCCATCGGCTACAAACAGATCGTGTTGCGTATCGCACCCAAGTACAGCAAGGATCGCGCGGCGCTGGTCAGCCAGGCCCTGCAACGGGCGGCACACGCACTCAAGGGCCAGTTGCTGCGCGCCACGCAGTTGTACAGTTCACCGCCGGAACACCTGTGGTTCGAACTGCATCAGCTGTATCGCATCGGCTGTGAATTGCAGCTGCAACAACGTCGGGTACGTGACGATCTCGCCAGCCTGACTACCGAGCTGAGCCTGGAACAGACGTACATCGCCACCCTGTTATTGGGCTGCGCCCGTTGCAATCAACTGCGGCAGAACCAGATCGCTCGACTCGCGGAAGTCCTGGAACCGTGGAGTACCTTGCTCAAACTGCATCCCGGCAGTCCGGACGATGGCTTGTTTGCGATCAGCGCCGAAATCGACGCTGGCCCGCGTTATCGCAACATGTTTCGCAGCGAGCAAAAAGCCGGATTACTCGGTTTCGATCCGCAGCCACTGGTCAATGCCATCGAAGCGCATCTGCAGCGTCAGGACACTTCGACACCCCTGCCTGTCCCGACGGGGCTCAGCTTCGACACTCTGCAACACTTGCACGCGACCTGGGGTCAGGCCGCCGAACGCAGCTTTCAGCGCACCGTTGGCCAAGGCAGCCTGACCGTGTGCGTGGGAATGAGCGCCCTGCACTTTTACCTCGGTGGCGAACGCAGTTTCAGCGAACTGCTCAAGCACCCCGGCGCCCGCGCGGCGAACTTCAGCAGCGTCGTCGCCAAGGGCGAAAAAGACAGTTGGAGCCAGGCATTCGACGCCGCGCCGCAAAGCAAGGCGGATGAGTTTCTGCCGTACGAAGAAATCCAGTACGACCATCTGATCGAAGACGAAAGCAGCACCGACAACACACCGCACTACCCCACTTACGCGCTGCCGGTGATCAATCACAGCCCCGGCGGTTATTGCCTGGGCTGGCCTGCAGAGGTGCCCGCCGAATTACAGGCCGGGGAAATGCTCGGGATTCAGGACAGCGAAAGTCTGGGCTGGAGCATTGCGGTGATTCGCTGGATTCGTCAGGTGCGTGGCGGTGGCACACAGATGGGCATTGAGCTGGTGGCACCGCATGCGCAGCCGTGCGGCCTGCAACTGGTGCGCTCGCGGGACGATCACAGTCACTATCTGCGCGGATTACTGTTGCCGCAGATCAGCGCGATCGACTTGCCGGCAACCTTGCTGGCGCCACGATTGCCTTTTCAGGAAGGCAGTAAAGTACTGATCAATACCCATGGAGACGAGCACCGCGCCGGACTGGATCGGCGGGTGGCGAGTACACATAGTTTCAATCAGTTTGCCTATCGCTCGCTGGAGGCCGCGCAGAATGGCGGGAGCGAGGAGGATTTTGATTCGTTGTGGAAGTCGCTTTAGACCCAGTTGCGCCCTTCGCGAGCAAGCTCGCTCCCACATTGGAATGCATTTCAAACGTGGGAGCGAGCTTGCTCGCGCAGAGGTCAGATCAGCTTATCGAGATCTTAGAGCTGCCCGTCGCGATCGCGGAAACCCAGCAGATACAGGACACCATCCAGACCCAAAGTCGAGATCGCCTGCTTCGCCGACTGCTTGACCAATGGCTTGGCGCGGAACGCCACACCCAACCCGGCAATCGCCAGCATCGGCAGGTCATTCGCACCGTCGCCGACCGCGATGGTCTGCTCCAGACGCAAACCTTCCTTGTGTGCCAACTCTTTCAACAGGTCAGCCTTGCGCTGCGCATCGACGATCGGCTCGATCGCCACGCCGGTGCACTTGCCGTCGACGACTTCCAGCTCGTTGGCGAACACGTAGTCAATGCCGAGTTTGGCCTGCAATTGCTTGGCGAAATAGGTGAAGCCGCCGGACAGGATCGCGGTCTTGTAGCCCAGACGCTTGAGTTCGGCGAACAGGGTTTCTGCACCCTCCGTCAGGCGCAGCGAAGCGCCGATCGAGTCCAGCACGCTGACGTCCAGGCCTTTAAGCAACGCCAGACGCTCTTTGAAGCTGGCGCGAAAATCCAGTTCGCCGGCCATCGCCCGCTCGGTGATCGCCGACACTTGCTCGCCAACACCGGCAGCCTTCGCCAGTTCGTCGATGACTTCGGCTTCGATCAGCGTCGAGTCCATGTCAAACACCGCCAGACGACGGTTGCGGCGGAAAAGTGAATCTTCCTGGAAGGCGATGTCGACGTTCAGCTCCTGCGCCACGCTCAGGAATTCTGCACGCAGCGCCTGTGGATCAGCCGCTTCGCCACGCACGGAGAACTCGATACAGCCCTTGCCCTTGTCCGCCGGGGTGTCCAGCGGCATACGACCCGACAGACGGTCGATATGGTCGATGTTCAGACCATATTTGGCAGTAATCGAACTGACAGCCTGCAATTGCCCGGCGGTCACTTTGCGAGTCAACAGGGTTACGATATGGCGCTTCTTGCCCTGATTGCCCACCCATTGCTGGTAATCCTCTTCGGAGACCGGGGTGAAGCGCACCTGTTGGTCGAGCTCGTAGCCCTTGAACAGGATGTCCTTGAGCACGGCTTTGCCTTGCTCGGAATCGGGAATTTCAACAAGGATGCCAAACGACAGGGTGTCGTGGATCACCGCTTGCCCGATGTCGAGAATGTTCACACCACCTTGTGCCAGAACGCCGGTAATGGCCGCAGTCAGACCCGGACGGTCGACTCCCGTGATGTTAATCAGGACGATTTCGCGCAACGCGCACCCCCGCAACTGGAAAAAAACCGCATTCTACCCACTTTCAGTGACCATCGGGCACCGCGAGCGCTTTGCCGGTCTAGGGCCTGTCGCTATACTGCGCGTCAACTTCACGGACAAAAGAGCCGAGCTCAGTGAACCGGCCCACGCCAGTTAAAACCGATAACTTCTTTCTGCTGATCTTCCGTGCACTGCGCCACCGCCGTGTACCGATTGCATTGCGCATTGCCAGCCATAACGTGATCCTCGTCGCTCTGGCGCTGGTGATTTATGCCTGCGTGATGGGCTTGCAGTTCAAGCAGGCCATGCACGAGCAGGCCGATGCGCTGGGCGAAAGCCTGACCACGCAAACGGCCACTTCCGCCACGGAGCTGTTGGTGTCCAACGACATCCTCAGCCTCAACGTGCTGCTCAATAACCTGACCAAGAACAAACTGGTGGCCCACGCGGCAATCTATAGCGTGGATAACCGCATCCTCGCCGAATCCGGTCAGCGCCCCAAGCACAGCCTGTTGGGCGAAGCCGAGGGCATGTACGAGAGCAAGATCACGTTCCAGGACGTGACCGCCGGGCAACTGCGCATCAGCCTGGACATGGATCAGTTCCAGCAGCCGATGACCATCAGCCTGCAAAGCATGGGCATTTTGAGTGCGATTCTGTTGGCGCTGTCGCTGGCCTTGAGCTTGCGCATGGGCCGCTACCTGTCGACCCCGCTGCTGCAATTGCGTGTATGGCTGCGCCGGATTGACGAGCACACGCCGGGCATGGAGCGTCAGGACGAAATCGGCGATCTCGCCCGTCAGTTGCACGCCAACTATGCGCCGGAGCCCGCGCCTGAGCCGGAACCCCAGTTCGAAGACGAGGAAGACGAGACCGAGTTCGAGGTGCGCAATCTGCGTGACCCGAGCTTTGACGAAACCCGTCCGATGGCCGCGCAGAAGCCTGCACCACGCCACTTGGTCAGCACCGTCGAAGACGATGATGACGATGACGCGTTCGCCGATCTGCGCGACGAGTCCTTGAACGGTGCCGCACAACCGCAGATTCGCAAAGCCACCCCGAGCGTGCCGCAACACACGGCGGTGCTGGCGGTTCAACTGGGTTCTCAGGAGCAACTGCGTCGTCTGCCACGTGCGCGTCTGGAAGAATTGCAGGAGCGCTATCGCGACTGCCTCGATCAGGCCGCCTCGCTGTATCAGGGCGAAATCGAAACCCTGAACGATGGCAGCACGCTGATGCTGTTCCACACCGAAGACAGTGGCGACGACTACCTGACCAACGCGATTTGCTGCGGCGAGTTGTTGCGGGCGCTGGGCCATCAGTTGCAGATCGAAGTCGCCGACAGCGGCATCACCCTGCAATTGCAACTGGGCCTGACCCTTGGCGATGAGTTGTTCGGTCTGAGCCAGATTGATCTGCTGCTGACCGATTCGGCCCAGGATGCACTGGCCCTGTCGCAGCACAGTCGCAACCTGCTGCTGGTGGAGCGCAAGATCAGCGATGATGCGCTGATCCGTCAGCGTGCGCGTATCCGGCCGATTGCCAGCCCTGAGGGGGCGTGCTGCGTGGAGCGGTTGATGGAGCCTTATCCGTCGATGCTGGAACGGCAACTGGCGCGGATGCATGAGCGTCGGGCGTAAGCCTTAGCCCAGATGCACAGAAGCCCGCAGACAAGCGATTGTCTGCGGGCTTTTTTGTTGCCTGTAACGGCCCTTTGGCGAGCAAGCTCGCTCCCACAGGGTATCTGTACGCTGCTGATCAAATGTGGGAGCGAGCCTGCTCGCGAAGAGGCCAGCACTGGCTTTAAAGATCTCCAGCCACCAGACATAACAAAGCCCGCACAAGGCGGGCTTTAATTTGACTCAAACCAGACTCAGAAGCGGAACACTTCCATATCAGTCCGAATCGGCGATGCCATCGGAATCTTCGGCTGCTTCTCGGCTTCCGCCGCCGGCGCTGCCGGTTTCGGCGCTGCTTTGCGCGGAGCTTCAGCCACTGGTGGCTGATTAGCCAACGGCTTGAGCGCCACCGACAGCTGCTCGGACAGACGCTGCAACAGAATCCCCTGCGCCTGCACCTGCGATGCCGTACTGCCGGCGTGCAGCTCTTGCAGGTGGATGATGCGGTTATCTCGCACCTGGCCACGACGGTCGATCAGGCGCCATTGCGCATCGAGAATAGCCGGTTGCTTCTCGCCGGAGTCCAGACGCGTGATGGTCATCAATACCTGCACGTCAGGGGTGAAGCCCTGAGTGGCCGGTGCCAGCACGACACGCTGGCTATCCAGATGACCGGCAACCTGACGCAGCAACAACTGATCGATATCCGACGAAAGGCTGCCAGCCCAACGACCATCGGTCGCCGCCTGCAGGCTGCCATCCGGTTGACGTTGCAGCAGAGTTTCACGTTGCAGGTAATCGGCCAGCACAACCGGGCCCAACAAAACCGCCATGCCCGCGCTTTGCGCAGGCTGAACCGGACTTCCGCTGTCCAGTTGATACAGCG
Source organism: Pseudomonas sp. N40(2020) (assembly GCF_014472415.1). Taxonomy (GTDB): domain Bacteria; phylum Pseudomonadota; class Gammaproteobacteria; order Pseudomonadales; family Pseudomonadaceae; genus Aquipseudomonas. The sequence continues at coordinate 115,978 of NZ_JACSZV010000007.1, forward strand.
ACACCGGCTGGTGAACGCTGCAACCCGCCAGGCCCAAAACGCCGGCGAGCAGGAAAATAAGGGGGCGCAGAGCAGTCATCATCCCGTCCAGGTGGCCGCCACAAGGCTGACCACAGTGAAAATACTCAATAAATATGAAGAACGCTCAGCCACGCCGGCGCTTGAAAGGCCATATCATCCGTGAATATGCGTTCCGACTCCAGCGCCAAAGCGTCGATCTACGCGTTAAATCGTAGATCGAGCGCTCTAGGGGGCGTGTTATCACCTAATTGAGGTTTTCGACGAGCAGCGCATCCACTCGCTGGAAGCCCCTTGGCAGTTTATTGCCGCGACGTCCACGCTCACCTTTGTAGTGTTCGAGGTCGTCGGCTTTCAGCGACAGAGTCCGTTTTCCGGCCTGCAACACCAAGGTCGCGCCTTCCGGAAGCACAGCGATGTCCGTGACATATTCTTCGCGACTGGCCACACGTTCACCGGAAATACCGATGATCTTGTTGCCTTTGCCCTTACCTAATTGTGGCAGATCGCTGATTTTGAAGATCAGCAGGCGACCTTCGGTCGTGACCGAGGCCAACCAGTTCTGCTCACGATCGGCCACCGGACGCGGCGCGATCACCTTGGCGTTGTTTGGCAGGCTCAACAGGGCTTTACCGGCCTTGTTCTTGGCTTGCAGGTCCTCACCCTTGACCACGAAACCGTAACCGGCGTCAGAGGCGATCACGTAAAGCGCGTCGTCTTCCGGCATCAGCACGCATTCGAACGATGCGCCCGGTGGCGGCGTCAGACGGCCAGTCAACGGTTCACCTTGGCCACGGGCCGATGGCAAGGTGTGCGCGGCCACCGAATAGCTGCGGCCGGTGGAGTCGATAAACACCGCAAACTGGTTCGAGCGCCCCGCTGCCGAGGTTTTGAAGCCGTCGCCGGCCTTGTACGACAGGCCGGTGGCGTCGATATCGTGGCCCTTGGCCGAACGGATCCAGCCTTTTTCCGACAGTACGACAGTCACTTTCTCGTTTGGCAGCAGATCGTGCTCGGTCAACGCTTTGGCTTCGGCGCGCTCGACGATTGGCGAGCGACGGTCGTCGCCATAGGTTTCGGCGTCCTTGATCAGCTCGGTGCGCACCAGTTTCTTCAGCTTGGCTTCGCTGCCCAGCAGGGCTTGCAGCTTGGCTTGTTCCTTGAGCAGTTCGTCCTGCTCGTCGCGCAGCTTCATTTCTTCCAGTCGCGCCAATTGACGCAGACGGGTGTCGAGAATGTAGTCGGCCTGGATCTCGCTGAGAGCGAAACGCTCGATCAGTTTGGCTTTCGGGTGTTCCTCGGTACGGATGATGTGGATCACTTCATCCAGGTTGAGGTAGGCGATCAACAAACCGTCCAACAGGTGCAGGCGACGCTCAACCTTGTCGAGGCGGAATTGCAGGCGGCGACGCACGGTCAGCACCCGGAATTCCAGCCATTCGACGAGCAACGCGCGCAGGTTTTTCAGCTGTGGTTTGCCGTCCAGCCCGATGATGTTGACGTTGACCCGGTAGGTCGACTCCAGCTCGGTACTGGCGAACAGGTGCTGCATCAGCGCTTCGTGATCGACGCGGCTGTTGACCGGGATGATAACGATGCGGCACGGGTTTTCGTGGTCGGACTCGTCACGCAGGTCAGCGATCTGCGGGGCTTTCGACGGTTTTGCCTGCATCAGCGCGGCAATCTGCTCCAGCACTTTGGCTCCGGAGACCTGATGCGGCAGCGCGGTGACGATGATGTCGCCGTCCTCGACGTGGTACACGGCGCGCATGCGCACCGAGCCCTTGCCGGTTTCGTACATTTTCAGCAGGTCGGCGCGCGGCGTGATGATTTCCGCTTCGGTCGGGTAGTCCGGGCCCTGAATGTGTTCGCAGAGTTGCTCGACCGTGGCTTTCGGCTCATCGAGCAGGCGCACGCACGCAGTCGCGACTTCGCGCAGGTTGTGTGGCGGTACATCGGTGGCCATGCCCACGGCGATACCGGTGGTGCCGTTGAGCAGGATGTTCGGCAAGCGCGCCGGCAATACCAGCGGCTCCTGCAGGGTGCCGTCGAAGTTAGGGCCCCAATCTGCAGTGCCTTGGCCCAGTTCGCTGAGCAGCACTTCGGAATAACGCGACAGCCGCGCTTCGGTGTAACGCATGGCGGCGAAGGACTTGGGATCATCCGGCGCACCCCAGTTACCCTGGCCGTCGACCAGCGTGTAGCGATAGCTGAATGGCTGGGCCATCAGCACCATCGCTTCATAGCACGCCGAGTCGCCGTGCGGGTGGAACTTACCGAGCACGTCACCGACGGTACGCGCCGATTTCTTGTGCTTGGAATCGGCGTCCAGCCCCAGCTCGCTCATGGCGTAGACGATACGCCGCTGTACCGGTTTCAGGCCGTCGCCGATATGCGGCAGAGCACGGTCCATGATCACGTACATGGAGTAGTTGAGGTAGGCACTTTCGGTGAAGTCGGCCAACGATCGGCGTTCTACACCGTCCAGGCTGAGATCAAGGGGGTTGCTCATGCAGGCCTCATCGGTTCGTTGTCTGGCGCAGCAGCATGGTGCCACCGCGCTGAGTAAATTCAAGTTTGTTCAGGGCGCTCATGCCGAGCAGCACCTGATCACCATGCAGCCCCGGCGCCACCAGTGCGCGAACATCCCGCAGCACGATGTCGCCCAGTTGCAGGCGGGCAATTTTTGTCCGATAGCCCTGGCTCAGGCCATTGGCCGTGCTCAGGGTCACACCGAAACCTTCTTCCAGTTTCAAGCGTTTGGCCAGATCCGCCGGGATCGCCACATCGGTCGCGCCGGTGTCGAGCATGAACTCCACCGGCTCACCGTTGATCTGGCCGCTGGCGACAAAATGCCCTTGGGCATTGCTCGCCAGCTTCACTTCAATAAAGCCTTCGCCCTGCTCCGAACTCACGACGACGTTCGGATTCTGCTGGCGTTGTTCCCACTGGCCGAAAAACCGTGTGGCCAGAAAAAGTGCAGCACACCACGCCAGAATCATCAGCACCCGACCGGCGCGTTTACCCGGTGGTTGCTGGCTCATGGTTTGGCGCTCCAGCCACCTTCAGGGGCAGCGAAGCGCCAGATAACCGGCCGGACTTCACCGTCGGCACGCGGACCAAAATTGTTGTCGACGCCGATCCACGCACCTTCAGCATCAACGATCAGTGCCTCTTCCAGCCCGTAGTTCTGCGCGTAACGGCGGTTTGCCTGCAACAGTTCGGCGGCATACGACCAGCAACGCTCGACCTTGGCTGTCTGCGCATCACGGCGACAAATCTGGAAAGCGTTGCGTTCCAGGGTAAACAGTTTGCCGTTGAACAACGAAAGGTCGGAAAAGTCCCGATGAACCGCTTTGGCCTTGGGGAACTGCGACGGCTGCATCTCCTTGCCGCCCTCACTGAGCAGCACGCAGCGACCGTCGCAATCCCACACCGTCTGCTGGCGCTTGATCTTCAGCAGGCCACGGCTTTGCCGTTCGGCGGCCAGCCACATCTGATCGCCTGCCGGGTTGATCGCCAGGCCTTCCAAAATCGCGTTGAAATGCAGGAGCATGCCGCTGGCCCGCGCTTCGCGAACCAACATCGGCGAGATCTTCAGCCAGTTGGCCGGGCCGCTGACCGGCACCTGCAAAACGGCTGCATGGGCTTCGCTGACGATATAGCGATTGCCAGCGCTGTCGCAGCTGATGCCTTCGAAATCCAGATCGCCGCCACGGATGAACGATGCCGCCCATGTGCGCGAACTCAGGCCCCAGGGCAAGCCGCTGTCGGGTACTTTCGGCACATCAATGTGCACGGTTTCGGCCTGCCAGACCTGATCAGCAGTGTTGAGCCGGTAGATCTGATCGTCATCGCGATCCGACACCGTCCACAGTTCGGTGCCGCACAAGGCCAGCCCCGACAGGTTGCCGCCGCGCATGCCGTCGACCGGATGCTCGGACAGCACCCGCAGTTCCGGCGCTGGCTCTGCCAACACGGTCATCGAACTCAGCAGCAACACACCCGCCAAGGCCCAGCCAAACCGCATCAGGCCAGCACCTCGGCGAGGTTGCCTTTGGATTCGAGCCAGGTCTTGCGGTCACCGGCGCGTTTCTTCGCCAGCAGCATGTCCATCATTTCCGAGGTTTCGGCGAAATCTTCGCCCAGCGTCAGTTGCACCAGACGCCGGGTGTTCGGGTCCATGGTGGTTTCACGCAACTGCGGTGGGTTCATTTCACCCAGACCTTTGAATCGGGTGACCTGCGGCTTGCCGCGCTTCTTCTCGGCCACCAGACGGTCAAGAATCCCGTCGCGTTCGGCTTCGTCGAGGGCGTAGTAGATCTCTTTGCCAAGGTCGATGCGGTACAGCGGCGGCATTGCGACATAGACGTGGCCGGCATCCACCAGCGGGCGGAAATGCTGGACGAACAGCGCGCAGAGCAGTGTCGCGATGTGCAGACCGTCGGAGTCGGCGTCGGCGAGGATGCAGATCTTGCCGTAGCGCAGCTGGCTCATGTCGGCCGCGCCCGGATCGACACCGATGGCCACGGCAATGTTGTGCACTTCCTGGCTGGCGAGCACTTCGCTGCCGTCGACTTCCCAGGTATTGAGGATCTTGCCGCGCAACGGCAGGATCGCCTGGAACTCTTTGTCCCGCGCTTGCTTGGCGGAACCGCCGGCGGAATCACCTTCGACCAGGAACAGCTCGGAGCGCATCGGGTCCTGCCCGGCGCAGTCGGCCAGTTTGCCCGGCAGTGCCGGCCCCTGGGTGACACGCTTGCGCTCGACTTTCTTGCTCGCCTTGAGACGACGGCCGGCGTTATTGATCGCCAGTTCCGCCAGCGCCAGACCGGTTTCCGGGTTGGCGTTGAGCCACAGGCTGAACGCGTCCTTGACCACGCCGGAAACGAACGCCGCCGCTTCGCGGGACGACAAGCGCTCTTTGGTCTGGCCGGAGAATTGCGGCTCCTGCATCTTCATCGACAGGACGAAGGCGATGCGTTCCCAGATGTCTTCCGGCGCCAGCTTCACGCCGCGCGGCAGCAGGCTGCGGAATTCGCAGAACTCGCGCATCGCATCGAGCAGGCCCTGACGCAAGCCGTTGACGTGGGTACCACCCTGAGCCGTCGGAATCAGGTTGACGTAGCTTTCCTGCACCGCGTCGCCACCTTCCGGCAGCCACAGCAGCGCCCAGTCGACGGCTTCTTTATTGCCGGCGAAAGCGCCGCAGAACGGTTCATCTGGCAGACGTTCGAACTCACTGACTGCGTCGACCAGATAGGAACGCAGGCCGTCTTCGTAATGCCACTCGACTTTCTCGCCAGTGCCTTTGTCTTCGAAGCTGACCAGCAGCCCCGGGCACAGCACAGCCTTGGCCTTGAGCACGTGCTTGAGGCGGCTGATGGAGAATTTCGGTGAATCGAAATACTTCGGATCCGGCGCGAAGTACACGCTGGTGCCGGTGTTGCGCTTGCCGACCGTGCCGACGATTTCCAGCTCCGAGGCCTTGAAGCCGTCGTTGAAGGTCATCTGGTATTCGTTGCCGTCACGTTTTACACGCACCCGGACTTCAGTCGACAAGGCGTTGACCACGGAAATACCTACCCCGTGCAGACCGCCGGAGAACTGGTAGTTCTTGTTGGAAAACTTGCCACCCGCATGGAGCTTGGTGAGGATCAGTTCGACGCCCGACACGCCCTCTTCCGGGTGGATGTCGACCGGCATGCCACGGCCGTCGTCGCTGACTTCCAGCGAGTGGTCGGCGTGCAGGATGACCTGCACCGATGTGGCGTGGCCGGCCAGGGCTTCGTCGACGCTGTTGTCGATGACTTCCTGAGCGAGGTGGTTCGGCCGACTGGTGTCGGTGTACATGCCGGGGCGTTTACGCACCGGGTCGAGGCCCGAGAGGACTTCGATGGCGTCGGCGTTATAAGAGCTAGCGCTGGGAGTGGCCATAGGGTCTCGTCGTCAGTCATTCATGAAATAGGGGCAAGACATCACAGTGCGGTGAAATCGATTGCCTGATACACATCGGCGCCAATGCCGGCAAAACTCAGCAACGCCGGCAATTGCCCGGCAAAACCTTGAAAACTGTGATCACCGCCAGCCTGAATGCGCAAGGCACAGGCGCGGTAATACTGCTGGGCGAGGCGATAATCCAGTGTTTCATCGCCGGTCTGCAACCATACCTGATAGCGCAGCGCATCCTGGGGCGCCGGCACTTCCAGTTCGGCCAGGGCCGTTACGTGGTCGAGGGTCAATTCCCAGGCTTCATCGGTGTACAGGTTTTTCTGCGTCCCCAGATAACCGTCGAACATCCGGTGCGGACTGACGGCCGGGTTGACCAGCAGGGCTTTGAGGCCATGGCGCTCGGCCAAGTGAGTCGCATAGTAGCCGCCGAGTGAGCTTCCCACCAGCAGCGGCCGGCCCAGTTCGGCAATCGCTTGCTCCAACTGACCGATGGCTTCGCGCGGATGGTGATGCAGGGCGGGAACACGCAGTTGATCGCTCAAGCCCAGCCGCTCCATCACCGCGACCAGCTGACAGGCCTTTTTCGAGGCCGGGGCGCTGTTGAAACCGTGGATATAGAGGATCGAACCAGACATTTGAGCTCCCTGAGTGTCGGCGAAAGATAGCGGAGTTTACAGGGAGAAAGCCCCTCACCCTAGCCCTCTCCCGGAGGGAGAGGGGACCGAATGGGGGATATTTCAGAAGTACGCCGACCTGAAAGAGCTTCGCCGAATCCACAATCGACACAATCGCTCAGGTCGATGGATAACGCCAGACACCTCGGTCGGCCCCCTCTCCCTCCGGGAGAGGGCTGGGGTGAGGGGCTTTTGATTGGCAATCAGTAACCGTCAGACCCGTAATCAACGGTAAAAGCAAAACCGGTCACGCGCTCAACACCGGTTTCCAGCCGCCCATCCGGCAAAAGCCGTAACCAGCGATACCCCGGCGCCTGTTCGCCGACCATGAAGTCTTCACTGCCCGGTTCGAACTGAATGCAGGTCGACGGCGATGCCATCAAGCGCACGCCATTGCGCTCGCGGTCGATCTCCTGATGCACATGCCCCCACAACACCGCCCGCGCCTGTGGAAAACGATCCAGCACTTCGAAAAACGCCTCGGGATTGCGCAGGCCAATCGGCTCCATCCACGGGCAACCAATCGACACCGGATGATGATGGAAGCACACCAGATGATGGCGCTCGGGCGCTTCGCTCAACGAGCGGGCCAGCAACTGCAATTGATCGTCTTGAAGATATCCCGGCACTGAACCCGGCACAGCCGAGTCGAGCAAGGTCACGCGCCAGTTGCCGACATCGACCACCGACTCCAGCAGCGCACTCTGCACTGCCGCCACCGCCATGATCTGCGGCTCATCGTGATTGCCGGGAATCCAGCGCGCCGGCGCATCGATCTGCCCGCTCATTTCACGAAACTGCTGATACGACTCGAGGGTGCCGTCCTGCGAGATATCGCCGGTGGCCAGCATCAGATCAATCTGCGGCTGCTGCGCCAGCACCAACTCAATGACCTTCTGCAGGCTCTCCCGAGTATTCATACCCAGCAAGGTGCCGTCCGCTTCAGCGAACAGATGGCTGTCGGACAACTGCACCAGCAGCGCCGGATCGGCGGTGGTCAACGTGGATACGCTCGGCAAGGCGTTCTCCCAAGGCAAAAGCACGGAATCGGTCAAGTGCCGCAATTATGCTGGGGGATCACTGAAAGGGGAAACCGAGGAACCGGACGCAGTTCACAACTAGCGTACGACTTCGTACTCGTGCCCCAACGCCAGACAATGACTCAGCCATTCCCCCAGGAACAGATTGAGCTGAGCTTTTTCATCGGGCTGATGCATCGCGGCGTTCGGGTAAGGATAGATGCCGCGAAAGCGTCGTGCATGTTCGGCGCTGATCACCTCGGCCATCCGCGCGTCGTGATAAACCTGCACTTCCAGCTGCGGCACCGGCAGCCAAGGCAGGCTGTGTTCCTGACGCACTTGCAGCGTGGTGGTGTACGGGCAGGTTTGCAGCACTTCGAGGGCCAGCACGCCAAGCATCTGCTCGCCCTGGGTCACGGCGATGCGCCGCGCCTCGGGTTCGTTGCGCATGTCCGGCAACAGTCGCATCAGGCGCGCGTAGTTGGCCTCGCAGGCGGCTTGCAGCCCCGCGAGGTCGACTCGATAACGATCGCGCAGCTTGTTTACGACCATAACCCCCTCACTTCGGCGCGGTTCAGCGCCAGCCACTGCAAAGCGATGATGCTCGCCGCGTTGGCAATACGTCCGTCACGTACGGCTTGCAGGGCATCTTCGAACGCCCAGACCGTGACGCGGATGTCTTCGGCCTCTTCCTCTAGCCCATGCAGGCCGCCGACGCCATCAGTGCTGCAACGCCCCAGATACAAATGCACGAACTCGTTGCTGCCGCCCGGCGACGGGAAATATTTGGTCATCGGCCACAGGGCCTTGATGTCCAGCCCAGCTTCCTCCTGCGCCTCGCGGTGAGCAACTTCTTCCGGCTCTTCGTCCTTATCGATCAGACCGGCGACCAGTTCGACCAGCCAGGGATTGTCAGCCTTGCCCATGGCGCCGACGCGAAACTGCTCGATCAGTACCACTTCGTCACGCTGCGGATCGTAAGGCAACATGCACACGGCATCGTGGCGCACGAACACTTCGCGGTTGATTTCGCGGCTCATGCCGCCAGCAAACAACTCATGGCGCAGGTGCACGCGGTCGAGTTTGTAAAAACCCTCGTAGCATTTTTCACGCCGCACGATATCGACGGCGGTCGGAATGGCGTTGGCAAAGTCAGTCATGAGCATCCTCTTTACTGCAAATCCGTTACGAGGTTCCTGTTTGTTACTTGCAACCTCGACTTCGCGCCATCCTAACGCGCCCGCACCGATTGATGCAGCCCCTTTACCGTCAGCGGGATGGACGGTGGAGGCGAAACCCACTCTAATTAGCTTAGTGGCGAACTGACTGCTTCGTTGAGAGTCGAAGCGGTAACTTTTTGCCTTCCCCTGTTTCAGAAAGGACGCCCATGTCGCTTTTCAAAATTGCCTCCGTGGCCGCCATCGCCCTGACCCTGGGCGCGTGTGCGAGCCTGTTCCAGCCCAACTACCGTACGCCGCTGGAAACCACCCGCGATGCGTCGGAGCAGCTGAAAACCGGCTGCTCCAACCCTGACTGCCCACTGGTGAATATCGACACCCTGCGCTTCCCGGCAGAACCTGCTCTGGATGGCATCATCGAAAAACGCCTGCTGCAAATGACCCGCACCGAGGCGAACGCACCGGTGGCGCCGACGCTGGCGGCCTATCGCGAGCAGTTTCTGGCGAACGCCGGCCCGCGCAACAGCAGCTACCTGCAAGCGAAAGTACGCGAGCAGCATGACGGCTTGGTGATCATCGAATTGTCGAGCTACCTCGACACCGGCGGCGCCCACGGCACACCGGGTCGTGGCTTCATCAACTATTCGCGCCAGCAGCACAAAGTGCTGAACCTGTCCGACATGTTGATGCCGGGTCAGGAAGACGCATTCTGGAAGGCAGCGCAGGTTGCGCATAACAGCTGGTTGATCAGCACCAAGCTCGATCAGGAAGCGGAGTTCGTTTCGAGCTGGCCGTTCAAGAAAACCCCGAACGTGGCACTGACCTACGGCGCGGTGGTCCTCAAGTACGAAGTGAGCACCATCGCGCCTTACGCGCTGGGCCACGTCGAACTGAAGATTCCTTACCCGCGCCTGAACGGCATTCTCAAGCCTGAGCTGTTCCCCGGCCGTAACTGAAGGCACGACCGAGCACGAACTGCAGCAGCCCTGCCAGCACCAGCGCCGGCAGGGTTGCGCCGACATCCGGATACAGATTCGCCAGCAAATGGTAGGTGCTGACTCCACCCAGCCACGCCAACAACGCCGGCCAGCGCAACGCGGCTGATGCGACCTGACCGCTGCGTTTACGCAGAATGAAGTGATCCACCAGCACCACGCCGAACAGCGGCGCAAACACCGAACCGATCAGCAGCAGGAAATTCTGGTACTGCGCCAACGGCGCCAGCAGTGCGATCAGCGTGCAGATCACGCCGATGGCCAAGGCCAGATGCTCGACTTTCAAGCGCAACAGAATCCCGCTGGACACCGCCGCCGAGTGAATATCGGCAAAAGCGTTTTCCGACTCGTCGAGCAGAATCAGCAGCAGCGGAATGCCCAGACCGGCACCGGCCAGGGCCAGCAGCAGCGCATTGACTTCACCGCTCGGCGCAAACGCGAGGGTGTACGCCACGCCAAGGCTCATCAGCCAGAAGTTGCCGATATAGAAACCGATCGCTGTGCCACCGAACACATTCTTCGCCCGTTTGCCGAATCGCGAATAGTCGGCGATCAGCGGCAGCCACGACAGCGGCATCGCGATAGCAATGTCGAAGCCCACGGCGAACGGCATCGAACCATCACCGGCGCGTGCCCACAGAGCAGCCAGATCAGCCTTGGCGAACAGGTTCCAAGTGAGCCAGAGGCACGCCGCCAACAGCAGCCAGATGCCCCATTTGCGCAGGATCTGGCGGACGAACGTCAGCGGGCCGCTAACAGCGAGCAAAGTGGCCAGCGCGCCGAAGAACAGCGTCCACAACACCGGGTTCGACCACAGCGAACCTTCACTGAATGCGCGAGTGCCAAGCAGGCTGGCGGCATCGCGCATGACGATGATTTCGAACGAACCCCAACCGATCAGTTGCAGCAGATTGAGCAGCGCCGGCAGGCTTGCGCCTTTGCTGCCGAGGCTGAGTTTGAGCGCGGCCATCGACGACAGGCCGGTGTCGCTGCCGATCACGCCGACGGCGGCCAGCAGTAAAACGCCGACCAGCGTGCCGAGGAAAATCGCCAGCAGCGAACCGGACAGGCCCAGACCCGGCGCCAGCAGCGCACCGGTCTGTAGCACCATCAGGCCGATACCGAGAGAGAACCACAGGGAAAACAGATCACGACCGCCGAACACACGCCTGTCGGCGGGTATGGCGAGGTCGGGGGAATACGTGCCGGGTTGAATGCTCAAGGGTGTTATCTCAGAGGAATATTTTTTGTCATTGTGATCGTTCCCACGCTCCGCGTGGGAATGCCTCTAGGGACGCTCTGCGTCCAGTGACGCGGAGCGTCACGGGCTGCATTCCCACGCAGAGCGTGGGAACGATCAGTGAAAACCAGATCAGACTTTTTTGTACAGCTGACTGCCTTCCTTCTTGAACCGCTCGGCCTGTTCCGCCAGGCCTTGGGCGACGTCCACGTCGACTGCGTCGATCCGCTGGTTGGCCGCGTATTCGCGGACTTCCTGAGTGATCTTCATCGAGCAGAATTTAGGCCCGCACATCGAACAGAAATGCGCGACCTTGGCCGAGTCCTTGGGCAGGGTTTCATCGTGATACGAACGGGCGGTGTCCGGGTCCAGACCGAGGTTGAACTGGTCTTCCCAGCGGAACTCAAAACGCGCCTTGCTCAAGGCGTTGTCGCGGATCTGCGCGCCCGGGTGACCTTTGGCCAAATCCGCTGCGTGAGCGGCGATCTTGTAGGTGATGATCCCGGTCTTCACGTCATCCTTGTTCGGCAGACCCAAGTGTTCCTTCGGCGTCACGTAGCAGAGCATGGCGCAACCGAACCAGCCGATCATCGCCGCACCGATGCCGGAAGTGATGTGGTCATAGCCCGGCGCGATGTCAGTGGTCAGCGGGCCGAGGGTGTAGAACGGCGCCTCGTCGCAGCACTCCAGCTGCTTGTCCATGTTCTCTTTGATCAACTGCATCGGCACGTGGCCCGGGCCTTCGATCATGCACTGCACGTCGTGCTTCCAGGCGATTTTGGTCAGCTCGCCGAGGGTTTCCAGTTCGCCGAACTGCGCTTCGTCGTTGGCGTCGGCAATCGACCCCGGACGCAGACCATCGCCCAGCGAGAAGCTGACGTCGTAGGCCTTCATGATTTCGCAGATTTCATCGAAGTGGGTGTAGAGGAAGTTCTCTTTGTGGTGTGCCAGGCACCACTTGGCCATGATCGAGCCGCCACGGGAAACAATGCCGGTCACGCGTTTGGCGGTCAGCGGCACGTAGCGCAACAACACGCCAGCGTGGATGGTGAAGTAGTCGACGCCCTGCTCCGCCTGCTCGATCAGCGTGTCGCGGAACAGCTCCCAGGTCAGGTCTTCAGCAGCGCCGCCGACTTTTTCCAGAGCCTGGTAAATCGGCACGGTACCGATCGGCACTGGCGAGTTGCGGATGATCCACTCGCGGGTTTCGTGAATGTGTTTGCCGGTGGACAAGTCCATGACCGTGTCCGAACCCCAGCGAATGCCCCAAGTCAGTTTCGCCACTTCTTCTTCGATGGACGAACCCAGTGCGCTGTTGCCGATGTTGCCGTTGATCTTCACCAGGAAGTTACGGCCGATGATCATCGGTTCCAGTTCGGTGTGGTTGATGTTGGCCGGAATGATGGCGCGGCCACGGGCAATTTCTTCACGGACGAATTCAGGGGTGATGATTTTCGGCACGCTGGCGCCGAAGCTGTGCCCGGCGTGTTGCTGGTCCAGCAGCCCGGCGGCGCGAGCCACTTCGAGCTTCATGTTTTCGCGGATGGCGACGTATTCCATCTCGGCGGTAATGATGCCCTTGCGTGCATAGTGCATTTGGCTGACGTTGGCCCCTGCCTTGGCGCGGCGCGGGTTGTTGACGTGGGCGAAACGCAGCTTGGTCAGCTCGGCGTCAGCCAGGCGTTCCTGGCCAAAATTGGAACTCAAGCCAGGCAGGCGCTCGGTATCACCACGGGATTCGATCCACGCCGAGCGCACATCGCCCAAGCCTTTGCGCACGTCGATGATGACGTTGGGATCGGTGTACGGGCCTGAGGTGTCGTACACGACGACCGGCGCGTTGATCTCGCCGCCGAAGTCGGTCGGGGTCACGTCGAGGCTGATTTCGCGCATCGGCACGAGGATGTCCGGGCGAGAACCCTGAACGTAGACTTTTTGCGAACGGGTGAACGGCTTGACCGATTGTTCGTCGACCTTGGCCGAATCGCTCAGGTTGATCGCGTTTTTAGATTTTGTAGTCATCACGGGCTCTCCAGACAGCATCCAGGCAGTGGATTGTCGGAGCAGAACCTGAAAGGCACGGACGCACCAGGACTGGTGCTGTGCATCGTCGCCGAGCGTTCGATTGTCGAACAATTTCCCGGACGAAGCACAAGAGGACTCGCCGGGTGACGAGAAATCTTGTTCCCTACGCAGGCGCTAACCTGATCAGGTTCAACGGGATCCGAAATTATTCGATCTCAGCCTCATAGCAAGGCACCCCGACAAGAACCCGGCCAGTCTAGACACAACCGGCAAAGAACGCCAACACCGCGGCAAACACCATGATGAATGGCGCAATTGGCAGGACTTGCAGGATTGTTGCCGCTTCAATGCGCAACTACACTCGCCTTGCCCCGCTGCGCCTTGACGCTGCAGGGGCTGCGCCGTAGCCTTGGCGCGCACATTATTTCCATAATATTCATGCTAGGGATCGCCTCATGCTGCGCAAACTTTCACTGGCTCTTGCCGTGTCTTGTGCGTCCAACGCAATGGCCTGGGCAGCAGAAGCGCCCTTGTCGAGCAAAACCGATCTGGTCAGCGTCTATCAGGAAGCGGTCGACAACAACGCCGATCTGGCCGCCGCCCGCGCCCAGTATGGCGCGCAGAAAGAAGTGGTGCCGCAGGCCCGCGCCGGCTTGCTGCCGAACCTGTCCGGCGGCGCCGAAGTCGCCGACGTACGCACCTCGATCGACCAGCCTTCGGCCATTGCCAACCGCAGTGCGCATTCCTATCAGGCAACCCTTGCCCAACCGCTGTTCCGCGCCGATCGCTGGTTCCAGTTCCAGGCCGCCAAAGACGTCAATGAGCAAGCCGCGTTGCAACTGTCGGCTACCGAGCAGAACCTGATCCTGCAATCGGCCGAAAGCTACTTCAACGTGCTGCGCAGCCAGGACAATCTAGCCTCGACCAAGGCTGAAGAAGCGGCGTTCAAGCGTCAGCTCGACCAGTCCAACGAGCGCTTTGATGTCGGCCTGTCGGACAAGACCGATGTGCTGCAATCGCAAGCCAGTTACGACACCGCGCGGGCCAACCGGATCGTCGCGCAGCGTCAGGTTGATGATGCGTTCGAAGCGCTGATCACCCTGACCAACCGTCAGTACAACGCGATTCAGGGCATCGTGCACACGCTGCCGATCCTGCCGCCCGCACCGAACGACGCCAAGGCCTGGGTCGACACCGCAGCAAAACAGAACCTCAATCTGCTGGCTAGCAACTATGCCGTCAGCTCGGCCGAACAGACCTTGAAGCAGCGCAAGGCCGGCCATTTGCCGACCCTCGACGCCGTGGCCAAATACGAAAAGGGTGACAACGACGCCCTCGGTTTCGCCAACCCGAACGCCTTCGGCACGCCCTACCGTGGCAACGTCGAACAGAGCACGCTGGGACTGCAACTGAACATCCCGATCTACAGCGGCGGGCTGACCAGCTCGCAGGTGCGCGAGTCCTACTCGCGCCTCGATCAAACCGAACAGCAGCGCGAAGGCCTGCGTCGGCAAGTGGTGGAAAACACCCGCAACCTGCACCGCGCGGTGAACACCGACGTCGAACAGGTGCAGGCGCGCCGCCAGTCGATCATCTCCAACCAGAGCGCGGTGGAAGCCACGGAAATCGGCTATCAGGTGGGTACCCGCAACATCGTCGACGTGCTCGATGCGCAGCGTCAGCTGTACTCTTCGGTGCGCAATTACAACAATACCCGCTACGACTACATCCTCGACAACCTGCGCTTGAAGCAAGCCGCCGGCACGTTGAACCCGGGCGACTTGCAGGATCTGGCGCGTTATCTGAAAGCCGACTACAACCCGGACAAAGACTTCCTGCCGCCGGATCTGGCCAAGGCTGCCGAGGCGCAGCTCAGGGCGCGGCCTTAAGCCTTAAAAGCAAAAGATCGCAGCCTTCGGCGGTTCCTACATAAATTCTCTGTAGGAGCCGCCGAAGGCTGCGATCTTTTTGCTTTGCTACTGACTACTTGATCAACCTGCCCAACCCATCCAGCAATCGCTGCAAAGCGCCCTGATTGCGGCGCATCACCGCCAGCCCAGCCTCAGCCATGCGCTGCGCATCACGTGGCAGTTCGAACAAGCGCTGCACTTCCACCGCCAGCCCTTCAGCATCATCCACCTCGACCAATGCCCCGGCTTCGCGCAATTGCGCGGCGATGTCGAGGAAGTTGAACAGGTGCGGGCCGCTGAGCACCGGTTTCGCCAGGGCTGCCGGCTCCAGCAGGTTGTGCCCGCCGTTCGGCACCAGGCTGCCGCCGACAAAAGCGCTGTCCGCCAAGGCATACAGAAACAGCAATTCGCCCATGGTGTCGCCGAGCAGAACAGATGTTTCAGCCGCAACGTTAGCGCCGGTCGAACGGCGCACGGTGGCAAAACCTTCACGTTGGCACAGTTCGAACACCGAGTTGAAGCGCTCCGGATGACGCGGCACCAGAATCAACAGCGCATTCGGGTAGTTGGTCAGCAGTCGACGATGGGCATTCAGCACCACTTCGTCCTCACCTTCGTGGGTGCTCGCGGCGATCCATACCGGACGCTCCTGCGCCTGCCATTGGCCACGCAGTTCAGCGGCGCGTTGCAGCAGTTGCGGGTCGATGGTCAGGTCGAACTTGATCGAGCCGGTGACTTCGACAGTCTCAGAACGTGCGCCGAGATCGCGGAAACGCTGCGCTTCGGTTTCGGTCTGCACGGCGAAAAAACTCATCTCGGCAAGCATCGGCGCGGTCAGTTTGCTGAAGCGGCCGTAGCCCTTGGCTGAGCGTTCGGACAATCGACCGTTGGCCAGCGCCACCGGAATGCCGCGCTTGGCACATTGGTGAATGTGGTTGGGCCAGAGCTCGGTTTCCATGATCACCGCGAGCTTCGGCTGCACGCGATCAAGAAACCGCGCCGCCGCGCACGGCAAGTCGTACGGCAGGTAGCAATGCTGGATGCGCGGCTCGTCGGCGAACAGTGCGTGAATCCGCTCCGAGCCGGTTGGGGTCATGCAGGTCACGGTGATCGGCAGCTGTGGATAACGTTGCAGCAAGGCGCGAATCATCGGCGCCGCGGCAATGCTTTCGCCCACCGATACCGCATGTACCCAGATGCCGCCGGGTTGCAGTGTCGGCATGCCATAAGTGAAACGTTCGCCAATCCGTTTGGCATACGCCGGCGCCTTGCGCGCCCGCAGCCACAGCCGAATCGCCACCAATGGCAGCCCCAGGTAAAACAGCGCGGTGTAGAGAGTTCTATTCATGGCGCCGGAGTTTATCGACTTTTGTCGCCGATCGCCTGCAAGTGCACGGCAAAACGTTCTGCCAGCCAGCGGGCGGCCGGGCCGAGCGGCTCGTCGCGGCGCCAGACCAGTTCCACCACCAGCGCCGGCGGCGTCCATTCGCTGTCGAGCTCGACCATCAAGCCCTGATACGCCGAATACTGCACCACATGCCGAGGCAGCCACGCCCAGCCAAGATCCCGCACCAGCCATTCGGCCATCACGTAGAAACTGTCGGCGCGCCACACCTGCGGGCTGGCCGGCTCGTTGCCAGGATAAACGCTGGTTTGCGTGGACATCAGCAATTGCCGGTGTTGTGCTAGTTGCTGGCAGGTGACGTAGGGCTGAGTCGCCAACGGATGATTGATGCCGCAGACGGTGACCATTTCCACGCTGCCCAGCACCCGCCGCTCCAGCGCCTCGGGGATTTCATCGTGATAGAACAGCAGCCCGAGATCGGCGCGACGTTCGACCAGTTTGCGTGAAACTTCACCTTGGGCAGCGCTGGTCAGTTGCAACTCCAGACTGGGAAATTGCTCGGCCAGCGCGCCAAAACTTTCCACCAGCGCCTGATAGGGCATGGCTTCATCCTGCGCCACACGCAATTGCGCTTCCTGGCCGCGCATCATCGCCATCGCCCGACCGTTCAGGCGCTCGCATTGGCGCAAGACTTCGCGTGCCTCTTCCAGCAACGCATCACCCGCTTCGGTGAGGCTCGGCTGGCGGCCGCTGCTACGCTCGAAAAGGCTCACACCCAGATCGTCTTCGAGCATGGCGATGGCGCTGCTGATCGCCGACTGCGCCTTGCGTTGCTGGCGTGCGACGGCGGAGAACGAACGCTGTTCGGCGACATCGACAAATACCCGTAGCTGATCAAGATTCCACTGCATGCTGGCTTACCAACCCATCTTCAAAACAGATAGGTAATGACTTTACCCCATCTGGTGAGTCTCTAAAATGCCGGCTCAGAAAGCAACGTTTTACATGAGGATTTGAACCATGAACGCCTACGCCTACCTGGCTATCGCCATTTGCGCCGAAGTGATCGCCACCGTTTCGATGAAAGCCGTCAAAGGTTTCAGCACACCGCTGCCACTGCTGCTGGTGATCGTCGGCTACGGGATCGCCTTCTGGATGCTGACGCTGGTGGTGCGCACGGTGCCGGTGGGCGTCGCTTACGCGGTGTGGGCCGGGATGGGCATCGTGATGGTCAGCGTTGCGGCGCTGTTTATATATGGGCAGAAACTGGATATCCCGGCGATGCTGGGGATGGCGTTGATTGTTCTGGGTGTTGTAGTTATCCAGCTGTTCTCGAAAACCGCCGGGCACTAACGGGCAAGCTCGCTCCCACATTTGGTTTTGCGTCAGCTCTGTTGATCATCGACAAATCCGCCTCTTTCCCGAGTCTGTATACTGCGCCCTCGTCTTGAACACTGAGGTCGTTGCATGCCATCCGTTATTTCCACCGACGTTCTGATTGTCGGCGCTGGTGTTGCCGGCCTCTGGCTGAACGCGCGCCTGCGCCGCCAGGGTTTTTCGACCGTGCTGGTGGAAAGCGCCAGCCTCGGCGGCGGGCAGAGTGTGAAATCACAAGGCATCATCCACGGCGGCGCCAAGTACGCGTTGCACGGTGCGCTGACCGGCGCCTCGGAAGCCATCGCCGACATGCCGCGTCGCTGGCGTGAAGCGCTTGCCGGCGACGGCGAACTGGATCTTTCCGGCGTTCGTCTGCTCTCCGAAGCGCATTACCTGTGGTCGCCGGGCACCCTCGCCGGCAACCTCACCAGTTTCTTCGCCAGTAAAGCCGTGCGTGGCCGTGTCGATCAGGTCAAGGGCGAGCAATTGCCGCCGGCGCTGCAAGACAAGCGCTTCAAGGGCAAGGTCTATCGTCTTGCCGAACTGGTGATCGACGTTCCGAGCCTGATCCAGCGTCTGGCCGATCTGGCCGGTGATGGATTGCTCGCCGGGCAAACCATCGAGCCGCTGCTGGAAGCGGGCGTGCTGGTCGGCCTGAAAGTCGACGGTCGCGAGATCCGCGCCCAGCGCATCGTCCTCAGCGCCGGCGCCGGCACTGCCGATCTGCTCACCGCTCTGGGCCTGAGTCACCCGGCCATGCAACGCCGCCCATTGCACATGATCATCGCCAAGGGCCCGGGCCTGAAACCGCTTTACGCCCACTGCCTGGGCGGCGGCACCAAGCCGCGCATCACCGTCACCACCCACCCGGCCGCTGATGGCCAGTGGGTCTGGTACATGGGCGGCGACATTGCCGAAAGCGAAGGCGTGAACCGCGAGCCAGCCGAACAGATCGCCACCGCGCAAAAAGAAATCTCGCAGTTGCTGCCATGGATCGACCTCAGCACCACGCAATGGGCAACCCTGCGTGTCGACCGTGCCGAGCCGCTGCAAACCGGCCTGACGCGCCCGGACAACGCCTTCCTCGCTGAAGAGGGGCGCTTGCTGGTTGGCTGGCCAACCAAACTGGCACTGGCACCAGACTTCGCTGATCGGGTGATCGCCTCCTTGCAACGCGACGGCATCCAGCCGCAAGCCATTGCACCACTGCCACCTCTGCCAAAACCGCCGATGGGCGTGCCTGCCTGGGAGCAACTGCTGCCATGACGATAGCGACCCTGCACGACTTGCACCGACCGCTGGGCAGCACCGGGCTGTTGGTTTCGCCACTGGGCCTGGGCACGGTCAAACTTGGCCGCGACCAAGGTGTGAAATACCCCAACGGCTTTCAGATTCCCGATGACGATGAAGCGCGCCGGCTACTCAAGCTCAGCCGCGATATGGGCATCAACCTGATCGACACCGCGCCGGCCTACGGTCGCAGCGAAGAGCGCCTCGGCCCGCTGTTGCGCGGCCAGCGCAATGACTGGGTGATCGTCAGCAAGGTCGGTGAAGAGTTTGCCGACGGCCTGTCGCGCCATGACTTCAGCGCAGCGCACACGCGGATGTCGGTGGAGCGCAGCCTGCAACGTCTGGAAACGGATTTCATCGATCTGGTGCTGGTGCATTCCGACGGCAACGATATGGCCATCCTTGAGCACGAGGAGGTTTACGCCACACTTGCGACGCTCAAGGCTGAGGGCAAGATTCGCGGCTTCGGCTTTTCCGGCAAAACCGTCGAAGGCGGATTAAAAGCACTGGAGCAAGGCGACTGTGCGATGGTCACCTACAATCTGAACGAACAAAACGAGAAAGCTGTCATTGACTATGCTGCTGCCCACGGCAAAGCCATTCTGGTGAAAAAAGCCCTGGCCAGTGGTCACGTTTGCCTGAGCCCAGGCGTCGACCCGGTGCGCGCCAGCTTCGAGTTGCTGTTTGCCCAGCCTGGCGTGGCCAGTGCTATTGTCGGAACGATCAATCCGCTGCACCTCGCCCACAACGTTGCGACCGTTGCCCAGGTCCTTCGTGGTCACTGACGCCGCCCCGCGGCCTTAAGCAGGAGCCGATATGCCGCGCACGCTCATCAGAAAGAACCCGAGCAACTTCAAGACCCTGCCCCTGTACGTAGAAGCTACGCCCGAAGGCCTGACCTATCAGAGCGTCGGCATGCCGCTGAACTTCGCGCAGACCTTGCAACGACGTAAACCGGTCAGCGTGGCGGACGCCGAGCGCTTCTCGCTGGAGCTGGCCAATCTCGGGGTTTCGGTGCGCCTGACCCTGCATTGGCAAAATCGCGATTACTGGGTGTTGGTGCGTCAGCGGCGGCAGGATCGCGGCGATGTGGTGCTCAAGCTGATTTCCGGTTACGTGCCGGCCCACGAACTGAATATTCCGCTGCACACGGCCATTCAAGAGATCGCCGAAGAGTGTTTGCTGGAAACCCCGGAGGGCTGGCTCGGCGGGCGCTTCAACGACACCTGGCTGCCGGCGCCCTACTCGGCCGCGCTGCATTATCGCGAGGCCTTGCCGTTTCGCCTGACGCCACTGTCCGGCGCAGCACGACCGGTGCGGTGCGCCAATCTGCAATTGCAGGAGCGGCCGCAGGCCTATGTCCATTTACCGACCGCTTCATTGCAATTGATCTACGACCTGCGTCTGGACGTGCCCAAAGAAGCCAAATCCCTGAGCCTGTTCCACGTCGATGAGCGTCTGGAAGGTGATCAACTGGTGGCGCGGCTCGACCGCAAACGCCCCGACCTGTACTTGATGCCGCTCAAGGACGGCGCGCCACTGGCCGAGCTGTACACCCTCAAACGCGACAAACTCCTGCCGGCCAGCACCCGTGGACTTTACCTGGCCGAGAGCTTTGCGACCCAGCAAGGCTGGGTCGTGCGCGACGAGCGGATTCGCTGGAAGGACTGGCTCGTGCAACAGGGCCTGCAACCGGCGAAGCCCCCTCGCGCGGGACTCAAGCAATTGAGTCTGAAGGCGCTGAGTCTGGTTGGCATTGGCAAGAAACGCGCGAGCAAATAGCCGATTAGCGCCGACGATCCATCCAGGTACGCAACGTGGCGAAGAAATGGAAATAGCGGTTTTCGCGCTTGCCCATGCCGCGCTTGGGCGAAAACGATTCTTCGGCAAAAACGCCGGTGATTCGCACCCGAGAGGCTTGGGTCGGCAGCGTGCAGACTTTTGCGCCCGCCTCCAGTAATGCGTACTTGAGCAAACGCTCGGAATGCAGCTTGCGTCCAGTTGCCTTGCAAAAATCAAAGATGCGCTCGATCCGCTTGCCGTACGCGAGATAGGTATCGCGCCCACAAATGGCAAAGCGATCATTCAAGCCGCCCCACCACTGCCAGTCCGGAATGTAGGCATTGTGCCGCCGGGCCTCTGCATGATTGAACACATAGCCGGGAAGCGGGTTATGGAAGAAATTGTCCGGGCGCACGAACACGACGAAATCCGGATTGAAGGTTTCGATCATGGTGGTGACGGTGTGCAATGAGTTGAGCTGATAGATCAGGTTGCGCAGCGACGCATAGTCATCGGCCCAGGTATCGCCCTGTGCTTTGACCTGTTCGAAGTCCCAGCGATCCAGCACGCCTTCGGTCGAAGTCAGCGCGCCGGTCATCGACTCGAACGGCTGATAGTTGTCAGCCGCCAGCTCGCCCTTCTCTCCCGATCGCACATTCTGCACTTCATCGATTTTATACAGGTGATAGAAGCACTTAACGTCGCTGCCCGCAGGCAACTGCGCCAGTACGTTCTGTTCGATGGAGGGGAAGCAGATCTGCGAGTTTCTCGGGATCCCGAAAAAAGCTACGGCGATTTTCAACACTCAACGGCACCTTTTTATTTTTGGCGAAACAGCTTTTGCCACCAGCGTCGGGGTTGCAAAGGCACCACAATGACGTCGGACTTCTGCAGCCAGTCCCGCTCATAATCCCACGCGTGACCACCCCACAGTTTTCCCGCTTCGTTGGAAAATCCCAGGGTCATGAGCTGATAGGTATAACCGGCGTGTCCGCGCAACCAGTCAAACAACACCAGCGTGTTGAAACCGGTGGACGGCCCGACGTATCGCTTGCCGCCCGGCCGATCGACCGGGTAGTTCCACAGCGGCGGCAACGGGATGCGATCCCAATACATGGCCACTCGTGGCAACGGACACATCGGTGCGGCGCAGCCGACCAGCATGGTGAAACAACGCTCACCCGCGCGCTCGAACAACCGTTGCACGTCCGGGCCGTAAGGCAGACCAAAAAAATAGGCGTCCGGTGCGTTATAGCCATGCACGAAGACATTCACGCATCGCGAGTTGAGCAGCGGCGCCTTGATGCAGGTATTGAAGCTGACGACAACGTCGTTGGCGTTGATATTCAGCGCCTGAAAATCTGCCGCCGTGATGGCCGGATTGTTGGCAATCAGTACGACCCGGGCCGCTCGGCTCAGGCAATCGCGCAATGGCTCTGGCAACGCGTCCAGAACGGACTGGTCACCGCCGGGTAGCGCATCCAGCGCCATGTGTTCGTCGATCATTCAGACCGGCACCTTCATGCCGTAACGCAGTTTCACCCAGAGCCGTGTGAAGGCCGAAGGCGACTGCCAGGGGCGCATCTCGCGCTGGATTTCAGTAGCGAGGGCCTGACCGACACGGGCGAAGGAATAGCGACTTTGCGCGAACGCCTGACCGTTGCTGGCGATACGCTGCGACAGCTCCGGATCGCCCTGCAGCAGTTTGATCTTTTCCACTGCCTCGTCTTCGCTGCGATAAAACACGGTGTTGTGCATGTCTTCGAAACCGAGCAACTGGTCTTCTTCGCCCTGGCTCCAGGCCAGCAGCACGCAACCGCAGGCCATGGCTTCGTAGTTCTTGATCATGAACTCGTTCATGCCGATGTCGGCACTGACGAAGATCTTGATGCGATTGAGCGTTTCCAGATATTCCGCGCCCGATTTGGTGCGCGTCACCAGCATACCGGTGCGCTGCGCGAGCGATTCGAGCAGTGCCTTGCGCTGGGCGTACTCGGTACTTTTCAGGCTGCCGAGAAAACCGATGGGAATGTCGCGCTCGGCACCGGTGTTGCGCAGCATCTGCTCGTCGTAACCCTTGGAGACGAACACCGTGTCGATGCCCTCAGCCAGCATCTTGCGCGCGACTACTGCTCCAGAAACCAGCGCCCGACAGCTCGGAAGACGACTGTAGAGACGCGAATACACGCCACGGTATTTACTCGCCGGCATGTAGTTCTGGTAGGCATCGTGTTCGAGAAAAACCAGCCCGGGAATACACTTGAGCACCCGCAGTTGCGGGGCCAGGCGCTTGACCCGGGAGAAGATCACCACACGGTCGAAAGCCTGGTAATCGACCGACGCCAGAAACGGCCCCAGGTTCATCTGTTGCTGCTTGCTCAAGCGGTAGATGACACATTCATCACAGTTCTGCTGCACGATGTCGTATAGCCGATCAAGAATGACCCGCTGCTCGTCCATCACCAAGAGCATGACTTTCATAAATTAAATGACCACGCGACGTAAGCAGGCAAGCGCATCGGATTCAACCCTGCCAACATCAACGGAAACGGTTAGATCCCCAAGGCAAAATCCGTTCACACGCAGTACACAACGGTAAAAATCCATCTGATCAGCGACTGCGGATTTTTTCGACAATCGCAGTTGTCGAGCTGTTTTCCACCAGCCCCAGCACTTTCACGGTGCCGCCATAAGCGGTCACGATGTCAGCGCCGACCACTTGCTCGATCCCGTAATCGCCGCCCTTGACCAGTACGTCCGGTTTGACCTCGCGCAACAGATTTTCCGGGGTGCCTTCAGGGAAGCTGATGACCCAGTCCACCGCCCCAAGCCCGGCCAGAACCGCCATGCGCCGGTCGACGCTGTTGATCGGGCGCCCCGGCCCTTTCAGACGGCTGACCGAAGCATCGTCGTTGACTGCGACAATCAGGCGATCGCCCTGGGCCCGCGCCTGTTCCAGATAGGTCACATGGCCGGCATGCAGGATGTCGAAGCAGCCATTGGTGAACACGATTTTTTCGTTGTGCGCGCGGGCATCGGCCACCGCAAGCAGCAACTGCTCCAGGCCCAATACACCACGCTCGGAACCTTCTTCACGCTGAATGGCGCGACGCAGTTCCGGGGCGCTGATGGCCGCCGTACCGAGCTTGCCGACCACGATGCCTGCCGCCAGATTGGCCAACGCCACCGCATGAGGCAGATCCTCGCCCGCCGCAATGGCCGCCGCCAGGGTGGAAATCACTGTGTCACCGGCACCGGTCACGTCGAACACTTCACGGGCCCGGGCCGGCAGGTGCAGCGCAGGCTGGTCAGGACGCAGCAGGGTCATGCCATGCTCGCCGCGAGTCACCAGCAAAGCGCCGAGCTCGAGGTCGTGCATCAGCGTCGCACCCTTGCTGACGAGTTCGTGCTCATCGACACAACCACCGACGATGGCTTCGAATTCGCTGAGGTTCGGGGTGATCAGGCTCGCGCCACGGTAGATCGAGAAATCCTTGCCTTTCGGGTCGGCCAGCACCGGAATATTCTTCGCGCGTGCCGCCTGGATCAATGCCTGGTGGTTTTTCAGCGCGCCTTTGCCGTAATCGGACAACACCAGCACCTTGATGCCTTCGAGCAAGTCATCGACCTGCGAGCCAAGGGCCAGGGCGTCGGTGGCGAACGGTTCTTCGAAGTCGATACGCAGCAATTGCTGGTGCCGGCTCATGACCCGCAGCTTGACGATGGTTGGCTGATGCGCAATGCGCTGGAACAAAGCTCGTACGCCCGCGCCCTTGAGGCTGTTGCTCAGGCTGTCGGCGGCTTCGTCGTCACCGGTCACACCGACCAGGGACGCCGGCGCACCCAGCGCGGCAATGTTCAAGGCAACGTTCGCGGCACCGCCCGGACGATCTTCGATTTGCTCGACTTTAACGACCGGCACCGGGGCCTCAGGGGAAATCCGTGAGGTTCCGCCATGCCAGTAACGGTCGAGCATGACATCGCCGACTACCAAGACCGGGGCTTGATCGAAACGCGGCATGGACAACTTCATGGAGCAACCCACATACAAAATGAACAGGGGCGCGATATTAACACAGGGTAAAGCGCCGTCCGCCTCAATCTGAAAGGTCGCGCACCCAGAACAACTCATGACGCCGGACAGCCTTGCGGAAAAACTCGTTACTGCCCGTGACAGGCCAGCGACGACCCGCCAAAGCGTGCTGGATCCAGCGTCGCAGTTGGCGCTTGAACACTTGCCCACCCTGCAAGTCGTGCTCCATGGCCAACGCCATGGCCTTGTCCAGTTGCACGTCCGCTGAAAGCAGCGGGCTCCACAAGCGGTCGGCCGGCAATGGTTCGATGGCCGGCGGCAACGCGACACCGGCACCGGCAGGCCCCATCGGCCAGCGGTCGTTGTCATGCAGGTGGTTGGCGTACATGAGCAAAGTTTTGGGTTTCCAGTCGCTCAGGGCAATCGCCGCAAGCAGTGCCTGGGTGGAGGCAACGTGGTCGCTATGCGGATCCAGCTCAGGATGCGGCGTCACCACTACCTCTGGACGATAGTGTTCCAGCAGCGCGGTCACGTCTGCGACCAGATTCTGCCAGGTCGGCTGCCCATCGGCGTCGGCAGGCAAGGTCAGCGGATTGTGCCGGCGCACACTGCGTACATCGCTTTCCTGCGACTCACGGGAACCGAACGCCGTGGCCGGTTCTGCGGCCATCGCTGGCAATTGCAGGCAGTAATAACCCAATTGCACGCAACGCTCGGCCGGTACGCCGCCCCATAAAGGAATAACGAGACTGTCCCAACTGCGTAAACGCCCCTTCAGCCGGGCAGCCGCGGCTTGATCAAGGCCCAGTGACTGGAAGTTTTCAGCCTCGATTTCGCCTTGGGTCAGGGTGACGATGCTAACGTCTTCGCTGCGGCTGTAGAGGCCGAAGGCAGCCAGTTCCGCATCATCGGCATGGGGCGCAATGACCATCACGCGCTGACGGGTGTAGTCGGGATTGGCCATGACCCACAGCGTGCCCGTGGCACCCAGCGCGCAATATCGGCCGCGCAGCGTCAGCGCGCCTTGACTTAGCGTATCCGCCTGCCCGGAAAGATTCAGGAAACGCCGCCCCTTGACCCCACGTTCGAAGTCCTGGCGATCATCACCCACCTGAACGTAAGGATCGAGCCAGCGCCCCAGCCAGCCGGACTTCAATTCAAGCTCGAGAATGAGCGTTTCGCCCTGCGCCAACGGGCCGTTCAGGCGCACCACGCCGCCGTCCAGGCTTACCTGCTGACGCGCAGCATTCGCTGGAAAGTCGTATCGATAATCGTCGGATGGCCGGTAAAACAAGTGATCGGCAAACCATGCCTCGTGGGCAACCCAGGCCAGCACCAGCAACAGCGGCACCAGCCACCAGCCGATCAGGAATCCGATCACCAGCAGCGCAACCAGGAACGCGACAAGGAACATCCGCTTGTTGCGTCGGTGGGCCTTGAGTAGCTGTTGCTTGCGAGCGCTCATCAATTCAGACCTTGTAGACCGGCACCGTGTGGCACCAGCGATCCTTGTACTCACGGTCGGCACGACCGAATGAATAGCGCAAAGGCTTGCCCAGCGCCTGCGCGTCTGCCCAGGCCTGCTGGGTGTTGACGAAACTCAGTACGCTACCGGGGCTGAACTCACGACTCTGCGGGTCGACGCCACCATTGATGTATTCCAGCGAAACCCATTGCGGCGCCTCGACGCGGTACAGCACCTGAATGGCCACCGGCGCCGATTCGAGCATGGCGACGGAACCCGTCATGAATTCGCGCAACAGTGTAAAGACTTCTACGAGCCCGGCCTTGCCCGGCACTTCAAAGCCCCAGCGACGCTGAAACAGATCAGCGTATGCCTGCGCCTGCTCTTGGGCAGAAAACTCGGACATCGGCACCAGCGAACCACCCGCCTCTTCAAGCAAGCGCTGCTCGCGACGCTGGTTGTAGCGGAACTTCTTCGAATACTCTTCCGGCAATCGGGCCAGGGCCAGGCCCTCCGGCTGCACTTTCAAGGTACTGATCTGCTCGGCATTGAGCTGGGAGACATAAGCCATGCGCTGGCGAACCGGCACGACGACATCGGGCGCGATCGGCAGAATGATTTCGGCATTGCCCATGTCCAGCAACCCGCGCTTGCCTTCGCGCTTGAGCACTTCCTTGGACAAAGCTACATGCCGACCCCAGCAGGGAATGGCGGCGACAACATCGCCGCCAACGATCCAGCCCAGATAGCGCAGTTCGATACCCACGAACGTCGACAGACGCTCGACCACCTCGGGATGCGTCGCGAAGCTGCCACCGAAAAGCTGCCATGCCCGGGCGTAGGCGTCCCGGTCGATCTCCGTCCAGCCACGTTCACGAAAGCTGCGAAACATCGTCAACATACGTTGGTCGCGTGGGCCGGCTGAATTTCATCACCCTCTTCAAACTCTTTGGCGTGCAGACGGGAGTAATAGCCGTTCTGCTCCAGCAGTTGTGCGTGGGTGCCGCGTTCAACGATCCGGCCTTCATCCATGACCAGAATCAGGTCAGCCTTCTCGATGGTGCTCAGGCGGTGCGCAATCACCAGGGTCGTGCGGTTCTGCACCACATGATCCAGCGCAGCCTGAATATGCCGCTCCGACTCGGTATCGAGGGCTGAAGTGGCTTCATCGAGTATCAACAGCGGCGCGTCCTTGAGAAGCGCACGAGCGATGGCGATACGCTGACGCTGGCCGCCGGAAAGCAGCACGCCGTTCTCGCCAACCATGGTTTCGTAGCCCTGCGGCATCTTGACAATGAACTCGTCGGCATAGGCCTCGGAAGCGGCACGCTTGACCCCTTCGAAAGGCGCGCCCGCCAGATCGCCGTACGCGATGTTGTTGGTCACCGTATCGTTGAACAGCGTGACCGCCTGGGTTACCAGAGCGATCTGACGACGAAGACTGCGCAAGGTGAAATCCTGCACTTGGACGCCATCGAGCAGAATCTGCCCCTGTTCGTGCTGATAAAAACGCGGAATCAGCCCGGCAAGGGTGGACTTGCCGCTGCCCGAACGGCCAACCAATGCGACCATTTGCCCTGGCTCCACGACAAAGCTGATGTCGTTGAGCACCTGCTTGTCGGTGTCCGGGTACTGGAAGCTGAGATTGCGCACTTCCAGTCGACCTTCAAGACGATCGCGCTCGACCGTGCCCTGATCCACTTCAGCCGGCTCATCCAACTGCTCGAAGATACTCTCGGCACCGGCCACACCTTTCTGGATGGTCGAGCTGACTTCGGACAACTGACGGATAGGCTTGGGCAGCAGACCGGCCATGGTGATGTAAGCCACCAGATCACCCGGTGATGCGTCACCACGAAGGTACAGCACAAGGAACATGACCACGGCCATGGCGCTGTAAGTCACCAGTTGCAGCATCGGCGTGTAAACCGCGCCGGTCTTGGTCATCGTCAGTTGCTTGTCGGTGTTGCTCTGGCTGGCGTCGCGAAAGCGATTTTTCTCGTAGACTTCACCGCCGAAGCTGCGCACGACGCGATAACCATGGATCGTCTCGGAAGCGACGTGCGTAACGTTGCCCATCGACACCTGGATCTTTTTGCTTTGCTTGCGGAATTTCTTGCTGGTGCTGTTCACCATGATGCCGATCACCGGCAGGATGGCCACCATCACCAGGGTGAGTTTCCAGTTCATCCACAACAGGGTGCAGAACAGGAAAATCACGGTCATGCCTTCACGGATGACCACTTTGATCGCATCCGTCGCCGCGCCGGTGACCATCGTCACGTTAAAGGTGATCCGGGAAATCAGATGGCCGGAGTTGTTCTTGTCGAAGAAGCGGTTAGGCAACTCCAGCAATTTGTTGAACAGCACGACCCGCAGGTCATGCACCAGGCCCAGTGAAACCCGCGCCAGGAAGAAGTTGCCCAGATACGACCCCACACCCTGCAACAGAGCGATGAAGACGATCATCAGCGGCACGGTTTGGAGCAACTGCAATTTGCCCAGATAGGGGTTGCCCGGAAACAGACTGGCTTCAGGATTGGCCAGACCATCGACAAAGTACTTAAGGATGTAAGCGAGCATCGGCTGAGTCGATGCGAAGATCAGAAACCCGACGATGCTGAGAAGGAAGAGACCGGCATAAGGCCGCACGTAAGCCAATAGGCGGAAGTAGATCGCCAGCGTTGACTGGGCTTTCGGTTCAGGACTGCTCATGGTGATCCGCACAATTCAGTGAGGCGGGGATGATATCACACGCGTTTTTCCCTCGATAAACATGACTTCACGCCAGCCCTTGACCAAGTCGGTTAAGATACGCCGCTAATGATGGGGAGCCGGACATGCAATCGATTGATCACAGCACTTACGAGGCACTGCGCGAAGGTGCACACGTACTGGAAGCCGACGGTTCCGGCGACAAAGTGCTCAGATTGGCCGATGGACGCATGCTCAAGCTGTTCCGCCGCAAACGGCTGCTCAGTTCGGCGCTGCTCTATCCATACGCGCAACGCTTTGCCGACAACACCCGGGCACTTGAGCAGCGCGGCATCCTCTGCCCGAAAGTCATCGCGGTCTATCGCATCCCGAGCATCGAACGTGACTGCGTGTATTACACCCCGCTCGCGGGCGACACGGTGCGCCAGTTACAAGGCACCCGCGAAGGCAATGATTCTCTGAGATTCCAACTGGGCGGGTTCTTTGCGCAATTGCACGAGAAAGGTGTGTACTTTCGATCGCTGCACTTTGGCAACGTCGTACTGACTCCCGACAACCACCTGGGCCTGATCGATATCGCCGACCTGCGCTGCCAGAAGCGCGCACTCAGCGACAGCAAACGCCTACGCAATTTCGCCCACTTGCTGCGTTACAAGGAAGACCGGCAATGGCTGCTGGGGCAGGACGCCGGCAACAGTTTTATTGAAGGTTACCGGCAAGCCCTGCCGAGCAACCGGCAGGCGCCACTGATCTCGCGCCTGCGGCCGCTGCTGAGTTAAACCTTAGCGGCCAATGACTACGACCGTGGCACCTTTTCGATTGGCGAAGTGCTCGATGATGCGCAGCTTGTGCGCATGCAGCCACTCCTTCAGCCAAGGCTCGTCACCCTTGGCCTCGATCACAAAATACCGATAGTCGCCGGCATGCGCTGGCGACAGTGCCTCTTCCTGGGTCAGAGCTGGCAGCACATAGCCGCGACCGGCGTAGTAACTGATCCGCCCATCCTCGAACCAGATCGGCGCACCCGGTTCAACGTGGGACGACACCCAGCGGCCCGCGTCGACATAGTGAGTTTTGCCGGCACCGGTGGAAATGACGTTCGACAGCATCACCAACAGCGCCAAAACAACCAACCACTTGCCCCAACGCGGGAACTCGCGCACAAACGCCGCCAACCCCATCGCCAGTACCGGCACGAACAGCAGATTCAGAAAACTCAGGTAGCGCGTATTCATGAACTGCTGCTTGATGAAAAACAGTACCAGCACCACCAGGTACAGCAACGCCGTCCATGCGAAGGGGCGATATTCACGCCAGTAGACGCTTAGCGCACCCCAGTTGCGACGCAAAATGAACGGAACGGCGAAAGGCCCCATCAATTTCACGAAACTGATGGTCATTGTCGCCAGGATGCCGAAGAAAATGATTCGGCCAGCTTCATCCTGGGAGTACTTGTTGATCAGCGAGTTGGCAAATTGATCGCATAGCATCTGAAACGATGACAGCACGCCGTGGGGGGCAATCATGTCCAGATAAAGCATCACACGCGCCGACAGGAGCACGCCCGATACCGAGATGACCAGCAACCCCAAAACCGGCAGCAGCGAGAACTGAAGAAATTGCAGGCGTCGAGTCGACGACCACAGACTGGGCAACTGCCACAGCGCCAACGCCGGAATCAGCAACAAGGCTTCCAGCCGGAACAAGGCGGCCGCGAATATGGCCAGATGGATGAATGCCGCACGAAACCAGCCACCACGGGCCTGCCAGCGCAACGCAAGCCAGAGCGTCAGCGTACAGAAAAACCAGAAACCGCATTCACGAATGATGTCATTTCGAAAGGCATTGACTGCCGGCATCGCCAGCACCACCAGGCAAGCCCAGCGGGTGATGTCAGGTGAACGCTGACGTATGCAGTCCACCATCAACGCACTGGTACCGGCAAAGAAAAGCCCGCACCAGAGATAGGCGCTCAGTTCCAGCGGTAAACGCAGGACGATATGCGTGCCAGCCAGCAGAAAGGAAAACCAGGGCCAGTCGAAAGTTGCCCAGGCTACATTGGGGCCGTGTTCAGTCACCTGTTGCGCAATATCAATGTACAGCGCGGCATCTCGCCCTACTGTCGCGGTGCCCATGACCGCAATCAGCGAGAGCAGCAAACTGCCACAAAATGCCAGCCATACCGGGTATTCGTCGACGATCCTGGAGACTTTAACTCCCAACTTGCTGCCCGTACCTTTCACCCAGCCACCTCATCGACACCCATTACCAGGTACGCGCATGCACTGCGCGAACCATTACCGAAACAGCAGCCGCAAAGCCTTGCGAGTGTATGACCAACGCGAAACCGTACGCCAGTCTGCACGCAACGCCTGAAAATAGAAGGACTTGGCCAAGTCGTACTTGCCATGGGAATAACAATCGCGGAACAGCGACAGGCAACGCTGCGCCAGAAATGCCTGCCGCAGGTCGTGCATCCCTTCCGGCATCCGTCGCTTGGAGAACACTTCGCTGACAACCTGCTCGGTACCGGCTGCAAGACTTTGGCGCAAATCATGGCGCATGCTGTCGGCGTGCTTATAGATAAGTGCCAGAGGCTTGTCCAGAACGCTGCAAGGAAAACGCGCCAGCACTTGAGCAAACACTGGCAGGTCCTCGACGTTGCGCAAATGCTCCGGGTAATTACCCGGAACGAATACATCACGATGCATTGCACAGGCGCCGTTGGAAATCGACACGGTCTTGTCCAGCAAGTAGCCCTGCAATCGCTGCCGGGGTGTCAAAGGCAAGGGTTTGGCTGGCTGCAAGCTGCGCCTGCCGTCAGCAAACACCGACCAGTGCGCGCCAATGACCATCCGACTTTCAGGGTTGCTGGCGATATGTTCTGAAAGCGCAGCCAGTGCGCCGGGCGCCATTTCGTCGTCGGAATCAAGGAAGACCAGATACTGCCCGGTCGTCTCTTCGAGACCCCGATTGCGCACTGTCGACAAGCCGCCATTGCTTTTGCGCAGCGCGCGAAAACGCCCGCCATGCTTGAGCAGAAGTCTTTCCACTACCTCAGGCGTCTCGTCCGTCGACCCATCGTCGATGATCAACAGATCTGCCGTCGCTTCATCCAGTTGCGCCAACACCGATTCCACTGCACGGGGTAGGGTTCTCGCGTAGTTGTAAACGGGAATCACAACGCTGATCAGTGTCTCAGTCAAGACCGTATCCTTTCACACCCTCTTTAACGACCAGAATATCTTCCATGATCAGGTATTCCAGATCCGAGCCGAAAAACATGTTCAGCGCGTCGGTCGGTGAGCAGATCATCGGCTCACCTCGACGGTTGAGCGAGGTGTTCAGCGACACGCCATTGCCGGTCAGATTTTCCAGCGCCTTCATCATGTCGTAGTAGCGCGGATTGTACTCGCGCTTGAGCACCTGGGCACGGGACGTACCATCTTCGTGGACGACTTCCGGCACGCGGGTCTTCCACTCTTCAGCCACTTCAAAGGTGAAGGTCATGAACGGCGCCGGGTGATCAATCTTGATCATCTGTGGGGCGACGGTGTCGAGCATCGACGGGCAGAAAGGCCTCCAGCGCTCGCGGAACTTGATCTGGTGGTTGATGCGGTCAGCCACGCCAGCCACGCTCGGGCAACCGATGATCGAACGACCACCCAGCGCACGCGGACCGAACTCCATGCGACCCTGGAACCAGGCCACCGGATTGCCCTCGACCATGATTTTGGCGATCTGCTCCGGCATGTTGTCGAGTTTGCGCCAGGCCGGCTTGCTCTCGTGACGGGCGCACGCGGCGATCACGTCTTCGTTGCTGTAGGACGGGCCGAGGTAGACGTGCTCCATCTTCTCGACCGGTACGCCACGGGCGTGGGACACATAGGCTGCTGCGCCAACTGCGGTGCCGGCATCGCCGGACGCTGGTTGAACGAACAGTTCCTTGATGTCGTCACGGGCGATAATTTTCTGGTTGAGCTTGACGTTCAACGCACAGCCGCCCGCGAACGCCAGCTTGCCGGTTTCCTTGAGCACATCGCCCAGGTAGTAGTCGATCATCTGCAACGCCAGTTTCTCGAACAGCGCTTGCATGCTCGCGGCGTAGTGGATGTAAGGTTCGTCAGCGATATCGCCTTCGCGTTTCGGGCCCAGCCATTCGATCAGCTTCGGCGAGAAGTAGAAACCCTTGCCCTTCTCTTTGTAACGACGCAGGCCGATCACGTTGGCGTAGTCGGTGTTGATCACCAGTTCGCCGTTCTCAAACGAAGCCAGACGCGAGAAGTCGTATTTGCTGGCGTCACCGTATGGCGCCATGCCCATGACCTTGAACTCGCCGTCGAGCATCTCGAAACCGAGGAATTCGGTGATCGCACCGTACAGGCCGCCGAGGGAGTCCGGATCGAAGAATTCCTTGATCTTGTGGATCTTGCCGTTTTCGCCGTAACCGAAGAAGGTCGTGGCGTACTCGCCCTTGCCATCGATACCCAGGATCGCGGTTTTCTCTTTGAAACCGGAGCAGTGGTATGCGCTGGAAGCGTGAGCCAAATGATGCTCGACGGGCTCGATCTTGATTTTTTTCGGATCAAAGCCCAGTTGCTCGAGGCACCAGACAATCTTGTTGCGATAGCGCTTGTAGCGACGGTTGCCCATCAGGATCGCGTCGAGGGCACGGTCCGGGGCGTACCAGTACCGCTTGGCATAGTGCCAGCGGGCCTTGCCGAACAGGCTGATCGGGGCGAACGGGATCGCAACCACGTCAACGTCGGACGGCTTGATGCCGGCCTGTTCAAGACAGAACTTCGCCGATTCGTAGGGCATGCGGTTCTTTGCATGCTTATCGCGTACGAAGCGCTCTTCTTCAGCCGCCGCCACCAGCTTGCCGTCGATGTACAAGGCTGCTGAAGGGTCATGGCTAAGGGCGCCGGACAGGCCAAGAATCGTCAATGCCACAGGGGTCTAGCCTCTTTAGTCTGCATGCAGGCGCGATGCGCCTTGAAAATTGATGTGCCCTCGCGCGAGGCGAGAGACAGCTAAAGGGCGGGATTATAGCGTAAACGCGACGGGAATTACCCTGTGCGAATTGCCCCGGAGTGAATGGTTCCGATATACCTTGTCGTTTGGCTCAATAATCGCCCTTGCGCCAATAAATGCTGAGGTGGCCCTCTGTGACCTGCCGATAAATCGTATAGGGCAGCACAACCGTGTCGAATGCACCGGATAGCGGCAAATCCAGCAACACGAAAGGTACGAGGTAGCCGCTTGGATCTGGCGGTGCGTTCAATACGCAGAAGTCATAGGCCAGGCCGCTGTAAATGCGCGAAATGGATTGGCAGTAGGTTTTTTGCTTGCGCATGTCGCGAGCAACGTCGGCATCGTCTTGCAATACCGTCAGGGCGCTGCCGCAGCCTGACAAAACCCATGAAAAAGCGCCCAGCGTCACAGCCTTTTTGATCGTCAAGAGTTGCCCTCCGAAGTCGTCAGGCAAACTAGCATCGAGGCTGCAGCGGGCACAGTTCATCGCTTCTGATGAGGCTGTAGGACAAGTCGCTGGATCTTGTCCCCCATTGCCGAGCGCGCGATTGGCTGCGCTCAACAAACCTCTCAGGTCGCGCTGGAGATATCTTTGGGCAAACGCTGATCAATCACCTGATAGAGCGCGCTACTCTCCGGCCAGTTACGCATGAACCGCGCGCGATCCCGCGCATAGGCCCCCACGAAGGAGCCCATCGAGCCATGCTGGCACATCGAATCCAGATCGATCAGAGCCCAGCGATCGTCCTGCCAGAACAGATTATGGCCTTTGAAATCACCATGACTGATGCGTTCGGCAATCAATTGCGCAAACAGCACATCCAGCGCCTGCAATTCCGATTCCGGCGCCTCGCCATTTTCAACGTAAGGCGCGAAGCGCTCGATGATGTCTGGCCCCGGCAGGAACTCGGTCACCAGATACGCGCGACTGCGCAACCACAAAAAACGCTTTTCCAGCACTGCCAGCGGCTTGGGCGTGGCAATACCAAGAAACGCCAGACGATTGCCCTCGCGCCATGAGTGCCAGGCACGACTCGGACGCCAGAAACGCTTGAGCCAATGGGCAAAGCCCTTGATGTTATAGCGCTTGATCACCAGTGTGCGTGCGCCCACTTCGACCTTGCCGACGCTCGCGGCCCCGCCGGTTTTATAGAGATGGCCCTGATCAAGCAGCGCATCGGCCTGCTCAAGCACCGGCACCATGGCCGTTTCTTCTTCGCGCCGGATCGCCCGCAAACCAAAGGCCCCACGCTGGACGCTGAACAGCGTGCATTCGCGGCCGACCTTTATCAGGTAATCCTTCAAACGCCAGCGGCGCACCTTGTCGATCTGTTTCTGCAAAGCTTCCAGCGGCAACGCGTGCTCGCTGTTGCTCAGCAGGTAATAAACCAGCAACTCTTCGGTGTACTGCTCGAGCGCCTTGGGCAACTGAGCAAAAAACACACCGAGGTTTTCCAGAACCTTCTGTCGTGACAGCGGTTGACCGGCGGTTTCCACACAAATGCCGGCACCGTCGATCAAGTACAACTGACCGCCATGTCGCAGCAGGTTGTCCAGATGCAGGTCTTCCTGCCAAAGCCCCTTGCCGTGCAACAGACCGATGGCGCCGAGCGCCTCGGCCAACACGGCGGATTGCTCATCTGCCAGCACCGGCAGCGCCTCGACTTTGCTCCACGCATCACCAAGGCTTTCGGCTCCCTCAAGGAAATCGAACAGCAGCCAGCCACCCTCACCGTTCACCAGACCATCGGCCAGCAGCAGCGGAGTCGTCAGACC
This sequence comes from Pseudomonas sp. N40(2020), assembly GCF_014472415.1. Classification (GTDB taxonomy): domain Bacteria; phylum Pseudomonadota; class Gammaproteobacteria; order Pseudomonadales; family Pseudomonadaceae; genus Aquipseudomonas. The sequence continues at coordinate 151,806 of NZ_JACSZV010000007.1, forward strand.
TTGAGCAGCCAGCAAGCGCACGCCTTCCAGCTCACGCTGAAAGTGCCGGGCAGCCTTGCTGCCGACCAGCAACTTGGCCAGCACCGGCCGGCCGCGCCAGACGCCGGCACCGACGTAGCGTTGCCCCGGCAACACCCGCAGCAGACTCAACAACTGCAGATCCGCAGCACCGGCCGCATCGGAAAGGGTCACTGTCAGCGGCAGTTCTGGGGCTCGCCCGACAGCGGCCAGCGCGGACAATTGCATCAGCGGGTCTCCTTGTGACTACGTCGCGCCGTCAGCCGGGCAAGCCAGTTGTCGAGCAGCGAACTGTCGGTCGACTGATCGAGATAAGCCGCGAGCAATTCACGCAATTGCGCCTCGCTCCACTCCGGCGCACGACGTTGCAGCGGCTCCAGATCCTTGATCCGGTCACGCATGCCGAACAATAACGGTCGGGTTTTTTCCAGGTCGATCAGTTGCGCCTGATACCCGTCACCGCTCGCTCGCAAAAAAATGTGTTTGGGGTAGAAACAACCATGCACCTGACGTACACCGTGCAGATGCCGAGCCAGCAACCCGCAAGCCTTGAGGATGGCCGATTGCTGCGCAACGCTGAGCTGTGACCAACGCGCCAGCAGCGATTCGAGATCGCTCCAGCCGTCCAGCGCGCGCGTCAGAAGGATTGCGCGAACTTCGCCATCGACTTTGCGCTCACCGAAAAAAGCCGCTTGCAGCGCCGGAATGCCGAGCTTGCGATAACGGCTGATGTTGCGAAATTCACGAGCAAAGCTTGGCTCGCCGAAAGGCGCATGCAAGGTACGGGTCAGGTAGTTGCTCTGGCGCTTGAGGTAGTAACCCTGGCCCTCCAGATCCAGACGAAACACGCTGCTCCAGCCGCCACGAGCGGTATTAGGCTCGTCCACCGCTTCTAGCTGCTTGGCCCACAGGGCGTCAAAAGTGCCTAGACCGTGGCGCTCAAGCAGCGCCCGGTCTTCTTCGGCCAGAAAATCAGTCATTCACGTCCCTCGAAAAATCTCACCACGTGCCGAATCCGTTTCTTGTCGGCAACATTCAGCCGATCGCACTGGCGGTATTGCATATAGAAGCGCAGGCGTTGGGTATTGGACAGGTGATATTTGGCGAGTTTGTCGAGACAGGCCAGATCCTTGGTGATCCGATACTTGAGCCAGAACCCGCGCCAGAACTCGCCATTGGGGCAATCGATGAGAAATATGCGCGCCTGATCGTCGATCAACAGGTTGCGCCATTTCAGATCGTTATGGGTAAAACGCTGATCGTGCATTGTCCGTGTATAGCCGGCCAATTGCCGGCTGACGCCGTCGACCCAGGCGCGATCCTTGAGCTTCGGGTCCTTGCGCTCGGCGAGCGCCGAGAGGTCTTCGGTATTGGGCAGTTCGCGGGTGATCATCGCGCCACGGTCATACGCCGCGCCACGGCGTTCCAGGCCCCAGGCCACCACTTCGGCGGTGGGAATGCCCCACTTGGCGAAGCGTTTGAGGTTCTGCCATTCCATTTTCACCCGTGGCTTGCCGAGGTAACGGCGCAGGCCTTTGCCGGCACCGACGTAGCGCTTGACGTAATAGTTGACGCCATTGCGTTGCACACGAATGACCTCGGACAACGGGTCACGGGTCAGGCGCTCGCCTTGCAGGGCAAATACGGCGTCGAGGCTGCCGAAGTCTTCGGCGAGATCGCTGTATTGCGGCTCAAGAGTCCAACCCGCCATCAGAGCGCATCCCCGTATCGCTGTTTACGCGCATAGAGCTTGTTGGCCTTGCCTTCCAGCCAGTTCAGCAGCGGCGCTTCTTCAGCCAGGATCTGGCGCAGCGGCTGCTGGAAATAGCTTTTGAGGAAACGCAGTTTGTCGCGACGGGTCAGGCCGATGTCCAGCGCGGAAAAGTACAGCGCCGCCAGATCCTTGTTGCGCCAGCGCTGGGTAATCTTCGCACGGGTCTGGGCACGGTGCAGGTCAATCACCGACAGCTTGAAATCCTCCGCCATCACCGGTTTGTCGGTGTGCAGCAGGAAATGGCAGATGTAGCAGTCGCGGTGGTTGACGCCGGCGCGATGCATCATGCCGGTCATACGCGCCACTTCGGCGATCAGCGCACGCTTGAGTTTTGGCTCGGGCGGCTGTTTGACCCAGTCGATACTGAAGTCTTCGAGGCTGATGGTCGGCGCCAGCTCTTCAGTGACGATGAACGAATGCTGATCCGCCGGGTTACTACCCTTCTCGCCATAGGCGACGGCAGTCATGGTCGGCACGCCGACTTCCTGCAAACGCTGAATAGCCTGCCACTCCTGACCCGCGCCGAGCACCGGAAGCTTGGCGGTCAGCAGGTTCTTGAAAATCTCGCCCCAGCCGATGCCACGGTGGATCTTGACGAAAAATCCGTTGCCATCGACTTCCGTGCGCAATGTCCGGCGGGCTTCCAGCTCGCGATAAACCTCGCCCTGCAAGCCCTCGACTTCGGCGAACGGGTCGCGTCCGGCCCAGAGGCTCTTGAACGGTTCAGCCAGCATCAACTTCATTTAAGCGTGCTCCGCCAGAATCACATCGGCCGCGTGCTGCGGCATGCTGTAGAGGTCGGCCGTCTCGGCGAAGGCCAGACCATTGCGGCTCCAGGCCGCGCGTGCAGCGTCGTCTTTCAACATTTCGGTCAGATACTGCGTCAGTTGCGCCTGATCGAACGGCTCGTCCAGCACTCGCCCGGCATCCGCCTCGGCAATGTAATGGGCGTAACCGCAGACAGCGCTGACCAGCACCGGCAGACCGGCGACCAGCGCTTCGAGCAGCACTGTACCGGTGTTTTCGTTGTACGCCGGGTGGATCAACAAATCGGCGCCGAGCAGAAAACGCGGGATATCGCTGCGACCCTTGAGGAACGTCACGTTATCGCCCAGGCCCAAAGTTGCACTCTGCATCTGGAACAATTTGGGGTCATCCTGGCCGATTACAAACAGCCGGGTGCGCTTCTTCAGTTCGGCCGGCAATGCGGCCAGCGCCTTGAGGCTGCGATCTACGCCCTTGGTCTTGAACCCGGAACCGATCTGCACCAGCAGCAGGTCGTCGTCCTTGAGGTTGAATTCGGCGCGGAAGCCGGCGCGAATTTCGTCAGCATCCGCAGGGCGGCGACGATCCTGAGCGATGCCCGGCGGCAGCAGATGGAAGCGCTCCAGCGGGGTGTCGTAATGCTTGATGAACAGCGGCTGCTGCACTTCGGAAATCATCAGTACTTCGGTTTTCGCGTCTTTGGCGAATACCGCACGCTCGTACTCGGCGAAGTGGCGATAGCGGCCCCAGCGGCGGTACAGCGAATTGCGCAGGTTCTGCGCCTTGTCTTCAAAGCAGCCGTCGGCGGCGTAGTAGACGTCCAGACCCGGCATCTTGTTGAAGCCAATCAGTCGATCCACCGGACGCTTGGCCAGATCCGCTTCCATCCATGCGCTGAGTTTTTCGTTGCGACGGTGATTGAAAAACGCCTTGACCGGCGCCACCAGCACTTCGAAACCCGGCGGCACGTCGCCTTCCCAGATCAGCGTGTAGACGCGGATCTGGTGGCCGCGCTTCTGGCATTCGAGGGCGATGCGCATGAAGTCGCGCTGCAAACCACCAAACGGGAAATATTTGTACAGGACAAAAGCCAATTGCATCAGCGCAGCTCCTCAGCCATTAACAACGTGCTCAGTCGGCTGGCGACACGCTCGGGATTCAGACGCGTGAAGCACAGAGGCTGCTCGCGTTTCAGGTCAAACTGACGGGCATCCTGCGCGGTCGGTTGATAGGTACATTTCTTTTGCAGGCACGGCGCACACGGGAAATCGCTGGCCAAGTGAATCTGCAGTTTGCCGTAGGCGCCGGTCAGGCCCGGGTTGGTCGGACCGAACAGCGAAATCGTCGGTACATCCAGCGCTGCCGCAAGGTGACCGAGACCGGTATCCACCGCCACGCAGGCCTGAGCCCCGGCCAGCACCTTGCCGACGCCGGCCAGATTCAGTTTCGGCAACACTTCAGCGTGTTTGAAACCGGCGGCGATGCGCTCGGCGCGGGCCTTCTCCAGCGGGTTGCCCCATGGCAGTTTGACGCCAACGCCAAGGTAACCAACACGCTCGGTCAGCTCGCGCCAGTAGGCTTCCGGCCAGTGCTTGGTGTCCCAAGTGGTGCCGTGGAGGAACACCACGAAAGCGTTTTTGCGCGGCAGTTCGACCAGACGCTCGACGTTCAGGCCGTAATCGCCCAAACCTTTGGGGAGGTCGTAACCCAAGGCAATCGCGAACAACTGACGCACGCGTTCGACGGCGTGCTGACCACGGGCCACGGCCAATTTGCGGTCATAGAAACGCGACGCCATCGGCTCGCGTGCCGAGCCTTTATCGAGGCCGGCCACCGGGGCTTTGACATAGCGAGTCAGCCAGGCGCTTTTCAGCAGGCCCTGCGCGTCGATCACCAAGTCATATTTGCTCGCGCGAACGCTTTGCTTGAAGCGCTTCCACTCGCCACTCTTGATGGTCTGCCAGAGGTTTTTGCGCCAGCGGCGAATCGCCACCGGAATCACTTTGCCTACGGCCGGGTGCCAGGTCGGGATTTCGGCAAAGCCTTCTTCCACAACCCAATCGAACTGGATCCCGGGAATCGCCCGAGCCGCGTCGGTCAGGGCCGGCAACGCGTGAATCACGTCGCCCAGCGATGAAGTCTTGATCAGCAATACCCGCAACTTAATGAACCTCGACCACAGAGCCCTGCAATTTCTGCAAGGCATCGTTGACCGCTTCCGGCATCAATTGGCGCAGGCAGTTGTAATGGCCGAAACGGCAAGTACGGTCGAAGCACGGACTGCAATCGAGGCCCAGGCGGACGATTTCGACGTGCTCGGCCAGCGGTGGGGTGAAGCCCGGCGAGGTCGAACCGTAAACCGCCACCAACGGGCGGTTCAGCGCTGCCGCAACGTGCATCAAGCCGGAGTCGTTGGACACCACCGAATCAGCACAGGACAGCAGGTCAATCGCCTCGGCCAAAGAAGTGTCGCCGCTGAGGTTCACCGATTCTTCTCGCAGGCCCGGGATCAATCGTGCGCGGATGTCCTCACCCACCGCATGATCATTTTTCGAACCGAACAGCCACACCTGCCAGCCTTCGCGAATCCGCGCTTCGGCGACTTTGGCGTAATGCTCGGACGGCCAGCGCTTGGATTCGCCGAACTCGGCGCCAGGGCACAGGGCCAAAACCGGGCGGTCGAGGGTCAGGCCAAATTTGGTCAGTGCCGCTTCGCGGGTCACCGGGTCGATTTGCAGGCTTGGACGCGGATACGGTTTCGGCAACTCGGCATTCGGCTCATAGGCCAACGCCATAAAGCGCTCGATCATCAGCGGATAGCGTTCTTTATCGAGCGTACGCACGTCATTGAGCAGGCCGTAGCGGAACTCGCCGCGCCAACCGGTGCGTTTCTTGATACCGGCGAAAAAAGGTACCAGCGCCGACTTTAGCGAGTTGGGCAAAAGGATAGCCTGATCGTACTGGCCGGCCAGAGATTTGCCGATGCGCCGACGCGTCGCCAACTCCAGCGCGCCGTGGCCGAGCGGAAAGCTCAAGGCCTTGCGCACTTCAGGCATGCGCTCAAGGATCGGCCGGCTCCACTCGGGAGCCAGCACGTCGATTTCGCACTGCGGGTGGCGCTGCTTGAGGCACTGAAACAGTGTCTGCGCCATCACCATGTCACCGACCCAACTGGGCCCAACGATCAGAATATTCATGTGGTTTCCATAAACGAACCGGGGAGGCTTTACGCCTCCCCGCCTCGAGAATCATTGTGGGAGCCATGCAGCTTGCGATGGGTCATTACCTTCAACATAACTGTCGACTGTCACTCCGCTATCGCGAGCAGGCTCGCTCCCACAGGGTATCGGGTGCTGCTCGAACCGTGTTCAGCTTAGCCCCAACTCACGCCAGATCCGCAATACCTGCCGACGTTCGTCGACAAACTGGTCACCTGTTATCACTCCGGCATCCTTCTGCAAGGCCTGCCGGTGGGCGGCGGAGCGGTAGGCTTTATAGGCCTCGCGCAACAGACTGGCATCTTCGGCAGGCATCAGCCCTTCGTGTTCCAGTTCTTCCAGAATGCGGATGTTATCGGTCCAGCGCAGCAGTGGCGGGTGGCTGTGCGACCACGCCAGAGCCGCGTATTGCACCATAAATTCAATATCGACGATACCTCCGGCGTCCTGCTTGAGGTCGAACGGCGCCGAGGCCTCGAAGGCATTCGCCGCCGTACCGGCCGCGGTGCTCTTGCTGCCGAGGTTGTCGCGCATCTTCGCGCGCATCTCGCTGACTTCCTGTTGCAACTTGGGCAGATCCCGCGCCTTGCCCAGCACTTGCGCGCGGACTTTCTCGAATGCCTGCCCGACATCCTGACTACCAACCAGCACCCGCGCGCGCACCAGAGCCTGATGCTCCCAGGTCCAGGCTTCATTTTCCTGATAGCGCTCAAAAGCCCCCAGCGAACTCACCAACAGCCCGGATGCGCCGGACGGGCGCAGACGCATATCCACTTCATAGAGCTGGCCAGAGTTGGTCTGCGCCGTCAGCAAGTGAATGATCCGCTGCCCGAGACGCGTGAAGAACTGCGCACCATCAATCGGCTTAGGTCCATCAGTTTCCGCCTGCGGATCGCCGTCGTGGATGAACACCAGATCCAGATCCGAACCGTGCCCCAACTCGATACCACCGACCTTGCCGTAACCGACAATGATGAAGCCGGGATCGCACAAGCTGCCGTCAGTGCGCAGCGGCGTGCCGTACTTGGCCACGGTCTGGCGCCAAGCCAGGGCCAACACTTGCTCGAGGATAGCCTCGGCCAGCCACGTCAGGTAATCACTGACCTTCATCAGCGGCAGGCTACCGGCGATTTCCGAGGCGGCGACGCGCAAGCGATGCGCCAGTTTGAAATGGCGCAGGGCTTCCATCTGTTGTTCGAGGTCGTCTTCAGGAATCCGCGTAAGGCGTTCGCGCAATTCGGCGGCCAGTTCTGGCGCCAATGGCGGCTTGAACAGTCGGCCCTCGTTGAGCAATTCATCAAGCAGCAGCGGGAAACGGGTGATCTGCTCGGCAATCCAAGGGCTCGCCGCACACAACGTCAGCAAACGCCGTAATGCACCGGGATTCTCCGTCAGCAAGACTAAATAAGCCGAACGCCGAGCAACCGCTTCAACCAGCGGCAGCACTCGCTCAAGGACCAGATCCGGGTTGTCATGCTCCACAGCCTGGGCGATCAGACGCGGAATAAAGGCATCGAGGCGCTCGCGCCCCAAACGCTGCATCGCACGCAGTTGCGGACTGCCGCGCAGACCGGCCAATGCCTTTAAAGCTTTGGTCGCATCGGCAAAACCGCCCTCTTCTAACTGACGGCACGCAGCCTCCTCGTCCTGCGCTTCTTCCCACAACGGCAGCCATTCACCGCCCACAACCACTTCGCTTTCGGCGCCTTCTTCCTCATCGGGATCGGCGATCACTTGTGCGAAGTGCCAGGCTACGCGGCCGCGCCAGAACATCAGTTTTTCGTGGAAGGCGTCCCAGTCGGCGAAACCGAGCATGAAGGCAATGCGCGCCTGATCCTGCGCGCCATCCGGCAGCATCTGGGTCTGGCGGTCAGCAATAGCTTGAATCGCGTGCTCGGTGTAACGCAGAAACTCGTAGCCTTCGCGCAACTCGCTGATCACCGCTGGCGGCAGATAACCCTGCCCTTCCAGCGTGCTCAACACCTTTAATAGAGGACGCTGTTGCAGGCTCAGGTCGCGCCCGCCGTGAATCAACTGAAACGCCTGGGCGATGAACTCGACTTCGCGGATACCGCCAGAGCCGAGCTTGATGTTGTCGGCCATACCCTTGCGCCGCACTTCCTGCTGGATCAACTGCTTCATGGTGCGCAGCGCTTCGATCGCCGAGAAGTCCAGATAACGCCGGTAAACAAACGGCCGCAGCATGTCGAGCAACTGCGCGCCAGCCACTTGATCGCCAGCCACCACCCGCGCCTTGATCATCGCGTAGCGTTCCCAGTCTCTGCCCTGATCCTGGTAATACTGCTCCAGCGCATTGAAGCTCAGCACCAGCGCGCCGGAAGAACCGTATGGACGCAGGCGCATGTCGACGCGAAAGACAAAACCGTCGACGGTCATCGGGTCCAGCGCCTTGATCAGGCGCTGGCCGAGGCGGATGAAGAATTCCTGATTATCCAGCGCGCGTTTCACGCCAACGGTTTCGCCCCCTTCGGGGTAAGCGAAAATCAGGTCGATGTCCGAGGACAGGTTCAGCTCGATCGCGCCGAGCTTGCCCATGCCGAGGATGACCATTTGCTGCGGCAACCCACTGCGGCGGCCAGTCGGCGTGCCGAATTGCTGACAGTGGCGGCTGTACAACCACTGATAGGCCTGGTCGATGCTGGCGTCAGCCATATCCGAGAGGTCGCGGCAGGTCTGCACCAGATCGGCCTGGCGAGTCAGGTCACGCCAGATGATTCGCACCTGATGGCGGGCGCGTTGGCGGCGCAACGCGCGACCGAGTTCATCTTCGGTCTGCGCGGCATTCGCGGCGGCGGCAATTTGTGCGCACAGTTCACCGGGGGCAAAGGCGCGGTCGAGTTCGCCGGACTGCACCAGCGACAGCAACATCAAAGGGTCACGAACGCTCTGTTCAATGACAAACTCGCTGGCGGCGGTGACCCGGGCAAATTGCGCCCAGCGCTCAGGTGTCCAGGTCGCGAAGCCGTGATCGTCATCAAGCGAGGCGACGGCCGTACGGAACGACTGCTCGGATCGGCTGACCAACGGCAGGAGAATGGCAGGCAGTTCGGCAAGCACGGGCAGGGTCATGGTCTATCCTTGATCGGCGTGTAAACGGCCGCTTGTAGTGAATGATGAAAACCCGCTACCCGATGGACTGTCGAACAAAAGTTATAAATAGCTGAAATTTCTTCTTCTTTGGCACCCAGCATCAAACTTTCACCTTTTTCGGATGGCAATCGACCAACCTTAACGATTATTCTCACAACGCAGTCAGAGGCCACAAGCCTTTCATCTGTAGTTTTACTACTCGTCTATACATTCGAAAGGCTGAAATGCCGGAAGATTTGTAGTAAAACTACACGCCGCCGGAACAACCTGTCGGCAATCCAAGAATTTTAAATCGTCTGCCCACAAGGCCAGTCGCAAACTCAGGCAACCGATTCTGGAAGCCTTTCCGCCCTGGAGCAAGCCATGCAAGACCTCGATCCCGTCGAAACCCAGGAATGGCTGGACGCCCTGGAATCGGTTCTCGACAAAGAAGGCGAAGACCGTGCTCACTATCTGATGACCCGTATGGGTGAACTCGCGACCCGCAGCGGCTCGCAACTCCCTTACGCCATCACCACGCCTTACCGCAACACCATCCCTGTTACCCACGAAGCAAGCATGCCTGGCGACCTGTTCATGGAACGCCGCATTCGCTCGTTGGTACGCTGGAACGCGATGGCCATGGTAATGCGTACGAACCTGAAAGATTCTGACCTGGGTGGTCACATCTCCAGCTTCGCTTCCAGTGCGACCCTGTATGACATCGGCTTCAACTACTTCTTCCAGGCCCCGACCGACGAACACGGCGGCGACCTGATCTACTTCCAGGGCCACACCTCGCCAGGCGTTTACGCCCGTGCGTTCATGGAAGGCCGCATCACCGAAGACCAGATGAACAACTTCCGCCAGGAAGTCGACGGTCAGGGCCTGTCGTCCTACCCGCACCCTTGGCTGATGCCTGACTTCTGGCAGTTCCCGACCGTATCCATGGGTCTGGGCCCGATCCAGGCGATCTACCAGGCACGCTTCATGAAGTACCTGGAACACCGCGGTTTCATCCAGCCGGGCAAACAGAAAGTCTGGTGCTTCCTGGGCGACGGCGAGTGCGACGAGCCGGAATCCCTGGGCGCAATCTCCCTGGCCGGCCGCGAGAAGCTGGACAACCTGATCTTCGTCATCAACTGCAACCTGCAGCGCCTCGACGGCCCGGTTCGCGGTAACGGCAAGATCATCCAGGAACTCGAAGGCGTGTTCCGCGGCGCTCAGTGGAACGTGACCAAAGTCATCTGGGGCCGTTTCTGGGACCCACTGCTGGCCAAGGACGTCGACGGCATCCTGCAACGTCGCATGGACGAAGTCATCGACGGCGAGTACCAGAACTACAAAGCCAAAGACGGCGCGTTCGTTCGCGAGCACTTCTTCAACACGCCTGAACTCAAGGCAATGGTTGCAGACCTGTCCGACGACGAGATCTGGAAACTCAACCGTGGCGGCCACGACCCGTACAAGGTCTATGCGGCGTACCACGAAGCGGTCAACCACAAAGAACAACCTACCGTCATCCTGGCCAAGACCATCAAGGGTTATGGCACTGGTGCCGGCGAAGCGAAGAACACCGCGCACAACACCAAGAAAGTTGATGTTGAAAGCCTGAAGCTGTTCCGCGATCGCTTCGACATTCCGGTAAAAGACGAAGAGCTGGAGAACCTGCCGTTCTTCAAGCCAGAGCCAAACAGCGCCGAAGCCCGCTACCTGAGCGAGCGCCGCACTGCACTGGGCGGTTTCGTACCTCAGCGCCGCGCGCAGAGCTTCAGCGTGCCGACGCCGGATCTGGACACCCTCAAGGCCATCCTCGATGGTTCGGGCGATCGTGAAATTTCCACCACCATGGCCTTCGTGCGGATCCTCGCGCAACTGGTTAAGGACAAGGAAATCGGCCCGCGCATCGTTCCGATCATCCCGGACGAAGCCCGTACCTTCGGTATGGAAGGCATGTTCCGTCAGTTGGGCATCTACTCGTCCGTCGGCCAACTCTACGAGCCAGTCGATAAAGACCAGGTGATGTTCTACAAAGAAGACCAGAAAGGTCAGATCCTTGAAGAAGGCATCAACGAAGCGGGCGCCATGAGCTCCTTCATCGCTGCCGGTACTGCGTATTCCAGCCACAACCAGCCGATGCTGCCGTTCTACATCTTCTACTCGATGTTCGGTTTCCAGCGTATTGGCGACCTGGCCTGGGCCGCTGGCGACAGCCGCACCCGTGGTTTCCTGATCGGCGGCACCGCCGGCCGTACCACCCTGAACGGTGAAGGCCTGCAGCACGAAGACGGTCACAGCCATCTGTTGGCTGCCACCATCCCGAACTGCCGCACCTACGATCCAACCTACGGCTACGAGCTGGCGGTGATCATTCAGGACGGCATGAAGAAGATGACCGAAGAGCAACAGGACATCTTCTACTACATCACCGTGATGAACGAGTCGTACCAGCAGCCAGCCATGCCGGCCGGTGCCGAAGAAGGCATCAAGAAAGGCATGTACCTGCTCGAAGAAGACACCCGCGATGCGGCCCACCACGTACAGCTGATGGGCTCCGGCACCATCCTGCGCGAAGTGCGTGAAGCGGCGAAGATCCTGCGTGAAGAGTTCAACGTTGGCGCCGACGTGTGGAGCGTCACCAGCTTCAACGAACTGCGTCGCGACGGCCTGGCCGTAGAGCGTAGCAACCGCCTGAAACCAGGCCAGAAGCCTAAGCAGAGCTACGTCGAAGAATGCCTGAGCGGCCGTAAAGGTCCGGTCATCGCGTCCACCGACTACATGAAGCTGTTCGCTGAGCAGATCCGCCAGTGGGTACCGTCCAAGGAATTCAAAGTCCTGGGTACCGACGGTTTCGGCCGTAGCGACAGCCGCAAGAAACTGCGTCATTTCTTCGAAGTCGACCGTCATTTCGTGGTGTTGGCAGCCCTGGAAGCACTGGCTGACCGTGGTGATATCGAACCTAAGGTCGTGGCTGAAGCCATCACCAAGTTCGGCATCGACCCGGAAAAACGCAACCCACTGGACTGCTGAGGAGAAACCCTGTGAGCGAACTCATTCGCGTACCTGACATCGGCAGCGGTGAAGGTGAAGTAATTGAACTGTTTGTGAAGGTCGGCGACCGTATCGAAGCCGACCAGAGCATCCTGACCCTGGAATCGGACAAGGCCAGCATGGAAGTGCCGGCCCCGAAAGCCGGCGTCATCAAAAGCCTGAAAGTGAAGCTGGGCGATCGTCTGAAAGAAGGCGACGAACTGCTGGAACTGGAAGTCGAGGGTGCTGCTGAAGCGGCCCCTGCGGCTGCCGCTGCACCTGCTGCAAAAGCTGAGGCCAAACCGGCTGCCGCTCCTGCTGCTGCAGCGCCTGCCGCTGCACCTGCTGCCGCTTCGGTTCAGCAAGTGCACGTGCCGGACATCGGTTCGTCGGGCAAGGCTCAGATCATCGAGATCCAGGTCAAGGTCGGCGACACCGTCGAGGCTGATCAATCGTTGATCACCCTGGAATCCGACAAGGCCAGCATGGAAATCCCGTCGCCTGCCGCTGGCGTGGTCAAAGCCATCAGCGTCAAGCTCAACGACGAAGTCGGCACTGGCGACCTGATTCTGGATCTGGAAGTAGCGGGTGCTGCGGCCCCTGCTGCGGCCGCTCCGGCTCAGGCTGCTGCGCCAGCCGCTGCTGCTGCGCCTGCTCCTGCAGCAGCCCCGGCTGCACCGGTGGCTGACAGCGTTCAGGACATTCACGTTCCGGACATCGGTTCGGCCGGCAAGGCCAAGATCATCGAAGTGCTGGTCAAGGCTGGCGACACCGTCGAAGCCGACCAGTCGCTGATCACCCTGGAATCCGACAAGGCCAGCATGGAAATTCCATCGCCTGCCGCCGGCGTGGTGGAAAGCGTTTCCATCAAGCTGGACGATGAAGTCGGCACCGGCGACCTGATCCTCAAGCTGAAAGTCAAAGGCGCGGCCCCTGCTGCTGCCCCGGCTCCAGCTGCCGCTGCGCCAAGTGCTCCAGCGCCAGCCGCTGCTGCTCCGGCTGCCGCTGCACCTGCTGCTGCCGCTCCGGCCGCCGCTCCAGCCAAGCCTGGCGCGAAAGTTCACGCCGGCCCTGCCGTGCGTCAACTGGCCCGTGAGTTCGGCGTTGAGCTGAACGCTGTCGGCGCCAGCGGTCCACACGGTCGCATTCTGAAAGAAGACGTGCAGGTTTACGTCAAAGCGATGATGCAGAAGGCCAAGGAAGCACCGGCCGCTGCTGCTGGCGCAACCGGTGGCGCGGGCATCCCGCCGATTCCGGTCGTCGACTTCAGCCGTTTCGGCGAAATCGAAGAAGTGCCGATGACTCGCCTGATGCAGATCGGCGCGTCGAGCCTGCACCGCAGCTGGCTGAACATCCCGCACGTGACTCAGTTCGACTCGGCTGATATCACCGAGCTGGAAGCGTTCCGTGTTGCGCAGAAAGCCGTTGCAGAGAAGGCCGGCGTCAAGCTGACCATCCTGCCGCTGCTGCTCAAATCTTGCGCACACATGCTCAAGGAGCTGCCGGACTTCAACAGTTCGCTGGCGCCAAGCGGCAAAGCGATCATCCGCAAGAAATACGTGAACATCGGCTTCGCCGTCGACACTCCGGATGGCCTGCTGGTACCGGTCATCAAGAACGTCGACCAGAAGAGCCTGTTGCAACTGGCAGCCGAAGCCACTGCGCTGGCTGCCAAAGCCCGCGACAAGAAGCTCACCGCTGACGACATGCAAGGCGCCTGCTTCACCATTTCCAGCCTCGGCCACATTGGCGGCACCGGCTTCACGCCGATCGTCAACGCGCCGGAAGTGGCGATCCTTGGTGTTTCCAAGGCAACCATCCAGCCAGTCTGGGACGGCAAAGCCTTCCAGCCGAAACTGATGCTGCCGCTGTCGCTGTCCTACGATCACCGTGTGATCAACGGCGCTGCTGCCGCACGCTTCACCCAGCGTCTGGGCAGCCTGCTGGCGGACATCCGCACCATCCTGCTGTAATCCCAAGCGGCCCTCCGGTAACGGAGGGTCGCTTGTGCTCCACGTTTTCGAGCGCCACACGCTCGTACCTCAACCCCGTCAATTGACGGGGCTTTTTTTGCCTGAAAAAAACCACGCTTGTTTTTTTCCTACAGGTTTTGCTGATATCAGCCACAACCCAAGTCGGCTTCACGCCGATTTTTTTTATCTCCCGCGCAACTAACCTTGGCACGCAATAGTTGTAAAACTGCAACTTGCACACATTCATATTTATTCAGCAATCATTCGAATGGATTCGACATGTTAAGACCTACTATCGGCCCTATTATTGGCCACACCACAACTAACCACACACGCATATTCATTCGCGGCGACCGACAAAACAACGCCACTGTGTTTGGCGCAATACGTTATCGCGCCTCCGGAGCACAACAATGGTCACCCGCACTCTTTGCCAAACTTAGCGAACTTCGTGATATGTCAGAAGTTTTCGCACTCAACAACTTGAGCGGCGATACCGAATACGAGTATCAGGCAGGCTGGTTCAGCCCGATGAGTCCGGTTCACACCCAGGACAGTGTCGCGGAGCTACCGCTGCAGTGGCCCAGGGAGATCTACCGGTTCCGCACCCGCTCCAGCAAAGCCTTGCAGGCGCGGGCCTACATCGTCGGCTCTTGCCGCTACTTGCGCATGACCGCAGGCATTGCTTCGCTGCCGCAACTCGGCGACCGGATCTTCGCCTCCATCAATCAATTGATTGAAGGTGCACAACCGCCGATCAGTGCAACGTTAATGACCGGCGATCAAATCTATGCCGATGACATGAACCTGATTGCACCGGATCGCGAATATAAAGACATACTTGAAAAATATCGCGCAGCCTTCTCCCAGCCCAACATTAAACGACTGATGTCCGGCACCTCTACTTACATGATTCTTGATGATCATGAAATCGAAGATAACTGGCCTGCCAATGCCAGCAAGTCCGACGACAACCTATACCGCAATGCCATGGCCGCCTATGAGTTGTATCAAGCCAGTCACAGCCCGGTACATCCACTCACAACTAACGGTCAGATTGATCGCTCGGTACTTGAGCATTACTGGTATCAGTTCAGCGACGGCGATATCGAATGGTTCGTAACCGACAGTCGCACCCGCCGTAACTTGTCGGCCGATGATCGACGCATCCTCGATGAGGCTCAGGAACAAGCGCTGCTCAAATGGCTGATCAACAGCCCCGCGCGGGTCAAGTTCGTGGTCACCAGCGTGATGTTCTACCCGGATCGCAAACTGCATGGCGATGACGCCTGGAAAGCCTTCCCGGAACAACGGCTGCGCCTGCTGGAAACCATCCGCGCTCGGCAGATCAAGAATGTCGTGTTCATCTCCGGCGACGTGCACGGCTCGCTGACCGCGCGCCTGACCCACAGCGAAGACCCGGACTTCGAAGTCCACACCATCGTTTCTTCGCCGCTGTGCAACAGCAAACTGTTGCCGTATGCCAAGGCCTCCACGTTCATTCTCGATCAGCCACTGGTGCACACGGCTGCGGGCGATTACCGACATGAGCTGACCAGCCAAGTGGTGAGTGAGGACAATTTTGCCCACGTGGTGGTCGAGGCTGATCAGATTTTGGTCAATTACCATGATCGCAATGGCAAAAAGCTGCAGTCGATCGTCATAAAACTACGTTAAACCTTAAAAGATCGCAGCCTGCGGCAGCGTTTACACGGAACGCGTTCCACTCCAGGCGCTGCCGCAGGCTGCGATCTTTTGCTCTTTTCCATCAGGCGCTGGAGAAATACCCGATGCAGCCGACACATTCTTATAGCACTTGGCCTTCATCACTCTTGTCAGTCAGTGCCGCAATGATGCAACCTTGCCGCAGGCAACAGTAAAGAGGGCGAGAGCCCGGCGCGTTCAGCATATTTCCAAGCGAGTTCCCTTCATGAAGAGCCAGCCCGATGCCGCCAGCCGTATGGTGGCCGAGGTAGTGACGCAGTTGCCTGTGCCCTCGCGGCTCGGCATGCTGCGTTTCGAGCGCTTGAATGAAGCCAGTTGGGCAATGCTGTTTCTTGATCCCAATTGCGAACGCCAGTTCGGCCAACCCGCCGTTGAGCTGTGTGCGCTGGTCGGCTCACCTTATGCCAGCCTGATGGAGCCGGAAGCACGCTATCAGCAGCATGATGCGATCCAGCAGCAACTCGCCAAAAGTCCGCATTACCTGGTGCGCTACACCCTGCACACCGCTGCGGGTGCGCTGAGCATCCTTGAACTGGGCGAAGCCTATAAACAGCACAATCGTCATCTGCTGCGTGGTTATCTGCTGGCGGTCGATGACGTATTCGACGAAGCGCCGCTGCTGCCCTCCGTCGACCTCGAAACCCAGAACTCCCGCCTGCAAATCGCCCTTGAACTGAACCAGCGCGCCCAGCAGGAACAACTGCAGCACCTCGAACGCGTACGCGCCCAGCAAGATCTGATTCTGCTGCTCGCCCGCCAGCGCTACAGCACCCAAAACTCGTTGCAAGAAGCCGCCGAACTGATCACCCGCTGCGCCTGCGATATCTACGAAATCGACTGCGCCAGCCTGTGGAACCTTGAAGGTCAGCAACTGCTGCCAATCTCGGCTTACCACCGCGCCACTCAGGAATACATCCTGCCGGACGTGATCGACATCAGCAGCTTCCCCGATTACATGGAAGCCCTGCACAGCAGCCGCGCCATCGACGCGCACAACGCGATGCGTGACCCGCGCACCCGGGAGATGGCCGAAGCCCTGCGCCCGCGCGACGTCAATGCCATGCTCGACGCCAGTATTCGCGTCGATGGCCAAGTGGTCGGCGTGTTGTGCCTGGAACAGACCGGTGTGACCCGCGCCTGGCAGTCCGATGAAATCGCCTTTGCCGGTGAGCTGGCCGACCAGTTCGCCCAGGTCATCAACAACCACAACCGCCGCACCGCCACCAGCGCCCTGCACCTGTTCCAGCGGGCGGTCGAGCAAAGCGCCAACGCCTTTTTGCTGGTCAACTGCGATGGCGTTGTCGAATACGTCAACCCAAGCTTCACCGCGATTACCCAGTACACCACCGAAGAAGTCCACGGCCAGCGCCTGTCGGAACTGCCGGCCCTGGAAAACCTCAGCGAACTGCTGTTCGACGCACCCTCGGCGCTGGCCAAGAGCAACAGTTGGCAGGGCGAATTCAAGAGCCGCCGCAAGAACCTCGAACCGTACTGGGGCCAGTTATCGATCTCCAAGGTTTACGGCGACAACCGCGAGCTGACGCATTACATCGGCATCTACGAAGACATCACCCAGACCAAACTGGCGCAGCAGCGCATCGAGCGTCTGGCCTACACCGACAACCTGACCAACCTCGGCAACCGCCCGGCGTTTATCCGCAATCTGGACGAACGCTTTGCCCGGGATAGCGATACGCCGATCAGCCTGTTGCTGGTCGACATCGACAATTTCAAGCGGATCAACGACAGTCTCGGCCACCAGACCGGCGACAAACTGCTGATCAGCCTCGCCCGGCGCTTGCGCAACAGCCTGAGCCCGAGCGGCAGCCTCGCCCGCTTCGCCAGTAACGAATTCGCCGTGTTGCTCGACAACACCGACCTTGAAGCCGGCCAGCAGATCGCCAGCCAATTGCTGATGACCCTCGACAAGCCGATGTTCGTCGACAACCAGTTGATCAGCGTCACCGGCTCCGTAGGCCTGGCCTGTGCGCCGCTGCACGGTCGCGATCCGCAGACCCTGATGCGTAACGCCGGTTTGGCGCTGCACAAGGCCAAGGCCAACGGCAAACATCAGGTGCAAGTCTTCACCGAAGCGTTGAACGCCGAGGCCAGTTACAAACTGTTCGTCGAGAACAACCTGCGCCGCGCCCTGACCCAGAACGAGCTGGACGTGTTCTACCAGCCCAAGCTGTGCCTGCGCAGCGGTCGCCTGCTGGGCATGGAAGCGTTGCTGCGCTGGAACCACCCGGAACGCGGCATGATCCGCCCCGATCAGTTCATCAGCGTTGCTGAAGAGACCGGCCTGATCATCCCGATCGGCAAGTGGATCGCGCGACAGGCTTGCCGCATGAGCAAGGCGTTGACCGCCGCCGGCCTGGGCAACCTGCAAGTGGCGATCAACCTCTCGCCCAAGCAGTTCTCCGACCCGGATCTGGTCGCCTCCATCGCCAACATCCTCAAGGAAGAAGCGCTGCCGGCCAATCTGCTGGAGCTTGAGCTGACCGAAGGCCTACTGCTGGAAGCCACCGAAGACACGCACTTGCAACTCGACCAGCTCAAGCGTCTGGGCCTGACCCTGGCCATGGACGACTTCGGCACCGGTTACTCGTCGCTCAGCTACCTGAAGAAATTCCCGATCGACATCATCAAGATCGATCGCAGCTTCATCCACGAAATCCCCGACAACCAGGACGACATGGAAATCACCTCCGCCGTGATCGCCATGGCCCACAACCTGAAACTCAAAGTTGTGGCAGAAGGCATCGAGACCGCCGAGCAACTGGCGTTCCTGCGTCGCCACCGCTGCGACGTCGGCCAGGGCTACCTGTTCGACCGGCCGATCCCGGGTGCCGAACTGATCCAGGCACTCAAGCGCTATCCGCGCGGCCCGCTCTGCCTGTAACCCCTCCCCCGTGAGAAACCCGCACATTTTGACTAGTGATTAACTGGGCATCATTGGGCACACTGGCGGTCTGACTTTTTACATCCCATCCTGACTGAGAGGAACGATCATGGTTCTGCGCTCGGAAATTCTGGTGAACAAAAACGTGCTCCCGACTAAAGAACAAGCTCTGCCCGGCCGCGAAACCGCGATGACCCTGCCTGAAAAGCACTTCGTCTTCGAAGAAACACCGCTGCTTGGCCCGTTTTTCCAGGACGTCGATTTTGCGATTTTCGGTCTGGGCTGCTTCTGGGGCGCAGAACGTCGCTTCTGGCAACGTGAAGGCGTGGTCAGCACCGTGGTCGGTTACGCCGGCGGCTTCACACCGAACCCGACCTACGAAGAAGTCTGCTCGGGCCTGACCGGTCACGCCGAAGTGGTGCTGGTGGTGTATGACAAGGACAAGGTCAGCTACGAAGAGCTGCTGGCGATGTTCTGGGAACTGCACAACCCGACGCAGGGCATGCGGCAGGGCAACGATATCGGCACGCAGTACCGCTCGGTGATCTATGCGACCAGCCCGGAACATCTGGACGCAGCGCTGAAGAGCAAGGCGACCTATCAGGCTGAACTGTCGAAGGCGGGTCTGGGTGAAATCAGCACCGAGATCGAACAGGCGCCAACCGTGTACTTCGCCGAGGCGTATCACCAGCAATACCTGGCGAAAAACCCTGAAGGCTACTGCGGAATCGGCGGCACCGGCGTGTGCATGCCACCGAGCCTGGCGGGTAATTAAAGCCTGAAAGCAAAAGATCGCAGCCTTCGGCAGTTCCTAGAGAGGTTCCGTTATCGTCCACGCATTTGTGAACGACACTGAACCTCTGTAGGAGCTGCCGCAGGCTGCGATCTTTTGATCTTGCCGTTGATCAGCTCTCGGCAATCAACCAATCCATCTGCCACCCACCCTGAGTCTGCCCAAGCTTCTTGGACAACCACGGCAGCAGCTCACGCAATTCTTCCTCCAGCCCCCACGGCGGATTGGCAATCGCCATCCCGGAGCCGTTCAAGCTGTTCGGCGTATCCAGCGGATGCACCAGCAACTCCACGCGCAACAACTTCGGCGCACCGGTACCGGCCAGATCCTGATAGAAACGACGCAGCGCACGCTGATCCTTCACCGGATACCAGATCGCCGCCACGGTTTGACGCATCCGGCCAATGGCCTCTTTCATCGACGCCGCACACCGCTGCATCTCATCGAGCTGTTCGAACGGCGGATCAATCAACATCACCGCACGCTTCTCCTGCACCGGCAGCATTGCCCGCGCCACATGCCAGCCCTCGCCCAGATGAACCTTCACCCGACGATCACCGGCCATGTTGTCCTTGAGCAGCACGCCGTCTTCCGGGTGCTTCTCGTTGAGCATCACCCGATCCTGCGGCCGGGTCAGGCGCCGCGCCAGCTCCGGCGAGCCCGGGTAATAGCGCAACTGGCCATCCGGGTTCATCTCGTGCAGCACCTTCATGTAGTCGGCGGTCAGCGCCGGCAGGTCCGGCTGATCCCACAAGCGCGCGATGCCTTCCAGGTACTCGCCGGTACGGTTGGCCTGATCGCCCTGCAAGTCGTACAGTCCGATGCCGGCGTGGCTGTCGAGATAGGCAAACGGCTGCTCCTTGCGCGACATCAGGGCGATGAGGCGGGTCAAGGTCAGGTGTTTGAACACATCGGCGTGATTGCCGGCATGGAAGGCGTGACGATAATTCATGATTGCTCCTGCGAAGGCCGCGAAGTTTACCTTTTACCGGGCGGCAAGTCAGGGGTTGGCGGCCGAGCGGGCAAAAGCCTTCCCCTCACCCTAGCCCTCTCCCGCTGGGAGAGGGGACTGACGGTGGTGATCTTGCGGGTTACATCGACCTGAAAGATCAACGTGATCTCAGGCTTGGCCAATCGAAGATCACCGCAGCAGTCGCAAGTCGGCGTATATCGCCCAGACACCTCGGTCAGTCCCCTCGCCCTTTGGGAGAGGGCTAGGGTGAGGGCATGGATTGATGGAGTTACACTTGCCCGACATGACCGACAGGACGTCAAAAAACCATGCGTCATTTCATTATTTCTTTACTGTCTCTTACTGCCTCATCCCTGGCCCTCAGTGACGAAAAAAATGCTGACCAGGCTCGCCTAATGCTCAAGAACTACGGTTTGAGTCACTGCATCCTGAAGCCATTCAAAGAAAATTCAGCATTGGAAAAAGACATCGGTCTGTCCGCTGGTGCTTACTCGTTCATGGGCAAAGGCATGCACTCCGTCCTGCAAAATGAAGACACGCTGCAAGTGCTGCACGATCCATATAAAGAAACCAGAAACTATGTGTATGCGGCCTATGAGCAGACACCGTCGATCAGCAAGCACTCGAACAGCAATGTAGTTTTTTATGCTTGCCTGGAAGTCTATAACTCAGAGGCTTTCGACAGTTTTATCAAGACTCAGGATCGGTACATTGCAGACTGACTGCCGCACCCTCAACGTCAAAAGATCGCAGCCTTCGGCAGCTCTCACAGGTGATCCCGTGTAGGAGCTGCCGAAGGCTGCGATCTTTTGATTTTGCTTCTGGAAACTCAGGAAGGCATCGCGCGCAACCGCTTGCCGATGACATCGAGTACATCACAGCCATCACGTAACGGAATCACGCAGAGCTGGGCGAAGTCGCTGAGGATCATCGAGTCGCACTCGATCGAGCCGCGCATGCAAAGGTTTTCCAGCACCTGGACGACGGTGCGGATGCGATGGTTGGCAGCGTCCATCAGGATGTCGGAGGGGACGTGGGTGTCGATGAACAGGGTGGGCATGTCGCTGCAGTTGCCGGTCAGGGCCATGAAGCGATTGTCGGGATGGGGGATGATTTTTTCGTAGGGTGGATCGGGTGTTAGCGTTTTCATTTTTGAACCTCTGGTAGTGAAATGGGCTTCCACCATCTCCCTCCTACGGGTTTGGGTGGCAGCCATGCGCGGGGTAGGAGAACCGAGACCAGAGAACTCGGCCACGCCGAAGCGTGCCCGCGCATAACCGCCGCAAATGATCTTACGGACGCAAGTAGACTGCCGCAAACCGGGCAACGACGTTTATGCACTCTTCTAGTCTCAAGGCTCCTACACCCTGTCGCCGCATCTGCGGTGACCTTTTAAGACTATCCCTGCAACCCACCGCCCACCAGTTCATGAAAACCGCCGCAACTCGAAGGAAACGTCCGAAGCCTTCGCCCGGAAATTTCACTCCGACTCTGCCAGCAAATACGCCAACAACGCCGATTGCGACGATTCTTCCGACGTTGAACGCTGAAAAAACTGCCCGATCTTGCAGCGCAAAACCGCCTCGGGAAACGCCTCGAACAATGCCGGATGCTCCTCGCTCAGCCACTGCACAACGTTACCGACCCGAACGTCATCCCCCGCCGAAGCCAACACCGAATCAGGCACCGCCCACCAAGGAAACACCCGCCCCGAAACCTGCGACCGCCCCCCGATTTCCAAGGCCTGACCATTGATCAGTCCGCGTGAAATTACTGGCAAAAGCTGCGCCGCTTCCACCGCATCGGACTGCAAAATCGGCAGCAAAAACCGTCCATCCCAAAACCGGAAAAACACCGCTTTCCCGTCCGGCATCAGCACCTGCGTCAGGCTGCGAAAGTGCTCGACCACCACTTCCAGGCTCGCCGAAGACACCGCCAACCAGCCCCAGTCACGGGACTCGGTAGCCGCCACCCAATCCAGAAACTCACTGTCCGCCGCGACAATTCCCACATAGGGCATCACCGCGTCCCACTCGGCGTAAATCGTGTCCGCCCAGATCGGATTCGACGTCACCAGGGAGGGTTTGGCATCGCTGGCGTTACTGAAGATCGCGAACAACTGCTCCGACGGCTTCAACGGCTGACGCGCCAGCCATGCGCGGGGCTCAACAAAGTCAGGCTGCACAGACACCGTCCTTGCAACGCTCACATTCTTCGCAGAATGGCGCATCACCTTTGAAACTCATGATTTGCGCGGCCGTCAGCATCGCCGCCGGCGCTGCCGCCAATGTATCCGGCAACCCCGGCACACTCGGCGCGGCACTCATCGCCGCCATCGGCGCGCCACCCACAACAATCGGCACGCTGCTGAAAATCCCGCCGGGGCCGATGTTGATCCATTGCCCGCCGGCCTGAATCGTCGCGCTGGCGCCGCCATCGATCACCACTTGCTGGCCGGCGCTGACGTGGAATTGCGCACTGGCGCTGGTCGCCTGGTTGCTCACGCGGATATGCCGATCGCCCGCCACCGTCAGATGATCGTCCTGCTTGACTTCGGTCTGGCGCTGGCCGTGGGTGATGCGCTGTTCGTCAGCCTTCAGTTCGTGCCGGGCGATGCCGGTGACGACGATGCTGCGCTGGTTATCGACCTGCACCTGCTGATCGTGCAGCACATGCTGGGTCCAGTTGCGTTGGGCGCGCAGGTAGATTTCCTCGGCGCCTTTTTTGTCCTCGATGCGCAGTTCGTTGTAGCCACCGCCACCGGGGCTGCTCTGGCTGCGGAAAATACTGCGGGTCTTGTCGGCGGGGAGATCCAGCGGCACCGGTGTGGCGGCGTTTGGCAGGCAACCCATGACCAGCGGCTTGTCGGCATCGGCATCGATGAAACCGACCAGCACTTCCATGCCGACCCTCGGGATCAGCACGCTGCCGTAACGGTCATGCGCCCAACCGGTGGCGACGCGCAGCCAGCAACTGGAATGCTCGTTGAGTTCGCCGTCGCGATCCCAGGCCAGTTGCACCTTGACCCGGCCAAACTCGTCGCAGTGGATTTCGCTGTCCTGCGGCCCGGTGACAACCGCCGGTTGATAGCCGAGCATGCGCGGCTTTTCCGGCCCCAGGGCTGGCCGGAAGAACACGTTCCACGGCGTCGCGAGAAAGGTATTACGGTAACCCTGGAATGCTTCCCCATCGCTGGTCACCGACTCTTCCAGCACTTGCGGCTGTCGGCCACGGTGTTCGATGGCCGTCAGTAACCAGAGATCGTTCCAGTCGTTGCGCGGATGCTCGGTCAGTTGCAGGAAATGTCCGCAAACCAGCGCGGATTCGTCGCTGATGCCCTCGGCCTGACGGTAATCGGCGACATGCCTTTCAAGCGCTCGTTGGGCCAGGTGTTTGCCGGTGTCACGATCATTGAATTGGCCGGGAAAGTGGTAGTCCTCGAGCACCGGACGCTGCTCGCCATCGATGCGACTTTCCAGTTGCAGGCGCGGCTTCTCAAAGTTGTAGTCGCGCCGGGTGACCACGCTGGTACGGGTTTCCACGCGCACATTGAAGCGCTTGATCGCCGGCGCCCCGGCCGACATGCCGCTACCGGGCAGATAAAGCGTTGGCTCGGCCAATCGCGGGAACACGGTTTGATCGTCGCCAAACACCAACAGATGCCCGTCGGGGCTGTGCTGAAAGTGGTAGTGAATGCCGACTTCGGCACACAGGCGCTGGATAAACGCCAGATCGCTCTCGGCGTACTGCACGCAATATTCACGCTCCGGGTAGTCGCTGCCGAGGCGGAATTCGAAGGCGTCGCGCAGGATCGCGTGATCCTTGAGGATCTGCGCCACGATCTGCGGCACGCTTTGGTGCTGGAATATCCGCTGATTGATCCGGTGTCCGAGGTACGTCAGACGCGGGACAAGGCTGACGTGATAGCGCGTCAGACGTTTCCCGGAGTCGCCCTGCCCGACCTGATAAATCTGACCGTGAACACCGGAACCGTCGGCATCAAAACTCAGAAACGCCTGACAGTGCAGCAGGCTTTCGAGATCCAGATCCGGCCGTTCGCTGACCAGTTCCAGCTCGAAACGAAAGGGTTGGCTGATGGCTTCCTTGCCCGTGAACTCAAGGACTTTGAGGTCATGCTGGGCGCCTTCGAGGGTCAACGTGAAACGCGGTTGATTGGCAGGCGCGAACATCCGATGTCTCTCTGCAGAATGAGGGCGGGCGATTCTGCATGAGGGGCGAGGGGTGTTGTGCGGGTGACGGGAAAATCAGATTTGCCCTACTTTTACTGTCGAATAGTCCGTTGGAAATAAGTGCATCCGACTACAGACGCAGCCCTCAAAACCACCCCCATCCCCTGTAGGAGTGAGCCTGCTCGCGATAGCGG
>NZ_JACSZV010000078.1 GCF_014472415.1 Pseudomonas sp. N40(2020)
GCCTTCGGCAGCTCCTACAGGGATCGGGTTTACAGCAATAATCCGATCTGTGTCTTTTTGGGCAACTTGCCTACTACCAACTGATGCGAGCGTTGCAGCAACCCCTGCAACTCCTCGGCGCCCAGCGGGTAGGGCGGGTGCATGATGATCCACTGCGCCCGCGCCAGGTACGGCGCCGGGTGAATGCCCGGGCGATCGCAATGGCCGAGAAACAGATCCTTGTCGACCTTGAACGCCAGCGAATCTCCGCGCAGCCCCTGCAAGGCAAACATCTTGTTGCCGGCAATCGAAAACACGCGCACGCCACCCCACTTGTAGTCTTCGCGCGCACCGGGTAATCCCAGGCAAAACGCGGCAACGTCCGCCTCGCTCATTTTTGCCTTTTTCATAACAACCGCTCCCCACAGGCATTGAACGATTCGACCAGGTGATCGATCCACGCGCGCACCGCCGGCATCACCCCGCGACGATGCGGATAGACCGCTTGCAACCAGCCACCGGGTAGCGACCACTCGGGTAGCAATTGCACCAGTGTGCCGTTTTGCAGTTCCTCCTCGCAGTACATCATCGGCAGCAAGGTGAAGCCCTGGCCGGCCAGCACACAGGCCTTGCGCACAATAAAGTCATCGATGCCCAGCCGAGCTTCCATGTTCAACTCGAAACTCTTGCCCTGTTGATCGAACAACCGCACGTGAACCATGCGATCGGCCTCCAGAGCGCCAAGCACCGGCAGACTCTTCAGATCCTGCGGATGGCTGATCGACTGCCCCTGAGTAAACGCCGGGCTGGCCACCACCACCATTTGTGCCTGACGCAGACGCCGGGTCACCAGCAACGGATCTTCATCGCCGTGTTCACGCACGCGCAGGGCGACATCAAAGCCTTCAGCGACCAGATCGACCCGGCGGTTGACCAACACCACTTCCAGTTGCACCTGGGGGAACTTGCCGAGGAATTCGCTGATGACCCACGGCAACATTTCCCGCGCCAGACCCGTTGGGCAGGACACACGCAAGCGTCCTCGCGGCTCGCTCGACATGCTTGCCACTGCCTCGTCAGCCATTTCCGCTTCCAGCAGCATGGCCTGACAGTGGCGCAAATAACGCTCGCCAACCGCGGTGAGATTCAACTGCCGGGTGGTACGTTGCAGCAAGCGGGCACCCAGGCGTTCTTCGAGTTCAGCGATGCGGCGCGACAGCCGCGACTTGGGAATGCCCAGCAATCGCCCGGCGGCCGCAAAGCCGCCGGCCTCGACGACTTTGGCGAAATAGTAGAGATCGTTGAGGTCTTGCATCGTAGAGAATCCGACTGTTCTATCAGTGGGACAAACTATCGCATTGTCGGCGGCTAATCATCCATTGGTTTCTTCCGTAGGATTGTCTCTATTCCGTCGCCACCGGCGATTCATTCCAGGAGATTCCACATGAAACTGCTGCATATCGATTCGAGCATTCTGGGCGACAACTCGGCTTCCCGTCAGTTGAGCAGCCAGGTCGTCAAAGCCTGGCAAGCCGCTGAGCCAAGCGTCGTGGTGACCTACCGTGACCTCGCCGCTGACGCCATCAGCCACTTCTCGTCGACCACCCTGGTGGCGGCCGGCACCACCGCTGAACTGCGCGACGCCGCCCAACAGCACGAGGCCGAACTGAGCGCTTCGACGTTGGCCGAATTCATCGCTGCCGACGCGGTAGTCATCGCTGCACCGATGTACAACTTCACCGTGCCGACCCAACTCAAAGCGTGGATCGACCGTGTTGCCGTTGCCGGTCAAACTTTCCGTTACACCGAAGCCGGCCCTGAAGGCCTGTGCGGCGGCAAGAAAGTGGTGATCGTGTCCACCTCCGGCGGCATTCATGCCGGCCAGGCCAGCGGTATCGCTCACGAAGAATATCTGAAGCTGGTACTGGGCTTCCTCGGCATCACTGACATCGAAATCGTCCGTGCCGAAGGCTTGGCGTATGGCGACGAAGTGCGCAACAACGCCATGACCGCCGCTCAAGCGAAGATCAGCGAGCAGTTGTTCGCCGCCGCGTAAGGCTTGCGTAAAGAACAGCTCTCGTTCAGGCAATCCCCCGAAAACTCTGTATTCTGGTTCCGCAAGGGCCAGATGCGGAGTTTTTTGTATCTGACTGTTACATAATCTGGCCCAGGTTATGCAGTCAAGCGATCAGCGTCTGAGTGCAGTGTTGAGTCGGAGTACCGAATCCCCGGCGTTTCCGGCCTTCACAACGCAATGGATCTTTCGATTGAGTAACAACAGGGTAGGGCAGCCCATGATGCGTCTTTGTGCAACGTTACTGATTTGCCTGCTCGGCAGCCTGAATTCAGTGCAAGCTGCGCCGGGGCGCCATCCTGTCTGGAGCGTCGGTTACCACGAGATGACGTTCCTCGATCCGTTGGATCTGCAACCGATGCGCGCCATCGCGTTCTATCCTTCCAGCGACCGCGAACATATGAGCCTGCTCGAAGGTTATTCAGTCGAGGCCGGCGAAGATACCAAAGTCGCCATGGGCCGTTTTCCGATGTTGATGCTGTCCCATGGCAACACCGGCACGCCACTGGCGCTGCACGACCTTGCCACGTCGCTGGCGCGCAAAGGTTTTGTGGTGGTGGCGGTGATTCATCCCGGTGACAACTCCAAGGATCACAGCCGACTCGGCACCCTGAGCAATCTCTACGGGCGGCCAATCCAGATTTCCGAAGCGATTACCGCAACCCTTGGCGACTCCATGCTGGCGCCGTTCGTCAATGCCGATCAGGTTGGTGTGATCGGTTATTCGGCTGGGGGCGAGACGGCGTTGATTCTGTCAGGGGCGCAACCGGATCTGGATCGCCTGCGCCGCTATTGCCAGGAACGCCCGGACGATCGTGACGCCTGCAACACTCAGGGCGAACTCATCGTTGATCGTGATGACTTGCAACCGGTGGCCGATCAACGCGTGCATGCGTTGCTGTTGATGGCGCCACTGAGCCTGAAGTTCGGCCGCCATACCCTGGCTGATGTGCATGTGCCAGTGCTGCTTTACAGCGGCGATGGCGACAAACTCGTTGCGTTCGATAAAAACGCTGCGGCACTGGCGCGTAAACTGCCGACTGCGCCCGACTTCAAGTTACTGGCCGGGGCAGGGCACTTTGTGTTTATGGCGCCGTGCAATGAAGAGCAGATCATCGCCATGCCGGCGCTGTGTACCGATGCCGATGGCGTTGATCGTGAAGATATCCATCGCAATCTGATCTCGGAAGCCGGACGGTTCTTTGCGCATACGCTGGGCAGGCCGACGCGGGCGGGGATGCAGACGGCAGATCAATAAACGATCTTTTGCTTTTAAGCCATCGCCCGGCGCTTGAGCAGCAAGGTCAGCGCCAACCCCGTCACCGACAACAGCGCCGCACTAAAGAAAATCCACGAATACCCCAGATTCAACGCTACCGCTCCCATCAACGGCCCGGCAATCGCCAGCGCCAGATCGAAGAACACCGCATAAGCACTCAACCCGGCGCCACGGCTGGAGTTGGGCACTTGCTTGATCGCCTCGACCCCCAGCGCCGGATACACCAGTGAAAGCCCGAACCCGGATAATCCCGCGCCGATCAACGCATAGGCGGTGGAGGGTGCCAGCCATAACATCACCAGGCCTACAGTTTCGACGCTCATGCAGATGATCGCTGAAGTGAAACCGCCGAAACGGCCAATGGCAGAAATGAACATCAACCGCGAGAGGATGAAGCACACCCCGAACACCGTCAGGCAATACGCCGCGCCACTCCAGCCACGGTTGAGGTAATACAGGGTGATAAACGTGGTCAGCGTGCCGTAGCCGATCGAGGCCAGGCTCAAGCTGGCGCCAAACGGGGCAATGCGGCCAAACACGGCCCAAAACGGCAGGCGCTCGCCACGCACCACCGGCACCGAAGGTTTGTTGCGGATCAACACCAGCGCACCCGCCGCCAGCACCGACAGTGCAATGCCCAGACTGGCGAAACCATATTCGGCAACCATGACCACACCCAGTGGCGCGCCAATGGCAATCGCGCCGTATGACGCGATGCCGTTCCAGCCGATCGACCTTGCTGTGTGCTCTACACCGACCTGACCCATGCACCAACTGATGGTGCCGACACCGATCAGTCCCTGCGCTACGCCCAGCAGCAAGCGCCCGACAATCAGAATCAACAGGCTCGGCAGCGGATAGCTTTGCAGCAAGGTCGAAATCAGCGTCAACCCGCCACTGAGCACAATCCCGATCAAGCCATAAACGATCGCCCGTTTGGTGCCGACGGTATCCGACATGCGCCCGGCCATCGGTCGACTGAGCAGGGTGGCCAGGTACTGCGAGCCGATGACCAGCCCGGCGATGATCGCGCTGAAACCCAGCTGTTCGTGGACGTAACCGGGCAACACCGCAATCGGCAGACCGATGCAGAGGAAGGCAATAAATGTATAGAAAACGATAGAGACGATCTGCAGGGTGATCGCCATGGAGCTTTGCGGTGGCTGTTGCTGCGCAGACATGAGGACTCGTTCGCGGGCGGCGGTGGGAGAGTCGGCATCATGGCTTGGGCCTGAAATAAAAGAAAGCAGGCTAACGATCAACGAACGATCATGGCGTATCCGGAAATGCAAAAAGCCCCGTCACATGGACAGGGCTTTCAGTTAGCGCAAATCGCTTCTTAGAACACCACACCCTGACTACGCAGGTAGTCATCATAGGTGCCGCTGAAGTCGGTCACGCCGTCCGGGCTCAGCTCGATGATGCGCGTGGCCAGGGACGATACGAACTCACGGTCGTGGCTGACAAAGATCAGCGTGCCCGGATAGTTTTCCAGCGCCAGGTTCAGCGCCTCGATCGATTCCATGTCCAAGTGGTTGGTCGGTTCGTCCATGATCAGCACGTTCGGTTTTTGCAGGATCAGCTTGCCGAACAGCATGCGACCTTGTTCACCACCGGAAATCACCTTGACCGACTTGAGGATCTCGTCGTTGGAGAACAGCATGCGACCCAAAGTACCGCGAATCATCTGCTCGCCCTGAGTCCACTGGCCCATCCAGTCGAACAGGGTGACGTCGTCTTCGAAGTCGTGCGCGTGATCCTGAGCGTAGTAGCCCAGTTCTGCGGCGTCGGTCCACTTGATGCTACCGGCATCCGGCGTGAGCTCGTTGACCAGAGTACGCAGCAGGGTGGTTTTGCCGATACCGTTCGGGCCAATGATCGCCACGCGCTCGCCCGCTTCAACCTGGAAGCTGAAGTCTTTGAACAACGGCTTGCCGTCGAAACCTTTGGCCATTTTTTCGACCATGACCGCCTGGCGGTGCAGCTTCTTGTTCTGATCGAAGCGGATGAACGGGCTGACACGGCTCGAAGGCTTGACTTCAGCCAGCTGGATCTTGTCGATCGCCTTGGCGCGGGAAGTAGCCTGCTTGGCTTTCGAGGCGTTGGCCGAGAAGCGGCTGACGAACGATTGCAGCTCGGAAATCTGTGCTTTCTTCTTGGCGTTGTCCGACAGCAGTTGCTCGCGGGACTGGGTCGCCACGGTCATGTACTCGTCGTAGTTGCCCGGGAACAGGCGCAGCTCGCCGTAGTCCAGGTCAGCCATGTGGGTGCACACGCTGTTCAGGAAGTGACGGTCGTGAGAGATGATGATCATCAGGCTGTTACGCTGGGTCAGGATGTTTTCCAGCCAGCGAATGGTGTTGATGTCCAGGTGGTTGGTCGGTTCGTCGAGCAACAGTACTTCCGGATCGGAAAACAGCGCCTGAGCCAGCAACACACGCAGTTTCCAGCCTGGCGACACTTCGCTCATCGGGCCGAAATGCTGTTCGATGCCGATACCCAGGCCCAACAGCAGCTCACCGGCACGGGATTCGGCGGTGTAGCCGTCCATTTCAGCGAATTCGGTTTCCAGCTCGGCTACCGCCATGCCGTCTTCTTCGCTCATTTCCGGCAGCGAGTAGATGCGGTCGCGCTCGGCCTTGACCTTCCACAGCTCTTCGTGACCCATGATCACGGTGTCGATCACGGTGAATTCTTCGTAAGCGAACTGGTCCTGGCGCAACTTACCCAGGCGTACGTTCGGCTCAAGCATGACTTGGCCGCCGGACGGGTCGAGGTCGCCGCCGAGGATTTTCATGAAGGTCGACTTGCCGCAACCGTTGGCGCCGATCAGGCCATAACGGTTACCCGCGCCAAATTTGACCGAAACGTTTTCGAAGAGCGGCTTGGCGCCGAACTGCATCGTGATGTTAGCTGTAGAGATCAAGAGTTATTCCTGCGAAGCATTCTTAAAAAGCGAGGGTGCGGCTGGAGCGCTTGGCCCGAGTCAAAGTGCGCTGAGGCGGGGAAGTCCCGTCATCAACCAAGGGGGGCGCGTAAAGTTTGGCGGCGATTGTACTGGTCTGGCTCTTTAAACGATAGGGCGAAGACGCCGAGAGCGTCGATTGGCGCAATCACGGGACAGTTTTTCACAGATGAAGGTTCACTATCGGTTACAAAGTGTGGCTAAAATGCCAGCCATTCACCCAGCGCCCTAGAGCGGCGCGGGCTCAAGGACGTGCCATTTTGTAATCAGACCACTGCATCAGACGCTGGGCCTCAGGCCGCCAGGCGCGCAGTTTTTTTACTTCTGACGTGTGACGATTTCCGTGAAACTCATCATTGCTGCTATTTATGTCATTTCCATTGCATACGTCCACTTGCGTGGACGCGTGCGGCACAAGCTGGGCCGGCAGTTGAGTGACCACTCGACGTTTCTCGCGCCGATCAACTGCTTTCTGTACCTGTTCTCGAAAAAGCCGAACCAACCGTATCTCGATCCGTCCGAGTTTCCCGATCTGAGCCCGTTGCAGGCGCACTGGGAAGAAATTCGCGAAGAAGGACAGAACCTGCTCCGTGCCGGCGAGATCAAGCGTTCGAACCAGTACGACGATGTCGGCTTCAACTCGTTCTTCAAAAGCGGCTGGAAGCGTTTCTACCTCAAGTGGTACGGCGAAAGTCATCCGTCGGCGATGAAGTTGTGTCCGCGCACCACCGAGCTGGTGCAAAGCATCGGTTCGATCAAGGCTGCGATGTTCGCCGAACTGCCGCCGGGTTCCAAACTGGTACGCCATCGTGATCCGTACGCCGGCTCCTACCGCTATCACCTGGGTCTGGAAACGCCCAATGATGCCGGTTGCTACATCAATGTCGACGGGGAGAACTACCACTGGCGCGATGGCGATGCGGTAATGTTCGATGAAACCTTCATTCATTACGCAGAAAACACCACCGACAAGAACCGGATCATCCTGTTCTGTGACATCGAGCGTCCGATGAAGTATCGCTGGGCCGCAGCGTTCAATAGCTGGTTCAGCCGCACGGTGATGTCTGCAGCGGGTGCGCCGAACGATGCGGGTGACCGGACCGGTGGGATCAACCGGTTGTTTACCAAAATCTACAAGATCCGTTTGCGGGGTAAAGAGCTGAAAAAGCGTAATCGTGCACGGTATTACATGGAGAAGTGGGCGATTTTTGGCGGTTTGTTGGCGGTCTTCATCCTGATCTGATTGACGCGCCGCCCCCCGTTCACTGTAGGAGCTGCGGCACGCTGCGATCTTTTGATCTTGGCCCTTAAAAAC
>NZ_JACSZV010000079.1 GCF_014472415.1 Pseudomonas sp. N40(2020)
TCAGCAAATTGGGTATGTGACAGCTGTCGGTGTTTTGTGAACATCGAACTTTCGGTTCGTTTCGTCTTCACACACCGCAACTTGGCCTTTCGACGCAAATTGCTTGGGTGTTATATGGTCAAGCCTCACGGGCAATTAGTATTGGTTAGCTCAACGCCTCACAGCGCTTACACACCCAACCTATCAACGTCGTAGTCTTCGACGGCCCTTCAGGGAACTCAAGGTTCCAGTGAGATCTCATCTTGAGGCAAGTTTCCCGCTTAGATGCTTTCAGCGGTTATCTTTCCCGAACATAGCTACCCGGCAATGCCACTGGCGTGACAACCGGAACACCAGAGGTTCGTCCACTCCGGTCCTCTCGTACTAGGAGCAGCCCCTCTCAAATCTCAAACGTCCACGGCAGATAGGGACCGAACTGTCTCACGACGTTCTAAACCCAGCTCGCGTACCACTTTAAATGGCGAACAGCCATACCCTTGGGACCGGCTTCAGCCCCAGGATGTGATGAGCCGACATCGAGGTGCCAAACACCGCCGTCGATATGAACTCTTGGGCGGTATCAGCCTGTTATCCCCGGAGTACCTTTTATCCGTTGAGCGATGGCCCTTCCATACAGAACCACCGGATCACTAAGACCTACTTTCGTACCTGCTCGACGTGTCTGTCTCGCAGTCAAGCGCGCTTTTGCCTTTATACTCTACGACCGATTTCCGACCGGTCTGAGCGCACCTTCGTACTCCTCCGTTACTCTTTAGGAGGAGACCGCCCCAGTCAAACTACCCACCATACACTGTCCTCGATCCGGATAACGGACCTGAGTTAGAACCTCAAAGTTGCCAGGGTGGTATTTCAAGGATGGCTCCACGCGAACTGGCGTCCACGCTTCAAAGCCTCCCACCTATCCTACACAAGCAAATTCAAAGTCCAGTGCAAAGCTATAGTAAAGGTTCACGGGGTCTTTCCGTCTAGCCGCGGATACACT
This sequence comes from Pseudomonas sp. N40(2020), assembly GCF_014472415.1. GTDB lineage: Bacteria > Pseudomonadota > Gammaproteobacteria > Pseudomonadales > Pseudomonadaceae > Aquipseudomonas. The sequence goes on from NZ_JACSZV010000079.1 coordinate 983, forward strand.
GCATCTTCACAGCGATTTCAATTTCACTGAGTCTCGGGTGGAGACAGCGCCGCCATCGTTACGCCATTCGTGCAGGTCGGAACTTACCCGACAAGGAATTTCGCTACCTTAGGACCGTTATAGTTACGGCCGCCGTTTACCGGGGCTTCGATCAAGAGCTTCGCGTTAGCTAACCCCATCAATTAACCTTCCGGCACCGGGCAGGCGTCACACCCTATACGTCCACTTTCGTGTTTGCAGAGTGCTGTGTTTTTAATAAACAGTCGCAGCGGCCTGGTATCTTCGACCGGCATGAGCTTACGGAGCAAGTCCTTCACCCTCACCGGCGCACCTTCTCCCGAAGTTACGGTGCCATTTTGCCTAGTTCCTTCACCCGAGTTCTCTCAAGCGCCTTGGTATTCTCTACCCAACCACCTGTGTCGGTTTGGGGTACGGTTCCTGGTTACCTGAAGCTTAGAAGCTTTTCTTGGAAGCATGGCATCAACCACTTCGTCATCTAAAAGATGACTCGTCATCAGCTCTCGGCCTTAGAATCCCGGATTTACCTAAGATTCCAGCCTACCACCTTAAACTTGGACAACCAACGCCAAGCTGGCCTAGCCTTCTCCGTCCCTCCATCGCAATAACCAGAAGTACAGGAATATTAACCTGTTTTCCATCGACTACGCTTTTCAGCCTCGCCTTAGGGACCGACTAACCCTGCGTCGATTAACGTTGCGCAGGAAACCTTGGTCTTTCGGCGTGGGTGTTTTTCACACCCATTGTCGTTACTCATGTCAGCATTCGCACTTCTGATACCTCCAGCAAGCTTCTCAACTCACCTTCACAGGCTTACAGAACGCTCCTCTACCGCATCACCCGAAGGTGATACCCGTAGCTTCGGTGTATGGTTTGAGCCCCGTTACATCTTCCGCGCAGGCCGACTCGACTAGTGAGCTATTACGCTTTCTTTAAAGGGTGGCTGCTTCTAAGCCAACCTCCTAGCTGTCTAAGCCTTCCCACATCGTTTCCCACTTAACCATAACTTTGGGACCTTAGCTGACGGTCTGGGTTGTTTCCCTTTTCACGACGGACGTTAGCACCCGCCGTGTGTCTCCCATGCTCGGCACTTGTAGGTATTCGGAGTTTGCATCGGTTTGGTAAGTCGGGATGACCCCCTAGCCGAAACAGTGCTCTACCCCCTACAGTGATACATGAGGCGCTACCTAAATAGCTTTCGAGGAGAACCAGCTATCTCCGAGCTTGATTAGCCTTTCACTCCGATCCACAGGTCATCCGCTAACTTTTCAACGGTAGTCGGTTCGGTCCTCCAGTTAGTGTTACCCAACCTTCAACCTGCCCATGGATAGATCGCCCGGTTTCGGGTCTATTCCCAGCGACTAGACGCCCTATTAAGACTCGCTTTCGCTACGCCTCCCCTATTCGGTTAAGCTCGCCACTGAAAATAAGTCGCTGACCCATTATACAAAAGGTACGCAGTCACCCAACAAAGTGGGCTCCCACTGCTTGTACGCATACGGTTTCAGGATCTATTTCACTCCCCTCTCCGGGGTTCTTTTCGCCTTTCCCTCACGGTACTAGTTCACTATCGGTCAGTCAGTAGTATTTAGCCTTGGAGGATGGTCCCCCCATATTCAGACAAAGTTTCTCGTGCTCCGTCCTACTCGATTTCATGACTAAGAGATTTTCGCGTACAGGGCTATCACCCACTATGGCCGCACTTTCCAGAGCGTTCCGCTAATCTCAAAGCCACTTAAGGGCTAGTCCCCGTTCGCTCGCCACTACTAAGGGAATCTCGGTTGATTTCTTTTCCTCAGGGTACTTAGATGTTTCAGTTCCCCTGGTTCGCCTCTTGCACCTATGTATTCAGTACAAGATAACCATCTTATGATGGCTGGGTTCCCCCATTCAGACATCTCCGGATCAAAGTCTGTTTGCCGACTCCCCGAAGCTTTTCGCAGGCTACCACGTCTTTCATCGCCTCTGACTGCCAAGGCATCCACCGTATGCGCTTCTTCACTTGACCATATAACCCCAAGCAATCTGGTTATACTGTGAAGACGACATTCGCCGAAAATTCGATAATACTCAATTCAGAGTAACTCACAAATTTTACCTTAGCCTGATCCGTTACCAGTGAAAGTAACGTTCAGTCTATCTTTCTATCACATACCCAAATTTTTAAAGAACGATCTAATCAAAGACTAGAAATCAACATTCATCATCACACTGATGGAATGCTCATTTCTAAGCTTTCAAAACTTCAGAAGCAGTAGTGGTGGAGCCAAGCGGGATCGAACCGCTGACCTCCTGCGTGCAAGGCAGGCGCTCTCCCAGCTGAGCTATGGCCCCGTATTCTCTACAGGCGTTTCCCACACAAAATTGGTGGGTCTGGGCAGATTCGAACTGCCGACCTCACCCTTATCAGGGGTGCGCTCTAACCAACTGAGCTACAGACCCAATTTCGGGCTGCTTCTTATCGTCTTCTTCAATGAATCAAGCAATTCGTGTGGGAACTTATGGAGCAGCTGATGTCGTCGATTAAGGAGGTGATCCAGCCGCAGGTTCCCCTACGGCTACCTTGTTACGACTTCACCCCAGTCATGAATCACACCGTGGTAACCGTCCTCCCGAAGGTTAGACTAGCTACTTCTGGTGCAACCCACTCCCATGGTGTGACGGGCGGTGTGTACAAGGCCCGGGAACGTATTCACCGCGACATTCTGATTCGCGATTACTAGCGATTCCGACTTCACGCAGTCGAGTTGCAGACTGCGATCCGGACTACGATCGGTTTTATGGGATTAGCTCCACCTCGCGGCTTGGCAACCCTTTGTACCGACCATTGTAGCACGTGTGTAGCCCAGGCCGTAAGGGCCATGATGACTTGACGTCATCCCCACCTTCCTCCGGTTTGTCACCGGCAGTCTCCTTAGAGTGCCCACCATTACGTGCTGGTAACTAAGGACAAGGGTTGCGCTCGTTACGGGACTTAACCCAACATCTCACGACACGAGCTGACGACAGCCATGCAGCACCTGTCTCAATGTTCCCGAAGGCACCAATCCATCTCTGGAAAGTTCATTGGATGTCAAGGCCTGGTAAGGTTCTTCGCGTTGCTTCGAATTAAACCACATGCTCCACCGCTTGTGCGGGCCCCCGTCAATTCATTTGAGTTTTAACCTTGCGGCCGTACTCCCCAGGCGGTCAACTTAATGCGTTAGCTGCGCCACTAAGAGCTCAAGGCTCCCAACGGCTAGTTGACATCGTTTACGGCGTGGACTACCAGGGTATCTAATCCTGTTTGCTCCCCACGCTTTCGCACCTCAGTGTCAGTATCAGTCCAGGTGGTCGCCTTCGCCACTGGTGTTCCTTCCTATATCTACGCATTTCACCGCTACACAGGAAATTCCACCACCCTCTACCATACTCTAGCTTGTCAGTTTTGAATGCAGTTCCCAGGTTGAGCCCGGGGATTTCACATCCAACTTAACAAACCACCTACGCGCGCTTTACGCCCAGTAATTCCGATTAACGCTTGCACCCTCTGTATTACCGCGGCTGCTGGCACAGAGTTAGCCGGTGCTTATTCTGTCGGTAACGTCAAAACACTAACGTATTAGGTTAATGCCCTTCCTCCCAACTTAAAGTGCTTTACAATCCGAAGACCTTCTTCACACACGCGGCATGGCTGGATCAGGCTTTCGCCCATTGTCCAATATTCCCCACTGCTGCCTCCCGTAGGAGTCTGGACCGTGTCTCAGTTCCAGTGTGACTGATCATCCTCTCAGACCAGTTACGGATCGTCGCCTTGGTGAGCCATTACCTCACCAACTAGCTAATCCGACCTAGGCTCATCTGATAGCGCAAGGCCCGAAGGTCCCCTGCTTTCTCCCGTAGGACGTATGCGGTATTAGCGTTCCTTTCGAAACGTTGTCCCCCACTACCAGGCAGATTCCTAGGCATTACTCACCCGTCCGCCGCTGAATCCAGGAGCAAGCTCCTCTCATCCGCTCGACTTGCATGTGTTAGGCCTGCCGCCAGCGTTCAATCTGAGCCATGATCAAACTCTTCAGTTCAAACATCTTTGGGTTTTTAAGAAACCCTAAACTTGGCTCAGCAATCGTTGGTTACATCTTTGATTTCTCGCGGAGTAACTTGTGATGCTGATAATCTTGTTGACTA
>NZ_JACSZV010000080.1 GCF_014472415.1 Pseudomonas sp. N40(2020)
GATCTTGCTTCTAAAAAACAGGATCAAAAGATCGCAGCGTGCCGCAGCTCCTACAGGATTGGAGTTTGTCGAGGCACGTTACTTACGCATCCGCATCAACTCCGGCAACCCGATCTTCAGCAGCCGTGCCGTGCGACTCTTCGCCAGCTCCTCAATGCCCTCATGCTCGGTCAGACGAGCCATTTGCGCCGCCATGTTCATCACCAGCGCCTCACGGGAATACACTCCGCCACCGAGCTGGTAGACCGAGGCAATCAACTCGCGCAGCTCCAGCGGCAGCCGCCAGCGAGTGCGTAGCGCCGAACCGTAAGCCGCGCCGAATTCGGCTAACGCGTCGCCGACTTCCTCCCACTCATCCAACTCACCGCCCGCCTGCTTCCACTCCTGCAAACAGCGCAGCAGCGCGAGATCGCCCAAGCAATGCAGCATGCCTGCGCAATAGCAGCGCTCCTGATCCAGATCGAGCAGACGCGCCAAGGTGCGCGCGTACTCGGCGGTGTGCAGCGACAACCCCCAATAGCGCTCGGCGTAATCCGCCAGACACGGATCACTGAGCTTGGCGCTGCGCTTGAGCGCCAGACCGAGAATCAGATTCATGCTCTGCCCAGTGCCAAGCCGATGCAGCGCCTGCGCGAGCGTCTGCACCGCCGTGCCATGGTGTTGCGCGGCACTGTTGGCGGCGGCGATCAACACGGCGGTGATCTGCGGATCGGTTTTTATCTCATCTTCCAGCAGCTTCAGATCAAGGCCGTTGGGATTCAGGCTGCGTTTGACCGCCACCTGCACATCGGTCATCAATGGCGCGCCGTCAGCCAGCTCGCGGCGTCGCTCAAGGAACACCGACAAGGTCATGCCTGGCGCCAATGTCGGCACTTCACAGAACACCTCTTCACCGGCATTGAGCAGCAAACCCTGCAAACGCTCGGTCAGGCTCTCCATGTTCAACGGCTTGGCGAGGTAGGCGGTCGGCGCCAGCGGCAGGGCTTCGCGCACGCTGGCGCTATCGGTACGGCTGCTCATCAGAATGAACGGCAGCGGCGGATTGCGTTTGCGCTGACGCACGCTACGCAGCACGTTCAGCCCATCGGTGCCGGGCAGTTCCCAATCAACAATGGCCAGGTCATAGGGCACGTCACGCAGCATGTCCAAGGCCTGCTGGCCATCGGCACACAGATCCACTCGAGCGTCGCAACGCACGTTCAGCAACACTTGTTTGAGCAGGTCACGAGACCATGGGTCGGCCTCGGCAATCAGCACTCGGGGTACGGCGGGTAAAACAACGGCAGTCATGCGCGCTCTCCCTTGCAATGCCTGAACCTTAGCCAATGCTGGCGATTCGATACAGCACTAAACCAAGGATGTGTTTCAAGAGGCATAAAAAAACCCGCCGAAGCGGGTTTTTGTCTATCCGATCACACAGTGCCGGGCCTTACAGCTCCGAGAAGCACTCTTCGATGATCGCCAGACCTTTGTCCAGTTGCTCGTCCGGCGAGGTCAGCGGTACGAGTACGCGCAGAACGTTGCCGTAGGTGCCGCAGGACAGCAGGATTAGGCCCTTGTCACGAGCCTTGGCCACAACGGACGCCACAGCGGCAGCGTTCGGTTTGTGGCTGTCGCCGTTTTCGAACAGCTCGACGGCAATCATCGCGCCCAGGGCACGGACTTCGCCGATCACCGGGTACTTGGCCTGGATGGCTTTGAGGCCAGTGACCAGACGCTCGCCAACAGCCTTGCAGCGGTCCAGCAGTTGTTCTTCTTCGAACACTTCCATCACGGCCAGGGCCGCGGCGCAAGCGATCGGGCTACCGGCGTAGGTGCCGCCCAGGCCGCCTGGAGCGATGGCGTCCATGTACTCGGCCTTGCCGCATACACCGGCCAGCGGGAAGCCGCCAGCGATGGATTTGGCGAAAGTGGTCAGGTCGGCAGCAACGCCCATCTGTTCCATGGCGAAGAACGTACCGGTACGGCCAGCGCCGGTCTGTACTTCGTCAGCGATCAGCAGGATGCCGTGCTGGTCGCACAGTGCACGCAGACGCTTCATGAACTCCTTCGGCGCGACATAGAAACCACCTTCACCCTGTACAGGCTCGATGATGATCGCGGCGATGTCTTTCGGCTCGGCGTCGTTCTTGAAGATGCGTTCGATGGAAGCGATCGAATCGTCGATGCTCACGCCGTGCAGTTCGTTCGGGTACAGCGCGCGGAAGATGCCGCCTGGCATCAGGCCCATGCCGGCCGAGTAAGGCACGACTTTACCGGTCAGGCCCAGGGTCATCATGGTGCGACCGTGGTAAGCACCGGTGAACGCGATCACGCCGGCACGGCCAGTGGCGGCACGGGCGATTTTCACGGCGTTCTCTACCGCTTCGGAACCGGTGGTGACCAGCAGGGTTTTCTTGGCGAAATCACCTGGCACCTTGGCGTTGATTTTTTCGCACAGCTCAACGTAAGGCTCGTAAGCCAGCACCTGGAAGCAGGTGTGAGTCAGCTTGTTCAGCTGTTCGGTCACGGCGGCGATGATTTTCGGGTGTACGTGGCCGGTGTTCAGCACAGCGATACCGCCGGCGAAGTCGATGAATTCACGACCTTCAACGTCCGTTACGGTCGCGTTCTTCGCGGATTCGGCGAAGATCGGGTGAATCTGGCCAACACCACGGGGTACAGCAGCGGTACGGCGGGCCATCAGTTCAGCGTTAGTCTTGCTCATTACAGTCCTCATTCGCCGCTCATCGGGCGGCGTGGTTCAAGGATTAAGCGGGAGGAAGCGACGGTGGCAGCATGCGATGATCGACTGCCACGGCGTTCCCGGCCGCAGAGAAAATTCCGGTTTGAAACGACGCAAAGGGACAGCGCTCTCGTGCCCTTTGCGTTTGCAGCGATCCCTTTCTCGGCTTAGATGCCCAGGCAGAGGTATTTGATTTCCAGGTAATCTTCGATGCCGTACTTGGAGCCTTCACGGCCCAGGCCCGAAGCCTTGATGCCGCCGAATGGCGCGACTTCGTTGGAGATCAGACCGGTGTTGACGCCGACCATGCCGTATTCCAGGGCTTCGGCCACACGGAACACACGGCCCAGGTCACGAGCGTAGAAGTACGAGGCCAGACCGAACTCGGTGTCGTTGGACATCGCGATCACTTCGGCTTCGTCTTTGAAACGGAACAGCGGCGCCAGCGGGCCGAAAGTTTCTTCCTTGGCCACGGCTGCGTTTTTCGGCACGTTGGTCAGGATGGTCGGCTCGAAGAAGTTGCCTTCCATCGGCTTGCCACCGGCCAGTACGGTGGCGCCTTTGGCGACAGCGTCAGCGATGTGTTCTTGCACCTTGGCCACGGCTTTTTCGTCGATCAGCGGGCCAGTGGTGGTGCCGTCTTCCAGACCGTTGCCGATCTTCAGTTTGGCCACTGCCACTTTCAGCTTCTCGGCGAACGCATCGTAGACCGAATCCTGAATGTACAGACGGTTGGCGCAGACACAGGTCTGGCCGTTGTTGCGGTACTTGGAAATGATCGCGCCTTCGACGGCCTTATCCAGATCTGCGTCGTCGAACACGATGAACGGCGCGTTGCCGCCCAGTTCCAGCGAGACTTTCTTGATGTCCTTGGCGCATTCCGACATCAGTTGACGACCGATTTCGGTCGAACCGGTGAAGGACAGCTTGCGCACGATCGGGTTGCTGGTCAGCTCGCTGCCGATGTCGCCGGCGCTGCCGGAAACAACGCTGAACACGCCCGCAGGAATGCCGGCACGCTGGGCCAGTTCAGCCAACGCGAATGCGGAGAATGGAGTTTGCGAAGCAGGCTTGAGCACCATGGTGCAACCGGCAGCCAGCGCCGGGCCGGCCTTACGGGTGATCATCGCTGCCGGGAAGTTCCACGGGGTAATCGCCGCGGTCACGCCGATCGGTTGCTTGATCACGATCAGGCGCTTGTCCGGCTGGTGGCCCGGAATCACGTCACCGTAGATGCGCTTGGCTTCTTCGGCGAACCACTCGATGAACGAAGCGGCGTAAACGATTTCGCCCTTGGCTTCGGCCAGCGGCTTGCCCTGTTCGAGCGTCATCAGGCGAGCGAGGTCGTCCTGGTTCTCGATCATCAGTTCAAACCAGCGACGCAGCTTGCCGGCACGCTCTTTGGCGGTCAGTGCACGCCAGGCCGGCAGCGCTTTATCAGCGGCTTCGATGGCACGACGGGTTTCGGCAGCGCCCATCTTCGGCACGGTGCCGAGGATTTCGCCAGTGGCCGGGTTATTGACCTTGATCGTCTGACCGTTGTCCGCATCGACCCAAGCGCCATCAATGAAGGCTTGCTGGCGGAACAACAGGGTGTCTTTAAGCTGCATGTCGGCTTTCCTTAACAGCACCGCGGCCTGCGCGGAGCAAATTATGATTGTAGAAAGGCGCCTCGCAAGGCTGCCGTCAGGGAAATCAGTGACCGGGTGAGGCGCATAAGATAGTGCACGACTCGAAACACCTGCGCTTCAACACCCAATCAAAGAGCGTTTGAAATCTCAAACGGATCGTAGGAGCAAAGGGGTTAAAGGACAATAGGGCGTTCGAAAAAAAGAACAAAAACGGCGTGTTTGTGGAAATTTTCAGATCAACGAGCAAAAAGCTCCAGCCGCAGCAAAACCATAGATCAGCCCCGCGAAAGCGCCAAGCGAGGGTTTTGCAGGACGTTACCGCTTTATGGAATGCAGCGGATTTATCCCGACACGCGCACTGACAATACGCCCCAAAACCCAGCATGGACGCCCCGAGCCGACCTAGGTATGATGTCGCCCGCTGCACCAGTAGCTCAGCTGGATAGAGTACTGCCCTCCGAAGGCAGGGGTCGTGGGTTCGAATCCCGCCTGGTGCACCACGAATAGAAATGAAAAAGCCCCGGACTGTAATGGTCCGGGGCTTTTTTGTGGGCGCTGTCCCGTCCTGAATAAGGTTTACACCTTCTGACTTCTTTTCAGGAAGGTGAAATGGATACGGGTGCGAAACGCAGTCAGCGTGATTACACACTGGCTTTTAAATTATCGGTCGTCGACCAGGTC
>NZ_JACSZV010000081.1 GCF_014472415.1 Pseudomonas sp. N40(2020)
GTGCCGCAGCTCCTACAAGGGAGATTCGTGTTTACGCGGCCTCACGCACCAACAACACACGCGTCACCCGCCGCTCTTCCACAGCCTTGACGGTCATCTGCCAGCCCGCATATTCCAGACGATCACCCATCATCGGCAGCCGATCCAGCAAGCTCATCACCAATCCGGCCATGGTCTGGTAATCCTCGGTCGGCTCGGCGCCAAAACCGGTACGCTGGCGAACACGCGCCAGGTTCAATGCGCCACTGACCATGAAGCCGCCCTGCTCCTCGACTACGTCCGGGCCTTCGATTTCGCTGGCATCGGGCAACTCGCCGGCAATCGATTCGAGAATGTCGGTCATGGTCAACACGCCGACAAAGTCGCCGAATTCATTGACTACAAAGGCAATGTGGGTCGACGCCGCGCGCATCTGTTCCAGCGCGTTGAGGATCGAGTAGCTGTCGAGCAGATTGATGGTCTTGCGCGCCAAGTGCTCCAGATTCGGCTCAGCGCCGGCCAGGTACTCCTTGAGCAATTCCTTCTTGTGCACGAAGCCTAAAGGTTCATCCACAACACCATCGCGAATCAGCGGCAGACGCGAGTAGGACGAGTGCATCAACTTCGTCCGGATCGCCTCGGCATCGTCGGCCAGATCGATAGTGTCGACGTCGGCACGCACGGTCATCAGGCTGCGGATCGGCCGTTCGGCCAATTGCAGCACGCCGCTGATCATCACCCGCTCACGACGGTCGAACAGCTCCGCGCTTGGCGCATCACCGTCGTCCAACAGGTCGGAAAGCTCTTCACCGACCTCCTCCACCGCCAGTTTGCGTCCGCCAAGCAAGCGCAGCACCGCGTGCGCCGTGCGTTCGCGCATCGGGCGCAGGCCCTGCATCGAGCGTTTGCGTCGGGCACGGGCGATCTGGTTGAACACCTCGATCAGGATAGAGAAACCGATGGCCGCGTACAGATAGCCTTTCGGGATGTGGAAGCCCAGGCCTTCGGCGGTCAGGGCAAAACCGATCATCATCAGGAAGCCCAGACACAGCATGATCACGGTCGGGTGCGCGTTGACGAAGCGGGTCAGCGGCTTGCTCGCGACAATCATCAGGCCAATGGAGATGATCACCGCGATCATCATCACCGCCAGTTCATCGACCATGCCCACAGCGGTAATCACTGCGTCCAGCGAGAACACGGCGTCGAGCACAACGATCTGCGCGACGATCGGCCAGAACAGCGCATAAGCGGTGTTGCTTGAGCGCTCGCCGACATGGCCTTCCAGCCGTTCGTGCAACTCCATGGTGGCCTTGAACAACAAGAACACGCCGCCGAACAGCATGATCAGGTCACGGCCGGAGAAGCTCTTGTCAAACACCTCGAACAACGGCTGCGTGAGGGTGACCAGCCAGGAAATACTCGCCAGCAGGCCCAGGCGCATGATCAGTGCCAGCGACAGGCCGATGATGCGCGCGCGATCACGCTGATGCGGCGGCAGTTTTTCCGCGAGGATTGCGATGAACACCAGGTTGTCGATACCCAGCACCAGTTCCAGCACGATCAATGTCAACAAGCCTAACCAGGCCGTGGGATCCGCTAACCATTCCATAAAACGTCTCGATCTCTCTTCAGTAAATTCAGGCTGCCGGACACGGCAAAGCGCAACGCAAAGGCTCTGGGGCCGCGTTATCAACAATAGACGGGTGTCGGAAAACCGGATGCTGCGAGTGCGTCAAGACCGCGCCATAGCGCGAGGAGAATGGATAACTGGGAGGCTCCGAGAGGGTGTTCATGTAGATCCTGAATGAAAAAAGGCCTTGAAGCGTACAGGCTGAAGTGACTTTTCCTACAGCCTCAAATCATTTCAAAATCTGTATTACCTGCCAGGGCGACACTTCAACGTCCGGCAAAACGCAATCGCGACAACTGCCGCAAATCCCCATCGACGTAATAATCATGGGTCCAGCGATCATCCACCGCCAACGGATTCACTTGCTTCAACGCCAGTTTCTTCGCGAAGTAACGAAACCGGTAATGTTCGTAAAACCGCAGCAGCTCGAGGCCATAACGATCCGCCAGATCGGTGTCGCCGCGAATGATCAGGTAGTTTTCGTCATTGCTTTTGCTGGCCGAGGCACTGAAGTTGTGGCTGCCGCTGATAATAGTCGGCGTGTCCGTCGTGAAGTCGATGACCACCGCTTTGGTATGCACCAGCAGATTGCCCTTCTGGCCCTTCATGTTCTCGCGCAGCCAGCCTTCCAGCCCCGTGTTGAGCAATGCGGTGGCGGCGAATTCGGCGCTGCGGTCGGCGTGAAAACCGGTGATTCGGCTGGTGGTGTTTTGCAGGCCGTAACGCAGGATGTCGTCGTGTGGCTGGCCCAGCAAAGCATTGAGGATCGCGTCAGGCAAGACGAACGCAGTGACGAACAGGACATCCTTCTTCGCCGCTTCGATGATCTCGACGAACTCGCGTAAATCCCCGCCGCCGGTGCGTGGCGAGAACCCGGCAAACAGCGGCTGCGCAGCGTCCATCGGGTTGTGTTCGGTGATCCAGTCGCGAGTGGCACCGAGATCATCAGGATCGTCCCAGATCCGTTCGAAAATCCGCAGATAGCTCGAACTCACGGGTGCGTCATCAAGCACATGCACCACATTCGCCTGCCGATAAACGCCATTGGCGGTGAAATTGGTACTGCCACACAACACGGCTTGCGGTTGGCGCTGCCCCGCTGCGTCGAGTCGGCTGAGGACGATGAATTTGTTGTGGAAGATGCTGTGCGTCACCCGCCCACGTTTGCTCGTCGCCGGCAGTTTCGCCAGACTCGCCTCGTTGATTGTGGTGTCTTCGTCGTCGACTCGGGCGTGATACAGCACTCGAATCTGCACACCCCGCGCAAATGCCGCGTTAACCGCCTCGACGATGGCTTGCAACTGATACTCATAAATGGCGATGTCCAGCGCCCACTGACCATCAACCGCCCGTTGGATAAAACCCCGCAAACGCCCGAGCAAGCCGTTCTCCAGCCATTGCCGTGGCGCATCCGGCCAGGCTTCGATGGGCATGTTTTTGTTGGCGCTGATCTGAGCATCAAGATCGGGAAATTTGCGCTGGAACGCCTGGCTGGCAGCGACCGCACGGTTGAAGATCACGCTTTGGTTGGCCGGGTGACCGTCGTCTGAACTGATCGTCAGCTCAAGCGACTCCCCCAATTGCGGCGCATCGGGCGTGCCATAAGCCAGGTGAACGCGATAGTGAATCGTCATCCCCGGATTGACCGCGTAATCGGCCCAACGGAATTTTTGCAGCGGGGCTTTATCGCTCGGCGTGGCGTGAAACTGCGGGAACGTGTGGGCTTTGCCGGGGAACGTCAGGCTGTTGAAGAGGAACAGCCACGGCTTGGCGCCCTGCTGCTTTTCGATGGCGAACCCTAGCAAGCCTTTGCGACGCGGCTCCGCGAGGTCCATCGCCAACAGCACGCCATTGGTGCCGGCGTAGGCTTTGACGCGGAAATCGTCTTGAGCATTCTTGACCAACACGCGCATCGATCACTCCTTGTGATTGGGCTGGGTGCAGCATAGAGCAAGAAGCAAAATTGGCTAATCATGCCAAACCCTGTAGGAGCTGCCGAAGGCTGCGATCTTTTGATATTGTTTTTTAAGATCAAAGTCAAAAG
>NZ_JACSZV010000082.1 GCF_014472415.1 Pseudomonas sp. N40(2020)
GAGTTATCCATGAATCAGCCCTGCCCCGGCCGCGTCAGCCGTGAACGTCGTGGCCATGTCCACCTGATCGGCCTCGACCGAGCCGCCAAGCGCAATGCTTTCGACCTCGACCTGCTCAATGAGCTGAGCCTGGCGTATGGCGAGTTCGAGGCGGATAGCGAGGCGCGGGTGGCAGTGGTGTTCGGCCATGGCGAACACTTTACCGCCGGCCTGGATCTGGTCAATGCCAGCTCGGCACTTGCCCAAGGCTGGGTAGTTCCGACCGGCGGTTGCGATCCGTGGGGTGTTTTCGTCGGCCCACGGGTGAGCAAACCGGTAATTGTCGCGGCACAGGGTTACTGCCTGACCATCGGCATCGAGTTGATGCTGGCCGCTGATATCAACCTTTGCGCGAGCAATACCCGGTTCGCCCAGATGGAAGTGCAGCGTGGGATCTTTCCTTTTGGCGGCGCGACTCTGCGCTTTCATCAGGTAGCCGGCTGGGGCAATGCCATGCGGTGGTTGCTGACCGGAGACGAATTCGATGCACACGATGCCTTGCACCTGGGATTGGTGCAGGAAGTGATGGCCAGCGAGGATCTGCTGCCCCGGGCCATTGAACTGGCCGAACGGATTGCGCAACAGGCGCCGTTAGGGGTGCAGGCGACGTTGATGTCGGCGCGCCAGGCGCGGTATGAAGGTGAGACGGCGGCAGCACAGGGCTTGCCGGCGCTGGTGAAGAAGTTGCTGGCCAGCGAGGATGCCAAGGAAGGTGTGCGGTCGCTGGTTGAGCGGCGGCCCGGGATCTTCAAAGGCATCTGATGAAACGCACCAAATCCTGTAGGAGCTGCCGCAGGTTGCGATCTTTTGACTTTGATTTTTAAAAGCAAGATCAAAGGATCGCAGCCTTCGGCAGCTCCTACTGCTCAAGTCGCAGGACGAATCGCCTTGATCAACGACTGCAACGAATACCCCAACTGCGGCGACAGCGCTTCAGCCCGGGCAGTCAACGCCTGCATGTCCAGCGCCTGATCCAGATCCGCTGGCACAATCAGAATCACGTTGCCCTCCTTCACCGGCAATTCCCAGTAATGCCGGTGATAGAGCCCGCGCAACAACGCCGCGCCCAACGGTTTGCCATCATCGGTAGCCCACTGGTTAATCACCAGCCAGCCGCCCGGATTCAAGCGTTTCTGACAGTCGCCGAGAAAACTCCAGGCCAGATGCCCGACACCGGGGCCGACGTCGGTGTAAAGGTCGACGAAGATCAGATCCGCAGGCTCCGCGCTCGGCAGCAATTCAAGGGCATCGCCGACGCGGATGTACAGGCGCGGATCGTCATCCAGGCCAAGATATTCGATTGCAAGACGCGGCACGTCCGGACGCAGCTCGATGGCTTCGACATCTTCCAGCGGCAGAAACTTGAGGCAAGCCTGAGTCAGCGTACCCGCGCCCAATCCGAGGAACAGCGCACTCTCCGGATGCTCGTGGCACAGCGCGCCAATCAGCATCGCCCGGGTGTAGTCGTACTCCAGCCAGCTCGGGTCGGCAGTGAACACGCAGCTCTGCTCGATCGCATCGCCGAACTCCAGAAAGCGGTAATCGGCCACTTCCAGCACGCGAATCACGCCGAACTCGTCCTGTACCTCGGCGAGCAATAGCTCGACGCGCTCCTCAGTCATTTCGTCTCCTGATGGTCACCGGGCGCGGTGACGCGATGGCACCGCTGTGGCGCCGTGGCAAAGCAGCGATTGTCGGCGATGGGGCGGGAACAGGTCACGCACTAATTTGCTGATACCATGGCGTTCCGTGCGTAGAACCTTAGAGACCGTGATGAGCCAACCCTGGAGCCCTGACAGCTGGCGCGCCCTGCCGATCCAGCAACAACCCCAATACCCCGACGCCGCGCATCTGCGCCAGGTCGAGCAAACCCTGGCCAGTTATCCGCCGCTGGTGTTTGCCGGCGAAGCGCGGGAACTGCGTCGTCAGTTTGCCGAAGTGACTCAGGGCCGGGCGTTCCTGCTGCAGGGTGGCGATTGCGCTGAAAGCTTCGCTGAATTCTCAGCAGCCAAGATTCGCGACACGTTTAAGGTGCTGCTGCAAATGGCCATCGTCATGACCTTTGCCGCCGGTTGCCCGGTGGTCAAGGTCGGGCGCATGGCCGGTCAGTTCGCCAAGCCGCGTTCGGCCAACGACGAAACCATCGACGGCGTGACCCTGCCGGCCTACCGTGGCGACATCGTCAACGGCATCGGCTTCGACGAAAAGAGTCGCGTGCCGGATCCGGAACGTCTGCTGCAGTCCTATCACCAGTCCACCGCGACCCTGAACCTGCTGCGCGCCTTCGCCCAGGGCGGTTTTGCCGACCTGCATCAGGTGCACAAGTGGAACCTCGATTTCATCGCCAACTCCGCGCTGGCCGAGAAATACAGCCACCTCGCCGATCGCATCGATGAAACCCTGGCCTTCATGCGCGCCTGCGGCATGGACAGCTCGCCGCAATTGCGCGAAACCAGTTTCTTCACCGCCCACGAAGCGCTGCTGCTCAACTACGAAGAAGCCTTCGTGCGCCGCGACAGCCTGACCAACGATTACTACGATTGCTCGGCGCACATGCTGTGGATCGGCGACCGCACCCGTCAGCTCGACGGTGCTCACGTCGAATTTCTGCGTGGGGTGAACAACCCGATCGGGGTGAAAGTCGGCCCGAGCATGAACCCCGATGATCTGATCCGTCTGATCGACGTGCTCAACCCGAGCAACGATCCGGGGCGTCTGAACCTGATCGCGCGGATGGGCGCGAACAAGGTCGGCGATCATTTACCGGCGTTGATCCGCGCGGTGCAGCGTGAAGGCAAGCAGGTGCTGTGGAGTTCCGACCCGATGCACGGCAACACTATCAAGGCCAGCAGCGGCTACAAGACCCGCGATTTTGCGCAGATCCTTGGCGAAGTGAAGCAGTTCTTCCAGGTGCACGAAGCGGAAGGCAGTTACGCCGGCGGGATTCACATCGAGATGACCGGGCAGAATGTCACCGAGTGCATCGGGGGCGCACGGCCGATCACTGAAGACGGCTTGTCGGATCGCTATCACACCCACTGTGATCCGCGGATGAATGCCGATCAGTCGCTGGAATTGGCGTTCCTGATCGCCGAAACACTCAAGCAAGTCCGCCGCTAAACTGCGTCACCCTGCATTAAGGGGCTGACCGCCCCCCTGTAGGAGCTGCCGAAGGCTGCGATCTTTTGATATTGATCTTCAAAGACAAGAGCAAGGTCAAAAG
>NZ_JACSZV010000083.1 GCF_014472415.1 Pseudomonas sp. N40(2020)
GATTGGGGGAGGGCGGGCACTGATCGTTCCCACGCAGAGCGTGGGAACGATCATGGCTGGTTCAGTCTTCTTTCTTCATCAACCCGGCCAGTGCGGCGAACGGGTTGTGCGTCGCCTTGGCAATTTTCGGCGTGCTCAGCGAGCCTTCGCTGAAGTATTGCTGGTCGGTGTAGCGCGAGTGTTCGTTGTCGTGGCAGTACAGGCACAACAGCTCCCAGTTCGAGCCGTCCTGCGGGTTGTTGTCGTGGTTGTGATCACGGTGGTGCACGGTCAGTTCGCTCAGGCGCTTGCCGGAAAACTCACGGGTGCAGCGGCCACAGACGTGCGGGTACATCTTCAGGGCCTTGTCGCGATAGCCCATTTCCTTGTCGCGCTGGTTGTCGGCGAGGATGCGATCCAGCTTCGACGTATTGGTTGGGGTGGACGAACTCATGGGTTCACCTTTGTAGAAGACTAATGACGGTTATGTACAGAGTTTAGCTCAGCCCTTGAGCTTCTCGGCAATCCAGATCGTGTGGCGAGTGCCCTTGTTGCCGTGGGCGAAGACCTGCACTTCCTCAGCCTTGAAACCGGCCTTCTTCAATTTGTCGGAAAACTGCCGGTCAGCGCTGGCCGACCACACGGCCAGCACGCCTTTTGGGCGCAGTGCCTTGGCGCAGGCATTCAGGCCCGCGGCGGAATACAGCCAACTGTTGGCCTTTTGCGTCAGGCCTTCGGGGCCGTTGTCGACGTCGAGCATGATCGCGTCGAAGCCGTTCGGCTCGCTTTGCAGGACGTTGGCCACGTCTTCCTGACGAATCACCGTGCGCGGATCGAGCAGCGGCCGGCCGGACTTTTCACCGAGCGGGCCACGGTTCCACTCGACCACGCCCGGCACGAGTTCGGCGACCACCACTTCAGCGCTCTTGCCCAGATGCTTAAGCGCCGAGGCGAGGGTGAAACCCATGCCCAGCCCGCCGATCAGCACCCGCGAGTTCGGCCGGCCAGCAACCTTGCGGCAAGGGATCTCGGCCAGCGCATCTTCAGAGCCGTGCATGCGCGTGTTCATCAGTTGCCCGCCGTCGCCGCCCTGGATCTTGATGACGAAATCCTCGCCATACTCGAACAGGCACAGGGCACCGCCGCTTTCAGGGATCGGGGTGGTGTCGAGCAGAACGAAACGTTTCATGGAAATCTCTACAAGGGGGAAGGCAAGCAGGCCCGTTGGGAGTAGCCTGAGCGCAGACTAAGGCCAACGGAGCCCTTGATGAAGCGCACCATTCTAACGGTCATTGCCCTGGCCGCGCTCTCGATAACTGCAGTGCAAGCGCAGCAGACCATTCCGGTCAGCCCGGCGCCGCAGCCCGGCTCGCCCGGCACCGCAACGCCAACCCCATATCCACAGATCACGCCGATCAACATCCCCAAGTCGGGCGCCGGCAGTGGCAGCCCGCCGCTGGTGCCGATCGAAATGCCCAGCCCGCCAATCAAGGATCAACCGGTGCCGGGTATTGAACAGACCGGCACCAAGATCAAATCCCCCGGCGGTTAAACCTGTTGCGCCGCCAGTTGGCCGTCCGCCATGCGCAAGCGTTTGGACAGGGAGACGGCGAGGGCGCGGATGATCTTGGCGGCGATTTTCGGCGCGTCGTTGAGCATTTTTTCCAGCGAGTCCTTGCCCAGATTGAGCAACTGGCAATTGCTCGCCGCCACGCAAGTGGCCGAGCGCCGTTCGCCGTCGAGCACGGCCATTTCCCCGAACGCCCGACCGCTGCGCAGGGTGGCCATGGTGATGACCTGACCGTCGGCACCGGTTTTCTGCACGGCGACCTGACCGGTGTGGAGGATGCACATGAAACTGCCGGCATCGCCCTCACGGAAAATTGCTTCGCCTTCAGCCACGGTGCTGATGCTGAAGTAGCCGGAGGCGGCGGCGAAGTCGGCCAGTTGCAATTGGTCGAAAAGGCCACAGTCCATCAGCCAGTCGCGGATTTCGTTGTTCAGTAAGGTCGGTTCTGACATGTCGTTGCGATCTTATTTTGTGTTCACTGATTTCAGGCGCTGCACGGTTCCAGTGTAGGAGCTGCCGAAGGCTGCGATCTTTTGATCTTGCCTGTCTGAAAATCAAAATCAAAAGATCGCAGCCTTCGGC
>NZ_JACSZV010000084.1 GCF_014472415.1 Pseudomonas sp. N40(2020)
CTTTTGATCCTGTTTTTGATTTATAAAACACAAGATCAAAAGATCGCAGCCTGCGGCAGCTCCTACAGGGGGCGTGTCGTGCCGAATTGTTACGGCAATTCGCGGCAGGCGTAGAAGGCGCTCAGCACTTTGACCAGATGTGCCAGGTCATGGCTGCCGCACAGTTCACGGATCGAGTGCATGGCGAAGGTCGGCAGGCCGATATCGACGGTGCGCACGCCCAGATGGCTGGCGGTGATCGGGCCGATGGTCGAGCCGCAGCCCATGTCGCTGCGCACCACGAAGCTCTGCACCGGCACTTCTTCGGCCATGCACAGGTGACGGAAGAACCCGGCGGTTTCGCTGTTGGTGGCGTAGCGCTGGTTGCTGTTGACCTTGATCACCGGGCCGGCGTTGAGTTTCGGGCCGTGGTTGGCGTCGTGCTTTTCGGCGTAATTGGGGTGTACGCCGTGGGCGTTGTCGGCCGAGACCAGCAGCGATTTCTGGATGGTGCGGACGAACTCGTCACCTTCCGGCAGCAGGCGACGCAGGGTCTGTTCGAGCATCGGGCCATCGGCACCGCAGGCTGAGCAGGAGCCGACTTCTTCGTGGTCGTTGGCGACCAACACGCAGGTTTCGTCGGTCTCGGCTGTGAGCAAGGCTTGCAGGCCGGCGTAGCACGACAGCAGATTGTCGAGGCGCGCGCCGGCAATGAAGTCGCCGTTCAGGCCAATCACCGCAGCGCTTTGCGTGTCGTAGAAGCTCAGCTCGTAATCGAGCACCACATCGGCGTTGAGGCCGTGTTCGCGGGCCAGTTGATCGGTGAGTACGGCGCGGAAGTCGACGCGTTCGTCACCGGCAAATTGCGCGAGGATCGGCGGCAGTTCGGTTTGGGCATTGATCGCCCAGCCTTGATTGGCTTCACGGTTGAGGTGAATGGCCAGGTTGGGAATGATCGCGATCGGTGCCTTGAAGTCGATCAACTGACTCTCGACCTTGCCGTCACGGCGGAAGGTCACGCGGCCGGCCAGCGACAGATCGCGGTCGAACCACGGCGCCAGCAACGCGCCGCCGTAGACTTCGACGCCCAATTGCCAGAAGCCCTGACGTTGCAGCTCCGGTTGTGGCTTGACCCGCAGGCACGGGCTGTCGGTGTGTGCACCGACGAGGCGGATGCCACCGTGCAGCGGCGAGTGACGGCCCATTTTGATCGCGACGATCGAGGAGTCGTTACGAGTAACGTAGTAGCGGCCGTTGGGCTCAGTAGTCCATGGCTCGCGCTCGTCGAGGCGCACAAAACCGGCGGCCTCCAGACGTTGAACAAGGCTGGCGGTGGCGTGGAACGGGGTAGGGGAGGCCTTGAGGAAGTCGATCAGGCCTTGGTTCAACTCTTCGCGCATAAGAAGCTCCAGACAGCAATGGGCGGGAGTTTAACGCATCGGTTGGGGCATGACATGCGGTCATTGCTGCGCATGCATAACCTGTAGGAGCTGCCGAAGGCTGCGATCTTTTGATCTGGTGTTTCGTAAATCAAAAACCAGAGCAAAAG
>NZ_JACSZV010000085.1 GCF_014472415.1 Pseudomonas sp. N40(2020)
GCATTGGTATCTACACATCTCTAAAGTCTTCGGCTGGCCACCCAGCCGATGGCTTCTTTAGCGAAACCCGCCAGCTCCTGTGGCGTGTATTGCTCCAGCGTCTCGCACATCGCCAAAAGCATGTACAAACCGGCTAGCACCGCAGAAGCCGTTACCGGCTGCGAGCGCTTCATTTGTCGACCCGATAGACGGACCAAAAAGTTCCGTGTTTGCTCGGCAAACTCACCCTCTGCCCGCATCAGACGCCAACTGACGGCGCACGCCTGACTAGCGATCAGCAGCCGTTTGAACACGGCTTCGCCGCTTTCCTGCTGCCAGTTTTCCAGCTGATGTCCGCCGCCTTTGAGCAGTTTGAAGTAGGACTCGATACGCCAGCGCCAGTAATACCAGAGCGCCAATCGTTCAGCCGCAACCTGGGGCCCAAGGTTGCTCAGCAAATACCATTCGGCCAACAGGTGGCCGTTGTCCCCAATTATTCGGCTAACGACCAGTCGGGCAGGTAAAGGCTCGCCAGACTTGCGTAACGTCTTGCGGTCGGCCCGATCTTTGGTGAAGGGCTGGGCTTGGCGAGTCAGCACAACGGCCGTTTCTCCCACCCATTGAATGGCGGATTTTCCTTTGTAGTCGACCTTGCGGGTTTCGCTGTAGCTCATTTGGCTGGCGATTTGGCTCAGAGGCCTGGACTGGCCTTCATGACTGGCCGTGGAACCCGCCTTGACCCGCACCAGCCAGTGCCGACCCTGGGCCTGCCACTGTCTCAAATGAGCGACTGAATCAGCCTCTCGATCCACGATATGGACAAGAGGCTTGGCAAAACTCTGCTGCTCCAGCCAAGTGATGCGTTGTGTCAGTTCATTGAGGTGTTTTTCAGGGGCCAGCACTTCTTCGGCTCGCGTGCTGAGCACGCCGTCTTTGGTGGCTAGATTCTGAGCGGGAGTACAGATCGGTGCACCGTCACGATCCGTGACCAGCAGGCTGCTTTGCAGCTCATAGCCGATGTCGCCTCGGTGGGTCATTTGCAGGCGATCAGCCTTGCTGTGGTGGTGCATGTAATTGAGCCGAGACCAATCGTGCATGACCAGTGCGTAATCATCGCAGTCATCTCGGCAACCCTCATGCGCCAGCGCCAGTAGCGGTTTAACCAGATCAACGGGCCTGACCCGGTCATTGCTCAAAAATCTCCAGAGCGCTTGCGTCTGCGCAAAAGCCTTGTCGCTTCGCGGCAAGGCTTTCATCCCGGCGGCCAGCGCCGGTAGTCCATTACTGTGTCCCATGACTAACTCGTCGTATCGTTTTGTCAGTCGGGCATCTAGCCCGGTCATTTGATATCCATGCCGTCCTTTTATAGACCAGGATCGGGAGATGTGTAGATACCAATGC
>NZ_JACSZV010000086.1 GCF_014472415.1 Pseudomonas sp. N40(2020)
GCTGTCCCGTCCTGAATAAGGTTTACACCTTCTGACTTCTTTTCAGGAAGGTGAAATGGATACGGGTGCGAAACGCAGTCAGCGTGATTACACACTGGCTTTTAAATTATCGGTCGTCGACCAGGTCGAAAAAGGCGAGTTGAGTTATAAAGAGGCTCAGCGGCGCTATGGGATACAGGGTCGGTCGACGGTGTTGGTTTGGTTACGCAAGCATGGTCGCCAGGACTGGAGCCAAGGCGCCTCCATTCGCTCCCAGAGGATCAGACCTATGGACGAGCCAACCTTGCCATTGACTCCCGAGCAAAGAATCAAAGAACTTGAGGAGCAGTTGGCGCTGGCGAATCAGAAAGCCCAATTTTTTGAAGCCGTGGTTGATGTTCTGAAGAACGACTACGGCGTATCTGTCATAAAAAAGCGACCCGGCAAGTCGTTGCGCAAACCGAAACCCTGAGTGTCAGCAGGGCTTGCCAATTTATGGGAATAAGCCGTCAGGCCTATTACAAACGTAACCGGGTCTACAGGGCGCGGGCCGACCAGGATCGGCAGCTCATAGCGTTTGTACAGAAAATCCGTGTCCGCCAACCTTGCATCGGTACCCGCAAGCTGCACTCGATGATGCATGAGCAGCGCGAGCAACAGGAGCTTCATGTTGGCCGGGATCGTTTATTCGCGGTTTTGCGTGAAAGCCGCCAGTTGGTCCACAGAAAGCGGGCGTATCACAAGACGACCGACAGTCATCATCGCTTCCGCCGACACCCCAATTTGCTGAAACCAAGCCCGGAACAAATAATCGCTAACGGCCCGGAGCAGGTCTGGGTGGCCGATATTACGTACCTGCCTACCCGTGATGGCGTGGCCTATCTGAGTTTGGTGACGGATGCCTTTTCGAGAAAAATAGTCGGCTATCACGTGCATGAGAATCTGCACACCAACTCCGTGGTGCAAGCCTTTCGAATGGCTTTGAAGCGGCGTCGAAGCGGTCAGAAACTAGTCCATCACTCGGATCGAGGCGCCCAGTACTGCTCAGCCCTTTACCAAGAAGTGCACGCAAAACATGGCATTACTTGCTCGATGACCGATGGCTACGACTGCTACCAGAACGCCTTGGCAGAGCGGGTCAACGGCATCTTGAAAACAGAGTTCTTGATCCATCGACCAGCGGATTTGGCGCAGGCCACACAGATGGTGCAAGAGGCGGTCACGATCTACAACCAGGAGCGGCCGCACCTGTCTTTAAAATACAAAACGCCCGATGCGGTGCATCGAGCGTTAGGGTGAAATAGGTGTAAACCTATTTCAGGACTAGACA
>NZ_JACSZV010000087.1 GCF_014472415.1 Pseudomonas sp. N40(2020)
TGTCCCGTCCTGAATAAGGTTTACACCTTCTGACCCATTCTCAGGAGGGAGTAATGAATACGGGAGAAAGGCGCAGTCAGCGTGATTACACGCTGACCTTTAAATTGTCGGTCGTCGATCAGGTCGAAAAAGGCGAGTTGAGTTATAAAGAGGCTCAAGAGCGCTATGGCATTCAGGGTAAAACGACCGTACTGAACTGGTTACGCAGGCATGGTCGGCAGGACTGGAGTCAAGGCGCGTCCATTCGCTCCAAGAGACCCCGTTCCATGGATGAGCCCGATAAACCCCTGACACCCGAACAGCGAATCAAAGAGCTTGAAGAAAAGCTTGCCCAAGCCAACCAGAAAGCTCAGTTTTTCGAGGCCGTCGTTGACGTTTTGAAGAACGACTTCGGTGTTTCTGTCGTAAAAAAGCGATCCGGCAAGTCCTCTCCCAAGGGCAGATCCGAGGCCTGAGCATCAGTAGGGCTTGCCAGTTCATGGGGATTTCCCGTCAGGCGTATTACAAGCGCAACCGGGCGTGTGATGCCCGGGCCCGTCATGCCCAGGAAGTGATGGGATTCGTGAGGGAAAAGCGACTTAGGCAACCGCGCCTTGGCACCCGAAAACTTCACAATCTAATGCGCACTGAGCCAGAAGTGTCCGTAACGGTTGGTCGAGACCGTTTATTCGATATCTTGCGAGATCGGCGCGAACTGGTTCCCCGCAGACGGGCCTATCACAAAACGACAGACAGCCATCATCGCTTTCGCCGGCATCCAAACCTGCTCAAAGATGGACCGATTCAGGTAGTCGCCAAGGCGCCAGAGCAAGTATGGGTTGCTGACATCACCTACTTACCGACGCAAACGGGTGTGGCTTATCTGAGTTTGGTCACCGATGCGTATTCCCGAAAAATCGTGGGGCACCATGTCCATGAAAGCTTGCACACCGAATCGGTGATCCAGGCGTTCAACAAAGCCCTCAGGCAGCGGAAAACGGAGCAACGCCTGGTGCATCACTCGGATAGAGGCGTCCAATACTGCTCCGAGCTTTATCAGCGGCTGCATGCCAAATACGGCATCACCTGCTCAATGACCGATGGCTACGACTGCTACCAAAATGCGTTGGCTGAGCGTGTGAACGGGATTTTGAAAAACGAGTTATTGCTGCATCGCCCCAAAGATTTTGCAGAGGCCATCCGGATGGTGGACGAGTCGGTGCAGATCTATAACAACGAGCGGCCTCATCTGTCGCTGAAATACAAAACGCCCGATGCGGTGCATCGGGC
>NZ_JACSZV010000008.1 GCF_014472415.1 Pseudomonas sp. N40(2020)
GGCTGCGATCTTTTGGCTTTGTTTTTTTAGAACAGGATCAAAAGATCGCAGCCTTCGGCAGCTCCTACATTGGGGACTGGTTTAACTGCAGGGCACAAAAAAGCACCCCGCAGGGTGCTTCTTTTTAAACGCTCGGACGATTACTGAGCAGGCTCATTCTGCGACAGAACCAGCTTGCCTTCCTTGTCGACCGGAATCTGGTTGCCCGGATCACGATCCATCCGCACCTTGCCTTCCTTGCCATCCAGCGAATAACGCACGTCGTAACCGACAACTTTGTCACTGATGTCATTCACCGTGTTACAGCGAGTCTGCGTGGTGGTGTAGGTATCGCGATTCTGCATACCTTCCTGCACCTTGTTACCGGCATAACCGCCACCAACCGCACCGGCCACGGTGGCGATCTTCTTGCCAGTACCGCCGCCGACCTGATTACCCAGCAAACCACCCGCTACCGCGCCAATCGCGGTACCGAGGATCTGGTGTTGATCCTTGACCGGCGCCTGGCGGGTCACGGCTACATCCTTGCACACTTCACGTGGAGTCTTGATCTGTGTTTTGACCGGTTCAACAGCCAGTACTTGCGCATACTCAGGGCCGCTTTTAACCAGGCTGTAGGTGGCAACAGCACCCCCGGCAGTCACACCGACAGCACCCAATACCGCACCAACCAGCAACGACTTGTTCACATGAACCTCCTGACCATCACATGCGGGACGCGCCCGCGCTTCTCCCAGCCTTGGAGCATAAAAAAAGGCGCGAGTTCAACTCGCGCCTTTTTCGGCTGACAGCGGGGGAAAACGATGGCCGTTATGGACGGTCGTCGACTTCCTTCTCGGTGTTGACCGGAGGAATCAGATCCTCAGTGGTCAGGTTCAGCCAGATCAGCACCACGTTAGCGATGTAGATCGACGAGTAAGTACCCGCCAGAACACCGATAAACAGGGCGATGGAGAAGCCGAACAGGTTGTCGCCACCGAAGAACAGCAGTGCCGCGATCGCCAGCAAGGTGGAGATCGACGTCGCCATGGTGCGCAGCAGGGTCTGAGTGGTCGAGATGTTGATGTTCTCGATCAGCGTCGCCTTGCGCAGCACGCGGAAGTTCTCGCGAACCCGGTCGAATACCACGATGGTGTCGTTCAGTGAGTAACCGATGATCGCCAGCACCGCCGCCAGTACCGTCAGATCGAAAGTGATCTGGAAATACGACAGGATGCCGATGGTCACGATCACGTCGTGGATCAGCGAAACAATGGCGCCGACCGCGAACTTCCACTGAAAGCGGAAAGCCAGGTAGATCAGGATGCCGCCGAGCGCCAGCAGCATGCCGAGGCCGCCCTGGTCGCGCAGCTCTTCACCGACCTGCGGGCCGACGAACTCGACACGCTTGACCGTTGCCGGATTGTCGCCGCCGACCTTCAGCAGCGCTTCCGCTACCTGATGGCCCAACTGCGGGT
Source organism: Pseudomonas sp. N40(2020) (assembly GCF_014472415.1). Taxonomy (GTDB): domain Bacteria; phylum Pseudomonadota; class Gammaproteobacteria; order Pseudomonadales; family Pseudomonadaceae; genus Aquipseudomonas. Next base: position 1,458 of record NZ_JACSZV010000008.1, read on the forward strand.
CTTCACCCGGCATCCGCACCAGCAGATCGGTAGTCGCACCGAAGCTCTGCACGACGGCTTCGTGATACCCCGAAGTCACCAGTTGCTCGCGCACCTTGGTGACATCGGCCGGACGCTCGTAGGTCAGCTCGATGAGCGTACCGCCGGTGAAGTCCAGCCCCCAGTTCATGCCCTTGGTGAAGACACTGAACATAGCCAGCAGGGTGAGGAATACTGTGACGCCGAACGCGAAGTTGCGAACGCCCATGAAGTTGATTGTACGTAACATGGCAGCCCCTTAAATCCACAACTTCTTGAAGTCACGTCCGCCGAAGATCAGGTTGACCATTGCGCGGGTCACCATGATGGCCGTGAACATCGAGGTAAAGATCCCGAGGGACATGGTCACTGCGAAGCCTTTGACCGGGCCGGTGCCCATCGCAAAGAGAATCCCGCCAACCAACAGAGTTGTCAGGTTGGCGTCGAGAATCGCAGTGAATGCCCGGCCGAAGCCTTCGTTGATTGCGCGCTGCACGGTCATGCCGGCGGCGATCTCTTCGCGGATCCGCGAGAAGATCAGTACGTTGGCGTCAACCGCCATACCCATGGTCAACACGATACCGGCGATACCCGGCAGGGTCAGCGTTGCACCCAGCAGCGACATCAGCGCCAGCAGCAACACCATGTTCACCGACAGAGCGACAGTGGCGATGATGCCAAAGAAGCGGTAGATGGCGATGATGAACAGCGACACGAACAGCATGCCCCACAGCGATGCATCGATACCTTTGGTGATGTTGTCAGCACCCAGGCTCGGACCGATTGTGCGCTCTTCAGCGAAGTACATCGGCGCTGCCAGACCACCGGCACGCAACAGCAGCGCCAGCTCGGACGATTCGCCCTGACCGTTCAGACCAGTGATGCGGAACTGAGCACCCAGCGGCGACTGGATGGTCGCCAGGCTGATGATCTTCTTCTCTTCCTTGAACGTCTGCACCGCGACGTCTTTCTCGACGCCATTAACCATTTGCTTGGTGTAAGTGGTGACCGGACGCTGCTCGATGAAGATCACTGCCATGCTGCGACCGACGTTCGAACGAGTCGCGCGGCTCATCAACTCACCACCGTGACCATCCAGACGGATGTTCACTTCAGGTGTGCCGTGCTCGCCGAAACCGGCCTTGGCGTCAGTCACCTGGTCACCGGTGATGATCAGGCCACGCTCGATCTGCGCAGGTGGACGGTTGCCCTCACGGAATTCAAAGCTCTCGGAAGTGGCTTTCGAAGCACCCGGCTCTGCAGCCAGACGGAACTCAAGGTTGGCCGTCTTGCCCAGAATACGCTTGGCTTCGGCAGTGTCCTGCACGCCTGGCAGCTCAACCACGATGCGGTTGGCGCCCTGACGCTGAACGATCGGTTCGGCAACACCCAGCTCGTTGACGCGGTTACGTACCGTGGTCAAGTTCTGCTTGATGGAGTATTCACGGATTTCCGCCAGCTTGGCCGGGGTCATCGCCAGACGCAGCACCGGTTGACCGTTGAGGTCGGCCGGAACAATGTCGAAATCGTTGAAGTTCTTGCGGATCAGCGCACGGGCCTGTTCGCGGGAATCTTCATCGCTGAAGCCCAACTGAATGGCACCGCCCAGTTGCGGCAGACTGCGATAGCGCAGCTTCTCTTTACGCAGCAGGCTCTTGACGTCGCCTTCGTAGACTTTCAGGCGTGCATCGAGGGCTTTATCCATGTCCACTTCCAGCAGGAAGTGCACACCACCGGACAAGTCCAGGCCCAGCTTCATCGGGTGCGCGCCCAGATTGCGTAGCCATTGCGGGGTGGTCTGTGCCAGGTTCAGCGCGACGACGTAGTCATCACCCAATGCCTTGCGCACAACGTCTTTTGCCGGCAGCTGGTCTTCAGCTTTGGCCAGACGGATCAGACCGCCCTTGCCGTTGTCCGCCAGCGTGGCAGCCTTGACGTTGATCCCGGACTCTTTGAGCGCGGTGCTTACGCGATCCAGATCGGCCTGATTGACCTGCAGTGCCGTGCTGGCGCCACTGATCTGAATGGCCGGGTCATCGGGGTATAGATTGGGAGCGGAATAAATCAGACCGATCGCCAGCACCGCCAGGATCAGAATGTATTTCCACAGAGGGTATTTGTTCAGCATCACGCCGCCCGTTATGAACGCGGGGCGCCTTGCGCGCCCCGTCGATTGAGTAGAAGTTGGAACCTTAGATCGCTTTCAGCGTGCCTTTTGGCAGCGTGGCGGCGATGGCGCCTTTCTGGAACTTCATTTCCACGGTGTCGGAAACTTCCAGAACCACGAAGTCATCGGCCACTTTGGTGATCTTGCCGGCGATGCCGCCGGTGGTGACCACTTCGTCGCCCTTTTGCAGGCTGCTCAGCAGGTTCTTCTGCTCTTTGGCGCGCTTGGCCTGTGGACGCCAGATCATCAGGTAAAAGATGACCAGGAAGCCGACCAGGAAAATCCACTCGAAGCCGCCGCCCATTGGGCCGGCAGCAGCCGGTGCAGCTGCGTCAGCCATGGCATTAGAGATAAAAAAGCTCATTTAGCACTCCAGTTGCAAATGTTGAATCTTGGGGTCAGAAAACTCAGTCCAAAGGCGGAACGGGGAGCCCGCGTTTGGCGTAGAAGGCATCGACAAAGGCGGCCAATGTACCCTGTTGAATAGCCTCGCGCAAACCAGCCATCAGCACCTGATAATGGCGCAAGTTATGGATGGTATTGAGCATGCTTCCCAGCATTTCGCCGCACTTGTCCAGGTGATGCAGATAAGCGCGGGAGAAGTTCTGGCAGGTATAGCAATCGCAGGTCGGATCCAGCGGCGAATCATCATGGCGATGGAACGCGTTACGGATCTTCAGCACGCCTGTATCAATGAACAGATGCCCATTGCGGGCATTACGGGTTGGCATCACGCAATCGAACATGTCCACACCGCGGCGCACACCCTCAACCAGATCTTCGGGTTTGCCAACGCCCATAAGGTAACGAGGTTTGTCAGCCGGCATCATGCCCGGCAGATAATCCAGCACCTTGATCATCTCGTGCTTCGGTTCGCCCACCGACAAACCACCGATGGCCAGACCGTCAAAGCCGATCTTGTCCAGACCTTCCAGCGAGCGCATGCGCAGATCCTGGTGCATGCCGCCCTGAACGATACCGAACAGCGCCGCGGTGTTTTCACCGTGGGCGTTTTTCGAACGCTGAGCCCAGCGCAACGACAACTCCATCGACACACGGGCGACGTCTTCGTCAGCCGGGTACGGCGTACATTCGTCGAAGATCATCACGATGTCGGAACCCAGATCGCGCTGAACCTGCATCGACTCTTCCGGGCCCATGAACACTTTCGAGCCATCGACCGGAGAGGCGAAGGTCACGCCTTCTTCCTTGATCTTGCGCATCGCGCCCAGGCTGAACACCTGGAAGCCGCCGGAGTCGGTCAGGATCGGGCCTTTCCACTGCATGAAATCGTGCAGGTCGCCGTGCGCCTTGATCACCTCGGTGCCAGGACGCAGCCACAGGTGGAAGGTGTTGCCCAGAATGATTTCTGCGCCAGTGGCGACGATGTCACGCGGCAACATGCCCTTGACCGTGCCGTAAGTACCGACCGGCATGAAAGCCGGGGTCTCAACGGTGCCACGCGGAAAGGTCAGACGACCACGACGGGCCTTGCCATCGGTGGCCAGGAGCTCAAAGGACATGCGACATTCGCGACTCATTCTGTTTCCTCTGGGCCTGTTTGTTTAGGGGCAGTAGGTGCGGGATTACGGGTGATGAACATGGCATCACCGTAGCTGAAAAAGCGGTAACCGTTGTCGACGGCGGCCTTGTAGGCGGCCATGGTTTCGGGATAACCGGCGAATGCCGAAACCAGCATCAACAGCGTGGATTCCGGCAAATGGAAATTGGTGACCAGGGCATCAACCACATGGAACGGCCGGCCCGGGTAGATAAAGATGTCGGTATCGCCACTGAACGGCTTGAGCACGCCATCGCGCGCGGCGCTTTCCAGCGAACGCACGCTGGTGGTGCCAACGGCAATCACTCGACCGCCGCGCGCACGGCACGCAGCGACCGCATCGACCACGTCCTGGCCGACTTCCAGCCACTCAGTGTGCATGTGGTGATCTTCAAGCTTCTCGACGCGCACCGGCTGGAAAGTACCCGCGCCCACGTGCAGCGTGACGAATGCGGTCTCTACGCCCTTGGCCGCAATCGCCTCCATCAGCGACTGATCGAAATGCAGCCCCGCCGTCGGCGCTGCCACCGCGCCCAGGCGCTCGGCGTACACGGTCTGATAACGCTCGCGATCCGAGCCTTCATCCGGGCGGTCTATATAAGGAGGCAGCGGCATGTGCCCGACGCGATCAAGCAGCGGCAACACTTCTTCAGCGAAGCACAGTTCGAACAACGCGTCGTGACGCGCAAGCATCTCGGCTTCGCCACCGCCGTCGATGAGAATCTTCGAACCCGGCTTCGGCGACTTGCTGGAGCGCACATGGGCCAGCACGCGATGCGTATCGAGCACCCGCTCGATGAGGATTTCCAGCTTGCCGCCGGACGCTTTTTGTCCAAACAGCCGCGCCGGAATCACCCGGGTATTGTTGAACACCATCAAATCGCCCGGGCGCAAATGCTCAAGCAAATCAGTGAATTGACGGTGTGCCAAGGCGCCGCTCACCCCATCCAGGGTCAACAGGCGACTGCCGCGACGCTCGGCCAAAGGGTGGCGAGCGATCAGCGAATCAGGGAGTTCGAAGGTAAAGTCAGCAACGCGCATGATGGGGTTCGTCTAGCAGGGCCGGAAAGTCTAGCGGAAATATCGAAAATTGACCATGAAACGTGATTGACCAACGGTAATCTCATCTCTATACTTCGCCGCCATTGAGCCCTGATGGCGGAATTGGTAGACGCGGCGGATTCAAAATCCGTTTTCGAAAGGAGTGGGAGTTCGAGTCTCCCTCGGGGCACCAAAATTAAGAAAGGTCTTGCTTAGCAAGGCCTTTTTTTTCGTCTGCAATAAAGCCCCCCTTCACTCATTTGCCACCAGCTCACCTACGATCAGACTGGCCGTGCGTTGAAACCGGACGAAAGTGTTGATCACTAAAAGCGAAGATTTCTAAAACCCTAATCACAAGTTCAAAGCCTGCTGGCGATTTCTTCCCACATGTAGTCGTAGTTATATTTCAGCCAACGGACCAGCAACTTGTCGAACTGCCTGCGTAACCAGTTACGCTGCCGCGCCGCGAGCCTTTCCTCGATCTCTGCCCTTAGCCAGTCAGGGTCAAAACCCGTCCAGACAGTGGGTAAAACCGCTGCAATATTCGTAAAGCACACTGGCGCGACTTCTGTATAAAAAATCTCGTAAAGCACCGTTGGATCGACGCCTTTGAGCTGACGTGCGACGTAGTCGTAATCAGTTGGAAAATGGTTGAAAGGCTCGGACAGTGCGGCTCTGACGTTTGTCAGTTGTGGTTCAGTCAGAAAATGTCCCAATGCGAAAATTCCTCCTGCTCCTCATCTAGCGAGTCCGCGACCAGTCCTCTCGCTACAGTCGGCGTAGCAGTGACTCAGGTGTCGGAGTTGGAGGCAGGCTCAGCTTGAGCACGCCTTCCAAACAACCGCTCAGCTATCTGCCGACCTCGCTCCATGCCCTCCGCCGTCAACCAGATCGACTTGTTCCTGTTCACCGGGTTGCTGATGAATCCTTGTTCATGCAATCGATTCATGATTTCGAAGTCGAACCCTTTCCAGGCATTGCCGTCGTCGGAACTGAGCGCTGCCAACAGGGCAAGCACAGCTTCTTCCATCAGTTTGTCGTCGTATTCCATGGTCGTCGCTCCGCTTGTATCCAAGAGTTAACGTCGAGTTGTCAGGGCTCACCATAATACTCGCCGATCTCCGGAGGGAAATGGCGTTCGATCCAGTAAAGGTTACTGATCTGTTTCAGCGTGACCAATCTCACCCCGGGCTGCACTTGTTGATCCCTCTCCGTATAATCACGTCCATCTGAAAACAGCCCGCCATCTTTCTCTGAAGGACATCGCTCAAGGCACACCATGGAAACGTCACTGGAAACAGTCGCCCTCTTCTCCCTCAAACTCGCTTACGAGGAAGAAGGCCTGAGCCCGATTTTGCGGGACGACATGGTCATGGGTGATTATCAGAAAGACGTGTTCGAGCTGCTGGTGCGCCGTGGGGATGTGCAGACCATTCAATTCAAGATGAATGAGTGCCTGGGTTTGGCGATGAATGCATTGGGCGGTGTCGAGAAACCGCTGGGGCGCGAGCTGCACAAGCTGTCAGCCGATTTCAGCCAGGCGCAGTCGCTGGAGCAGCTTGATCAGCCGCTCCTCGCGCTCAAGGGTTACTTGAAAGACATTCTGTGACTGACCGCCCCGAGCGTTCTTACAACAGATGCTTTGAGATGTACTTCGAAATCTCGACCATCGAAGTCTTCCCGGTGAATTCGAATTTCACCTTCCCCAGCGACGAAAAGTAAATCTCCAGCTCCGAATCCAGATCGAACGTCCCTGATGTCTCCACGGAGTACGCGACGATGTTTTTGTACGGCAGCGAAGTGAAATCCTTCTTGCTGCCGGTAATCCCCTGGACGTTGACGGCGATGATGCGTTTGTTGGTAAACACCACGCCGTCGCGCATGGCCTTGTAGGAGTCGATCACTTCCTCCCCGTCCAGCAACAGGGCGGTGACGCGCTCGGCGTATTCATTGTTCTGCTTGAGTTTGAAGAAGCCTTTGTTGTTGAAGTCGATCATCTGTTTATCCCTTTATTCAAGAAAACATCCAAGTGTTGACGCAACTTAACGTCGGGCTTTCAGCACCCGAATATCCGTCGGAAACCCATCCGCACCGACAATATTCTTCCATGCCAGATACTGAAACTCGCCTCTTTCATCGATGTAGTCACCCTTCTCCACCGCTCGGCCACCCATGATCGCCACGCGCTTTACCTCCCCACAACCGCCATCCGAAGGCCTGACCGTATAAATCACATACGGCTTCACATACTGCGTCGCGCGGAAGTATTGGCCGCAGACTTCGTCGACGGTGATCAGCATGGTTTTCAGGCGTGCTTCGCCTTCGGTGTCTTCGTGCAGTTTCAGGAAGGAAATGTCACCGACGTCGCTGAAGCCGAGGGAGCGCGCGCGTTGGTATTCGGGGGAGTTCTGGTGGGCGATCCGACCTTCCTGCACGCCACGTTCCATTCTGCCGGCGAACTCGGCTTTGCCTTGGGCGATCATCGCCTCGGCCTGGGCGGCGACGTTTTCGCATTGGGCGAATTCGGCGGAACCCACGTGATCGGGAGTCAGGTTCGAGCGGTGCTCATTCATGGTTCGCAGATTGCTTTCCAGAGCAACCATCATCTCGTAGGCACTGGTTCGACCGCTCTGCACGTCGGCCAGTTTTCCCTGCACTTGCTGGCAGTTGCCGGCGTAATACTTCCAGCTGTTTTCCGGGTGTTCTTGCCAGGCGGCGAATGCCGGGGTCAGGGAAAAGCCCAGAGTGAGTGCACAAAACAGGCGCAAGGTTTTAGTGATTGCAGGCATGTGTAGTCCGTTACGAGGATAAGGGCAGTGGCGTGACGCTACTATTTTGATATCTTGCCGTCCACTTTCGCTGGAGGCGCACCAACCGCCTCTGCTATCGCGCACTCAGGAATGAATCAATGGATGCTTTGTTGTGCTTGCTGGTAATGGCCGGAACCTGGACGTGGGTCGTGAAGCAACGGGGTGAGTGGAATTTGTTACTTGCCAACCTTGCCGGTGCCGGAAGTGCCGTGGTGACTGGAATCGTATTCACGCTGATTTACGGTGGGGTCATTGGCACGACGATGGCGACGTCAAACCTGGATCGCAGCCTGGTGGTAATCATGAACAGCGCCGGGGTGTTGGCGGGTGTATGGATGTGGGTTGCCCATCGCCGTCAACCGGAGCATCCGGTCGCACGTCAGTTGCTGGGCGCACTGTGTGGTTTCGCCGCCGGATTTACCACGCTGGCGTTCCTTGCAGTGAATTATTTCCCCGGTTCTTGATAGCGCAGCGCTTCGATTTTGATATCTTGCCGTCCATCTTCAGGGCTCATCATCTGCTGCGCACTGTTTTCAGGTTTTTGAAGGTTTAAGGAAAGGATCGAATGGATTTTCTGCGTTTTCTGGCGTTTGTCGCGGCCTGGGGTTTCATGTGGCGCTGGGTGGTGAAGAACCGCGGTAGCTGGAATATTTTCTACGGCAACATTGTTGGCGCTGCGGGTGGTTTCATTGTTGCGATGGTGGTGCTGTCGATCACTTTATCGCTGTTTCCTTCTTCGCATGACTACGAGGCGGCGCAGGCTGAAAACACGCAGGTCGCCGAGCCGACCTCCCTATTGCCTGAGGCCGAGTCAATCACGCCCGCCGCTGAGCTGAAGGATGCGCCGGTTTTTGCTGCCATCGAGCCGGACGACAAGCCCTCTCCCGCCGACTCCGCATTGCTGCCGAACTACGCCAACCGGGCGCCGAAATCAATCGGGTTACAGACCGTGCTGGATCAAAGCGACTATCAGGGTCGCATGGCCCTGGCAGCGCTGAACAAGAAATTGCGCGGCGACGCACAGGCCGACAAGTCGATGATCGCGTATGTCATGTGCAGCCCGTTCGTGACCAGCACGTTGCGCTTTCCCAACTCGGCGCGCTTTGCTGACAGCAAAGGCCTCGTCAGCCATCGCTTCAAGGATCAGGTCTACACCTTCAGCAACACCGTCACCGCGCGCAACATGAACGGCGACGATGTGAAATACCGTTTCGATTGCTCCGTGCAGGAGCAGCCGAGAGTTGATGCGATTCCTGCCGAATGGCGCCTGCTGGGCCTGAAGCTGCAAAAAGCGGACTCTTAAGTCTCACTTAAGCGTTCAAGGCGCCGGCTGCGCTATCATCGCCGGCCTGTGCGCCTTGAGCTTTGTCCCCGGATGTCCCCAACACTTGATGAGCTGACCCCGTTGCCACCTGTTCTGGCTGGCCCGTTGATCCGACGGCTGGAGCCCAAACGCCTGGTACTGTGGCTGGTTGCTACACGCCCGCTGTCGCTGACCATGCGCTTGCAGGCTGTAGGAAACATTCCTCTCGATGCCGAGAAATGCGCAGTCATTGCCGTGGGCAGTCGAGCGTTCGTTCATCTCATCGATGTCAGACTCGAAAACGCCCTGCCCCTCGACGAATTTATCGACTACGACCTGCTGATTGATGACCAGGACGGTATCGCCGATTGGGCGCCGCACCTGTTGTATGGCGGCGCTACGTGTCCAAACTTCGTCGTGCGCTCGCGCATCGATCAGTTGCTCCACGGTTCCTGCCGCAAGCCGCATCACCCGGCGGTGGACGGTTTGCTCTGTGTCGATCAATTGTTGGCCGCCGAAACCGATTCACAGCAACGCCCGGCCCTGTTGATGATGAGCGGCGATCAGGTCTACGCCGATGACGTTGCCGGGCCGACGCTACGGGCGATTCATGCCTTGATCAAGCGCCTCGGCCTGTTCGACGAACACCTCGAAGGTGCCGTAGTCAGCGACAGCGCCAAGCTTTACGAACACCCGGCCAGTTACTACCACCGCGCGGATTTGTTACCGGCGCTGGAGAGCAACGAGACTCTGCGTGAGCGATTTTTCGGCGGCGCGCGTAAGCCGATTTTCACCAGCAGCAGCGCCGACAATCACCTGGTAACGTTTGCTGAAGTCATGGCGATGTACTTGCTGGTGTGGTCGCCGGTCGCGTGGACACTGATCAATCCGACAGCGCCAACGCTCACGCCCGAACGCCTCAAGCGTTACACCCTCGAACAAACTCGTATCGACGCCTTCAAGGCTGGCCTGGGCAACGTCGCCCGAGCACTGGCGCATCTGCCGAGCCTGATGATTTTCGACGACCACGACATCACCGATGACTGGAATCTGTCCGCGCAATGGGAGGAAACGGCCTACGGCCATCCGTTCTCCAAACGCATCATCGGCAACGCACTGATCGCTTATATGCTGTGCCAGGGATGGGGCAACAACCCGGATGCCTTCAAGGATGTACTGGAGAAAACCCGAGGTCTGATCGCCAGCGGCGATGATCACTACCTCGACAGCCCGGTACAGGACGATCTGATCGATGACCTGCTGCGCTTTCAGAACTGGCATTTTGTGCTGCCGTCCAGTCCCGCGCTGGTAGTCCTCGACACTCGTACTCGACGCTGGCGCAGCGAGTTGGCGCTCAAGCAACCGTCGGGGCTGCTCGACTGGGAAGCCTTGAGCGAGTTGCAGCAGGACCTGCTTGATCACCCGTCAGCAATCATCGTTTCGCCCGCGCCGATCTTTGGCGTGAAGCTGATTGAAACCGTGCAGAAGATCTTCAGTTGGCTCGGTTATCCACTGCTGGTCGACGCGGAGAACTGGATGGCCCATCGGGGTGCGGCGCAGGTGATCCTGAACATCTTCCGACACACGCGTACGCCAGGTAACTACGTGGTGCTGTCCGGCGATGTGCATTATTCCTTCGTCTACGAAGTGCTTATCCGACACCGCAAGGCCGGCCCGCGGATCTGGCAGATCACCAGCAGCGGCATCAAGAACGAATTTCCGCCGGCGCTGCTGGAATGGTTCGACCGGCTCAACCGCTGGCTCTACTCACCGCGCTCACCCCTGAACTGGCTGACCAAACGCCGGCGCATGCGCATCGTGCCGTACACGCCGGAACACGCCGAAGCGGGTGAGCGGTTATGGAACTCGGCGGGGGTTGGGCAGGTGTTTTTCAATGAGCAGGGGCAGCCGCGAGAGATCATTCAGCACAATTCGAATGGCGCGGCGAAGACGCGGATGCTGGCGCCGGATTTGACGGACTATCCGGACTGACGCACGACCCTTTTCCTACACTGAGGCTGCCACATGACGACAGTGTGATGGCTATTCAGGGTTCGCGACCGAGGATAGGGATTACAACTTTCTCAGAAACGTCTGCAGAATTCTTGAGTGATACTGAAGTTGCTCGCAAAAAGCCCATTTGCGAAACAACCACTGGTAGGTATCACCTTGTCATCATGTACTCATTTCTGTACGTTCTTTGCATCCAGCGAGGACTACAACATGCAAACCATCAACTACACCACAGCCCGTGCACACTTGGCAGAGACGATGGATCGGGTCAATGAAGACCGAGCACCACTTCTGGTAACCCGTCAAAAAGGTGAACCTGTCGTAATGATGTCTCTGACTGAGTACAACGCACTCGAAGAGACAGCCTACCTGCTGCGCTCTCCGGCCAACGCCGAGCGGTTGATCAAATCGATTGGCGAAATGCGCGCTGGAAAAGCCAAAGTCAGGCAATTGATCGAAGAATGAGAATCGAGTTCACGCCCATAGGCTGGGAAGACTACTTGTGGTTTCAGCAGAACGATAAGGCCGGGCTCAAACGTATCAATCTGTTGATCAAAGCAATCCAGCGCGAACCGTTCGAAGGAGTAGGTAAACCTGAACCGCTCAAGCACAACCTGAGCGGCTTTTGGTCACGACGAATAACTGCCGAGCATCGTTTGTTATATAGGATCGAAGGCGGAGAAATTTGCGTCATCACCTGCAAATACCACTACTGATCACTCGCTCAGTCTCTACCCAACGCCCGCCCGACACCTCTGACAATCATCTCCACCTCCCGCTCATCAATCGTCAGCGGCGGCAGCAGCCGTATGGTCTTGCCGCGTGTGACGTTGATCAGCAGCCCATGATCCCGCGCAGCGATCAATGTGAGATCGCGAATTGGCTGTTTCAACTCGATACCGATCATCAATCCCTGCCCGCGAATCGCCAGCACATTGGGGTTGTCCGCCAGTTCTGCGCGTAACCGAGCCAGCAGACGCTCACCCTGGACCCGCGCATTTTCCAGCAAACCCTGCTCTTCGATGATATCCAGCACCGTGCATCCCACCCGACAGGCCAGCGGATTACCGCCGAACGTGCTGCCATGGCTGCCCGGCGTGAACAGATCTGCCGCCCTACCCCGCGCCAGGCAAGCGCCGATGGGTACGCCGTTGCCGAGTCCTTTGGCGAGCGTCATCACGTCCGGGACGATGCCTTCATGCTGAAACGCAAACCACTGGCCGGTGCGACCGATGCCGGTCTGGATCTCGTCGAGCATCAGCAGCCATGCATGCCGACTGCACAGTTCACGCAGGGCTTTGAGGTAATTGGGCGGCGCCAGTTGCACGCCGCTTTCACCTTGAATCGGCTCGACCAGAATCGCCACGATCCGCTCACCGTGCTTGCGCTGAATGTTCTCCAGTGCTGCGAGATCACCGAATGGCACTTTGACAAAATCCCCCGGCAGCTCATTGAAGCCCAGGCGTACTGCCGGGCCGTCGCTGGCAGACAACGTACCGAGTGTGCGGCCATGAAACGCGTTGGCCATCACCACCACCAGCGGCTGTTCGATACCTTTGCGCCACCCATACAGCCGCGCGAGTTTCAGCGCGGTTTCGTTGGCCTCGGCACCGGAGTTATTGAAGAACGCCCGCTCCATCCCCGACAACGCAGTCAGCCGTTTTGCCAGTTGTAGCTGCCAGTCGATGCTGTACAGATTGGAGGTATGCAGCAGCAATCCCGCCTGCTCGCTGATCGCCGAAACGATCCGCGGATGCGAGTGGCCAACGTTGGTTACCGCGACCCCGGCAACCGCATCCAGATACTCGCGACCGGCCTGATCCCACAGTCGGGTGCCCAGGCCCTTGGTGAAACTCAGGGCCAGCGGTTGGTAGGTGTTCATCAGGGCGGCGGTCATGACTTCAAACTCCAGTGAAGGTCGGTGTGCTTGCAGTATGGTTAGCCACCAGAACTGGATAAACTCGGCAGAACTTCAATCATTTAAAAGCAGAGCTTGATAATGGATCTGTTTCAGTCGATGAGCGTCTACGTCAAAGTTGTCGAAGCGGGGAGCATGACCGCGGCCGCGTTGCAGTGCGATATGTCGACGACGATGGTAGGCAATCACCTGCGAGCCCTGGAGCAACGGCTCGGCGTGCAACTGCTGCAACGCACCACCCGGCGCCAGCGCCTCACCGAGTTCGGCAGCGTTTACTACCAGCGTTGTCTGGACGTGTTGGGGCTCGTGGCGGACTCCGAACGACTTGCCGAACAGGCCCTTGATGAGCCGCGTGGCATCCTGCGAATTACCGCTCCCCTGACCTTCGGCGTTGAACGCATGGCTCCGGCGCTCAGTGAGTATTCCCTGCAATGGCCGCAGGTCAAACTCGACGTGGTGCTGACCAACAGCCGCCCGGACCTTATGGAAAACGGCCTCGATGTCGCCTTCCGGCTGGGAAACTTCGAGCAGTCCAACCTGATTGCGCGGCCATTGATCGACTACACCCTGACGGTCTGCGCATCGCCGGACTATGTGGCACGACGCGGCATGCCCCTCACACCGCAAGACCTGCAACAGCATGACTGCCTGTCCTTCGCCTACCCTACCGGCGACGATTGGCAATCAGTGGAAAAGCGCTGGCGCCTCAGTGGTCCGGACGGAGAAATCATGGTCGACGTCAGCGGCCCGATGCTGATCAACAGCTCCGCCGGCTTGCATCAGGCCGCACGCACCGGCATGGGCATCGTGATGCTGCCTGACGCGCTGGTGGAACAGGACCTGCGCAACGGCAAACTGGTCACGGTCATTCCCGACTACCAACCGCCCAGTCGCCCATTGCACTTGCTCTACGCCCCGGATCGCTATCGACTGCCGAAGCTGCGGCGCTTTGTCGAATTCGCGATGAAAGCATGGGGCAGATCCTGACGACGGACGCCCGAAGCAGACTCAAATCAACGCAGGCAAAGGACTCGACAGCCAATGAACAACGCACTCACCGTACGCGATCTGCAACCCGCCGAAGTGGAATCGGCAAGGCGCTTTTTAGGCCTGCATGGCTGGGGACATCGCACGGGCGCCGCCGAATATTTTGCCCAACTGATCCAGAACTCTCAGCGTACTGCCGTCGCCTTCAAGGACGGGCAAATCATCGGTTTCGCCCGTGGCATCACTGACGGTTTATCCAACGGTTACCTGTCGATGGTGGTGGTTGACGGCCAACATCGGCGCGAAGGCGTTGGCCGCGCACTGGTCGAACATGTGATGGGCGACACCCCCGATATCACTTGGGTGCTGCGTGCCGGCCGTGAAGGTGCGGAGGCGTTTTTCGCCAGTCTGGGTTTTGAGGCGTCGGTGATTGCCATGGAGCGCCCACGCTTGAAACAGAGCGAGCACTGAGCAAAGGGCAAAAAACTCGACCGGCAGACTGTTGCTCCGTGACAACGCTGCCCCGCTCCCCTAAATTAGTCGACCTGAAAAAGCCCTGTGCTTGCTCATCTCCACTCAAGTTAAAAAGTAGTGAAATTTCAATGTCCGATTTCAACACCGCTGAATCCGTAGTCACCGAATCGTCCAAAGCGGAATACGAAAACTCCATCAATCTTTCACAACACCTGCCACAAGCCAAAATCATCAGCGAGATGGTGCTGGACGCTTTTCAGTCGACCCGCGAAAGCGACCAGATCCGCGAACTGCGCACCGCGATCCGTCAGGCACACGACCGCTTCGACGACGACAAGGCTTACGAACTGATGGGTGAACTCAAGGCCCTGAAGGACGCCGAAGCTGCGGACATTGCCGCGCTTGAAGACCTGAGCAGCAAGTTCTCGATCGGCCGAATCCTGTCCAGCTTCAAGGACGATCCGGCGTTCCAGGAAATCGTTTACGGTCTGGCGCTCAAAGTGCTGAACCATACGCATCTGGCGATCAGCAACCCGAGCGGCGGCAAGAGCAAAGCGGCACGGGCGAAGAAAGAAGTCGAAATCTTCACCATCAGCAAGGACGGCAGCAGCGTGACCCTGCCACTGCGCACGCCACGTTCGCGCCTGAGCGTTGATCGTGAAGCGCTGGAGTTCCTCGGTTTCACCTTCGTCGGTGAAGGCGAAGAAGCCGAAGTCGACGGCGAAACGTTCGTCGACAACGCTGGCACTGAACACGCGGTCAACCGCAAGAACATCATCACCGCCCTGCAACAGCAGACCGCGTTCGATGGCTACAGCATCGCCGCGCAGTAATACGGCAACGCTGACAGAAAAGCCCCGCACTAAGATTCAGGCGGGGCTTTTTGTTTTCCGGCGGGCGGGTTATGCGTCGGCGTGCAATGCCGCAATCATGTCGACTTCGATCGCCGCGTTCTTCGGCAACTGATAGACACCGACCGTGGTGCGCGTGTGCCGCCCGGCATCGCCGAGTACATGACTGAACACATCCGATGCGCCGTTGGCCACCTCGCTCAGGTCAACAAAGTCTGGGGTGGACTTCACGTACACCGTGACCCGCAACAACGCCCGGATCTTGTCCAGCGACCCCACCGCATCGACGATCAACGCCAGACAGCGCATCGCACTGATGCTGGCAGCGGCCTGCGCATCCTTGAGGGTCAACTCCAGGCCAACGCGACCGGGGTACTGAATCTTGCCATGGGTGCGCGGCACCATGCCGCTGATGTACAGCTCATCGTGATGTCGGATCAGCGGCGCGTAATTGCCGCCGGCGGTGTTCTCGCCGTAGATGTCGTAGTTGAGCTCTTGTGCCAGGGCAATGAAGCGTTCGTCGCAGGTCATCCTCTCTGTCATTTCGCCCAGCCTTTTGATTGATGCGTGAATAACAGTCGAGCACCTGAGGAATGGCGTGGCGCAATCACTGTCGTGGCTGGATCCAAATCTAGGGGGTTTACTCCGATACCGCAACTAACCCTGTAGGAGCTGCGGCACGCTGCGATCTTTGGATTTTGATTGTAGTTTTAAAGATCAGGATCAAAAGATCGCAGCGTGCCGCAGCTCCTACAAAGGTATCGCGTCGAAATGGCCTCTGCTCGCGATTGCCGACGCCTCGATCACCGAAAGCCAGCCAACAAAAAACCCCGCCTATCTCTCGATAGACGGGGTTTTTCTTGAAGCTTCGAAACCTTACGGCGCGTACGTCAGCAGCAGCTCGCTCGGCACCTTGAAGTCCAGGGACATCATGACGCTCAACGCGGTGATGGTGAAGATCGAGAACACGAACAGCTTGCGTGCCCAGACTGTGTCATCCACTGCCTTGTAGCCGGTCCAGGCCATGTACAACCAGTACATGCCCATGGCCGCGGCGACGGCGAGGTAGCTCATGCCGGCGTAGCCGCTGAAGGTCAGCATCAAGGTCGCCACGAGGAACGCCAGGATGTAGAGCAGGATGTGCTTCTTGGCCACTTGAATCCCGCGCTTCACTGGCAACACCGGAATCGATGCGGCCAGGTAATCGTTGAAGCGGAAGATCGCGATGGCGTAGGAATGCGGCATCTGCCACAGGCTGAACATCACCAGCAGGACCAGCGCGGCCATGTCGAAGCTATTGGTTACGGCGACGTAACCGATCACTGGCGGCATGGCGCCCGACAGACTGCCCACCAGCGTGCCGTGAACCGACTTGCGCTTGAGGTACAGGCTGTAGAAGCCGACGTAGATCACGAAGCCGATTACCGCGAACAGGGCGGCCAACGGGTTGGCCACCTTGTACAACAATGCAACGCCGAGAACACCAAGGATGGTCGCGTAGACCAGGGCCAGTTTCAGGGAGATCAAGCCCTGGACCAGCACCCGGTTTTTGGTGCGTTCCATCTTCAGGTCGATGTCGCGGTCGATGCAGTTGTTGAACACGCAACCGGAGGCTACAACCAGGGAGGTGCCGATCATGGCTGCCAGAAACACCGCCAGATCGACATGCCCTTTCGAGGCCAGGAAGAACCCGCCTGCCACAGAAAGCACGTTACCGAAAATGATCCCCGGTTTGGTGATTTGGATAAAGTGCTTGAGCGACATCGGGTCTACCTCACTTCGCCATCATGTACGTGTGGATGCTGAACATGATCCACAGCGACAGGCCAACCAGCAGCACGATCACGATGGCCGTGAAGACAAACGCGATCACGTTGTTACGCTGAGCGATGGAACGGTCCAGGTGCAGGAAGTAATACAGGTGAACAATCACCTGGATCACTGCGAACAGCAGAACGATTGCCAGCGTCGTCGCCTTCGGCAGGCTCGGGTACATCACCAGGCCGAACGGGATAACGGTCAGGATCACCGACAGGATGAAGCCAATGGCGTACGACTTTACGCTGCCGTGGCCAGCATCATGGCTGTCATGGGAGTGTGCATTAGCCATTACAGAGTCCCCATCAGGTAAACAACGGTGAATACGCAGATCCACACCACGTCCAGGAAGTGCCAGAACAGGCTCAGGCAGCTCAGACGGGTCTTGTTGGTCGCCGTCAGGCCGTGCTTGTTGACCTGGTACATCATGATGCCCATCCAGATCAGACCCGCGGATACGTGCAGACCGTGGGTACCGACCAGGGTGAAGAACGCGGACAGGAAGCCCGAACGGCTAGGACCGAAGCCCTCGGAGATCAGCAGGTGGAACTCGTTGATCTCCATGGCGATAAAGCCGGCGCCGAGCAGGAAGGTCATGAACAGCCAACCCAGAACCTGCTGCTTTTTACCTTTGAACAACGCCAGCATGGCGAAGCCGTAGGTGATCGAACTGAACAACAGCAGAGCGGTTTCGCCCAGCACGTATGGCAGTTCGAAGATTTCGTGGCCCGACGGGCCACCGGCAACGTTGTTTACCAGTACTGCGTACACCGCGAAGATCGACGCAAACAGAATGCAGTCGGTCATCAGGTAGAGCCAGAAACCGTATACGGTCATCTCGCCCGAGTCGTGGTGATGGTCATCGTGCCCATGTTCACCATGGGCGTGTCCGGCATTGGTCACTAAATTCGACATGGTTTAAGCCTGTTCCAACGAGGTTTCAACACGGGTGGCACCGGCCGGGATTTTCCCTGCCGCAACCAGACGCTTGTGCTGCTCGGCTTCGATGCGCTCGATCGTTTCAACCGGAACCATATAGCCCTGATCGTCACGTGCAGCGTGGATCACGAAGTAGACGACAGTGCCTACCAGGCTCGCGATTGCCAGCCACCAGATGTGCCAGATCATTGCGAAACCGAAGACGGTCAACAGTGCGCCCATCACCACACCAGTAGCGGTGTTGTTCGGCATGTGGATCGGCTCGTACTTGGCCGGACGCTGGTACGCAGTACCGTTTTCCTTGGCTTCGGTGAACGGATCGATGCAGTCAGCCTTAGGCAGCACAGCGAAGTTGTAGAACGGAGGTGGCGACGAGGTCGACCATTCCAGGGTATGTGCATTCCACGGGTCACCGTGATCGCAAACGTTCTCTGGCTTGTTGCGGTCACGCACCGACACGTACAGCTGGATCAGCTGGCAAGCGATACCGACAGCGATCATCACCGCACCGAACATGGCAACGTACAGGTACGGTACCCACTCAGGGTTGGTGGTGGCGTTCAGGCGACGGGTCATGCCCATGAAGCCCAGTGCATAGAGCGGCATGAACGCGACGAAGAAGCCCGAGATCCAGAACCAGAACGCTGCTTTACCCCAGCCTTCGTGCAGCTTGAAGCCGAACGCTTTCGGGAAGTAGAACGCGAAACCTGCGATGTAACCGAATACCGCACCGCCGATGATCACGTTGTGGAAGTGCGCGATCACGAACAGGCTGTTGTGCAGAACGAAGTCAGCACCCGGGATGGCCAGCAGTACGCCGGTCATGCCGCCGATGGCGAAGGTCACCATGAAGCCCAGCGTCCACAGAACCTGGCTGGTGAAGCGCAGACGGCCCTGGTAGATGGTGAACAGCCAGTTGAATAGCTTCACACCCGTCGGGATGGAAATCAGCATCGTCGCCAGACCGAAGAAGGCGTTGACGCTCGCACCCGAACCCATGGTGAAGAAGTGGTGCAGCCAAACCATGAAGCCCAGTACCGAGATCGCGCCCGAAGCGTAGATCATCGAGTGGTGGCCGAACAGTTTCTTGCCGGTGAACGCCGAGATCACTTCCGAGAAGATGCCGAATGCCGGCAGGATCAGGATGTATACCTCAGGGTGGCCCCAGGCCCAGAACAGGTTGACGTACATCATTGGATTGCCACCAAGTTCATTGGTGAAAATGTGGAAATCCATGTAACGGTCGAGGGTCAGCAGTGCCAGGGTAGCGGTCAGGATCGGGAACGAAGCCACGATCAGGACGTTAGCCCAGGTGCAGGTCCAGGTGAAGATCGGCATGTCCATCAGCTTCATGCCAGGGGTACGCATTTTCAGCACGGTGGCCAGGAAGTTGACCCCCGTCAGCGTCGTACCTAACCCGGATAGCTGTAGCGCCCAGATGTAGTAATCCATCCCCACGCCAGGACTGTATTGCAGGCCCGACAGCGGTGGATAAGCAACCCAACCGGTCTTGGCGAATTCGCCGACGCCCAGGGACAGGTTGATCAGCACAACGCCGGATACCAGCAGCCAGAAGCTCAGGGAGTTCAGGAACGGGAACGCAACGTCACGCGCGCCGATCTGCAGCGGCACTGCAAGGTTCATCAGGCCGGTGAAGAATGGCATCGCCATGAAGATGATCATGATCACACCGTGAGCGGTGAAGATCTGGTCATAGTGTTCAGGCGGCAGGTAGCCAGGCGAACCTTCCGTGGCCATGGCCAACTGGGTACGCATCATGATGGCGTCGGCAAAACCGCGCAGCAGCATGACCATGGCGACGATGATGTACATCACGCCGATTTTCTTGTGGTCGACCGACGTCAGCCACTCGGTCCACAAGTAAGTCCACTTTTTGAAGTAAGTGATTGCAGCGAACAGCGCCAGACCACCGAGGGCGATCATGGCGATGGTCACCATCACGATCGGCTCGTGGAATGGGACTGCTTCCCAACTTAATTTACCAAACATCGTTTACTCCTCTGCCCCGGCAGCTGAATGCGAACTCGAGTCAATTTCCGTGGCCGCCACTTCTTTCTCTTTCTTCTCGTGCTTCAGCGGCTTGCCCGGCTTCATACCTTCGTACTTGTCGACGATGATCTGGAACTGGTTCGGCGTGACCGAGGAGTAGAGTTCGACTGGGTTGTTCTGGCTCGGCTTGGCAAGGGCTGCGTATTCAACCTGATCAAGCTGTTTAGGTGACTTCTTGACTTCACTTACCCAGGCGTCGAAATCTTCCTGAGTGGTGGAGATAGCTTTGAACTTCATGCCGGTGAAACCCGCGCCGCTGTAGTTGGCGGAGATACCGTCCATTTCAGCGTTGCGGTCAGCGATCAGGTGCAGCTTGGTCTGCATGCCCGCCATCGCGTAGATCTGGCCGCCCAGGCCCGGGATGAAGAACGAGTTCATCACGGCATCGGAGGTGATCTTGAAGTTGATTGGCGTGTGCGCCGGGAACACGATCTTGTTGACCGTGGCAATGCCTTGTTCCGGGTAGATGAACAGCCACTTCCAGTCCAGCGCGACCACTTCGATGGTCACAGGCTTGACGTCGGATTGAATTGGACGATACGGGTCCAGTTCGTGGGTCGAAATGTAAGTGATGTAACCCAGGGCGATGATGATCAGCACCGGGATGGTCCAGACCGCCACTTCGATTTTGGTCGAGTGCGACCATTTCGGGGTGTAGATGGCGTCTTTGTTGGAGGCGCGGTACTTCCAGGCGAACAGGAAGGTCATGACGATGACCGGCACCACAACCAACAGCATCAGCAGGGTCGCGGTGATGATCAGGTTGCGCTGTTCCAGGCCAACCTGGCCCGTTGGATTGAGCAAGGTCATGTTGCAGCCTCCCAGCAACAACGTGCCGAGCAGCGGCACTAGGCCTAGTAATCTGGGGTACCTGTTTTTACTCATCTCACGACCTCTAAAGCAGCTTGCGCAATGCAGTTGGGTTTTGATCGCCAACACTTCACCCTGCCAAGGGTTGGCATTTTCTTTGGATTGAATAAGGGCCGCCCGTCGCGCGTCAGACGCTCGACAAAACCTGGGACAGCGGTCAGTTCTTATTCGAATTCGTGGTCAAAGGCCTTGTTACAGACCAATTCCATTTGGTGCGGAAAGTTGGAAGGCACCGACACCTGGGTGTCTTGAAAGCCTCACGACTTACTCGACACCCGACTTCCTGCTCGCCTCCTTAATAAAGGCTGAACAGTGCCGGGAATTCAGTGCGGGCGATTGTAGATAGGTAGCGCCCTATACACCATGTCTTATCCCGAAATAATTTTTATCCGTTCGAGCAACAATCCATCGCCATTTTTGCAAAAGTGCCGCATGTTATCGAAATCGATTCTCAACAAAAACACCAAATTTTGTAGGTGTACACGCCTCAGTTCAGACAGCTCCGAAGGCATTTCCTGAATGCCGGATCAGCGCAAAGCCCGATACCCCAAGGCTTCTGGCCATTTGCCTGCGCTTGTTAAAACTGCTTGATCTGGCACACGCGTGCAAAAGCCAAAATTCAATGAAACAGACCAATCCTTTTTTGTAACAGCGCACCAATCCGTGTCGCTGCGACGGCCTGCGACACGGTCTGTGTGACAACATGTCGCACATCTGCCGCACCCTCCCTTGCCGTTCGTCACGGTGTTTTCACAAACACCCTGAAATGCAAAACGCCCCGATTTGCTGAACCGCAAATCGGGGCGTTTTCTGTATCGGCCAATCAGCCGAATAGTTGACTCAGCGCAGTGCTTTTCGGTTACGCGAGGTCAGCAGTGGCACCAGAATCACCACCAGCACGAACGCCACCAGCGCCCATTGCGCCAGCGACAGACCGAGGATCGGCGGGTACGGGGTCGAGCAGAAACCGTCGACCTGAAAGCCCAGCGGGAAGATCTTCGCCAGCGGCAGATCATCGACAATCGGCTGCAACACGTCGATACCGCAGCTCACTGCCGGATAGAACTGGGTGTACACGTGATGCCCCGCCACGCCGGCGCCGGCAATCGCGCAAATCACCACCAGCGCTTCGAACACGGTGATGCTGCGCTTGGTTCGCATGGCCGCGCCGATGAACGCGAACAGCGCGATCAGCAGCAACGCATAGCGCTGCAAAATGCACAGTGGGCACGGCGCCTCGCCGAGCACGATCTGCATGTACAGTGCGCCACCGATCAGCGCCAGGCAGATGATGCCCAGCAGCACCAGAAAGCGCCGCTCACGTCCCAGTCGAATCGTTTCCTCGCTCATCGCGTTTCCCTTATATGTCCATGGTTCAGCTGGCCGGCGGCTGCGCTTGCAGTTGCGCCATCAGGCTGATGTTGTCTTCGATATGCCAATTGGCCGCAATGCGACCGTTGTCGATCTGATAGATATCGGTTGCCCGGAAGTCTACACGCTGCCCCTGCCCTTTGAGAGCCTTGAACGTGCCAGTGAAATGCCCGCGAAAGTGCAAATGCACTACCACGCGATCACCGGCGACGATCATTTGCTCGATCTCGCAACTCAAGTCAGGCACCGCCGTGCGAAAAAACTTCGACGCCAGCAATGGCCCGGTCGGCCCCTGCACCCGACCTTCGGGTGGGGTCTTGTCGACAAATTGCGGCGACAAGGCGGCGGTGGCCAAGGCCTCTTCACCGCTGTTCCAGAAACTGCCATAACGCCGCGCCGCCAGCTCCATGGCTTGCGCCTGTGCCTTGGGCAGGCTCTGATCGACAATCAGGGTCTGCGGTTTGATCAAGGCCGATTCGGCAGAGGCAAACGGACTGGCCAGCAAAGCGGCCGACAGGCCCAGAGCGGCAAGGCTGAAATGACGGGACAAGGTGAGGTGCGACATTAGGGCGATCCTGATCAGGTAAACGAACGAGCGCCTATCATCAGCATCGGGGAATAAACGATAAACCGGTTAAGAAACGATTAACCTTTAAACACTTTTTACGAATCAGGATCGTGTAACGGCAATCGCGAGCAGGCTCGCTCCCACATTGGATCTGCGTTGAACACAAATCCTGTGGGAGCGAGCCTGCTCTCGAATGAAGGCGACGCGGTTTCAGATCACTCCAAAGCAGCAGCCGGCCCGAAGAACTCATACCGGCTCTGCTTCTCCGGCACACCCAGTGCTTTCAAATGGCGCTTGATCGCCCCCATGAAACCTTTCGGCCCAAGGAAGTAAGCGTCGACATCACGCTGCGCCGGCAGCCACTCGCCGAGCAACTCCTCGCTCAACATCCCGACCTTGTCCGCCGCCGGGCTCACGCCGTCATCTTCGGCATAGCAGTAGAAACGCTTGAGCTGTGGATGACGTTCGGCCAACTCATCGATCCAGTCGCGGAACGCGTGGACGCTGCCATTGCGCGCGCAGTGGATAAAATGCACCGGACGCTCAGTCTCCAGCGCCGCTTCCAGCATCGCCAGCGTCGGGGTGATGCCGACACCGCCACTGATCAGCACCAGCGGCTTGTCGCTGGCGGTCAGGATGAACTCACCCGATGGCGGGAACAGCTGAATGCTCGCGCCGACATGCAGTTGATCGTGCAAATAATTGGAGGCTCGGCCCCCCGGTTCGCGTTTGACGCTGATGCGGTACTGACCGTTGTTCGCCAGTGCCGACAGCGAGTAGTTGCGGCGGATTTCTTCACCGTCGAGGATCAGCTTCATACCGATGTACTGACCCGGCTCGGCTGCGAGGATCGGGCCTTTGTCCGCTGGCTCGAAGTAGAACGAAATGATTTCCGCGCTCTCCTCGACCTTGGCCGCCACAATGAACTCCCGCGCCCCGCGCCAGCCGCCGACGGCTTGCTCTTTCTGGTCGTAGATGGCGGTTTCGGCGCCGATCAGGATATCAGCCAGTTGCCCGTAAGCCGCGCCCCAGGCACTCATCACTTCTGGCGTGGCGATCTCTTCGCCGAGCACTTCGGAGATGGCGCGCAGCAGGCAGGCACCCACAATCGGGTAGTGTTCCGGGAGGATTTGCAGAGCTACGTGCTTGTTGATGATCTTCGCCACCAGATCGCCCAACTGGTCGAGCTGATCGATATGCCGCGCGTACATCAACACGCCGTTGGCCAAGGCACGCGGTTGGTCGCCGCTGGCCTGGTGGGCCTGGTTGAACAACGGGCGGACTTCCGGGTATTCGGCGAGCATCATGCGGTAGAAGTGGGTAATCAACGCTTCACCACCGCTTTCCAACAGAGGCACGGTGGATTTGACGATGGCACGATCCTGGACGCTAAGCATAAGGTTGACTCCTGAGCTTCATTTAAAAGTTACCTAGGCTTATCAGTTTCCATGCCAACTAATTTATTCATATAAATCAGCAGCTTAAAAACATAGTAGTCAAATCGACTCAAAGCTCTTTATAGTCATCCCGACTACATCTTGTCTCTTTGACTACAAGACCATGACTGCCAAATCCCTGCTCACCGCTTTGCTTCCCCTCGTATCCGACCTCTCACGCGAACTGCCCGAGGGTGAACGCTACCGACGCCTGCTCGAAGCCATGCGCGCCCTGCTGCCGTGCGATGCCGCCGCGTTGTTGCGCCTCGACGGTGAATCGCTGGTGCCGCTGGCAGTCGATGGTTTGAGCATCGACACCCTGGGCCGGCGCTTCAAAGTCAGCGAGCATCCGCGCTTTGAAGTGCTGCTGGCGGGTAGAGGGCCGACCCGATTTGCCGCCGACAGCGACTTGCCTGATCCCTACGACGGTCTGGTCGACGGCCTCGACGATCACCTCGAAGTTCACGATTGCCTCGGCTGCCCATTGTTTGTCGATGAAAAACTCTGGGGCCTGATCACCCTCGATGCCCTCGACCCCGAGCGTTTCGAGCCGATCGAACTGGACGCTTTGCAAGCCTTCGCCAGCCTCGCCTCGGCCACGGTCAACGCCGCCGAGCGCATCGAACGGCTGGCAATCCGCGCTGAAGACGAGCACCAGCGCGCCGAGGTCTACCGTCAGGCCAGCGGTCAGCAGAGCCGCGAAATGATCGGCCAGAGCAAGGCGCATAAACATCTGGTGGAAGAAATCAATCTGGTCGGAGGCAGCGATCTGACCGTGTTGATCACGGGTGAAACCGGGGTTGGCAAAGAACTGGTGGCTCAGGCGATACATGCAGCCTCCAAGCGTGCCGACAAACCGATCATCAGCCTCAACTGCGCCGCACTGCCCGACACACTGGTGGAAAGCGAACTGTTCGGCCACGTGCGCGGCGCCTTCACCGGCGCCACCAGCGACCGCCGTGGCAAATTCGAACTGGCCAATGGCGGCACGCTGTTTCTCGATGAAGTCGGCGAGCTGTCGCTGACCGTGCAGGCCAAGTTGTTGCGGGTCCTGCAAAGCGGCCAGTTGCAGCGTTTGGGTTCGGACAAGGAACATCAGGTCGACGTACGCCTGATCGCCGCGACCAACCGCGATCTGGCCGAAGAAGTGCGCAGTGGCCGCTACCGGGCCGACTTTTATCATCGTCTGAGCGTGTACCCGTTGCGGGTGCCGGCTCTGCGTGATCGCGGCCGTGACGTATTGCTGCTAAGCGGTTTCTTCCTCGAACAGAACCGCTCGCGCATGGGCCTTAATAGCCTGCGGCTCACCAGCGACGCTCAGGAAGCCCTGCTCGCCTACACTTGGCCGGGCAACGTACGTGAGCTGGAACACTTGATCGGGCGCAGTGCGTTGAAGGCTTTGGGCAACTGCAAGGTGCGGCCGAAAATCCTCAGCCTGAGTGCGGCGGACCTGGATTTGCCGCGTGAGGTTGTGGATAACTCGCCCGAGCCGATTGCCGGGGTTGTCGCGGCGATGCCGTTGATCAGCGGGGATTTGCGCAGCGCGACCGAGGAGTATCAGCGGCGGTTGATCAGTGCGGCGCTGGAACGCAATCAGGATAACTGGGCGAGTGCGGCGCGGGAGTTGGGGCTTGATAGAGCCAACCTCGGACGGATGGCCAAGCGGTTGGGGATGAAAAGCTAAGCCCCCCACCCGACAACTGACCTAAAGCCCACCCCATAAACGCCGATAACCCGGCATCAATAGTTTCTGGCGATTTGCACCCTCGCCCACCACCTTTTCCACAGAAGGTTTATATGTCTTCCACCAAAGCCCGCGCAGACTCACTTTCGCTTCTGCTGTTTACCTTGCGCAGCGGCAAGCTGATGGCGATCAACCTGCTGAAAGTCAGTGAAATCATCCCCTGCCCGCCGCTGACCAAAATGCCGGAGTCGCACCCGCACGTTAAAGGCATTGCGACCCTGCGCGGCGCCTCGTTGTCGGTGATCGACCTCAGCCGCGCCATCGGCGAGCGTCCACTGGAAGACCCAAACGGCGGCTGCCTGATCGTCACCGACGTCAGCCGTTCGAAGCAGGGTCTGCACGTCCAGGCGGTGAGCAAGATCGTCCATTGCCTGACCACCGACATCAAGCCACCGCCGTTCGGTTCCGGCGGCTCGCGGGCCTACATCACTGGCGTGACCTCAGTGGACGGCACACTGGTGCAAGTGCTGGACATCGAAAAAGTCATCCACAGCATTGCCCCGGCGCAGATCGAAATGGCGCCGACCGACCTGTCCATGGAAGACGCCGATGTACTCGGCAACGCGCGGATTCTGGTGGTCGACGACAGCCAGGTGGCGCTGCAGCAATCGGTGCACACCCTGCGCAACCTGGGCCTGCAATGCCACACCGCGCGTAGCGCCAAGGAAGCCATCGACTGCCTGCTCGACCTGCAAGGCACGGCGCAACAGATCAACCTGATCGTCTCCGACATCGAAATGTCCGAGATGGACGGCTACGCCTTCACCCGCACCCTGCGTGAAACCCCGGACTTCGCTCACCTTTACGTGCTGCTGCACACCTCGCTCGACAGCGCGATGAACAGCGAAAAAGCCCGACTGGCCGGGGCCAACGCGGTGCTGACCAAGTTCTCCTCGCCGGAACTGACCCAACGCCTGATCGAAGCGGCCAAGCACGTCGCCGCCAACGGCCACTGAGTGTTGGGCGAGACCTACTGCTTTTTGATGCGGCGCGATCTGCAAGCAGACGTGCCGGAAATGGTCTGGCCGGAGGGTGTTGAGATCAGCACTTACCGGCCGGAGTTGGCTTTGGCGGTGCATCACCTGATGCAACTCGGTCACCGGGAAGGTGGGGGGCGAGTGCCAGATCTCGACACCTGGCAACGGCGCTTTGAAAGCGATCCGGAGTATGACCCGGCGCTGTGTTTCATTGCTCTTGATGCCGAGGGCGTAGTCGGTGTGGTGCAGTGCTGGACCAGTTCATATATCAAGAATCTGGTGGTGCATCCGCGCGCTCATGGCCGAGGTTTGGGTCGGGCGCTGCTGTTGAATGCATTCAAAACTTTTCAGCAGCGGCGCGAAGGATTTGTTGATTTGAAGGTGCTGGAAGATAACGTTCGGGCGCAGCGGTTGTATGAAAGTGCCGGGATGTATGTGGTTCGCCGGGAACGTGTTCCCGCCTGATAAACCGCCATCGCCAGCAACTTCCAGCCCTCAGGCATACTCCAACCTTGGTCATTACAAGGATGCCCCAACCATGAAAGCCATTACCGCAAGCCTGCTCTGCCTCACCGCCCTCGCCTCCCAGGCCCACGCTTCCAGCCCTGACGCCTGGGCCGCCTACGACAAAACCGTGCTCGCCAGTTGCACCAAAGCCAGCGGCCTGAAAAACGCCAAACCCGTCGGCACCCCCGCACAATTCGACGACCGCGTCGGCTACACCGCCGTGTTGCTGCAAGGCCAATACCCGCAAAAACACATGAAAGGCCAGCAAGGCACCGAACTGTGCCTGTACAACAAAAAGTCGAAAACCGCGTTCGTCACCGAGTGGGACTCGATCCGACCAACCGCCAAAGCCCAGTGAATGGCGCATAACTTGCTTCGATCCGGGTCTGCACGGCGATTTTCTGCCGCCGATTCACACCCTGATTGAAGATTGATCGCTCAATGACTACGACGTTTTCCTGCGTAGGTTGCGGCAAATGCTGCACTGACCATCATGTCCCCCTGACCCTGGCCGAAGCCCGCATGTGGGCGGCGGACGGCGGCCAGGTCATCGTGCTGGCAGAGGCTTTTCTCGGCAACGGTCTGGGCTTGCCGGCGCAGCAACGTGAACACGCCGAGCGGCGTTCGGCGCTGGTACGCAGCGGCGCATCGGACGTGCACGTGGCGATCACCTTTGCCGCGTACAACGTCGGCCCTTGTCGGAATCTTGACGAAGACAAGCTATGTCGCATCTACGAGCGTCGGCCTCTGGTGTGTCGAATTTATCCGGCGGAAATCAATCCGCATATCCCGCTCAACCCTGCAGCCAAGGATTGCCCGCCAGAGTCATGGGAACAGGGGCCGGCGCTGATCGTCGGTGGCGAATTGGTTGATCAGGAACTGATCAAACTGATTCA
Organism: Pseudomonas sp. N40(2020); assembly: GCF_014472415.1. GTDB lineage: Bacteria > Pseudomonadota > Gammaproteobacteria > Pseudomonadales > Pseudomonadaceae > Aquipseudomonas. The sequence goes on from NZ_JACSZV010000008.1 coordinate 29,797, forward strand.
GCGCTCAAGGCAGGCGGATCGCGATGACATTCGGCTAAAGGATGCGATTTGTGCCGCATTGGGGATTCGTACCACCGCGCTCAAGGGCGACGGGTTCACGGCGTATCTGCCGAATATGGACGCTTTTGCAGCGGTGATTGATCAGGTGAGTGCGCAGCCACTGAGCGAAGCATCGAGTGAATGGCTGTTTCATTTGTCTGGCGATGATGTCGCCGGGCAGGTACTTGCGGCCGGGGCGCAAGTGGTGACGGAGCCGGCGCAGACGTATGCGTTTATTTCTCTGCGGGTGGCTTGATCCAGAAGCTGCGAATCACCGGCATTTAGCCATCAACCGCCAGTGCCCAGAGACGAGACGGTCGATGGATGAAGCTTCGATGACTCAGCGTCGAGCCACCGCCAGGCACTCAAGCTCCACTTTTGCGCCCGGCACCACCAGTTGTTTGCCGGCGAATGTAGTGCGCGCCGGTAAGCGGTCAGCCGGGAAATAACCGCGATACACCTCGTTCATGCCGGCAAAATCCTTGACGTCAGTCAGAATCACCGTGCATTTGGCGACGTGATACAGCGATGAACCGCTGCTGTGCAAAGCGCTACGCAGGTTCTCCATCACTTGAGTCATCTGCGGGCGAATGCTCCCTTTAGTCAGCTCGCCTTTGTCATTGAGCCCCAGCACGCCGGATAAGTAGATCGTGTCTCCAATCCTGACCGAATCAGAGAACGGAAACCCTTCGGCATTGGGCTGATAACGAAGTGACTCTTCAACGACGGGCGGAAGGTATCCTTCGGTAATCACTTGGTACACACCATTGAACTTCAGACGTTCAAGGGCGGCGTTCAGGTCATCGCGCAGTTTACTGTCGGTTTTGCGCACAGCCATGGCCACGCCGGTGCCCAGCATCGGATCTTTCAGCGGTGGACCAGCGAATTCAAATGCCGCACCTCGGGAATGCCGCAGCAGGGCCTCAGTGATTTCGATGGAGTCTTGTAGAGTGGCATCTATCTCGCCGGTCAGCAGGCTGGCGATCAACTGGTCGTTGAACTGAAAACTGCGCACCGTCACGCCAGACGGCGCCCATCGTTCCTTGGCGAACGCTTCACGGCTGGTGCCGGCCAGCACGCCGATACGTTTACCTTCGAGGGACCGGACATCCGGTTGCAGGTTGGAACCCTTGCGCGCGACCAATTGGCTGCTCAGCGGGTAGAGATTGTCAGTGAAGTCAATTCGCTCACGACGCGCCGCCGTGGCGGTCATCGGCATGATCACATCAAAGCGATTGTCCTCAAGTGCCGCGATGTTGGTCGCGTAATCCTGATCGACCCAGACGCAGCGCTTTTGCAACTCCGCGCACAACGCATTGCCCAGTTCGATGTTCAGCCCGACCAGCTCACCTTTATCGTTTCGGCTTTCAAATGGAGGAACAAGGGGCTCAACGCCGAAACGAATCGTCGGTTCAACCGCTGAGGACACGCAGCCGCTGGTCAGGGCTAACACCGACAAGATGGATATGATTTTTGCCAGAGACATTGAGATGACCTTCATCAAAGCATTCACGAGGGCATGAATCTTCGACGAGAGGTCATCGGAATTCCCAGAAGACGGATCGCTTATCCGTGTGGGAATAGTCTCTTTCTGAGAGAGAAACTCAGCGCTTGCCCATCGAACGACGGGTACCCGGCGGGGCCATGCCCGGGGTCTTGGTGTGACCGTTCTTAGCGCCGTTCTTGTACCACGGCTGGTTCGAGTCTTTGGCAGCGGCCAGTTCGCCCGGTTTGAACGGGAACTTGAACGCCGGGATCTCGGCTTTGGATTCGCTGGCGTCGGCCAGTTCAGCCGGGACATCGCTCACGGCGTCGTCAACCGGCGGTTGGATCGGGGAAGTCATGAAAGCTCCGCAAAACAAAAGGTCGCGCCCGGTAAGTGAGCCGCGAAGGCGCGCAGTATACCTGCGCGCCACAGGTGAGCACCTGAAGATTTGCAGCGTACGCCGAACGGTTTACAGGTACGTGATGGTGACGATGCCTTTATCGGTCGAGGTCTTCAACGGCTCAAAGGTCATGGTCATTGGCAGCGCGTCATGGCTGCACGCGTTGCGGTAAGTGTCGACGTCGAGCTTCAGACCGGGCTTGAGTTCGATCTGGCGAGACTCGCTGGAGCTCAACGTGCCGGCTCGCCCTACTTCACAGGCGGAATCGACGATCTGCCCGATAAAGCGGATTTCACCGGAGGTGGTTTGAGGGGCGGCCGAGACAGTGAGCGGAGACAGAACAAACACACTGAAAATGACGGTTATTAGCTTCATGGCAGGACACTCCCGTAGAGACCCACGCGGTGAAACGACTGGGCTATACACTTGTATCCGCTGCTGGGGGCGGATCTTGAGGAGCTTAGTAGGGGCAGCGCAGAAGAGTCCTGATTTGGGAATGATCAGTCCTTTTTTGGGACTGTTCAGTGGTGAGTTTGCATGTTGGTTCACAGGTTAGTGATGTTGTGTCATTTCAGCCGTCTTCGCGAGCAGGCTCACTCCCACAATTGGAATGCGTACTCCCGTGGAAGCCAGCCTGCTCGCGAAGAACGATAACGCGGACTCAGGTCTGCGGATCAACCCTATCCAGCGCCCGGTTAACTGCAAGCTCGGCGAGCATGATGATTTGCTGGATGCCGAGCGCCGTGTTGCGCTGTAAACCGATTAACTCATTGGCGAAATTACTGGTCGCCGCACTGGCGGACGCCAACGACTCACAGGCGTGGGCGAGCAGACTTTCGGTGTCGATGTTGGGACAGACCATGAACATGGTGCTGGGTCTTCGTGGTTTCGAGGGTTCGGGACAAAGGTAGAAATCGAGGGCGCGTTTTATGGCGTCGTGGTTTTTGATGCGGTCTTCGGCGCGGATGGCGTCGGCGAGGGGGGTGGATGTTTCTGGTGGATCCGGAATTAATTTATCCATCGAATGATTCCTTAAGCGTTGGAGCCACTTAATCCCGATCTCACTCGAAGAAGAGGTGGCAGCTATGTACGGAGTGAGATCACCGGAGAACCACCCAAACCCGGCCAGACCGAAGTCTGCCCGCACATAGCCGCCATAAAAAATGCTGACAGCACTAGCTGGCCGCGATTATGGGGGCAGTTGTCTTGGGTGCCAAATCGGGGATCTCACCTCCCGATCGCTGAGTTGTCAGCGACAGCCAAAGACTAGAGAGCGCACGTCCGACGGACAACCTGAAAACCTTGTGGGAAGGTTCTGGTGATTTCATACACCTCTAAACACAGCAAAGTAATCGGGTGACTGTGTGGGCCTCATCGCTGGCAAGCCAGCTCCCACAGAAAGCAAAAGCCAGATCAAAAGATCGCAGCCTGCGGCAGCTCCTACAGATGAGAAAGGTACAACCCTCACGCGGCGCATGCCGCCCCACTCAACACAATGAGCGTTAGCTCGAGTACCGCTTTTGATCTTAAAGCGCCCGTCGGAAGGCTGAGCGGAGGGATTGATCCGGGGGTGGGAGCGCAGCGACCGTTCGACGAAGTCGAACACATCGAGAGGAGGTGCAGCGCAGCAAACCGGAGGCGATGCGCCCGGATCAATCCCGCAGCGAAGGAACCCGAGCCACAGCGAGGGCCGAACGTCAGGGTAAAGCCCTTTGGTTACTTTGGGGCGTTTGCCAAAGTGACCCGCCGTAAGGGCGGAACCCTAATCAGCAACACCCGCAGCAACGGATATACACCCAGAAAACTGACAGCGCTGACAGCTAGCCGTCACCCTCCTGACCCCCAAACAAGTTTATAAATACCCAACCTGCCCAAACTCCATACCCTTGGCGCCCCAAAGCATGCGAATCCAAAAACACAAAGCCCTGCTAGCCACCCTGCTCATCGCCCTGGCAGCCATGGGCCTATGGTTTGCAATCAAACCGGCCCCGACCAAACTCGCCACCCCAACCGCCATCCCGGTACGAGTCATAACCGTCAGCGAAAAAGACGTCCCCCGCTACACCAGCGGCATCGGCTCGGTCCTTTCATTACACAGCGTGGTCGTACGCCCGCAGATCGACGGCACCCTCACCAAAATCCTCGTCAAAGAAGGCCAACTGGTCAAAACCGGCGACCTGCTCGCCACCATCGACGACCGCTCAATCCGCGCCAGCCTCGACCAGACCCGCGCGCAACTGGGCGAAAGCCAGGCCCAACTGCAAGTCGCCCTGGTCAACCTCAAACGCTACAAACTGCTCAGCGTCGACGACGGCGTCTCCAAACAGACCTACGACCAGCAACAAGCGTTGGTCAACCAGCTCAAAGCCACCGCCCAGGGCAACCAGGCCTCGATCGACGCCGCGCAGGTACAACTTTCCTACACGCAGATTCGCTCCCCGGTCACCGGCCGCGTCGGGATTCGTACAGTCGACGAAGGCAACTTCCTGCGCATGACCGACACCCAGGGCCTGTTCACCGTGACCCAGATCGACCCGATCGCCGTGGAATTCTCCCTGCCCCAGCAAATGCTGCCGACCCTGCAAGGCCTGATCAACGACCCGCAACACGCGCAGGTCAAAGCTTACATAGGTGCCGACACCGACGGCGAAACCGGCAACCTGCTCGGCGAAGGTCATCTGACCCTGATCGACAACCAGATCAACGCCAACACCGGCACCATCCGCGCCAAGGCCGAATTCGACAACGCCAGCCAGAAACTCTGGCCAGGCCTGCTGGTGACGGTAAAAATTCAGACGGCTCTGGAGAAAGATGCGCTGGTCGTCCCGCCCACCGTCGTACAACGGGGCCTCGATCAACACTTCGTCTATCGCGTGAACGGCGACAAGGTCGAAGCCGTGCAAGTGCAGATGGTTTATCAGGGCAGCGGCCAGGACATCATCAAAGGCGTGAAGGCCGGTGACGTGCTGGTCACCGACGGCCAGTCGCGGCTCAAACCCGGTTCAACTGTGCAGGTCATGACCGAGCCGCCGCAGGTGGTGCAAGCGGAGCCGAAACCATGAAGGAACACACAGGGGTTTCGACGTGGTGCATTGATCACCCGGTAGCGACAATTCTGCTGACCATCGCCTTGGTGCTGGTCGGCATCATTGCCTTCCCGCGTTTACCAATTGCCCCACTGCCGGAAGCGGAATTTCCTACGATTCAGGTCTCCGCGCAGTTACCCGGCGCCAGCCCCGACACCATGGCCTCGTCCGTGGCCACGCCGTTGGAGGTGCAATTCAGCGCCATCCCCGGCATGACCCAGATGACCTCCAGCAGTGCCTTGGGCTCAACCCTGCTGACCCTGCAATTCAGCCTCGACAAGAGCATCGACACCGCCGCCCAGGAAGTACAAGCGGCGATCAACACCGCCGCCGGCAAATTGCCCAAGGACATGCCGACGCTGCCGACCTGGAAGAAGGTCAACCCGGCTGACAGCCCGGTGCTGATCCTCAGTATCAGCTCGACGCAAATGCCCGGCACCGAACTCAGTGACCTGGTGGAAACCCTGCTGGCCCGTCAGATCAGTCAGATCGACGGTGTAGGCCAAATCAACATCACCGGTCAGCAACGTCCGGCGATCCGGGTGCAGGCCTCGGCGGACAAACTCGCGGCCATTGGCCTGACCCTCGCCGACATTCGCCTGGCGATCCAACAAACCAGCCTCAATCTGGCCAAGGGTGCGCTATACGGCGAATCCAGTATTTCCACGCTGTCGACCAACGATCAGTTGTTTCACCCCGAGGATTACAGCCAGCTCATCGTTTCCTACAAGTATGGTGCCCCGGTTCACCTGCGTGATGTCGCCAAAGTCGTCAACGGTTCGGAAGATGCCTACGTGCAAGCCTGGGCCGGTGATCGACCGGGGGTGAACCTAGTGATCTCGCGCCAACCGGGCGCCAACATCGTCGAAACCGTCGACCGCATTCAAGCCGCCCTGCCCGGCCTGGAAGCCATGCTGCCAGCGTCGGTGCAGGTGAAAACCCTGATCGACCGCACGCAGACCATCCGCGCCTCGCTGCATGAGGTCGAGATCACGCTGCTGATCGCGATCCTGCTGGTGGTAGCGGTGATGGCGCTGTTTCTGCGTCAGCTATCGGCGACGTTGATTGTCTCCGCAGTGCTCGGTGTGTCGCTGGTCGCCAGTTTCGCGTTGATGTACATCCTCGGCTTCAGCCTCAACAACCTGACGCTGGTGGCGATCGTGGTGGCCGTGGGGTTTGTGGTCGACGATGCGATTGTGGTGGTGGAGAACATCCACCGGCATCTGGAGGCCGGCGACGACATGCGCGAGGCCGCGATAAAAGGCGCCGGCGAGATCGGCTTCACTGTGGTCTCGATCAGTTTCTCGCTGGTGGCGGCGTTTATTCCGTTGCTGTTTATGGGCGGCGTGGTCGGGCGGTTGTTCAAGGAATTCGCCCTGACGGCAACCTCGACCATCATGATTTCCGTGGTGGTTTCGCTGACGCTGGCACCCACGCTGGCAGCGTTGTTCATGCGCAAACCGGTGCACCACGCCAGCGATAAACCGGGGTTCAGCGAACGCTTGCTCGGCTGGTACGAAAAAGGCCTGCGCCGCGCCCTCGCCCATCAGAAATTGATGATCGGCGTGTTTGGCTTGTCCCTCGCTTTGGCCGTCGCCGGTTACATCTTTATCCCCAAGGGGTTCTTCCCGATACAGGACACCGGTTTTGTCCTCGGCACCACCGAAGCCGCTGCAGATATTTCCTACGGCGACATGGTGAAAAAACACCTGGCCATGGCCGAAATCGTCGCCGCCGATCCGGCCGTGCAGGCGTTTTCCCACTCGGTGGGTGTGTCCGGGAGTAACCAGACCATTGCCAACGGTCGCTTCTGGATCGCCCTGAAAAAACGTGGTGACCGTGATGTGTCGGCCAGCCAGTTCATCGACCGAATTCGCCCACAACTGATGAAAGTCCCTGGCATCGTGCTTTATCTGCGCGCCGGCCAGGACATCAACCTCAGCTCCGGCCCGAGTCGTGCGCAGTATCAATACGTACTCAAGAGCAACGACGGCGCGACCCTCGCCACCTGGACCCAGCGCCTGACGGAAAAACTGCGCAGCATCCCGGCGTTTCGCGATATTTCCAACGATCTGCAACTGGGCGGCAGCATCACTCACATCAGCATCGACCGCAGCGCCGCTGCGCGTTTCGGCCTGACTGCGAGTGACGTCGATGAAGCGCTGTACGACGCCTTCGGCCAACGGCAAGTCAATGAATTCCAGACTCAGGTCAACCAGTACAACGTGATCCTGGAACTGGATACCAAGCAGCGCGGCAAGGCCGAAAGCCTCAACTATTTCTACCTGCGCTCGCCGCTGAGTGGCGAGATGGTGCCGCTGTCAGCGCTGGCCAGGTTCGACGCGCCGACCATCGGCCCGTTGTCGATTGCCCATGACGGCATGTTCCCGGCCGCCAACCTGTCGTTCAACCTCGCCCCCGGCGTAGCGTTGGGCGATGCGGTGATTCTGCTCAACCAGGCCAAGGCCGAGATCGGAATGCCGACCGCGATCAGCGGAAATTTCCAGGGTGCAGCGCAGGCGTTCCAGAGTTCGCTGGCCAGTCAGCCTTGGCTGATTCTCGCGGCGTTGGTGGCGGTGTACATCATTCTCGGTGTGCTCTACGAGAGCTTCGTGCATCCGCTGACGATCATTTCGACGCTGCCGGCGGCGGGCCTGGGAGCGGTGATCATGTTGTGGATCTGCGGCCAGGACTTTTCGATCATGGCGCTGATCGGCCTGGTGTTGCTGATCGGCATCGTCAAGAAGAACGGCATCCTGATGATCGACTTCGCCCTCGAAGCCCAACGCAACCGTGGGCTGACGCCGCAGGAAGCGATTTTCGAGGCGTGCATCACGCGGTTCCGGCCGATCATCATGACCACCCTCGCCGCCCTGCTCGGCGCGCTGCCGCTGATGCTCGGCTACGGCACCGGCGCCGAACTGCGCCAGCCGCTGGGGATCGCCGTGGTGGGCGGTTTGTTGGTGAGCCAGATGCTGACGCTGTTTACCACGCCGGTCATATACTTGTGGCTTGAGCGGCTATTTCATCGGCCCAAACCCATGCCTTTACCGGCACTGGCGACCACAGACTGAGGCGGGTCATGCGCGTTCTGATTATCGAAGACGAGGAAAAAACCGCGGATTATCTGCACCGCGGTCTGACGGAACAGGGTTACACCGTGGATCTGGCCCGCGACGGCGTCGAGGGCCTGCACCTGGCGCTGGAAAGCGACTATGCGGTGATCGTCCTCGACGTCATGCTGCCGGGCCTCGACGGCTTTGGCGTGTTGCGCGCATTGCGTGCGCGCAAGCAAACCCCGGTGATCATGCTCACCGCCCGCGAACGCGTTGAAGACCGCATCAAGGGCCTGCGCGATGGCGCCGACGATTACCTCGGCAAACCGTTTTCCTTCCTTGAACTGGTCGCGCGCCTGCAAGCGCTGACACGACGCAGCGGTGGCCATGAACCGGTGCAAGTGAGCATCGCCGACCTGTGGATAGATTTGATCAGCCGCAAGGCTACCCGTGCCGGCACGCGGCTGGATTTGACGGCCAAAGAGTTTTCCTTGCTTAGTGTTCTGGCCCGCCGTCAGGGCGAGATCCTGTCGAAAACCGCGATTGCCGAGATGGTCTGGGACATCAATTTCGACAGCGACGCCAATGTCGTCGAAGTCGCGATCAAACGCCTGCGGGCCAAGCTCGACGGGCCGTTCGACGAGAAACTGCTGCACACCATCCGTGGCATGGGTTATGTGCTGGAGAGCCGCGGTGTCCAGTAATTCTATTGCCCTGCGCCTGAGCGGGATGTTCACGCTGGTGGCGTTGGTGGTGTTTCTGTTGATCGGCGGCGCGCTGTATCAGCAGGTCGACAAGGGTTTGGGCCTGTTGCCGGAAGCCGAACTGGACGCGCGTTACAGCGTGCTCGAGTCGGCCCTCAACCGTTTTGGTACGCCCGAGCATTGGGTGAAGATCAACGCCAAGCTCAAGCTGCTGAGCGAAGAAGACAAACGCATTCGTTTCTGGGTGGTGAGCGGCAATCCGGGTTATGAGTTCGGCGAGCCGAATGCCGAGATCCGCGCCTTCGCCAAAGGCCCGACGGGCATGCATGACTTGAAGTTACCCGGCCAGCCTTACCCGTTGAAGGTGCTGCTGACCGAGTTGCCGGCCAAGGATCAGCGCCCGCCCCTGCGCTTTATGATCGGCATCAATACCGAGACCTTTCATGAGACCCAGCACAACCTGCTGATCGCCTTGATCGGCCTGGCCATTGCCGGTGTGCTGATGGCCTCGGCACTGGGCTATTGGGTGGCGCGGATCGGCCTCAAACCGCTGATCAAACTGTCCCATGAGGCGCAACGCCTGGCACCGCCGCTGCGGGCCGGGCGCTTGCGTCTTTCGCCATTGCCACCGGAACTTGAGCAGTTTGTCGACTCGTTCAACTCGACGCTGGAACGGGTTGAACAGGCTTACTCGCGGCTGGAATCGTTCAACGCCGATGTGGCCCATGAGCTGCGCTCGCCGCTAACCAATCTGATTGGCCAGACGCAGGTAGCACTGACGCGCGGACGTTCGGCCGAGCACTACTTCGAAGTGCTGCAATCCAATCTCGAAGAGTTGGAGCGGCTGCGTTCGATCATCAACGATATGCTGTTTCTGGCCAGTGCCGATCAGGGCAACAAGGCCACCAAACTGACTTCGACGTCGTTGGCCGATGAGGTGGCAACGACTCTTGAATACCTGGATTTCATCCTCGAAGACGCGCAGGTTCAGGTGCAGGTCAGCGGCGATGCACAGGTGCAGATCGAGGTCGCGCATTTGCGACGGGCGTTGATCAATCTGCTGAGTAACGCAGTGCAGCACACTGAAGCGGGTCAGGTGATCGAGGTGCGGATCGAGGTGGAAGCGCATCAGGTCAGCATTGGTGTAGCCAACCCCGGTTCGCCGATTGCCAGCGAGCATTTGCCACGGTTGTTCGAGCGCTTTTATCGGGTCGATGCTTCGCGCAGCAACAGTGGGAACAACCATGGGCTGGGGCTGGCGATCGTGAAAGCGATTGCGCTGATGCATGGCGGGGATGTGTTTGTGAGGAGTGATCGGGGGATGAATACCTTCGGGATTTATTTGCCGGTCTGAAAAGCCCCTCACCCTAACCCTCTCCCAGAGGTAGAGGGGACTGACCGTGGTGCTCTTTCGAAGTACGCCGACCTGAAATATCCAGTCGAACTCAGTTTCTGAAAAGCCCCCGATCGGCTCCCTTTCCCCCTCGCCCCCTTGGGGGCGGTCCGACGTTTCGGGAGGGTTGGGGTGAGGGGGTAAGCTCTTGGCACCAACGCAAGGCTCGACTTTTACCTCCTGCGCAACAGTCATTTATGAAAATCACGCTGTTTCCCACCGCCCGGCAACCTTATCTTTGCCCGCACCAAACAGCACTTGCCAAGCAAGAAGGTTTTCAAGATGTCCAACAGTATGGGTATTGCCAGCGCTTTCGTTTTGTCCTCATTGATCCTGTCGCCCATGGCGATGGCTGAAGAATCCCAAGCGTTCGTCGCGCAAAACAGCGCACGTGCCCAGGCGTACGATCAGCATCAGGCAGAAATGATGGCCAAGGCCAAAGACGCGACGCAGGCGCCTCAAGCTGCTGCCGCCCAGGCTCAAGCGTCCGAGAAAGACAGCTGAGTCGCGCACCGCACCGTTTCCCTCGACGCGGTTGTTTGGCTCTTCCCGTTCAACCGTCGTCATTCCAGGCCGCTGCCTTTCAGCGGCCTTTTTTCGTTGTGGTCTGAAAGCTGTTTGGTGCGTCTTTTACAACAAGAAACATCTAGCGCCTCAAGACATTGAGGTGCCGTTGACCCAAGGAGCTTTACCGCACGTGCGTTACCCAGTCCGTTACACGCCGCTGTTCATTGCAATTGCCGCAACGATTGCCCCCGCCGTTCACGCCGACGAACCCGCGCCAGAAGGTTTCGTCGAAGGCTCGAGCCTCAACCTCAACGCCCGCAACTACTACATGAATCGCAACCGCCTGCAGAAGGCGGACGACAACATCGAGTGGGGCCAGGGCTTTCTCGGCATCTTCCAGTCGGGTTACACCGAAGGCACGGTCGGTTTCGGCATGGATGCCCACGCCATGCTCGGGCTGAAACTGGATGGCGGTGGCGGCACGGACGGCTCCAGCATCCTGCCGATCAGCGATGGCAACGGTAAAGCGCCGGGGTCGTTCTCGACAGCGGGCGGCACCTTGAAAATGCGTGCGTTCGACACTGAACTGAAGGCCGGAGATCTATTCCTTACCAACCCGGTGATTGCCGGCGGTGACAGCCGCATGCTGCCGCAGACGTTTCGTGGCGTCAGCCTGACCAACCACAGCTTCGATGGCTGGTTGATTGAAGGCGGCCAGGCCAGTTTCACCAAGCCTTACAACCAGAGCGGTCACACACGAATCGGCACCTCGTACGGGACATTGGCCGATGGCGATGACAGCCGGCACCTGAACTGGGCCGGTGTGGCCTGGAGCGGCGTCGAAGGCCTGACCAGCAGCCTCTACGCCTCGGAACTGAAGGACATCTGGAACCAGTACTACTACGATCTGGATTACACCTGGCAAGTGAACGATCTGGTCAGCCTCAACCCGGGCCTGCACTTCTATCACACCCAAGACACCGGCGATGCGCTGCTCGGCGACATCGACAACAACACCTACAGCCTGCATTTCACCGTCGGCATCGGCAGCCACAGCGTCACTGCCGCGTATCAGCGGGTCAACGGCAATACGCCGTTCGACTACATCAGCCAGGGCGACAGCGTTTACCTCGACAACTCCCAGCAGTACTCGGATTTCAACGGCCCCAACGAGCGTTCGTGGAAGCTCAAGTACGCCTACGACTTTGCCGGTGTCGGCGTGCCGGGGCTGACGTCGGCGGTGTCCTACTCGCGCGGTACGGTTGACCTGACCAAAGTGGACCCGGACAGCGAGGGCTACTCAAACTGGTACAGCGCCGATGGACGCAACGCCAAGCACTGGGAACGCGACATCGACCTCAAGTACGTGGTGCAAAGTGGCGAGGCCAAAGATCTGGCAGTGCGCCTGCAATGGGCCACTAACCGTGGAGGTAACGGGTACGGCGCGATTGATTCAGACACAGATGAATACCGCGTAATCATCGACTACCCGATCAACGTCTTCTAAGATCGGCGCTACAGTAAAAAGGCCAGCCTGAAGGCTGGCCTTTTTGTGTCTGCAACTACGCTTATATAACTTCCCAACCGACAACCCCATCATGATCGCGAGCCGCACCCCACACGCTTCGGGCAAAACCGGACGCTCCGAACTGCTGCTGATTTGTGGCAGCTCGCTGACCGTGATCGCGATTATCTGCATCGTCACTTTTCTATTGATTCGTGAGCACGCCAACGCTCAGGAGTCGGCCACCCGCAGTGCCAAGACCATCGCTCAGTTGATCGATGCCGACGTGCTGCGCACCGTCGAGTTGTACGACCTGACGCTGCAAGGCCTGATCGCCGCCTCGCAACGTGATGACTTGCGCGACGTCACGCCGCAGATCCGCCATCTGGCGTTGTTCGACCGTTCGACCACCGCCCGCTACAAGGGCGACATTCTGTTGCTCGACAAGCATGGCGATGTGGTTGCCGATTCTTCGCGCGTCGAACCCAAACCCGGCAACTTCGCCGACCGCGATTACTTCCTTGCCCATGCGTTCAACCGCGACACTGGCATGTTTATCAGCCGCCCGTTCAAGACCCGTTGCGACTGCGATGAAGCCAATCAATGGCGCATCAGCTTCAGCCGACGCATTTCCTCTGAAACCGGGGAATTCGTCGGCGTGGCCGTGGCTTCGTTGAAGCTCGATTACTTCGACCAGTTGTTCAACAGCCTCGACATTGGCCACAACAGCACGCTGAACATCATCGACAACGACGGTGTATTGCTGGCGCAGAAGCCGCACCTGCAAAGCGACTCCATCGGCAAAAGCTTCGGCAATCGGCCCAATGTGGTGCGGATCCTGCGCGACCCAACCGGCAATGGCAGTTTCAACAGCGTTTCGAGCATCGATTTCCAACAGCGGCTCTATACCTATTCGCGAGTCGGCAATTTGCCGTTGACGGTGATCGTCGCACTGTCCGGCGATGAAGTCTTCGGCACTTGGCGGCGCACGGCGTTACTGATCAGCGGTGCCACCGGCATACTGTGCCTCGGTCTGCTATGGCTGACGTGGCTGCTGGCCCGGGAACTGCGCTTGCGCCACAGGGCCGAGCGCGAGCTGGCGCAACTGGCGGCCACCGACGCGCTGACCGGGGTAGCCAACCGGCGGATGCTCGATCAGGCGCTGCGCCACGAGTGGTTCCGCGCCCAACGTTCGGGCAAGCCGCTGTCGGTGATGATGATCGATGCCGACCACTTCAAGGCTTTCAATGACCTCCATGGGCATCAGGCTGGCGATCAGGCGTTGCGCGAGTTGGCCAAGGTGATCACGGCGAGTGTGCGACGACCGGCGGATCTGGTGGCGCGCTATGGCGGCGAAGAGTTTTCGGTGATTCTGGCCGAGACCGACAGCGCGGGCGCGCAGCAGATTGCCGAGCATATTCGTCAGGCGGTGGAGCAATTGCCGTGGCGCAACGGAGCGCAGGTGCCGATGACGGTGAGTATCGGTATTTGTGTCTGGACAGCGGCCAGTGAGATGACGCTGGAGCAGTTGTTGTTTGCGGCGGACAAGGCGTTGTATCAGGCCAAGGAGAGTGGCCGCAATCGGGTGGTGGTTGCTTCCTGAAAGTTCTGCGGCGAAGGCGCCAAGTCAGCAATACAAAAACAACAGGCATAAAAAAAGGCCATCCGAGGACGGCCTTCAAAAAACTAGAGAGGTTTTTTACTTACACGGCCGCAACAGGGCGCATGTAAGAGATTGGTGCGGTGCTGGCGTCTTCGAACGTCACCACTTCCCAAGCGTCTGTCTGCTCAATCAACTTGCGCAGCAGCTGGTTGTTCAGTGCATGACCGGACTTGAAGCCTTTGAACTCACCAATCAGGCTATTGCCCAGCAGGTACAGATCGCCAATGGCATCGAGGATCTTGTGCTTCACGAATTCGTCTTCATAGCGAAGGCCGTCTTCGTTCAGTACGCCATCGGCATCGACCACGATTGCGTTTTCAACGCTGCCGCCGAGTGCGAGGTTGTGCTTGCGCAGGTACTCGATGTCACTCATGAAACCGAAAGTACGGGCGCGGCTGACTTCTTTTACGAACGAAGTGCTGGAAAAATCCACGCTTGCACTTTGGGTGCGGTCCCGGAATACCGGGTGATCGAAATCGATCTCGAAGCTCACCTTGAACCCTTCGAAAGGGACGAAAGTGGCGCGCTTGTCGCCGTCTTCCACTGTCACTTCACGCAGGATGCGGATGAATTTCTTGGCGGCGTCCTGTTCTTCCAGGCCAGCCGATTGAATCAGGAATACGAAGGGTCCAGCGCTGCCATCCATGATCGGGACTTCGGACGCGGAGAGCTCGACGTAGGCGTTATCGATGCCCAGGCCAGCCATGGCCGAGAGCAAGTGCTCTACCGTGTCCACTTTGACGTCGCCGTTGATCAGCGTCGTCGACATAGTGGTTTCACCGACGTTTTCCGCGCGGGCAGGAATCTGCACCACAGGGTCGAGGTCAGCGCGACAAAACACAATGCCAGTGTCGACAGGCGCAGGCTTGAGGGTCAGATAGACCTTCTCACCGGAGTGCAGGCCTACACCTGTGGCACGGATAATATTTTTCAGTGTGCGTTGTTTAATCATGGCTTGGGCCGCTTCAGCGCAAATTGCGAACTGGTATCAACAAAGGCTGGCGATAATAGCAGACCGAGCCTTTGCTGAACACCAATCACCTTCATAGCCCTGATACATTCCATCAATCGGCCTGACGACGCAGGAATGCCGGGATGTCCAGGTAGTCCAGATCATCTTGCGGATTCATCTTCGCGGCAGCCGCAGCACCGGCCTGAGCCTGGTTGCGCATGACGGTAGGACGGTCCAGATCACGGTAGTTCACCGCCGGCGCTTCCTGACGGGACGGAGCCGGTTGTTGCACCTGAGAGGCAGCCATCGAAGTGTGAACGGTGTTGTCGATAACCTTCACAGGCTTCTCGATTTTCGCGCCCAGACCGGTGGCAACCACAGTCACGTGCAGTTCGTCGCGCATGTCCGGATCGATAACGGTACCGACCTTGACCATGGCGTGCTCGGAAGCGAAGGCTTCGATGATGCTACCCACGTCGGAGTACTCACCCAGGGACAGGTCAGGACCGGCGGTGATGTTCACCAGGATGCCGCGTGCGCCTTGCAGGTTCACGTCTTCCAGCAGCGGGTTACGAATGGCCGCTTCGGTGGCTTCACGTGCACGGTTCGGACCGCTGGCGCAGCCAGTGCCCATCATCGCCATGCCCATTTCGCTCATCACGGTACGTACGTCGGCGAAGTCGACGTTGATCATGCCCGGACGCTTGATGATGTCGGAGATACCGCGAACGGCACCGGCCAGTACATCGTCAGCCTTGGCGAAAGCCGACAAGAGGCTGGCGTCTTTGCCGAGGATGGTCAGCAGCTTCTCGTTAGGAATGGTGATCAACGAGTCGACGCTTTCGGACAGCATGCGGATGCCTTCGTCGGCGATCTGCATACGCTTGCGGCCTTCGAACGGGAACGGACGGGTCACGACCGCAACGGTCAGGATGCCCATTTCCTTGGCCACTTCGGCGATGATCGGTGCAGCACCGGTACCGGTACCGCCGCCCATGCCAGTGGTGATGAACACCATGTTGGTGCCCTGCAGGACTTCGGCAATGCGCTCACGGTCTTCGAGAGCGGCCTGACGACCTACTTCAGGGTTGGCGCCAGCGCCGAGACCTTTGGTCACGCCGGTGCCCAGTTGCAGGATGGTACGCGCGCCGATGTTTTTCAGCGCTTGAGCATCAGTGTTGGCGCAGATGAATTCGACGCCTTCGATGTTGCTCTTGACCATGTGATTGACAGCGTTGCCGCCGCCACCGCCAACACCGATAACTTTGATTACCGGGCTTGCGGGGATGTTGTCTACGAGTTCGAACATTTTCCCTCTCCTTACATTCTCTAGTTTTTTCGCCTACTGCGTTTTGTTGCGGTGTTGCGGTAAAGCTTTAGAAGTTGCCTTGAACCCACTTCTTCAATCGGTCCAGCAGCGGGGCCTGTGGCTCGTCGCTGCTGTAGCTGTCGCGGCTGCCGATGCCGGAGAACGAAACTCCGTCGGACTGCTTTTGCAGGCCGTACATCAACAAGCCAACGCCAGTGGAATAAATCGGGTTGCGCACCACGTCATCCAGGCCTTTCACGCCGTGCGGAACACCGAGGCGTACCGGCATGTGGAAGATTTCTTCGGCCAGCTCAGTGGCGCCTTCCATCTTCGACGTACCGCCGGTCAGGACGATGCCGGCCGGGATCAGGTCTTCGTAACCGCTGCGACGCAGTTCGGCCTGGATCAGGGTGAACAGTTCGTCATAACGCGGCTCGACCACTTCGGCCAGGGCCTGACGCGACAGTTCGCGCGGTGGACGATCGCCAACGCTCGGCACCTTGATGGTTTCGCCGGCACCGGCCAGTTTGGCCAGGGCGCAGGCGTAACGGATTTTGATCTCTTCGGCGTACTGGGTCGGAGTGCGCAACGCCATGGCGATGTCGTTGGTCACTTGGTCACCGGCAATCGGGATCACCGCGGTGTGGCGGATCGCGCCTTCGGTGAAGATCGCGATGTCGGTGGTGCCGCCGCCGATGTCGACCAGGCACACGCCCAGTTCTTTCTCGTCGTCGGTCAGGACCGAGTAGGCCGAAGCCAGTTGCTCAAGAATGATGTCGTCGATTTCCAGGCCACAGCGACGCACGCATTTTTCAATGTTCTGTGCGGCGTTGACGGCGCAGGTGACCACGTGAACCTTGGCTTCCAGACGTACGCCGGACATGCCCAGAGGTTCGCGAACGCCTTCCTGGTTATCGATCACGTAATCCTGCGGCAGGGTGTGCAGCACGCGCTGGTCAGCCGGGATCGCCACTGCCTGGGCAGCGTCGAGAACACGCTCAAGGTCAGCCGAGCTGACTTCGCGATCACGAATCGCGACGATGCCGTGGGAGTTCAGGCTGCGGATGTGATTACCCGCCACGCCGACGAACGCCGAGTGAATGCGGCAGCCCGCCATCAGTTGGGCTTCTTCGATCGCGCGCTGGATCGATTGCACGGTGGACTCGATATTCACCACCACGCCTTTTTTCAGGCCGCGGGACGGATGTGTACCGATACCGACGATTTCCAGCGTGCCGTCGTCCGAGACCTCGCCTACCAGCGCCACCACCTTGGAGGTGCCGATATCCAGACCGACGATCATTTTGCCGCTTTGCACGTTTGCCATGGGTCCTGCCTCTTCTTAATTCTTTGCGACAGCGGGTTGGGCTGTCGTCGGCGCTACTGGTTCCCGCCAGCCAACAGCGAGGCCGTTGGCGTAGCGCAGATCGATGCGCGCAATGTTCGTAATCTGTTCTTTGAGCGTCTTGTCATAGATGGCGATGAAGCGGCGCATCTTTTCCACCAGGTTGCCGCGTCCCAGCAGCAACTCGATGCCGGGGCCGGAACTGCCGGCACCGGTGGTCAGGAACCAGCTCCCGCGTTCACGCAATTCCAGGCGTGCAATCGAGAAGCCCAGCGGGCGCAACATCTGGCTCAGCACCTGGTACTGCTGCATCACTTGCTGCTGGGCCCGTTGGGGGCCGAACAGCTGTGGCAGGTGTTCGTAGTTCGCCAGTTCCCTGGGCGTAAACGCCTGGCCCTGGTTGTTCAGCAAAGACTCGTCACCCCAACGCGCCACCGGCAGTTGCTCTTCGAGGCGAATCACCACTTGATCCGGCCACACCCGACGCACTTCGGCGTGGGCGATCCAGGGCATTTGCTCAAGTTCCTTGCGCATGCTCGCCAGATCGATGGTGAAGAAGCTCGCCGCCACAAAAGGCGCGATTCGCTGCTGCACCGCTTGCTGGCTGATGTAGCTCAGGTCGCCCTGCACGGCGATCTTGGTGATCGGCCGGTCGGCGTAAGGCAGCAAACGCTGCGCGCCTTCGTAAGTACCGAACCCGAGCGCGACCAGCAGCACCGGCCAGAACAGGCTTTTCAGAAAACCGAAGTTGGCTTTCGGCAGGCGCGCGGACATCGGCTCTTTGGCCACCATTCGGCTGGCACCCCGCGGCACCGGCTTGCGGCCGGGTGCGGGTGGCTGATGTCTGAGCTGAGCGCCTTGCATCGTCTTAACCTCTAGCGTCTTCAACACTGGCGGCCAGAATGGCCAGAACCAGTTGCTGGAAATCCAGACCGGCGGCACGGGCCGCCATCGGCACCAGACTGTGATCGGTCATGCCCGGTGCGGTGTTCACTTCCAGGAACCAGAACTGCCCGTCGGCGTCCTGCATCACGTCCGCCCTGCCCCAACCGGCGATACCCAGCGCCTCACAGGCCTTGGCCGTGAGATCCATGAGTTCCTGTTCCTTGGCGGCATCCAGCCCGCACGGAATGCGGTACTGGGTATCGTTGGCGATGTACTTGGCGTCGTAGTCGTAGAACGTGTGCGGTGTACCCAGGGCGATTGGAGGCAACACCTGGTCACGCAGGGTGGCGATGGTGAACTCCGGACCTTGAATCCATTGCTCAACCAAGACTTGCGAATCGTAGGTACTGGCCGCTTTCCATGCGTCGATCAACTCGGACGCAGAACTCACTTTGGCCATCCCGATACTTGAACCTTCATGCGCCGGTTTGACGATCAAAGGGAAGCCCAGTTCCGTCGCTGCCGAAATACAATCGGCTTCGCTGCACAGCACGGCGTGACGCGGCGTCGGAATCCCGAGGCTGTGCCAGACCTGCTTGGTGCGCAGTTTGTCCATTGCCAGTGCCGAAGCGAGGATGCCGCTGCCGGTGTACGGGATGCCCGCGCATTCGAGCAGGCCCTGCATGGAGCCGTCTTCGCCGCCGCGACCGTGGAGAATGATGAAGGCGCGGTCGATTTTTTCGCTGAGCAGACGCTGCAGAAAGTCTGCGCCGACGTCGATGCCGAACGCGTCCACGCCAGCGCTTTGCAGCGCCTCGAGCACGGCGTTACCGGATTTCAACGAAACCTCACGCTCGGCACTCAGGCCACCGAAAAGCACGGCGACACGACCGAAGTCTTTCGGTGCGATGGTGGAGAACAGGTTGGCGTAGGCAGCAGTCATTTCAACTTCCCCTCGACCGACGCCGCCACGGCGCCAGCGAACAACTCACTTTTCAACAGTTTCGGTGCGAGACCGCCGATATCACCGGCGCCCTGGCACAGCAGAATGTCGCCGGCACGCAGCAGAGGCTTGACCAGCGGCGCCAGATCGACGCCACGCTCGATGTAGATCGGATCGAGCTGACCGCGCTGACGGATGCTGTTGCACAGCTTGCGGCTGTCGGCGCCCGGGATCGGTTCTTCGCCGGCCGGATAGACTTCCATCAGCAGCAGCACGTTGGCGTCGGCCAGTACATTGACGAAGTCGTCGTACAGATCGCGGGTGCGGCTGTAACGGTGCGGCTGGTAAACCATCACCAGACGGCGCTCCGGCCAGCCACCGCGCACGGCTTTGATCACGGCGGCGACTTCGGTCGGGTGGTGACCGTAGTCGTCGACCAGCATCACGTGGCCGCCGTCCACCGGCAGTTCGCCGTAGACCTGGAAGCGTCGACCGACACCCTGGAACCCGGACAGGCCCTGAACGATGGCTTCATCACTGACGCCTTCGTCGGTGGCGATGCAGATGGTCGCCAGAGAGTTGAGCACGTTGTGGTTGCCGGGCATGTTCACCGACACTTCCAGCGGCTCGCGGTCAGGACGCAGTACGGTGAAGAACGTCTGCATGCCTTGCTGGCGCACATTGATTGCGCGCACGTCGGCGTCTTCGCTGAAGCCGTAAGTCACGGTCGGACGTTTGACCAGCGGCAGGATTTCGCGCACCACTAGATCGTCCAGGCACATCACCGCCAAACCGTAGAACGGCAGGTTGTGCAGGAACTCGACGAAGGTTTTCTTCAGTTTGTTGAAGTCACCGTCGTAGGTCGCCATGTGGTCAGCGTCGATGTTGGTCACTACTGCAACCAGCGGTTGCAGATGCAGGAAGCTCGCGTCGCTCTCGTCGGCTTCGGCGATCAGGTAACGGCTGGTGCCGAGCTGGGCATTGGTGCCCGCGGCATTCAGACGACCACCGATGACGAACGTCGGATCGAGGCCACCGGCAGCGAACACCGAAGCGATCAGACTGGTAGTAGTGGTTTTGCCGTGGGTACCGGCGACGGCGATGCCGTGGCGATAACGCATCAGCTCAGCCAGCATTTCGGCACGCGGCACCACCGGGATGCGGCGCTCCAGCGCGGTCGCGACTTCCGGGTTGGACGTGTTGACGGCGCTCGACACCACCAGCACATCGGCAGCAGCGGCGTTCTCGGCGCGGTGGCCGATATAGATCTTCGCGCCGAAAGATTCCAGGCGCTCAGTCACCGGCGATGCTTTCAGGTCGGAACCGGACACTTCATAGCCCAGGTTCAACAACACTTCAGCGATGCCGCACATGCCCACGCCACCGATGCCGACGAAGTGGATGCGACGGATGCGGCGCATTTCCGGTTGCGGCATGGCTTTCTGATTCTCAACCATGGGCCACCTCCAGACAGGTATCGACCACGCTACGGGTGGCATCGGGTTTCGCCAGACGGCGGGCCGCTTGGGCCATTTCTTCGAGTCGTTGCGGTTGCATCAAGACCTCTGTCAGGCGCGCGGCAAGGTCCGCGGCACCAGTCGTTCTTTGCGGCATCAGGAAGGCAGCGCCTTCACGGGCCAAATAATCGGCGTTGCGGGTCTGGTGATCGTCGATCGCGTGGGGCAAAGGCACCAGCATCGAGGGCAGACCGGCAGCAGCCAGCTCACTGATGGTCAACGCGCCTGCGCGGCACACCACCAGGTCAGCCCAGCCATAGGCCTGGGCCATGTCTTTGATGAACGGCTGCACCTGCGCGTCCACGCCGGCGGCGCGGTAGCGCTCTGCAGTCACTTCATCGTGGTTTTTGCCGGCCTGATGAAACACCTCAGGACGCAAATCGGCAGCGACTTGGGCCAGGGCTTCAGGCAGCAACTTGTTCAACGGTTCTGCGCCCAGGCTTCCGCCAAGGATCAGCAAACGCGCTTTGCGACCGGCCAGAGCAGGTCGCGATGTGTCGAGGAACAGCTCGCTGCGCACCGGGTTTCCGGTGGTACGGCGGCTGTCCGACAGAGTAAAGGTGTCGGGGAATGCTTCACACACCCGGGCGGCGAACGGCACCAGCAACCGATTGGCGGTGCCGGCGACAGCGTTCTGCTCGTGAACAATCACCGGCACACCGGCCAGTTTCGCGGCGAGGCCACCGGGGCCAGTCACATAACCACCGAAGCCAACCACACACACCGGACGCAGCCGACGAATGATCGCACGCGCCTGCCACACCGATTTGAGCAGCATGAACGGCGCCTTGAGCAGCGACAGCTTGCCCTTGCCGCGCAACCCGCTGGCGTTGATGCGATGCAGTTCCAGCCCAGCGGCCGGGACCAGTTCGTTCTCGATCCCGCGTGGCGTGCCGAGCCAGTGCACGGTGTAGCCGCGCGCCTGAAACTCGCGGGCACAGGCCAGCGCCGGGAACACGTGGCCGCCGGTTCCGCCGGCCATGATCAATACGTTAGCGCCCATGATTCGGCTCCTCGGCGAAGTCGCTCTCATGGAATTCCATCTCTTCACTGCCCAGGTGGGTTCGACTCTCCCACTCGATCCTCAGCAACAAGCCGAGACAGGCACAGCAAATCACCAACGAACTGCCGCCGTAACTGAGGAACGGCAAGGTCAGACCTTTGGTTGGCAGCAGGCCGACGTTCACACCGATGTTGATCAGGAACTGACCGATCCACAGGAACGACAAGCCGTAAGCCACATAAGCGGCAAAAAACTGTTTGGCTTTCTCGGCCCACAAGCCGATGTACATGCCGCGAATACACACGAACACGAACAGCGCCACGGTGCACAGCGAACCCACCGCGCCGAGCTCTTCGGCCAGCACTGAGAACACGAAGTCGGTGTGTGCTTCCGGCAGGTAGAACTGCTTCTGCACGCTGTTGCCCAGACCCACGCCCAGCCACTCACCGCGACCGAACGCGATCAAGGCTTGCGACAACTGGTAACCGGCACCGAACTGGTCGGCCCACGGGTCGGCGAAGTTGGTCAGACGCGCCATCCGGTAAGGCTGCATTTGAATCAGCAAGACCACGGCCCCGACCGCCAGCACCACCATCAGCGAGAAGCGGAACAAGCCGACCCCGCCGAGGAACAGCATCGCCGCCGCAGCGCCCATCATGACGACGGTGGCACCGAAGTCCGGCTCCATCAGCAACAGTCCGGCCATCGGCAGCAGCACGATGAATGGCTTGAAGAAGCCCATCCAGCTTTCGCGCACTTCTTTCTGGCGCCGCACCAGGTAACCGGCGAGGTAGATCACCACGAACACTTTGGCGATTTCGGATGGCTGAACGTTGAAGAAGCTGAAACCGATCCAGCGCATCGAACCATTCACCTCTCGGCCAATGCCCGGGATGATCACCATTACCAGCAAGCCAAAGGCACCCAGCAGCATCAACCAGCCGAGGCGCTGCCAGGTGGCGATCGGAATCATCATGGTGACGATGCACGCGCCCAGCCCCAGCACCACATAAATAAGGTGACGGATCATGTAATACAGCGGACTGCCCGACTGCGCCGCCGCGACTTCGGTCGATGCCGAGGCGATCATGATCAGGCCCAGCCCCAACAATGCCAGGCAACCGGCAAGCATCGGGAAGTCGAGGTCGATCCCGCGCCCGGTGATGATCGGCGACGGATACGGCTTGATGATGTTGAGCAGGCTCATGCCAGTTCCTCCACGGCGCGGACGAACTGGTGACCACGGTCTTCGTAATTCTTGAACATGTCGAAACTGGCGCAGGCCGGCGACAACAGCACCACATCGCCCGCTTGCGCGGCGGCGCGACATTGCTCAACGGCTTCAACCAGCGAGGTGGCGCGAATCAGTGGCACGGCATCGCCGATGGCGTCACCGATCTTGTCCGAGTCGCGGCCCATCAGGATCACGGCGCGGCAGTTGGCCGCCACCGGATCACGCAGATCATTGAACTCGGCGCCCTTGCCGTCACCGCCGGCGATCAGAATGACCTTGCCGTCGATGTCCGCACCCAGGCCTTCGATGGCCGCCAGTGCGGCGCCAACGTTGGTGGCTTTGGAGTCGTTGTAATAAGCGACGCCGTCCAGATCACGCACCCACTGGCAGCGATGTTCGAGGCCGGCGAATGTGCGCAGGGCCGAAAGCATGGCGTCGAATGGCAGACCGACCGCATGGCCGAGCGCCAGCGCCGCCAAGGCGTTGGACTGGTTGTGGGCGCCACGAATCTTCAATTCGCGCACCGGCATCAGGTTCTGGAATTCGAAAGCCAGATACTTCTCGCCGTCTTCTTCACGGATACCGAATGCCTTGAAATCAGGTTTGCTCAGGCCGAAGGTCCAGCACGGCTGGCCCTCACCCATCAGCGGACGGGTCAGCGCATCCTGACGGTTGACCACGAACTGCTTCGCGCCACGGAAGATCCGGTGCTTGGCCAAGTGATAAGCCGGCAGCCCGCTGTAGCGATCCATGTGGTCTTCGCTGATGTTCAGCACGGTCGCTACTTCGGCGTTGAGCTGATCAGTGGTTTCCAGCTGGAAGCTCGACAGTTCCATCACGTACAGCTCGACATCGTCACTGAGCAGATCCAGCGCCGGCGTACCGAGGTTGCCGCCCACCGCCACGCGCTTGCCGGCCGCAGCCGCCATCTCGCCAACCAGCGTGGTGACGGTGCTTTTCGCGTTGGAACCGCTGATGGCCACGATCGGCGCCTGCGCGTTACGCGCGAACAGCTCGATGTCACCGGACAGTTTCACGCCACGGGCCGCGGCGGCTTGCAGGGCAGGGGTCGCCAGCGCCAGACCGGGGCTCACGTAGAGCTCGTCGGCACGGCACAGGAATTCGACGTCCAGCTCGCCACAACGCACTTCCACGTGCGGATAGTCACGCTTGAGCGTGGCCAGTTCCGGTGGATTTTCCCGCGTGTCAGCCACAGCAAACGACGTGCCCCGGTTCGCCAGGAAGCGAACCAGGGACATGCCGCTCTTGCCGAGGCCGACAACGATGCGGAAGTGGTCAGAAGCGATCAGAGACACTCGTTCTACCTCAGCTTCAGGGTGGCAAGGCCAACCAACACGAGAATCACGGTGATGATCCAGAAACGGACGATCACACGCGGCTCGGGCCAGCCCTTGAGTTCAAAGTGGTGGTGAATCGGTGCCATGCGGAACACGCGGCGACCGGTCAACTTAAAGGACGCAACCTGGATGACGACCGACAAGGTTTCCATCACGAACACGCCGCCCATGATGAACAGGACGATTTCCTGACGGACGATCACCGCGATGGTGCCCAGTGCAGCACCCAGCGCCAGTGCGCCGACGTCGCCCATGAATACTTGGGCCGGATAGGTGTTGAACCAGAGGAACCCCAGACCGGCACCGATCAATGCGCCGCAGAACACGATCAGTTCGCCCGCACCCGGTACATAAGGAATCAACAGGTATTCGGCGAATTTCACGTTACCCGACAGGTAGCAGAAAATGCCCAGGCCACCGCCGACCATCACGGTTGGCATGATCGCCAAACCGTCGAGGCCGTCGGTCAGGTTGACCGCGTTGCTTGAACCGACGATCACAAAGTAGGTCAGCACGATGAAGCCCAGGCCCAGCGGAATGCTGTAGTCCTTGAGCATCGGCAAGATCAACGTGGTTTCCACCGGCGTGCTAGCGGTCGTATAAAGGAAGATCGCCGCGCCGAGGCCAAACACCGACTGCCAGAAATACTTCCAGCGGCTCGGCAAGCCACGGGAGTTCTTCTCGATGACTTTGCGGTAATCGTCAACCCAACCTATGGCGCCGAACAGCAGGGTCACCAGCAATACGGTCCAGACATAACGGTTGCTCAGGTCTGCCCACAGCAAGGTGCTGACGCCGATCGAAGACAGAATCAGTGCGCCGCCCATGGTCGGAGTACCCGACTTGGACAGGTGCGATTGCGGGCCGTCGTTACGAACGGATTGACCGATCTGACGGTTCTGCAAAGTGCGGATCATCCACGGGCCATAGCACAGCGACAAAACCAGCGCGGTCAGCACACCGAGAATCCCGCGCAGGGTCAGGTACTGAAAGACCGCGAAGCCTTTGTAGAACTGTTGCAGATACTCCGCTAGCAGCAGCAGCATTAATGTTTCTCCAGACTGGACCCGCACAGAGCCGCAACGATGTTTTCCATCGCTGCACTGCGCGAACCCTTGATCAAAATGGTGGTGTTTGTGTCCTGCTCGGCGTCGAGGGCCTGGATCAGTTCGGCTTGCGTGCCGAAGTGATGCGCCTGTTCACCGAAAGCGTTTACGGCGTGAACCATGTTCGGCCCAACGGCATAAAGCGCGGAAACCTTGCCCCGGGCGTATTCGCCCACGTCGCGGTGCCCCTGCTCCGCCCAATCGCCCAACTCGCCGATATCTCCGAGCACCAGGACGGTGCGGCCGGAAAAGCCGGCGAGTATATCAACGGCCGCGCACATTGAGGTGGGGTTTGCGTTGTAAGTGTCATCGATCACGCGCATACCGTTTTTTGCCAGTTGCGCGACGGTGCGGCCCTTGACCGGTTGCACCGCGCCAAGCCCGGTGGCGATGCCGAACAGCGACACGCCCAACGCATGTGCGGCAGCAGCAGCGGCCATCGAATTGGCGACGTTATGGGTGCCGAGCAGATTCAGTTGAACGCGCTCCGAACCTTCAGGCGTGTGCAGATTGAACGCCGGGCAACCCCGGGCATCGGTGCTCAGGTCGCTGGCGTAGAAGTCAGCTTGCGAATTGCTCAGGGCGAAAGTCAGGACTTTGCGAGCACCCGCGCGGGTCTTCCAGATACCGAAGGCCTTGTCGTCGAGATTCAGCACGGCGATGCCATCAGCCGCCAGACCTTCGATGATTTCGCCTTTGGCTTCGACGATTTTTTCCGGGCCGCCGAACTCACCGACGTGAGCGGTGCCGGCATTGTTGAGGATCGCCACATGCGGCTTGGTCAACCCGACCGTGTAGGCGATTTCACCCAGACGCGAAGCGCCCAGTTCGATCACGGCCGAGGTGTGTTCCGCGGCCAGTTCGATCAGGGTCAGCGGTACGCCGAGGTCGTTGTTCAGATTGCCACGGGTCGCCAGCACCGGGCCGCGCGTGCGCAGGATGCTTGCGAGCATTTCCTTGACCGTGGTCTTGCCACTGGAACCGGTCACGGCAGCCACTGGCTGAGTGAAGGCGGCGCGGTTCAAGGCACCCAATTGGCCCAAGGCCTGACGGGTATCCTTGACCAACAACTGTGGCAACGTGCTGTCGGCGACTTCACGCTCGACCAGCGCTGCTACGGCGCCTTTGGCGGCGACGTCGTTCAGATAATCGTGACCATCGAAACGCGGGCCGGTCAGGGCAATAAACAGTTGGCCGGGCTTGATCGCGCGGCTGTCGATGCTCACACCGTCGAAACTGGCATCGGCGCTGATCAGGCGTGCGTCGAGCGCGTTGCTCAATTCACTGAGTTTCAGGGCTTTAAGCATGGGCCACCTCCCAAGCGGTCAAGGCGTGATCGGCCTCGACCAGATCAGAGAAGGCATGGCGCTCGCCGTTGATTTCCTGATAGTCCTCGTGACCTTTGCCAGCCAGCACAATCACGTCATCGGCCGAAGCAGCGGCAATCAATTGCGCGATGGCCTGACCACGGCCAGCCACGAACGTGACTTTATCCACAGCGGTAAAACCGGCACGGATGTCATCGAAAATCACTGCCGGGTCTTCGGTGCGCGGATTGTCATCGGTGACCAGCACTTGATCGGCCAGACGCTCGACCACTTCGGCCATCAACGGACGCTTGCCACGATCACGATCACCGCCACAGCCGAACAGGCACAGCAACTGACCTTTGACGTGCGGACGCAATGCCGTGAGAACTTTTTCCAGCGCATCCGGGGTGTGGGCGTAATCAACCACCACCAGCGGCTGAGTGCCGCCGCCAAGACGCTGCATGCGTCCGGCCGGGCCTTCGAGCTTCGGCAACACTTTGAGAATTTCGTCGAGTGCGTAATCCAGGCCGAGCAAAGCACCGACCGCAGCCAGTACGTTGCTCAGGTTGAAACGACCGAGCAAGGTGCTGCGCAGATGATGTTCGCCCTGCGGCGTCACCAGCGTGGCGCGTACGCCGTGGTCGTCGAACTGCGCTTCGCGACAGAACAGATAAGCGCTGCTGTCGAGCAGGCTATAGGTGATCAAGCGCGACTCACGTTTTTCAGCGGCCAGTTGCCGGCCGAAATCGTCGTCGAGGTTGACCACGCGGCACTTCAGATCATTCCAGGCAAACAGCCGGGCCTTGGCCTCGGCGTAAGCCTCCATGGTGCCGTGATAATCGAGGTGATCGCGGGACAGGTTGGTCATCACTGCCACGTCGAACGCCAGCGCAGTCACCCGGCCTTGATCCAGACCATGGGACGAGACTTCCATGGCCACGGCTTTCGCGCCGGCCTTTTTCAGGTCGCCCAAAGTCGCTTGCACGGCAATCGGGTTCGGCGTGGTGTGCAGACCGCTTTCCAATGCGCCATAGAAGCCGGAACCGAGGGTGCCGACAATGCCGCAATGCTGACCAAGCAGATCCAATGCCTGCGCGACCAGTTGGGTCACGCTGGTTTTACCGTTGGTGCCGGTGACGCCGATCAAGTTCAGATGATGGCTTGGTTCGCCGTAAAACCGCCCGGCGATATCTGACAACTGCGCCGCGAGCCCTTTGACCGGAATCAACGGGACGTCAGTGATAGGCAGGACGGTCGCGCCCTCAACTTCATAGGCCACAGCGGCAGCGCCGCGCGCCAGCGCATCGGCAATGTGCGCACGGCCATCAAATTTGCCGCCCGGCACCGCGAGGAACAAATCACCCGCGCGCACGTTACGGCTGTCCAGCGCCAATTCACGGATCAACAGATCGTGGCCGGCGTGGGGGAATATTTTGTTCAGACTTAATGACATCAGCCGCGCCCTCCATTGGCTTTCAGCGGAATAACCGGGGTGGCGTTGGCCTGTTGCGTGGTCGGCAGGTTGTCCGGAGTCACGTTCATCAGACGCAGGGTGCCGGACATCACACGGCTGAAAACCGGCGCCGATACCAGACCACCGAAGTAACCGGCCTTGGACGGTTCATCGATCACCACAACAATGGCGTAACGCGGATCGCTCATCGGGCCGAAACCGGCGAACAGCGAACGGTAAGAGTTTTCGGCGTAGCCCTTGGTGCCGACCGAGGTCTTGCGCGCAGTACCCGACTTGCCGGCCACGTGATACGCCGGCACCTGCGCACGGAAAACGCCGCGTGGGGCCTCAATCACTTGGGTCAACATGCCCTGCATGGTTTTCGCGACAGCTTCAGGGAGCACCTGAGTGGTCTGCGGCGGCTTGTCGGTTTTGATCAGGGTGAGCGGCGCGAGGCGACCGTTGTTGGCCAGTGCCGAGAACGCGTGAACCAGCTGAATCGCGGTCACGGAAATACCGTAGCCGTAAGACAGCGTCGCGGTCTCAGCCTTGCGCCAATCGCGGTAATTCGGCAGGTTGCCGACGCGCTCGCCCGGGAAGCCGAGGCCGGTGTCTTGGCCCAGACCGACTTTCTGCGCGAGACGGTAAATGGTTTCACCGCCAATATCGAACGCGACCTTACTCATGCCGACGTTACTGGAATTGATCAGGATGCCGGTCATGTCCAGAACCGGGCCTTCGCTCTTGGAAACGTCCTTGATCGTGTACTTGCCGATCTGCAGAGTGCCCGGATACACCTCGACGGTGTCGGTCGGTTTCCAGCGGCCGGACTCGATGGCAGCACTCATCGAGATGGCTTTCATGGTCGAACCCGGTTCGAACACGTCGATCATCGCGCGGTTACGCATCATTGCCGGCTGCAGGTTGCGGCGGTTGTTCGGGTTGTAGGTCGGCTGGTTGACCATGGCCAGAATTTCGCCGGTCTTCACGTCCATGATCACCAGGCTGCCGGCCTTGGCGCCGTTCTCGATGATCGCGTTACGCAGTTCGCGGTTGGCCAGATATTGCAGACGCAGGTCAATGGACAACGCCAAGGGCTTTCCGGCCTTGGCGTTTTTGGTGACCTGGACATCCTTGATCAGCCGTCCGCGCCGATCCTTGATGACCTGCCGCTTGCCGGGTACACCGGCGAGCCATTCGTCATAAGCCAGTTCGACACCTTCGCGACCGTGATCATCGATGTCGGTAAAGCCGACCATGTGCGCCGTGACTTCACCGGCCGGATAGAACCGGCGGAATTCTTCGATGCCGTAGACGCCCGGCACTTTAAGGTCGAGCACAGACTGGCCCTGCTCGGGGGTCAACCCGCGCACCAGATAAATGAATTCTTTGTTGGCTTGCGCTTCGAGGCGCTCGGTCAGGGCTTTCGGGTCCTGACCCAACGCGGCGGCCAGTGCCGGCCACTTCTCTTTGGCGGTCTGCATTTCCTTGGCGTTGGCCCACAGCGTGGTCACCGGGGTACTCACGGCCAACGGCTCGCCGTTACGGTCGGTGATCAGACCACGGTGAGCAGGAATCGGGATGTGACGAAGACTGCGCGCGTCGCCCTGGCCTTTGAGGAAGTCACGGTCAACCACTTGCAGGTCGATGATGCGCCAGCAGATCGCCGCAACCATCACGCCGAGCAGCGCCACCATCAGGCGGAAGCGCCAAGGGAAGAGTGCGCCTTCGAGTTTCATCATGGCGCCACCATCTTCACGTCAGCCGCGCCCGGGATGTGCATCTTCAATTGTTCGGTGGCCAGCACTTCGATCCGACTGTGCGCGGTCCAGGTGCTTTGCTCAAGAATCAGCCGGCCCCACTCGGCCTGCGCCTTGTCGCGCACGCTGAGTTCGTTGTAAAGGTTGTTGAGCAACTGGCGGTTCCAATGCGCGCTGTAAGACACGCCGATGGCCGACACGAGCACGCCGACAAACAGCAGCAGCATGAAGAAGCTGCCGCCGGGCAGTGGCTTGGCGAAAAGCTTGCTCACCGCAACTTCTCCGCGACGCGCATGACGGCGCTACGGGAACGTGGGTTGGCTTTGAGTTCGGCGTCGGAGGCCGTCTGCGCTTTGCCATGGACTTTGATTTTCGGTTCGAACGCTACGTGGCGAACCGGCAGGTTGCGCGGCAGGTTGTCGGCTTCGCCTTTCACCAGCTTGCGCATGAACAGTTTGACGATGCGGTCTTCCAGCGAGTGGAAGCTGATCACGACCAGACGGCCGCCGATTTCCAACGCGTCCAGTGCGGCTTCAAGGCCGGCTTCCAGATCGCCCAACTCGTTGTTGACGTGAATACGCAAACCCTGGAACGCACGGGTCGCCGGGTTCTTGCCCTTCTCCCACGCCGGGTTGGCAACCTTGAGTACTTCAGCCAGATCGGCGGTGCGCTCGAAGGGCTTGATATCGCGACGTTCGGCGACGGCGCGAGCCATGCGACCGGAGAAACGCTCTTCGCCGTATTCCTTGAACACCCGGGCGATTTCCTCAGCCGGCGCGGTGTTAACGAACTCGGCAGCGCTGATGCCACGGGACGGATCCATGCGCATGTCGAGCGGGCCGTCGTTGAGGAAACTGAAGCCGCGCTCAGCGTCGTCGAGTTGCGGCGAAGACACGCCCAGGTCGAGCAGGATGCCGCTGACCTTGCCGGCCAAACCACGTTCGGCGACGACCGAACCGAGCTCGGCAAAGCTGCGCTGCACAACGACAAAGCGGCCGTCTTCGGCCGCTAGCGTTTGCCCGGTGGCAATCGCTTGTGGATCCTTGTCGAATCCGATGAGTCGCCCGTCAGTCCCAAGCTGGCTGAGGATCAACCGACTGTGCCCGCCGCGCCCGAACGTGCCGTCCAGATAGCAGCCATCAGGACGTACGGCGAGAGCCTCGACGGCCTCGTCAAGCAGTACGGTGATGTGGTTAAAGCCGCTATCAATAGTCACAGGATCAAATCACGCAGTTCATCAGGCATCGCGCCCGGTTGTTGAATGGCAGCAAGGTCAGCGGCAGACACCGCGTTCCATGCATCCTCGTCCCACAATTGGAACTTGTTCAGTTGGCCCACCAGCATCGCTTTCTTATCAAGCTTGGCGTATTCGCGCAGACGCGGTGGAACCAGAAAACGACCACTGCCATCGAGTTCGAGGTCGACGGCATTACCAATCAATAAACGTTGCAGGCGACGGTTCTCTTCGCGAAGCGAAGGGAGTGCGCGCAACTTGGTTTCAATAATTTCCCACTCGTCGAGCGGATAGACACACAGACACGGATCAACGGCATCAATGGTGACGATCAATTGGCCGGAACTGCGCGAATCGAGCTCGTCACGGTACCGGCTCGGCATAGCGAGACGGCCCTTTGCATCGAGACTGATAGCGTTAGCTCCGCGAAACACGTCTGCGTTTCTCCAATTTTTATCGTTTTGAGCTCAAAAAACCCACTTCATGCCACTTTCCGCCACTTGCGCACACTATAGGAATGCGCCCACCACACCGTCAAGGCGCGGATTAAAGGAAAACCCTTACAGAACGGAGATTTAGGAGCATAAAAGGAGGCACAACGAGAATCTGGCGGAGACTTTTGACCCATAACTTGATGCAGCACTGAAAGCTGCGCTCGAAAGTTAAAGTAATTTGTTAAGAGTAAGATTTTTTCGGTATTACGAAGGCGCTTCTGCTGTTGATTGAAGCAGGGTGGGAAATTGCTATTACTGCATTTGCCGCTGCCGAACTTTCAGCGTGGGCCTGCTGATAATACACAGCCCCGATAACACTGATTCAAGCAGGGAAAGAAAAAGGTGGAGAGTCGATCTGTAAGCCGGGTTCTGTCTTGAACAGTCATTCGTCTACGATGGCCATCACTGGACATCTTTAGCAACCTACCCGGTCCCAGCGCGGGCCACGCCTTGGGACCCTATTTGGTCTTGCTCCAAGTGGGGTTTACCTAGCCACGAACTGTTGCCAGACGTGCGGTGCGCTCTTACCGCACCTTTTCACCCTTACCGTCGCCGAAGCGCTTAGGCGGTTATTTTCTGTGGCACTTTCCGTAGGCTCACGCCTCCCAGGCATTACCTGGCACTTCGCCCTATGGAGCCCGGACTTTCCTCCCCCCCCTAATTTTCATAGAGGGCAGCGACTGTCCGATCGACTCTCCGCCGCGAAGGTTAACGGCAGAGCGGCCGAAGAACAAGCGCTAAAAGCCCCAAGACCGCTATGGGCGACGGCTTACACGTCTTTCTGTTTGTCCAGCGCGACCTGATACAGCACGTTTTTGCGCTCACCGGTGATCTGCGCTGCCAACGCAGCGGCACGCTTGAGCGGCATCTCTTCGAGCAACAGATTGAGGACGCGCATCGCCTCGCTGCTGACGGCGTCTTCAGACTCCGGCGCTGTCCAGCCTGCGACCAACACCACGCACTCGCCGCGCTGCTGATTGCTGTCGGACTCGACGAACGCGCGCAATTCAGCCAGGGGCAGTCCTTTGAGGGTTTCGAAGGTTTTGGTTATCTCACGAGCCAGCAATGCCTGGCGCTCACCACCGAACACCGCCTCCATATCCTGCAGACATTCAAGAATGCGATGCGGGGCCTCGTAGAAAATCAGCGTGCGCGGCTCTTCCTTAACTGCTTCCAGGCGCGCCTTGCGCCCAACCGACTTGGCCGGCAGAAAGCCTTCGAAGATGAATCGGTCGGATGGCAGGCCAGCCGCCGACAATGCCGCGATCAAGGCGCAAGCGCCGGGCACCGGCACCACATTGATCCCCGCGGCACGGGCCTGACGTACCAGGTGATAGCCTGGATCGGAAATCAGCGGCGTACCGGCATCGGAAATCAGCGCAACGTTGTCGCCCGCCAGCAAACGAGTAATAAAGCGGCTACCTTCATCTCGTTCGTTATGCTCGTGGCATGCGGCCAACGGCGTGGAGATACCGAAGTGCTGCATCAGTCGCTGCGAGTGACGCGTGTCCTCGGCAGCAATCAATGCCACTTCGCGGAGAATTTTCAGTGCCCGGGCGCTGATGTCGTCCAGGTTGCCGATGGGCGTCGCCACCACATAAAGCGAGCCAGCAGCGGAATTCAAAGGACCTGGAGCAGTCAAAGCGCACACCTCATGATCGGTAAAAGCCGGCATTGTAACGCGTCACGAGGCTTGCGATGCGCTCTGCCCGCACACGGTTTTGCGCGCAGATCTGCGGCTCCGCAACATTTACTCCAGCTAAATTGACTGATTCACGCCACTAACATCGCGCCCCGGCCAGTGCTTGGGTACAATTCCACGCTAATTTGATCGAGTATCAGGAACACTTACATGATCGCTTGCCTGCGGCTGTTCACTGCCCTCTGCCTCGCTGCCCTTTTGGCGGCCTGTGCCAGCTCCCCTTCCTCCAGCCTTGGCGAACTTCCACGGACTCCGGATGCCAGCATCGAGCAACTGCTCGAACAGGCTACCCAGGCTAAAACCCCGGAAAAAGCCGCCCTGCTGCGCCTGAGCGCAGCGGATCTGGCTTATCGTCAGGGCAATGCCGGACAGTCCGCGCAAATCCTGCAACAAGTGCCCGTTGAACAGCTAAAGCCGGGGCAGCAGATTTTTGCTAACACGTTGGCCGCCGAACTGGCCATGACCCGCAATCAGCCGAAAGCCGCGCTGACCGCACTGAGCCACCCGAGCCTGCAAAAGCTGGGTGAGATGCCGGAAGAGCAGCAGGTGCGCACCGGCACCGTTCATGCCCGCGCCCTCGAAGCCGATGGCCAGACATTGGCCGCCGCCCGCGAGCGCATCTTCATTGCGCCGATGCTGCAAGGCGAAGCCGCGAGCAAGAACCACGAAGCAATCTGGACACTGATTGCTTCGCTGCCGACCGACCAATTGCAACCAAACAACACCGATGACCTCGGTGGCTGGATGGCTCTGGCGCAGGCGGTTAAAACCGCTGGCACCCTGGAGCAGCAGCAGGCCGCTATCGACACCTGGCGCGCACAGAATCCAAAGCACCCAGCAGCGATCAACCTGCCACTGCCGCTGACCAAGCTCAAGGAACTGGCCAGCCAGCCCCTGAGCAAAATCGCCCTGCTGCTGCCGCAAGACGGCCAGCTGGCTTCAGTCGGCAAAGCATTGCGTGAAGGTTTCATGGCCGCGCACTACCAGGCTCAACAGGCCGGGCAGAAGCCGCCAGCCATCGAGTTCTACGACAGCTCGAAACTGACCTCGATGGACGAGTTCTACCGCAAGGCTCAGGCAGACGGCGTGCAATTGGTCGTTGGCCCGCTGGAAAAACCACTGGTCAAACAACTGAGCACCCGCCCGCAACTACCAATCACCACCCTGGCGCTGAACTACAGCGAAGGCGATCAAGGCCCGGCGCAACTGTTCCAGTTTGGTCTGGCCGCTGAAGACGAAGCCCGCGAAGTCTCCCGTCGCGCCCGCGCCGACGGCCTGCACCGCGCCGCAATCATGGTGCCAAAAGGCGAATGGGGTGACCGCGTGCTGCGTGCGTTCAGCCAGGACTGGCAAGCCAATGGCGGCAGCATCGTTGCCACAGAGCGTGTTGATCAGCCGGTGCAACTCGCCCAGCAGATCGCCGACATGTTCCAGTTGCGCCAGAGTGAAGCCCGCGCCAAGAGCCTGCAGAATGCGGCTGGCACCAACGTCGCCGCACAGCCTTCGCGTCGTCAGGACATTGAGTTCATCTTCCTTGCTGCCACTCCACAGCAAGCGCAGCAGATCAAGCCGACCCTGAACTTCCAGTACGCTGGTGATGTTCCGGTTTACGCGACCTCCCACGTGTACAGCGCCAGCGGCGATGTGAACCAGTACAACGACATGAACGGCATTCGCTTCTGCGAAACCCCATGGCTACTGGAAGCCAACGATCCGCTGCGCCAGCAAGTCACCGCACAGTGGCCACAAGCCGCCGGCAGCCTCGGCCGCCTGTATGCCATGGGCGTCGACGCCTATCGTCTGGCACCGCGTTTGGGCCAACTCAAAGCCCTGCCGGACAGCCGCATCGAAGGGCAGTCGGGCAGCCTCGGCATGACTCAGACTCAGCGTGTTGTGCGTCAGTTGCCTTGGGCGCAGTTTGTCAGCGGTCAGATTCAACGTCTGCCGGACACCGCGCGCTAATGCCCGACAGGTCACGCTCGCAAAGCGGTAAAGATGCCGAGCGCCATGCGCTCGAGCATCTGCAGAAACAGGGGCTGCGACTGTTGGCGCAGAACTGGTTATGCAAACGCGGCGAGCTTGATCTGGTCATGCTTGATGGCGATACAGTAGTATTCGTTGAAGTTCGCTACAGAAAAAACACTCAATGGGGTGGCGCGCTCGCTAGCATCGATGGGCGCAAGCAGCAGAAACTGATTTTCGCTGCGCAGTATTTTCTTCAGCGCGAGACGCGCTGGGCCAATTCCCCCTGCCGCTTCGACGTGGTGGCCATCGACAGCCATCCGAGTCAGCTGAACTGGTTGCAGAATGCTTTCGACAGTTGATCTGCATCCAACCCGGACTTTTTCATCCGACACATTTTGCTCTTTGCTTTGCGGGCTGCACATTCACGTGCCGGACAGCCGCGCTACTTAAGGTCACACAGATGGACATGCAATCCCGAATTCGCCAGCTTTTCCAGGCCAGTATCGACACCAAGCAACAGGCGATGGACGTACTTGCACCGCACATCGAGCAAGCCAGCCAGATCATGGTCAACGCCCTGCTCAACGAAGGCAAAATGCTTTCGTGCGGCAACGGCGGCTCCGCCGGCGATGCGCAGCACTTTTCCTCGGAGTTACTCAACCGCTTCGAGCGCGAGCGCCCGAGCCTGCCAGCCATCGCCCTGACCACCGACACATCGACGATCACCTCGATCGCCAACGACTACAGCTACAACGAAGTGTTCTCCAAACAGATCCGTGCGCTCGGTCAGCCAGGCGATGTCTTGCTGGCTATTTCGACCAGCGGTAACTCGGCGAACATTATTCAAGCGATCCAGGCCGCACATGATCGCGAAATGATTGTCGTAGCTTTGACCGGACGCGATGGCGGCGGCATGGCGTCGCTGCTGTTGCCCGAGGACGTCGAGATTCGCGTACCGGCCAACGTCACTGCACGTATTCAAGAAGTCCACTTGCTGGCGATCCATTGCCTCTGCGATCTGATCGACAGCCAACTGTTCGGGAGTGAAGAATGACCCCTAATCGCCTTGGCCTTCTGGCCTTGACCCTGTGCCTCGGCATCAGCGGCTGCACCTCGGTGGTGAACGCCAGCCGTGAAGCACCGATCGAAGACGACCGCGGCACCCGTACCTTCGGCAGCAAGATCGACGATTCGCTGATCGAAACCAAAGTAGGCGTGAACATCGCCAAGGCCGATCCGGCGCTGGACAACGACTCGCACATCGTCGCCACCAGCTTCAACGGCGTAGTGCTGCTGGCGGGTCAAACGCCGCGCGAAGACCTCAAGGCCAAGGCCGAACAGGCCGCCGCCAATGTGCAGCGCGTGAAGAAGGTGCACAACGAACTGCAAGTACTGCAGCCCTCCTCCTTGCTGGCTCGCCAGAACGACGCGTGGCTGACCACCAAGATCAAGACACAGATGCTCACCGACGCCAGTATTCCGGGCTCGCGCATCAAGGTTGTGACCGAGAACGGCATCGTCTACCTGCTGGGCCTGCTGACCAAACAGGAAGCCACCCAGGCGACCAATCTGGTCCAGGGTGTTTCCGGCGTGCAGAAGATCGTGAAGCTGTTCGAATACATCGACTGATAGCTGAAACGCGCACACAAAAAAGGCGATCCATCCGGATCGCCTTTTTTATTACTTCACCACTTTCAAACTTGGCCGGCCGCTAGGGCGCGGTGGCTCGCTGTCCGGTGGCGGCAAGTCGTCATCCGGCTCGATGTCGTCTTCGTCATCCATCGGCGACTCGATATCGAACACCATGCCCTGCCCGTTCTCCCGGGCGTAGATGCCCAGGATTGCGCTGATCGGCACGTACAGACTGTGCGGGACACCACCGAAGCGACCTTCGAAGGTCACTACGTCGTTGTCCATGTGCAGATGCCGCACAGCGCTGGGCGAGATGTTCAGGACAATCTGCCCGTCACTGGCGAAACCCTGCGGCACCTGCACCGCTGGGTACTCGGAGTTGACCAGCATGTGCGGGGTGCAATCGTTATCCACAATCCACTCGTAGAGCGCGCGGACCAGATAAGGTCGACTGGAGTTCATAGCGGCTCCTTAAGCCTTAGCGCATATCGCGTTCGACACCAGACAGACTCGCCTGGAAAGCCTCACGCGCAAACTGGCGCTCCATATAATCAAGCAGCGGCTTGGCTGGCCGCGGCAGTTCAATACCCAGAATCGGCAAACGCCAGAGTATTGGCAATAGGCAGCAATCCACCAGACTTTGT
Source organism: Pseudomonas sp. N40(2020) (assembly GCF_014472415.1). Taxonomy (GTDB): domain Bacteria; phylum Pseudomonadota; class Gammaproteobacteria; order Pseudomonadales; family Pseudomonadaceae; genus Aquipseudomonas. The sequence goes on from NZ_JACSZV010000008.1 coordinate 67,481, forward strand.
TCCTCACTGAGGAAAAACGGCTTGTCGGCAAACAGCGGCGACACGCCCGTCAGGCTTTCTCGCAATTCCTTACGCGCCACGACACGCGCGGCCTCCTTGGACTTGGGATCAAGTATCAGATCCACCAGACCACACCAGTCACGCTGAATACGGTGAATCAGCAGACGACTGTTGGCACGCGCCACCGGATAAACCGGCATCAATGGCGGGTGCGGGTAACGCTCATCCAGATATTCCATCACCACGGTCGACTCCCACAACGCCAGGTCACGATCGACCAGCGTGGGCAGGCTTCCGTAAGGGTTCACCTCAATCAGTTTAGGCGGCTGGCGACCAGCTTCCACATAAATGATCTCGGCGCTGACACCCTTCTCTGCAAGTACGATACGCACCCGGTGGGAATAGTGGTCGGCGGGGTCGGAGTAACAGGCCAACCGATTGGTCACGCCCATGGCGATCCTCCTCGCTTGTTGAAATTATCGGAACCGGAAAAACGCGCGCGCCCAGAGGGCGCCTCCGGCAAAGCCTGGCTGACCAGACGTTGCGCTATCGGAGACGCCCTTGGGCGCGCGCGATTAACAGCAATGCTTTGAAGCGTATCAGTGCACGTCTTTCCAGTATTCACGCTTGAGCAGATAGGCGAACACAAAGAAGAACGCCAAGTACAGCAAAACGTAAGTACCGATGCGCTGATGTTGCAGCTTAACCGGGTTAGCCGAGTAAGCCAGGAAGGTTACCAGATTCTTGACCTTCTCATCGAACTGCTCTTCGTTCAGAGCACCGGACTTCGGCACGATGGTCAACTGATCGCACGCTTCATGGGTCAAAGGCGTACCGGTCAGCGGATCATATTGCTTCTTGCCGTCCTCGACGATCTGCACCTGTTTGCAACCCACGACCTGACGACCCTGCAGGCCGACCAGCACGTTAGGCATGCCGACGTTCGGGAAGACCTTGTTGTTCACACCCCAAGGACGCGCAGGATCTTCGTAGAACGACTTCAGGTAACCGTAGAGCCAGTCAGTGCCACGCACGCGAGCCACCAGCGTCAGATCCGGTGGCGCAGCACCGAACCAGGTCTTGGCGTCCGCCGGCTGCATGCCGATGTTCATGTGATCGCCGATCTTGGCACCCGTGAACACCAGTTTCTCCAGCATCAGTTCGTGAGGCACGCCGAGGTCATCAGCCACGCGCTCGTAACGCTGGAACTTGGCACTGTGGCACCCCATGCAATAGTTGGCAAAGGTACGTGCGCCATCCTGCAAGGCAGCCTTGTCGGAAACGTCGATGTCGACTTTTTCCAGTTCCGGACCGCCAGATTCAGCGGCGAAAGACAGGACAGGCAAAGCAGCAAAAAGCAGAGCAAAAAATAACTTTTTCATCAGCCAGTCACCCTTTCCGGAACCGGTTTGGTCTTCTCGAGCCTGGTGTAGAACGGCATCAGAATGAAGTAGGCGAAGTACAAGAAGGTGCAGACCTGCGACAGCAAGGTTCGCCCCGGTGTCGGAGACAGAACGCCCAGAATGCCCAGAATCACGAACGAAATGCAGAACACCAACAGCCAGATTTTGCTCATCCAGCCCTTATAGCGCATCGACTTGACGGGACTGCGATCGAGCCATGGCAGGACAAATAGCACGGCGATGGCCGCGCCCATGGCGATAACACCCATGAGCTTGTCCGGAATAGCCCGCAGGATCGCGTAGAACGGTGTGAAGTACCAGACCGGCGCAATGTGCTCTGGCGTCTTGAACGGGTTAGCCGGCTCGAAGTTTGGCTTTTCGAGGAAGTAGCCGCCCATTTCCGGGAAGAAGAACACGATAAAGCAGAAGATGAACAGGAACACCACTACGCCGACAATATCCTTCACGGTGTAGTAAGGGTGGAAGGCAATGCCATCCAGCGGGATGCCGTTTTCGTCTTTGTGCTTCTTGATGTCGACGCCGTCAGGGTTGTTCGAACCCACTTCGTGCAGCGCCAGAATGTGCAACACCACCAGACCGAGAATCACGATTGGCAGGGCCACCACGTGCAAGGCGAAGAAGCGGTTCAGGGTGATCCCGGAGATCAGATAGTCACCACGGATCCACTGAGTCAGGTCGTTACCGATGACCGGAATCGCACCGAACAGCGAGATGATCACCTGCGCACCCCAGTAGGACATCTGCCCCCAAGGCAGCAGATAACCCATGAAGGCCTCGGCCATCAGCGCCAGGTAGATCAGCATGCCGAACACCCAGACCAGTTCACGCGGTTTCTGATACGAACCGTAGAGCAGGCCACGGAACATGTGCAGATAGACCACGATGAAAAACGCCGAGGCACCAGTGGAGTGAAGCAGGCGCAGGATCGAGCCGTACTCGACGTCACGCATGATGTATTCGACGGAAGCAAACGCTTCTTCTGCCGACGGCGTGTAACTCATCGTCAGCCAGACACCGGTGACGATCTGGTTGACCAGAACGAGCAGCGCCAGCGAGCCGAAGAAATAGAAGAAGTTGAAGTTTTTTGGAGCGTAATACTTGCTGAGATGGTCTTCCCACATTTTGGTGGCAGGGAAGCGCGCATCAACCCAATCCATGAACTTGCTCATCACGCTTTCTCCGTATCGACGCCAATGACAATCAGGTCATCGGTCTCATAGGAATGCGGGGGAACTGGCAGGTTCAAAGGCGCAGGTTGCGACTTGTAGACGCGGCCAGCCAGATCGTAGTGAGAACCGTGGCAAGGGCAGAAATAACCGCCTACCCAGTCTTTACCCAGATCCGCAGGTGCCACTTCGGGACGGAAGGTTGGTGAGCAACCCAAGTGCGTGCAGATCCCGATCAGCAGCAGAATTTCCGGCTTGATCGATCGCACTTCAGGGTCGACATAGGTGGGTTGCGTGGAGTTTTTGGAGGTTGGATCAGAGAGCTGGCCCTCGATCTTCTTGAGATTCCCCAGGATTTCCTCAGTACGGCGGACAATGAACACCGGCTGGCCGCGCCACTCAGCAATCATCTGCTGTCCTGGCTCGATTTTGCTGACATTCACTTTCACCGGTGCACCTGCGGCTTTTGCCTTGGCACTGGGAAACCATGACCCCACGAACGGGACCGCAGCCCCCACCGCTCCTGCAGCACCCACCACGGATGTGGCTGCTACCAAGAAGCGACGCCGGCCTGCATTCACGCCGTCATTGCTCATTCAGTCCTCTCCCATCAGCTTTGTGGCCTGTTAAATCAGGCATCTACTAAATAAATCAATGTTACTTATAAAAATTTTGCCGAGATGGTAATGAAAAGCCCCAATTCTGACAAGGGAATTACCCGGAGCTCTTACCCTCAAGCCTTGCAGTATAGGGGGTCTACGGAAGTGGCAAGTTGTCGCAGCGCAATTCTTTTGATAAATCGCAGGCATAAAAAAACGCCCGGTTCCGTGAGGAATCGGGCGTTCTTTTTGAACGTGGAAGCGGAATTAACGCTTCGAGTACTGCGGACGCTTACGCGCTTTACGCAGACCAACTTTCTTACGTTCAACTTCACGGGCGTCGCGAGTAACGAAGCCAGCTTTGCGCAGAGCGCCACGCAGGGTTTCGTCGTAGTCCATCAGAGCGCGAGTGATGCCGTGGCGGATTGCGCCAGCTTGACCACTTACACCACCGCCGATCACGGTGACGTAGATGTCGAACTTCTCGACAGTCTCAGTCAGCTCCAGCGGCTGACGAACTACCATGCGGGCAGTTTCGCGGCCGAAGAAGTTTTCCAGCGAACGGTTGTTGATGGAGATATTACCAGTACCCGGACGCAGGAAAACGCGTGCGGTTGCGGTCTTGCGACGGCCAGTGCCGTAATTTTGAGTCGCCGACATAATGTACTATTCCGTTAAAACTTCAGTTCTTGGGGCTGCTGAGCAGTATGTGGGTGTGCAGCGCCCGCATAGACTTTCAGCTTACGGTACATGTCGCGACCCAGTGGGTTTTTAGGCAGCATGCCTTTAACCGCGGTCTCGATCACGCGCTCAGGGGCTTTAGCGATCAGCTTTTCAAAGTTGATCGACTTGATGCCGCCCGGGAAACCGGAGTGGGAGTAGTACATTTTGTCAGTGGTTTTAGCGCCGGTAACACGGATCTGCTCGGCGTTGATTACGACGATGTAGTCGCCGGTGTCAACGTGAGGAGTGTACTCAGGCTTGTGCTTGCCACGCAGACGGCTCGCGATTTCGGTGGCCAGACGACCCAGGGTCTGACCAGCAGCGTCGACGACAAACCAGTCGCGCTTTACTGTTTCCGGTTTAGCAGTAAAAGTTTTCATTCTTTATAGCCTCAGGGGCCGCCCTGTAAATTAGACGGCGGATCTTACTGAATAGTGCGTACTTTGACAAGTCAAAGGCAGCCGGATACAGACGCTTTCGGGGGCTCGGGTCGGCGCGTCCGTTCAACGGCAAGATTCTTCGGCGGCGGCGCATCACTTCCACTGCAGAAAGAGGTCGGCAATTATGCAGATTGCGAAAAATAATTCAACCTGCTTTTATGATTGTTTTGCCCAAGGAGCACCCGATGGACTATCGCCAGCTAGGCCGTACCGACCTGAACGTGAGTGCAATCTGCCTCGGCACCATGACTTGGGGCGAGCAAAACACTGAAGTTGAAGCCTTCGCACAGATTGAACGGGCCAAAGAGGCCGGGATCAATTTCATCGACACCGCCGAGATGTACCCGGTGCCGCCGAAAGCCGAAACCTACGCCACCACCGAGCGCTACATCGGCAATTACTTCAAAAGTCGGGGCGATCGTGCCGACTGGATCCTGGCCAGCAAGATCGCCGGCCCGGGCAACACCATCGACTACATCCGCGACAAAAATCTGCGCCACAACCGCCAGCACATCACCGAAGCGGTAGATGCCAGCCTCAAACGCCTGCAAACCGATTACATCGATCTCTACCAGTTGCACTGGCCTGAGCGCAGCACCAACTTTTTCGGACAGCTGGGCTACAAACACAAGATCGAAGCCAACCTGACCCCGCTCGAAGACACCCTTGAAGCGCTCGACGAGCAGGTGAAGGCCGGCAAGATCCGCCACATCGGTCTGTCCAACGAAACGCCGTGGGGCACCATGCGTTTCCTCGCTCTGGCCGAAGCCCGTGGCTGGCCGCGCGCTGTGTCGATCCAGAACCCTTACAACCTGCTCAACCGCAGCTTCGAAGTCGGCCTGGCCGAAATCGCCATCCGCGAACAGTGCGGCCTGCTCGCCTATTCGCCGTTGGCGTTCGGTTTCCTGTCGGGCAAGTACGAAGGTGGCGCCCGCCCGCCAAAAGGTCGCCTGAGCCTCTACAGCCGCTTCAGCCGCTACTTCAATCCGCAATCGGAAGCTGCCTGCAGCCGTTACGTTGCACTGGCCCGTGAACACGGTCTGGATCCGGCGCAAATGGCCCTGGCGTTCGTGACCCAGCAACCGTTCGTCACCAGCAACATCATGGGTGCAACCACTCTTGAGCAACTGGACAGCAACATTGCCAGTTTCGATCTGAAACTTTCCGATGAAGTGCTGGCAGGGATCGAGGCGATTCACAAGGATCATCCAAATCCTGCGCCATAAGTAAAAAAGAGTGATCATTCCCACCCAGCGTGTGGGAATGCACTCCTGACGCTCCGTGTCGCGCTCAAAGCGGAACGCAGAGCGTCCCCGGCGGCGTTCCCACGCAGAGCGTGGGAACGATCATCAAAGCGACCGCGCAATGATCTCCTTCATGACTTCATTGGTGCCGGCATAAATCCGTTGCACTCGCGCATCAGCCCAAGCCCGGGCCACCGGGTATTCCCACATAAAGCCGTAACCGCCATGTAACTGCACGCATTCGTCGAGTACCTTGCACTGCAGGTCCGTGCCCCAATACTTGGCCATCGCCGCCGTCGGCACGTCGAGCTTGCCTTGCAGATGCAACTCCAGGCATCGGTCGACGAACACCCGACCGATCTGAATCTCGGTGGCCATCTCCGCCAGTTTGAAGCGGGTGTTCTGGAAGTCGGCAATCGCCTTGCCGAACGCCTTGCGATCGCGGGTGTAATCGAGTGTCCATTGCAGCGCAGCTTCCGCCGAGGCCAGACCACCAATCGCCACGGTCAGACGCTCCTGCGGCAGTTCCTGCATCAAATAGGCAAACCCCGCCCCGGCCTGACCCAACAGGTTTTCTTTCGGCACGCGTACGTCCTGAAAGAACAATTCCGACGTGTCCTGCGCCTTCATTCCGACCTTTTCCAGACGCTTGCCCTTGTCGAAGCCCGGGGTGTTCGCTTCGACCAGAAACAGGCTGGTGCCCTTCGCTCCAGCCTTAGGATCAGTCTTGGCGACGACGATCACCAGATCAGCCAGGAAGCCGTTGGTGATGAAGGTTTTCGAGCCGTTGATCACGTACTCATCGCCGTCCAGCACAGCGGTGGTCTTGACCCCTTGCAGGTCAGAACCAGCGCCCGGCTCGGTCATGGCAATCGCCGTGACCATCTCGCCCGACACCAGTTTCGGCAGGTATTTGTGCTTTAGCGCTTCGCTGCCGTAATGCAGGATGTAAGGCGCGACGATGTCCGAATGCAGCGAGAAACCGATACCGGTCAGGCCTAGTCGACCGACCTCCTCGATCACTACGGTGCTGTAAAGAAAGTCCGCCCCCAACCCGCCGTATTCTTCCGGCAGATGCGAGCACAGCATCCCTGCCTCCCCTGCCTTGTTCCACAGTTTGCGGTCGATATAGCCTTGTTTCTCCCATTGCGCATGAAACGGCACCGCCTCTTTTTCGAGGAAGGTTCGTACGCTGTCGCGGAACAATTCGTGCTCGGGGCTGAACAAGGTTCTAGGGATCATGCGGCACCTTTCTTTCTTGTTGGAGGGATATGACCTTCAGAGACTATGCCTCCCCTCCGATACAGGACACTGGACACATCCGACAAAAAATAAGACGATCCAGCCGTCTGGTGACCACTTTCCCTTATAAAAACAAAACAAAAGTTGAATTATGTCTAAGCAAGTCTCCACGCCCTTGCGGCGCGTCAGCATCCTGGCGATCGACCGGGTTTTCGCATCCACTCTCATGCAGGCCAAGGATTTTTTCCATCTGGCCAGCCTGCGTTACGGTAAACAACTGGGCCACGGCCTGACTCCGGCGTTCGAAACACGCCTGGTTAGCCCCGACGGCAAACCAGTGAACAGTTTCAGCGACGTGGTCATGCCGGTCGACGGCGGCCTGGAAAATGCCGACGTCATTATCCTTCCGGCGTTCTGGGACGATTTCGATACGCTTTGCAGCCGTTATCCACAGATCCTGCCGTGGCTGCGCGAGCAACATGCTCGCGGCGCGGTACTGTGCGGCGAAGCCACCGGAGTGTTCTGGCTGGCCGAGGCCGGCCTGCTCAACGGCAAGGAAGCGACCACCTACTGGCGCTTCTTCAATGCGTTTGCCGAGCGTTTCCCACGGGTGTTCCTCAATCAGGACAAACACCTGACCGACGCCGACAACCTCTACTGCGCCGGCGGCACCACATCGGCCTGCGACCTCTACATCTACTTGATAGAGCGCTTCTGCGGGGCCAACGTCGCACAGGCCGTGGCCCGCGACATCCTCTACGAAGTGCAGCGCAGTTATTCGCCGGGGCGCATCGGTTTTGGCGGACAGAAGCTGCATCAGGACGTGATCATCCTGCAGATCCAGCACTGGCTCGAAGAGCATTTTGCCGACAAGTTCCGTTTCGAAGACGTCGCCCGCGAACACGGCATGAGCATTCGCAATTTCATGCGCCGCTTCCAGACCGCGACCGGCGACAAGCCGTTGCATTACCTGCAACGACTGCGCATCGAGACGGCGAAAGGCTTGCTGTCGGGAAGCCGCAAGAGCATCAAGACCATCAGTTATGAAGTCGGATACGACGATGCGAGTTTCTTTGCGCGACTGTTCCGCCAGCACACCGAATTGTCACCGAACCAGTATCGGCAGCAGTTTCAGCAGGCGGCGTAAAGGCCTGCGATCTTTTGATCTTCAGCGCACAAAAAAGGGCCTGCAAATGCAGGCCCTTTTTCTTTGCCGAAATCCGTTTAAGGCTTGTGCGCCCGGGACAGGAATTCGTGCGATTGCATCTCCAGCAAACGGCTCAGCGTACGCTGGAACTCGAAGTTCAGACGTCCGCCGGTGTACAGATCCTTCAACTCGACTTCCGCAGAAATGATCAGCTTCACGTTGCGGTCGTAGAACTCGTCGACCATGTTGATGAAGCGACGAGCGATGTCGTCGGTGGTGACGCTCATCTGCTCGACACCGCTGAGCAGCACGGCGTGGAAGATCTTGCCCAGTTCGATGTAGTCGTTCTGGCTACGCGGGCCGTCGCACAGTTCGCGGAAGTCGAACCAGGCCACGTCGTCACAGGTACGCAGCGCGCGAATTTCACGGTTCTCGATGATCAACACATCGTTTTCCACCGCCGCCGTGCATTCCGGTGTCAGTGCCTTGAAGCTCTTGCGCAGGCTTTCGTGAGCGGCTTCGTCGAGCGGATAGTGAAACAACTCCGCCTGTTCGAGGTGACGCAGACGGTAGTCAACGCCGCTGTCGACGTTGACGATCTCGGTGTTCTGCTTGATCAGCGCGATGGCTGGCAGGAAGCGCGCACGTTGCAGGCCGTCCTTGTACAGGCCGTCCGGAACGATGTTCGACGTTGCGACCAGGGTTACGCCGTTCTTGAACAGCTCTTCCATCAGTGTGCCGAGAATCATGGCGTCGGTGATGTCGGAAACGAAGAACTCATCGAAGCAGATAACCCGCGATTCCGCCGCAAAACGCTTGGCGATGAGGGTCAGCGGGTTTTTCTCGCCGCCGAGGGTTTTCATCTCTTCGTGCACACGCTTCATGAAGCGGTGGAAGTGCGTGCGGGTCTTTTCCTTGAACGGCAGCGCTTCGAAGAAGGTGTCGACCAGGTAAGTCTTGCCGCGACCCACGCCGCCCCAGAAATACAGTCCCTTGACCGGCGTCTGATCCTTTTTACCAAACAGTTTGCTCAACAGGCCGGGCTTGTTCTGATCGGCGGCGATCAGATCCTCGTACAGGCGCTGCAAATGACGCACAGCAGTTTCCTGCGCGGCGTCATGGAAGAAGTCCGGGCGTTTCAGATCAGCTTGGTATCGTTCTAGGGGCGTCATAATTCGTTAGCAAGGCAACAAAAACGGGCCGTCACTGTAGCGACGGCCCGTGGGAATGGCAATCAGCCCTTGGTCGGGCCGAGCCGCTGATTATTCCTGAACCGGTGTCAGTGCGATGCGCAGGGCCTCGATGGCCGCGTCCCGTGCTGCACTGTCGGCGAACACCGGGCTGTCGCCGACACACTGGCCTTCCAGCCACACGCTGAAGCTCAGGTCTTCGCTGCGCACGTCCAGTGGTTGACCGGATTGCAATTGCTTGGTCACCTGCCCTGCCGCTTTGCCATCAGCGAAGTTGCGCGACAGCAGCAGTTGCTCGCCATCAACCGCCAGCAGACGGAAGCGGAAACTGCCGTCGTCTTCACGGAAACTGACGAAGCGTGCGGCTTTCGCGGCTTTCTTCTTGGTGGTCGCGGCCACTTGAACCTGATTGACGAACGAACGCAGGCCAACCGCTTCGCGCAACTCGTTGAGGAACGGCGTCGCCACGGCACGGGCCTTTTTCGCGCCGATCTGCAGGATGTCTTCCAGATCCGCCGGACGCTCGATCAATTGGTGATAACGCTCACGAGACTCGCCGAGTTCGTTGTCGAGCAACTGGAACAGGCGATTCTTCGCCTCGCCCCAACCCAGACCGCCCAGCAGTTCGCTGCGGAATTCGTCCGACTGCGCCGGCGTCGAGAACGCCTGGAACAGGGTGAACAGGTGCGAGTTGTCCGGATCCTTGGCTTCGCCCGGCGCTTTCGAGTCAGTGACGATCCGCGAGATCGCGTCTTTCATCTCTTTGGCGCTGGAGAACAACGGGATGGTGTTGTCGTAGCTCTTCGACATCTTGCGACCGTCCAGGCCCGGCAACGTCGCCACGCTTTCTTCGATCAGCGCTTCGGGCATGGTGAAGAATTCTTTGCCCTGACCGAACAGGTGGTTGAAGCGCTGGCCGATATCACGGGCCATTTCCACGTGCTGAATCTGGTCACGCCCCACCGGCACCTTGTGCGCGTTGAACATCAGGATGTCCGCGGCCATCAGTACCGGGTAGCTGTAGAGGCCCATGGTGATGCCGGCATCCGGGTCTTCGCCGGTCTCGACGTTTTTATCCACAGACGCTTTGTAAGCGTGGGCGCGGTTGAGCAGGCCCTTGGCGGCAACGCAGGTCAGCAACCAGGTCAGCTCGGGGATTTCCGGAATATCGGACTGGCGGTAGAAGGTCACGCGGTCGACATCCAGACCACCGGCCAGCCAGGTCGCGGCGATTTCCAGACGCGAGCGCTGAATGCGCAGCGGGTCATCGCATTTGATCAGGGCGTGGTAGTCGGCCAGGAAGTAGAACGAATCGGCATTGCTGTCGCGGCTGGCGAGGATCGCCGGGCGGATGGCGCCGGCGTAGTTGCCCAGGTGCGGCGTGCCGGTGGTGGTGATGCCGGTAAGGATGCGGGTACGGTTCGTCATGGGTAATCGCTTGTCAGACTGCAATCAATTCGAGAGACGCGGCAGGATCAGATCCTTGAGATCGGTCAACTTGCCATGAAAAAAGTGTCCGCATTCTGCCACTTTCAGCAGCTCATGGGGGCGCTGGAGTTTTTCAGACCATTGGTAAACCAGTTGCGGATCGATGACTTCATCGGTTTCCGGCTGGATCAGAGTCAACTCGCCGAGTTGCGGCAGTTGATCCTGTTCGCCCAGACGCATCACCGCCGGCGCGACCATGAACAGGTGCTTGAGCTGCACACCCTGGGCTTCGAGACGGCCACCGAGACTTGCTGCAACAAATCCGCCGAAGGAGAAACCGAACAGGGTCAGCGGCAGATCCGGGTGTTTTTCCCGAAGCCAGGCAGCAACGGCTTGAGCGTCATCGACTTCGCCGGTGCCCATGTCGTGTGCCCCTTCGCTGGCGCCGACGCCACGATAGTTGAAACGCAAGGTGATCAGGCCCGCGTCACGCGCGGTGCGCTGCAGGGTCGAGACGACCTTGTTGAGCATGGTGCCGCCCTGCACCGGGTTCGGATGGCAGATCAGCGCGATGCCGCGCGGCTGCTCGTTATCCAGGTACAGAGACTCAAGTTGACCCACCGGGCCGTCAATCACTACAGGGGTTTCACGCATCAGCAAGGAAGGAACTCCGTGACCTCGAATCGGGTCGACTCGTCTAGCAAATTGTCTGTGCCAATCTATTGCGAGTGAATCGCGGTATACAGCGCAGGTTCGAGCCGTTAACGTAAAGCAAAGCCGTTTATAGAGGAAGGACTCGTGGAACACTCGCTCTTAGTTTGGTTGTTACCGACTCTTGCCCTGGTTGTGGGTGTCGCCATTGGATTCCTGATCGCGCGCGTTGCGCCGAACGCCGCGCCGAGCCGTACGCAGCGTCAACTGGATGATATCCAGGAGCGTTTCGACAGTTATCAAAACGAGGTGGTCACTCACTTCAACAGCACCGCAATGCTGGTCAAGAAGCTGACCCAGAGCTATCAGGAAGTGCAGGATCATCTCGCCGAGGGCGCCAATCGTCTGGCCCTGGACGAGCAGACCCGCCAGCGCCTGATCGCCGCCCTGCACGCCGACGCGGCGGTGGCACCACGCGAACGCCTGACGCCCCCGCGCGATCAAGAGCCACCGCGCGACTACGCTCCGAAGACGCCGAACTCGCCGGGCATGCTTGATGAGCAATATGGTTTGAAGAAGTAATCAGTCTTCGCTGAAAACAAAAAGCCCCCGGACAATTCGGTTGTCCGGGGGCTTTTTTGTGCCTGCTCATTCGCGGACAACCTGACCTCCTGTAGGAGCTGTCGAGTGAAACGAGGCTGCGATCTTTTGATCCTGTTTTTAAAGATCAAGATCAAAAGATCGCAGCGTCTCGCAACTCCTACAGGGAGACCGCGTACAGAACACAAAAAAATGCCCGATCACCAGGATCGGGCATTTCTTCATTCAGACATCCAGTTACGGATACTGCTGAACCGTACCCGGCTGCTGCTGACCACCATACTGCTGACCCGGAATCGCCTTGAGGTTGACTTCAACGCGACGGTTCTGCGCACGGCCATTGACGTCACCGTTGCTGGCAATCGGGTTATCCGGGCCGGCGCCACGGGCCGACAGGTTGGCGCCACTGACACCTTGCGAGGTCAGGTAAGTCGCCACGCTCTGCGCACGGCGCTGGGACAGGTCCATGTTGTGCTGGCGGCTGCCGGTGCTGTCGGTGTAGCCGACGATTTCGATCTGGTTCTGGCTGAATTCTTTCAACGAGCCGGCCAGGTTGTTCAGCGGCTGGTAGAAGCTCGACGCGATATTCGCCGAATCGGTAGCGAAAGTGATGTTGCCCGGCATGATCAGCTTGATCTGATCGCCCTGACGCTGCACTTCAACGCCGGTGTTGGCCATGCTGGCGCGCAGTTTTTTCTCCTGCTGGTCGGCGTAGTAACCGTAACCGGCCGCCGAAGCACCGACCACGGCCGCACCGATCAAGGCACCCTTGCCACGGTTATCGTGACCGATAGCAGCGCCGGCCAGTGCACCGGCCAGAGCGCCGAGGCCACCGTATTTGGCAGTTTTGCTCATGCCTTGGGACCCACCGTCGGCCTGACCCTGATTGTCATACGGGTTGGGCGAGGCGCATCCGGACAGCAAGGCCACGGCAGTAGCGACAATAATCAAACGACGCTTGGTGAACATGAAGAGCTCCTACGTTTCTGCATTCTGTGGTGCAGCGGCCGTTTGGCAATAAACCTCTGCGGGCGTTTGATCGTGACTATGCGCAAAAATTCCACCGGGCACTCGTGACAAAATATTTAGGCCCGTACAAACGGGTTCTCGCGCATTTCATCGCCCAGACGCGTGTCCGGACCATGCCCGGCAATTACCGTCGCGTCTTCATCCAGCGTATATAGCCGCTGCTTGATCGATCGCACGATGGTCGCCTGATCGCCGCCCCACAAATCCGTGCGCCCTACCCCGCGACGAAACAGCGTGTCGCCGGCAATCAACAGCTTAGCCTCGGAAAACCAAAAGCTCATGGAACCTGGCGTATGACCCGGCGTGTGCAGGGCAACGCCGCAGCCGCAAGCGAGTTCTTCATCATCGCTCAACCAGCGATCGGGCGATGGCACCGGCACGTAAGGCACGCCGAACATCTGGCATTGCATCTCGAGGTTGTCCCACAGGAACTGATCTTCTTTGTGCAGATGCAGCGTTGCGCCGGTTTTTTCTTTCATCTGGCCGGACGCGAGGAAATGATCGAGATGGGCGTGGGTGTGGATGATGCTGACGACTTTCAAGCCCAAGGCATCGAGGCGGGCCATGATCAGATCGGGGTTGCCGCCCGGGTCGACGACGATGGCTTTCTTGGTGATGGGGTCGCCGATAATGGTGCAGTTGCACTGGAGCGGGCCTACGGGGAAGGTTTCGCGGATGAGTCTTGCGTGGGGAACAGACATGGGGAAGTCCTGGACGAACGGCGATGTTGTTTGTTTCAGGATTCTACTTCACATGCCGATACAGATCGCCCGGTCAGTTATTTGGCGCCATTGATCAGAAATATAATGGCCAAATGATGTCAAATATATTGCCCTTGGTGCAAAATCGCATTTTTTGTAGCGGTCGCATTCAGGAAGGGCCGCAAAGTACTCAGGAAATTCCATGCCAACGCCCAAGACTTACTCCTTCAGTTTGCCTTCCACGCTGACGGGCAATGCCCTAGTTGATAGCCTTATATCCGGTACATATTGGGTGGGGGCCAACTGGAGTCCGACCGGGCCTACCAACCTCAGCTACAGCTTCATGGCACCGGTCACGTCGTATTTCGTTATCGATTACAGTCCCGACAACGAATACAACGCACTGTATGAGCTGACTGCGGGGCAGAAAACGGCTGTCACCAGTGCGCTGGGAGCCTGGAGCGCTGTTGCCAACATCAACTTCACCTTGACCACCGACACCATCAGCAACGTGGGTGACATGCGGTTTGGTGGCTATCGGTTGATGGACGACAAGACCGCTGCCTGGGCTTACTTTCCTTCCAATACTCCGGTAGCCGGAGATGTCTGGATTGGCCCGCAAACCAACGATGCGAACCCGGGCAAAGGCAGCTACGACTACCTGACGTTTGTGCATGAAATCGGTCATGCGCTGGGCCTCAAGCATCCTTTCGACACCAGCGCAACCAACAAGACTCTGTTGGACTCCACGCTCGACGATGTTCACTTCACAGTGATGAGCTACAACAGCAACTATTCCTACCAGCCGACCACACCAATGGTGCTGGACATCATCGCAATCCAGAGCCTGTACGGCGCCAACATGGCGTGGCAGGCGGGTGACACCGTTTACAAGTGGGGGGCCAACCAGTCGATTTTCGAAACCATCTGGGATGGCGGTGGCAACGACACGATCGATGGCAGCAATCAACTCGCCCCCGTCAGTATCAACCTTAACGAAGGCGCGTACAGCCAGATCGGCAAGGCGTTCATTGATTACAATAACCAGACAGCTATCAATGACGGGCTGGCGATTGCTTACGGGGCCAAGATCGAGAACGCAATCGGTTCTGCGTTTAACGACATCCTGACCGGCAACGCGCTGAACAACACGCTTGATGGCGGCCTCGGCGCCGACACCATGTCCGGCGGCGACGGTGTCGACACCTATTACGTCGACAACGTCGGCGATGTCGTGATCGAAACCGATGCCTCGCTTACCGCGCTCGACCGCGTGTTCTCCAGCATCGACTACACTATCGGCGCCAACGTCGAGAATCTGATCCTGACCGGTAACGCCAACCTCAACGGCACCGGCAACGCGGTCAGCAACCGCATCTCCGGCAACGATGGCAATAACGTCCTCGACGGTGGCATCGGCGCCGACACCATGATCGGCGGCTTGGGCAATGACACCTACATCGTCGACAACGTCGGTGACACCGTGACTGAGACCAGCACCCTGATTGGCGAGATTGACACCGTTCGCTCCGCGCTGGATTGGAAACTGGGTGCCAATCTGGAAAACCTCGTTCTGACCGGCAGTGCAGTGAACGGCACAGGCAACGAGCTGAACAACACCCTGATCGGTAACGCTACAGCCAACACTCTAGATGGCGGTCTCGGCGCCGACACCATGATCGGCGGCGACGGCGTCGACACCTATTACGTGGACAACGTCGGCGATGTCGTCATCGAAACTGATGCCTCGCTGACTGCACTCGACCGGGTATTTTCGTCCATCGACTACACCCTAGCCGCCAACGTCGAAAACCTGATCCTGACAGGTAATGCCATAAACGGTACCGGTAACGAACGGGACAACCGGCTGACCGGCAACGCCCTGGCCAACACGCTCAATGGCGGCCTTGGCGCCGACACCATGATCGGCGGCGACGGTGTCGACACCTATTACGTCGACAACGTCGGCGATGTCGTCATCGAAACCGATGCCTCGCTGACCGCGCTCGACCGCGTGTTCTCCAGCATCGACTACACTATCGGCGCCAACGTCGAGAATCTGATCCTGACCGGTAACGCCAACCTCAACGGCACCGGCAACGCGGTCAGCAACCGCATCTCCGGCAACGATGGCAATAACGTCCTCGACGGTGGCATCGGCGCCGACACCATGATCGGCGGCTTGGGCAATGACACCTACATCGTCGACAACGTCGGTGACACCGTGACTGAGACCAGCACCCTGATTGGCGAGATTGACACCGTTCGCTCCGCGCTGGATTGGAAACTGGGTGCCAATCTGGAAAACCTCGTTCTGACCGGCAGTGCAGTGAACGGCACAGGCAACGAGCTGAACAACACCCTGACCGGTAACGCTGCAGCCAACACTCTAAATGGCGGTCTCGGCGCCGACACCATGATCGGCGGCGACGGCGTCGACACCTATTACGTGGACAACGTCGGCGATGTCGTCATCGAAACTGATGCCTCGCTGACTGCACTCGACCGGGTATTCTCGTCCATCGACTACACCCTAGCCGCCAACGTCGAGAATTTGATCCTGGCCGGCAACGCCAATCTAAACGGTACCGGCAACGCGGTCAGCAACCGCATCACCGGCAACGACGGCAATAACGTTCTCGACGGAGGTCTCGGCGCTGACACACTCATCGGCGGCCTAGGCAACGACACATACGTCGTCGACAACGCTGGCGATATCATCATTGAAACCAGTACCCAGGCCAGTGAGATCGACACCGTGCGTTCGTCGATCAACTGGACCCTGGCCGCCAATCTGGAGAACTTGGAGCTGACCGGCAATGCCAATATCAATGGCACCGGCAACGCGGCCAACAACTACATGACCGGCAACGACGGCAGTAACGTCCTCGACGGTGGAGCCGGTGACGACACGCTCGACGGCGGGCTCGGCTCTGACACCATGATCGGTGGCGATGGCGTCGACACCTATTACGTCGACAACGTCGGCGATGTCGTCATCGAAACCGATGCCTCGCTGACTGCACTCGACCGGGTCTTCTCGTCCATCAACTACACCCTCGGCGCTAACGTCGAAAACCTGATCCTGATCGGCAGTGCCGACCTCAATGGCACTGGCAATGCAGTGAACAACCGCATGACCGGCAACATTGGCAACAACGTCCTAGATGGTGGTCTGGGCGCAGACACCATGATTGGCGGCGCCGGTGATGACATCTACATTGTGGATAACTATTCGGATATCGTGACCGAACAGGTTGGCGAAGGTCATGACCTGGTCAGGACCAGTATCAGCTATACCCTTACCGCCAATGTCGAAGACTTGACGTTGATCGGGAATGATCACGCGACGTTGACTGGCAACGCCTTGGACAACGTGATCCGGGGCAATTCCGGCATAAACTACATCGATGGCGGTCTCGGGGCCGACACCATGATCGGCGGCGATAACTACGACGCCTACTACGTCGATAACATCAACGACGTCGTCATTGAACTCGCCAACGAAGGTGATGACACCATCTTCACCAGTGTCGACTACACATTGTCGGACAATGTCGAATACGGCCAGATGCTTGGCGACGCCAACCTGAACATGACCGGCAACGACCTGGATAACACCCTGCACGGCAACAATGGCAACAACATCCTGTCGGGCGGTTTCGGTGCCGATCGCATGATTGGCGAGAGCGGCGACGATACCTACATTGTGGATAACGTCAATGATCTTGTGTTTGAATCGCCCCTCAATGGCGGTCACGACCTCATCCGAACCTCGGTCGACTACTCCCTCGCGGAAAACGTCGAAGACGGCACAATGCTCGGCAACACGGACCTGACCCTGCTCGGCAACAATCTCGATAACGTCCTGACCGGTAACTCCGGTAACAACGTACTCATCGGCTATGCCGGTAACGACAAACTGTTCGGCGCAGAGGGTAACGACAAACTGTATGGCGGCTGGGGAAACACTACGTTGAATGGCGGTACAGGGGCCGACAGCTTTACCTTCAACAATATGATCATGCAGGGATTCGAATTTGGCGGAGGTTCCTCGCATAACGTCGTCGCCGACTTCAATGCGCTGGAAGGCGACAAGATCGATTTCTCCGGTTTCGATGCAGATCCGATGGCCCTCGGTATCCAGCACATGACGTTCATTGGTGCTAATGAATTCACTGGAACCGGGCAACTACGCTTCGTGGATCAGGTCCTGTCGGGCAACCTGGACCCAATCGCAGGGGGGTACTTTGAAGTGCAACTGGTGGGTGTCAACGCTCTCAGCGCGAACGACGTACTGGTCTGACCTTTCTGCTCTGCAAGCAGATTGGAACAGGCAAAATGAAAACACCCCGCCAAGGCGGGGTGTTTTTTTGCACGTTGTTTATCCCTATGCCAACAACCCCAATTCTTTGGCCCGCGCCACTGCCTGAGTTCGCCGCTCGACCGCCAGTTTGCTGTTGATATGGCTGGCATGGGTTTTCACGGTATGCAGCGAAATGAACAACTGCTCGCTGATTTCCTGATTTGAGCAACCTTGGGCGATCAGGCGTAACACCGCAAGCTCCCTGCTGCTGAGCTGTTCAGCGGGACCGGATTCAACGACTGAACGCGGTGCGGCTGGGGGGAAGTGCTCCAGCAATTGCTGCCCTGTCAATGTCAGTGAAACCTGCAACTGCCCACGCGACCAGTCGGCGTGCCCTTTCATCAACGCATCAAACGGTTGCAGAACGCCACCCGCTGCGGCTTCCAGCGCCTGACTCAACGCCTTGCGCGCCTCCGGTTCGCGGCCAGTGCCCAGTAACAAGGTGACCTTCTGCGCCAGCGCCATTACACACAGCAACTGCCGACCGGTTTGCTGACCGTTTTCCAGCAGCACATTCAACCGCCCTTCGGCGAGCATCGGCTGCCCTTTGATCACATCGAGCAACGCCTGTTGCAGTTCAACGTGCAACGGCAACTGTGGATGAAATTCCGGTGGCGCCGCTGCAAGCTCGCCCGTGTAAGTCTGGCCCAGCCGCGCCAGCCAGGCTTCGGCCAGATCGGTACGGCCTTGCGCCAGCCAAAGCTCACATTTAACCAGGGTGATCATCGCCAGATAGTAGATCGGCGGTACGTCCCAGATGTGCATCAGGCGTTCGGCTTCGGCGAGTTCGGCGAAGGCTTTGGCGAATTCGCCGCTGGCGCCGTCCAGACGCGCAATCACACAGTGGCCGATCAATACGCTGATATCGCGGCAGGCTCGCGCTTCACCGATCCCGGCCAATAAGCGCACACGTGCGGCCTGCGGCTGCAAGCGCATCGCCAGTAGAAAACCTTCGTACAGCGTCAGCCGCGCGCGCACCGCATACAACCGTTGCGGCGACAGGCCGCGCAAGCGCTCAAGGCCCTGATGCACTTCATCCAGTGAGCGCAGGATTTCGCCGCGCGCTTGCAAGACACGGGCACGGTCGTAGTGCGCCAATGCTTCGAACAAGGGATTGCCGACGCGTTGCGCCAGCTCAAGGGATTCGCGGTTCAGCCCGCGAGCGCGCCACAGATCACCGTCGGCAATCGCCAGATTGGACAAGGTCGACAAACACATCAATCGCTGGCCATAACGCTTGGCCGGCAGACTCTCAAGAGCTTCTGAGCAATACCTGAGGGTCAGTTCCCGATGGCCGCGGCCACGGGCAATGATGCCGCTCAGCGCCAGCCATTGCGCCAGCATCGACCTTTGCGCCGTGGCGGACGGCGCCGGCAGGAAACGGCTCAAGTGACTGGACAACTCTTCAGCTGCGTCGAGCTGGCAGGCCAGCCCCAGCGCCCAGCTGTACAAAACGATCAGTCGCGGCGTGCTGATCAGCAGGCTGTCAGGCAAGTCCATTTTCCAGCGCAGCAGCATGCCGACGTTTTGCTCGGCCAGCAGCTGTTCTTCGGAGAGGTTCTGTACCAGATTCGCCGCTACATCAAGGTGACCCGCGCGCAGGGCTTGCTCCACTGCCTCGTCGAGCAAGCCTTGGGCATTGAACCAGCGACAGGCGCGCAAATGCAGGGTGGCGGTCGGCACCATCGCCTGGGCAATCGGCCGGCTGCGCAACAAATCAGAAAACAGATGGTGATAACGATACCAGTGCCCGTGTTCGTCCAGCGGCACCAGAAACACCTGATGCGCCAAAAGGAAACGCAAAATTTCGGCACTGTCGTGAGCTTCGCGCACCGCGTCGCACTGTTCGCTGCAAAAGCGTTCTTGCGGTGCAGTGTCGTAGAGAAACGCCTGCACCTCGGCGGGCAGGCAATCGATGACTTCTTCGAGTAGATAGTCGCGGATCAGCCCTTCCCCGCCGTTCAGCGCTTGCGGTAACGCCGCGTCGCTGCCGGCCTCGGACACCGCCAGCAGCCAGAAGCGCAGCCCGGCGACCCAGCCTTCGCTGCGCTGAATGAGGTTTTCCAGGGCTTCGCCGCGCAAAGACGTGCTGTGGCGATCGAGTAGCGTCAAGGCCTCATCGTGGGTCAGGCGCAGATCCTGCTCATGCAGTTCGAGCAATTGCCGCGAAAGACGTAAACGCGCCAGATGCCAGTCCGGGCGCTGCCGACTGGTGACCATCACCAGCAAGCCATCGGGCAAATGATTGAGGAAAAATTGCAGGCACCGGTCGAGCACCGGCCCTTGGGCGAGATGGTAAT
Source organism: Pseudomonas sp. N40(2020) (assembly GCF_014472415.1). GTDB lineage: Bacteria > Pseudomonadota > Gammaproteobacteria > Pseudomonadales > Pseudomonadaceae > Aquipseudomonas. Next base: position 87,731 of record NZ_JACSZV010000008.1, read on the forward strand.
CGTCGAGCACCAGCAGCAACGGGGTTGCCGTATCGAGGTGCAGCGTCAGCTCATCGAGCAGACCGTCGAGCCACTCTTCGAAGGCAAAGGGTTGATGGCGTTGACGCATCTTCAGCAGGCCAAGTGCACGACTGCCCAATTGCGGAAAGTAGTCCTGCAGACCTTCAAGCAAGCGCTCGAGAAAGCGTCCGGGGTCGCTGTCGCGCGGGCTCAAACCCAGCCAGAGACTTTGCCAGTGTGCCGGCAGACTCTGGCAGAACTCCACCGCCAGCGAACTCTTGCCGAACCCGGCCGGGGCGCTGACCAGCAACAGTCGTCCACCGAGTCCGGCTTGCAGGCGCTCGCAAAGGCGGGGTCGCAGCACGTATCCGTCGGGTAATGGCGGGCGAAAAAAACGCCCGTCCAGTGCCGCGACGGCAACGCTTGCGGGACCCGGAAGTGGGGACAGATCAGTCATGGCCGGCTCTTGTTCGAATTGCTGTTGGCGGCGTTGCAGATGTCCGCAGACTAGCCTTAATCGAACCGGTTATGAAGGTTGCCGCTACAAATGGCTACAAAAAAGCTACAGACAAAAAAACGCCCCGAACCAGTCGGGGCGTTTTCACGAGGATGCGGCCTCGGATTCACTGCGGATTAGCGAACACCGTCCTGGCGCAAAGCGGCCGGGGTGAAGTCGCTGGTGGTGGCGGTGAAGCCGAAGTCATACGCCTGCTTCTCTTCGTTCTTCATGCCCAGTGCCAGATAGCGGCCGGACTGCAGGTCGTAGAGGGTTTCCAGCGCGTACCACGGCACTTGCTTGTCGTAGTAGTTCTCGGCGTGTGCCTCGGCTACGCGCCACAGTTGACCGCGACCGTCGTAATGGTCGATTACCGCGGCCTGCCAGGTATCTTCATCGATGTAGAAGTCACGTTTGGCGTAGATGTGGCGCTGACCTTCCTTCAGGGTCGCCACCACGTGCCAGACGCGACGCAGCTCGTAACGCGCAAGATCCTGGTTGATGTGGCCGGCCTTGATGATGTCGGAGTACTTCAGCTTCGGATCGTCGAGCTTGTAGCTGTCCGAGGCGATGTACATCTCTTTCTTGCCTTCAAGCTTCCAGTCGTAGCGGTCCGGCGCACCGTTGTACATGTCGAGGTTGTCGGAGGTCCGCAGGCCATCCGCCGCCGTACCCGGCCCGTCATAAGACACTTGTGGCGCACGGCGCACACGGCGCTGACCAGCGTTGTAGACCCACGCCGAACGTGGTTCTTTAACTTGGTCAAGCGTTTCGTGTACCAGCAGCACACCACCGGCCAGACGTGCCGGCGCGGTCACTTTCTGCTTGAAGTAGAACAGGATGTTGCCCGGGTTTTTCGGGTCGTAGTCCTTCATCTTGTCGCGGAACACGAACTGGTCCTGGAAGTACACCAGACTGTACGAGCCATTCGGCTGTGGCGTCGCCTGGGTCACCAGACGGGTCACGCTGCCGCCGCGATAGCGGGTGATGTGGTTCCAGATGACTTCCACACCGGTTTTCGGAATCGGGAACGGTACGGCGGTTTCAAAGTTTTCCAGACCGTTGCCACCGGACACCAGATTGGTGGTCGTGGCGTTTTTCTTGATCGAGGCGAACACCTCATCCGGCACGGTGGCGCCGCGATGGGACGGATACACCGGCATTTTGAAGGTTTCCGGGTAGCGCTTGAACATCGCGTACTGGCCCGGTGCAAGTTTATCCTTGTACTTGTCGGCATCTTTCGCGGTGATGGTGAACAGCGGCTGTTCACTGGCGTACGGGTTGGACAGGAAACCTTTGCTGTCGACGCTGCCGGCATTCTTCGGCAGCGGCTTCCAGGCCGGAATCGAACCGTCGGCATTACCGGCCATTTCGGCGCCCATCGGGGTCAGGCTCTTGCCCAACTTGTCGGCTTCGGCAGCAGGCACTGCGGCCATGACACTGGTCGCCAGCAGCGACAGGCCCAGAACACCGGCGTGGAACAGACTCTTTGTTATTTTCATAAATTCGTTCGTCCTGAAATGCAGTGCTTAGAAGTTCACGCCGAAGCTGAGCGCAACGAAGTCGCGGTCATCCACGGTGGTGTACTTGCCGTCGAAGAAGTTGGTGTAAGCCAGGCTCGCGGTGTAGGTGTTCTGGTACTCGGCATCGACGCCCAGGCTGACGGCTTTGCGACCTTCCTCGAAGTTGCCGCCAGGGCCTGGCGAGTAGCCGCTGACGTCGTGCGACCAAGCCACGTTAGGCTTGAGGTTCACGCCGGCGAAGACGTCGTTGTATTCCCAGATGGCGCGACCGCGGTAGCCCCACGACATCGATGTGGTGAAGCCGTCGTTGTCGCAATTGCGGCTGCGGTTGTTCTGCGGCGAGCCCGGCCCGGCACCATTGATGGTGCTGGCATTGAGGATGTTGGCGCAGGTGTTGGTGGTACCCGTGGCCGGCAACTCACCCGGGCCATACACCGGATCGCGGCCATAACGCTTGTCGGACCGGCTTTCCAGCCCGCCGACGTAGGTCGCGCCGACTTCACCGACGAGGGTCAGACGGCTGGCGCCCATGACCTGGTCGAAGAAGTGTGTGAAGGTCGTTTGCAGTTGGGTGATTTCCTTACGCTCGTAGCCATGCAGATCCTGGCCAGGAACGCCAGTGAGCAACGAAGCGTTGGTCAGCGCGCCGCCCAGCGGACGTACCCCGGCGAACAGGATATCGGTGGAGTTCAGTTGCACCGGTGCGTTCGGGCGATAGCTGATTTCACCGCTCCACGCCGTACCGGTAGGCAAGGTGGTGGAGAAGCTCAGGCCGTAGAGGCGAATGTCTTCCGGGTATTCAATGAAGTAATTCGAGTTACCCGCCACCAGCAGTGGTGCGAGGGCAGCGAACGGTCCTGGCAAAGACGCTGCGGTGTTGTAGACCGACTGTGGCGCACCGGTGGCACTGAAGATCGGCGCACGGCTGTGGTAGTTCATGAAGTACGCGCCGAACTCGGTATCCAGTGGCTCGAACATGTACTTCAGGGACGCGCCCCACTGACCGCTGTCACGGGCATCACGATCCGGGCCACGACGCACCAGAACGCCTTCCTGGTCTACGTTGACACCGTTGGCAGCCAACGGCCCCAAAGCGATGGCCGGGATTTGTGAACGCTTGTTCAGCACCCGCAGGTTGTCGTTGCAACCGTCGGCAACGATGTCCGGCTGCGAGAAGAACGTGCCGCAGTTGTCGACGACGGTCTGGTCCCACTCAAGCTGATAGAACGCTTCGGCCGAGAGGTTCTCGGTCAGGCTCTGGGACACGTAGAACATGTTGACCGGGATCAGGCCTTCCTTGATTTCGGCGCCCGGACGACGGAATGCAGACACGTCGATCGGGTTGATGGAGTTGATGCCGCCGCCGATGAAGGTACTTTCACCCCAGCTCACCACCTGCTTGCCCAGACGCACGGAACCCGGCTGATCGGCGATGGAGTAGTTGTGGTAGACGAAGGCGTCGAGGATCTGCGCGCCGGACGACTTGGCGCCCTCTTTGCGACCCGAATCGCTGATGTCCTTGAACTCGCGGCTTTCGTCCTTGAGTTCAAAGTCGTACCAGTATTTGCCACGGACGAACACGCCGGTGTCGCCGTATTTCAATTCAAGGTCATGGATACCCTTGAAGATCTTCGAAAAGGTTTCGCCACTCTTGAAGTTGGCGTGGCCGTCGTCGGAAGTCTGCGACAGCCCCTGACCGCCGTTGTTGACGCCGATGAGGTTCTTGTTCGGGCTCTGAGTAGACCAACTGGCACCGATCGACAGGGAAGAGTCGAACTGGCCTTCGATTTCACCGACGTTGAAACTGACGCCGAATGCAGGCCCGGCGAGCGAGGAGGCAAGACTGACCGCCAGAGGCAGTTTCGCCCGGCGCCAGAACTGGTTTACTGAGGTCATCGACGCTACTCCATGTGCATTATTGTTATGGCAGTGAGTACTTTTAAAAACGTCTGAAGGACCGGATGCCAACGGCTGTCCGATGTCACTCCAAAAATGCATCGCCCCGTTTTGTGCGTGTGCCCCGTTCTTAAAAATCCTTGAGCGGACTATAGCCAGCAGGTGGTACTGCTTGATCCCTCTAAAGTGTGATTTGCAGCCGCCAACCACTCTGGAACAGTCCTTTCGCCAGTCCGACAGATGTCGGCACGGCAAGGATGGCTGATTTTTTCGATTTCACAAGCCAAGCGCTTGCTTGGTGGGTCTGGCGCGCCGTTTTCGGCGCGCCAGAGACACTTAAAGTGTCGAGAGGAAGGTGCTGTTATTGGCCTGCCATTCGGTGATGTCGAGGCGGATGCGCTTCTTGTCGAGCTTGCCAACGCTGGTCTTGGGAATTTCCGTAACAACGGCAATCTGGCTTGGAATCGCCCACTTGCTCAGGTGCCCCAGTTCGACGAACGGCTTGAGGTGTTCCTTGAGCTCACGTGCCCCGATTTCATGACCTTCGCGGATCACCAGCAGGGCAAACGGGCGCTCGCCCCACTGCGGATCGGCGATGCCCACCACTGCTACTTCGCGTACCGCCACATGACGGCTGATCAGGTCTTCGAGGTCGAGCGAAGAGATCCACTCGCCACCGGTCTTGATCACGTCCTTGATGCGGTCGCGGATGTCGATCACGCCCATGCTGTCGAGCGTCGCAACGTCACCGGTGTGCAGCCAACCGCCGGCCCACAGCTCGGCGCCCTTCTGCGGCTCGTTGAAATAGCCTTCGGTCAACCACGGTGCGCGCAGCACCAGCTCGCCCTGAGTCTCGCCGTCCGCCGGGAGAAAGTTGCCCTCAGCATCGACGATGGCAGCTTCCACCAGCGGCCCCGGCACACCGGCCTTGATCCGATAAGTGGTGCGTTCGTCTTCGGTGCCAGCCATCAACTCATCGTTGAGGTGCGCACATGAGACCAGCGGCCCGGTTTCCGACATGCCGTACGCGGCGGTGAGCTGAATGCCGCGAGCCTTGGCGGTTTCATACAAGGTGCGATTGAGTGCGCTGCCACCAATGACGATTTTCCAGCCGCCAAAATCGTTGCCCTGCGCACCTTTGGCGTTGAGCAGCATTTGCAGGATGGTCGGCACGCAATGGGAGAATGTGACCTTCTCCTTGCGCCACAGCTCCACCAGAAACTCCGGGTCGTAACGTCCCGGGTAAACCTGCTTGAGCCCAAGCATGGTCGCCACGTAAGGCAGGCCCCAGGCGTGCACGTGAAACATCGGTGTGATCGGCATGTACACGTCGTTGGTGCCGAGCAGGCGCACGCTGTCGATCGAGCCCATGATCGTCGACACGCCCATCGTGTGCAGCACCAGTTGCCGATGGGTGAAGTACACGCCTTTCGGGTTGCCGGTGGTGCCGGTCGTATAGAACGTGGTGGCGACCGAGTTTTCGTCGAAATCCTGGAAATCGTACTGCGGACTGGCTGCGGCCAGCAGTTGCTCGTACTCGCCGACCAGATTTGGCAGCTCGGCGGTTTTTTCCGGCAGGTCGGTCAGCAGCAGGGTTTTGTCGACCGTGGTCAGGTGCGGCGCGATGGCCTGGTACAGCCCGACGAACTCGCTATTGACCAGCACAAAGCGGTCCTCGGCGTGGTTCATGGTGTAGAGAATCTGTTCCGGCGACAGACGCACATTGATGGTGTGGATCACCGCGCCGATCATCGGAATGGCAAACATGCATTCCAGGTAACGATGGCTGTCCCAGTCCATCACCGCCACGGTGTCACCGGCCTTGACTCCGGCAGCCGTCAGCACGTTGGCCAGCCTTGCGACACGCTCGATCAGGGTCGGATAGCTGTAGCGCAACTGGTCACGGTAGATGATCTCGCGGGTTTTCTCGTAACGGGCGCCGGACATCAACAGCCGTTTAATCAGCAATGGATACTGGTAAGCCCCATCGGCCGGGGGAATGACGCGAGTCTGCAACATAAGAATCCCTTTTCTGACTGCACGGTGTTAGGCGAAGAGTTTTGTACTCTAGATCGCTTATACGCCAGTCAAATCAGCCGAAGGAATGATTTGCACAGCCGTACAAATGCTAGCTTTGCGCCAGCATTTGCCGCTTTTCTATCGCTCAATGCATCTCGGTAAACGCGATTTTCACGCCGAGAGCGATCAATACCGCACCCATGGTGCGGTCGAACCAGTGGCCCATGCGGGCGAAACCGGCGCGTACGCGTTGTTGGCTGAACAGCATCGCCACCAGGCAGAACCAGACGGCCGTCGCGACAGCCAGATAAACGCCGTAACCGGCCTGCACCGATAGCGGCGTGTGCGGATTGATCACCACGGTGAACAGCGACAGGAAAAACAGCGTGGCTTTCGGGTTCAGACCATTGGTCACGAAACCCGAGGTGAAGGCACCACGCGCTGTGCGAACACCCGCTTCCTTGTGCAAATCGTCGGTGACGGTTTTCGCCGGTTGCGCGCGCAAGGCCTTGAAGCCGATATACACGAGGTATGCGGCAGCCGCCCATTTCAAAGCGTTGAACAGGACAATCGACTGCGACACGATCAGGCCGATGCCGAGTAGCGAATAACCCACATGCAGGAAAATCGCCGTGCCGACACCCAGTGCCGTCCATGTGCCCGCGCGGCGACCATGGGTCACGCTCTCGCGCACCACCACGGCAAAGTCCGGGCCGGGGCTGGCGACGGCCAGCAGGTGGATCAATGCAACGGTCAAGAACTCGGTCCAGTACATGGGGGCTCCTTTCGGCCAAGCGTAACGTTTTGTTTCATCTGGTAGGCTCGGCAGATTACGCCTTCCGTTCAACGCACAAAAGGTACAGTTGATGACGAACCCGCGCCGCGCCGTATTCCTCGATCACCCTTCGCTGGATCTTGGCGATCTCGACCTCAGCCCGTTGCGCACCTGCTTCAGCGACCTGCAACTGTTCGCCCAGACCCTGCCGGAACAAGTGGCCGAACGCTTGCGGGGCGCAACAGTTGCGATCACCAACAAGATCAAGATCGACGCCGCCGCCATGGCCGCCAACCCGGATCTGAAACTGATCCTGATCACCGCCACCGGTACCAACAACGTCGATCTCGCGGCTGCTCGCGCCCATGGCATCACCGTATGCAACTGTCAGGGTTATGGCACCCCGTCGGTGGCGCAACACACGATCATGCTGTTGCTCAACCTCGCTACACGCCTGGCCGATTACCAGAAAGCCGTCGGTGAAGGCCGCTGGCAGCAGGCGAAACAGTTCTGTCTGCTCGACTACCCGATTGTTGAACTGGAAGGCAAAACCCTCGGGCTGCTCGGTCATGGTGAGTTGGGCGGCGCCGTCGCACGGTTGGCTGAAGCCTTCGGCATGCGCGTGTTGCTCGGGCAGATTCCGGGACGCCCTGCCCGGCCGGATCGCCTGCCGCTGGATGAACTGTTGCCACAAATCGACGCCCTCACCCTGCACTGCCCGCTCAACGAGCACACCCGCCACTTCATCGGCGCCCGCGAACTGGCGTCAATGAAGCCCGGCGCGTTCGTGGTCAACACCGCCCGTGGCGGATTGATTGATGAACAAGCCTTGGCCGATGCCTTGCGCGCCGGTCATCTCGGCGGCGCTGCTACTGATGTACTCAGCGTCGAGCCGCCAACCCAAGGTAATCCGCTGCTGGCCGCCGACATTCCGCGCCTTATCGTCACGCCGCACAACGCTTGGGGCAGTCGCGAAGCCCGGCAGCGCATCGTTGGCCAATTGACCGAAAACGCCCAGGCGTTCTTCAGCGGTAAGGCGCTACGGGTCGTCAGTTGATAAACTGCGGCACTTTTTTTTGAGGAGCAGTTATGGATCCGCGCAGTGAAGTACTGCTTCGTCAGGCCGAGTTATTTCAGGGTTCACTGTTGTTGGCAGGCTTGCCTGCCGACGATTTGCTCGGGCGCCTGCCCAACGCCTTTGGCTGGTGCTGGCACGCCGGCGACCAAGCCGCGCTCGACTCTCGCTTCGAAGGCCGCAGCCATTTTGGTGTGAACATTCCCGAGCGCGCGTTCGACAGCACTGTGGTGTTTTTGCCCAAGTCCAAGGACCTGACCGATTACGTCCTCAACGCCGTGGCCGCACGTCTGGCCGGTCGTGAAGTGTTTCTGGTCGGGGAAAAACGCAGCGGCATCGAAGGCGCCTCCAAGCAACTCAACCCGTTCGGCAAGCCACGTAAACTCGACAGCGCACGTCACTGCCAACTGTGGCAAGTGACGGTCGCTAATGCCCCTGAAGCCAAATCGCTGGAAAGTCTGGCGCAAACCTATGAATTGCCGCTGGCCGAAGGCCCGTTGAAAGTCATCAGCCTGCCGGGTGTGTTCAGCCACGGTCGACTGGATCGCGGCAGTGCCTTGCTGCTGGAGCATCTGGACAAACTGCCAAGCGGTCATTTGCTCGACTTCGGTTGTGGCGCAGGTGTATTGGGCGCTGCGGTCAAACGTCGCTATCCGCACAATCAGGTGACATTGCTCGACGTCGACGCGTTTGCCGCCGCCAGCAGCCGTCTGACCTTGGCGGCCAACGGTCTGGAAGCCGACGTGCTGACCGGCGACGGGATCGATGCGGCGCCCATGGGTTTGAGCGCCATTCTGAGCAATCCCCCGTTCCATGTCGGCGTGCATACCGACTATTTCGCTACCGAAAATTTGCTGCGAAAAGCGGCCAAACATCTGAAAAACGGCGGCGAACTGCGCTTGGTCGCGAACAGTTTCCTGAAGTATCAACCACTGATCGAAGAGCATCTTGGGGTCTGTGCGATCAAGGCCGAAGGCAATGGCTTCCGGATTTACCGGGCCAAACGCGGCTGAAGTTTCTTTTCAAAAAGAGGCTTGCTCTATCGGATTTGCCTAGGCAGAATCCGCTCCGTCCTAGGGGAGTAGTCTCCCACGAGCGCCAAGCTCGTCCGGCATACGTCAACATACTTGATCCTCAGATCATGGCGTATGCGACCCAAGCGTCCGCACCAGACGGATCGCAGGGTTTGACAAGACCTATGACACGCACACCTTACCCGGGGCGGGAAGGCTGTACGTGTCATAGCCGTGTCGACCCGCCCCTTAGGAAAATCCTGATGCTGGACTCGTTACTCGTTCCCACCGCAATCGTTGCCTTGGCCGAAATCGGCGACAAGACGCAACTGCTCGCGCTGATTCTCGCCGCTCGCTTCCGCAAACCCTGGCCGATCATTGCCGGGATTGTCGCCGCGACCTTGGCCAACCACGCAGCAGCCGGTGCGGTCGGTGCCTGGTTCGGCAGTTTCTTCTCGGATTCGGTGCTGCACTGGATTCTCGCCGCGAGCTTCGCTGCCACTGCGCTGTGGACACTGGTCCCGGACAAGATGGATGACGATGAAGCGAGCACCGCGCGCAAGTTCGGACCGTTTCTGACCACGCTGATCGCGTTCTTCCTTGCGGAAATCGGTGACAAGACGCAGATCGCCACGGTGATGCTGGCGGCGCAATATCCTGAGTTGTGGCTGGTGATTATCGGCACCACCCTGGGCATGTTGATTGCCAACGTGCCGGTGGTATTGGCGGGTAACTTTGCCGCAGACAAACTGCCGCTGACCCTGATCCGTCGCCTGGCGGCTTCGGCATTCCTGATTCTGGCGATCGTTGCGGTGTACAAGGCGATGCAGAGCAGTGGCTGGGTTTAAACATGCCAACACCGCTCGTTCCCACGCAGAGCGTGGGAACGATCACCACCTCTAGGCTAAGTCCGACTCAGGACTTCGGTGCTTTCTCGTACAGCGGCATGACTTTCGGAATCGCCGCCTGCAACGAAGCAATACGGCTGGTCGACGCCGGGTGAGTGCTCATGAACTCCGGTGGCGAACCTTCCGAGGCCTTGCTCATCTTGTTCCACAGGGTGATCGCCGCGTTCGGGTTGTATCCGGCACGGGCGGCCAGTTCCAGCCCGATCAGGTCGGCTTCGTTTTCGTTGGCACGGCTGTTAGGCAAGGTCATGCCGTAGTTGGCCACGGTGTCGGCCAGCGCCAGGCTGTCCTGACCCAAGCCAAACAAAGCACCCGCACCCTGCTTGGCCATCTCCATACCGTATGCCTTGGACATCGCTTCACGACCATGCTCGCGCAAGGCGTGGGCGATTTCATGGCCCATGACTGCGGCGATTTCATCGTCGGTCAGTTTCAGGCTGTCGATCAGCCCGGTGTAGAAAATGATCTTGCCGCCGGGGCCGCAGTTGGCGTTGAGCTCATCGCTCTTGATCAGATTGACTTCCCATTTCCACTGAGCGGCATCCGGACGGAAGTTCGGCGCCTGGGCGATCAGGCGGTTGGCAATGGCCTGAACCCGCTTGGCTTCCGGGCTGGTCTTGTCCAGCACGCCTTTGCTCGATGCTTCGCCGACGGTCTTCTGATACGACTGGGCATACATCTGGTCGACCTCTTGCGAGGACAGCATGCTGAACATGTACTGCTTGCGCTCCACGCCCACGGCGCCGCCGCTGGTGGTGTTGACCGACTGACAACCGGCCAGCAACAGCGCTGCGCTCAGTGCACTTACAACCAATGTCTTGTTCATTAAAAAGCTCCCTGAAAACCTGTCGCGTATCGTAGGCGGGTAATTGTATCGGCGCCAGATACAACGGACGTGTTGCACCGACTTTCAGAAGTTTCCCACCCGCGCTGTCGTAAAAAATTCACAGCGACCGGCAAGCCCCGGCAACTACGTCGCATACCGATCCATTTGCGACATCCCCGCCTGATCACGCCTTGCACCACTCATGGCTCATTGCCCGCTGCCGATACAACAGCGCAGACGTCCTCTTGCGTGCGGAGCTCCCATGAAGTTCAAGTCGATCCAGTTTTCCGTTGCCGCTCTGGCCGGCGCCATCGTTCTCAGCGTGGTCGCCGCGCTGGTGTTATATGCGCTGTTCTCCGGCGCCCGCACCCAAGAGATGGTGCAGCAGCGCACTCAGGCCCAGTTCGAGCAAGTCATCGAACAGCGCCTGACTTCGCTGGCGCAGACCCAGGTCAGCCAGATCCAGCGCGAACTCGAAGCGCCGTTGTTGATTGCCGGTGGGCTGGTGCGGGTCAATGCCCTGCTCGGCGCGCCGGGTGCCGATGGCCAGCCGCGACTGACCGTCAGCCGTGAGCAACTGATCAGCCTGATCAAAGAAAACGTCGAAAAGAACCCGAAGATTCTGGGTACTTACATCGGCTGGGAAAAAAACGCACTGGACCACAATGACGCAGCCTACGTCGGCACTAGCGTAGTCGGTATCGATTCGGCCAACGGGCGCTTCCTGCCATGGTGGTTCCGCAATGACGACGGCACCCTGGGCCTGGACAAACTGGTGGACGTCGACGACCAGAAAGTCCTGTCCACCGGCGTGCGTGCCAGCGAGTACTACCTGTGCTCGAAAGAGAGTAAAAAATCCTGCGTGATCGATCCGGCGCCCTACAAGGTCGGCGACAAGATCGTCATGCTCGCCTCGTTTATTGAACCGATCATGCTCGACGGCGCGTTCCAGGGCATCGTTGGCGCCGACCTGTCGGTGAACTTCATTCAGGAAATGCTCCTCGCTGCGAACCAGAAGCTGTACAGCGGCGCCGGGCAAATGGCCCTGGTCGGCAGCAACGGGCGGATCGTTGCCTACACCAAGGACCCGAGCAAATTCGGCGAGAAGGTCAGCGACATTCTCGACGCCGAGCAGATCGCCAACATGGCCAATCTCAAGCGCGGCGAAGTCACCTACTCCGTCGACAAGGACAAGGGCCGGATCGAACTGTACCTGCCGTTCGGCATCGGCCAGACCGACGCACGCTGGACGCTGATGCTGCAACTGCCGCTCGACGCGGTGATGGCCGACTTGCAGAAACTGCAGGCCGACCTCGACGCCCAGCGCAAATCCGACACCTTCGGCATGGCCATGGTCGGCCTGATCATTGCCGGCATCGGCCTGCTGGTGATCTGGCTGGTGGGCCACGGCATCGCCCGACCGCTGAAGCAAATGGTCGCCATGCTGGATGACATCGCTCAGGGCGAAGGTGATCTGACGCGTCGTTTGAGCAGTGATCGCAGCGATGAACTGGGCTCGATCGCCAAGGGCTTCAACACTTTCCTGAGCAAGTTGCAGGCGATGATCACGCAAGTGGTGACGTCGGTGCAGAGCGTCAGTGATTCTTCCGAACACACGGCCGACATCGCGATTCGCACCAACATCGGCATACAGAAACAAATGGCCGAGATCGAGCAGGTCGCCACTGCCGTGCACGAAATGACCGCTACCGCGCAGGACGTCGCGCGCAATGCGACCCAGGCTGCGCAAGCCGCCAGTCATGCCGATCAGGCCGCCAGCCAGGGCATGCAGATCGTCCGTGATACTTCGAATTCGATTGGCGTGCTAGCTGTGGAAATCGGCAAGGCTGTGGACGTGGTGCAAACACTGGCCAAGGACAGCGAGAACATCAACGCGATCCTTACCGCGATTCGCGGGATTGCCGAGCAAACCAACCTGTTGGCGCTTAACGCGGCCATCGAGGCGGCGCGCGCCGGGGAACAGGGTCGTGGTTTTGCCGTGGTCGCGGACGAAGTGCGCAATCTGGCGCAGAAGACCCAGAAAGCCACCGAAGAAATCCAGTCCATGATTCAGCAACTGCAACAAGGCACCCGCGACGTGGTGCGGGTCATGGAAGACAGCCAGAATCGCACCGACGAAAGCGTGCAGCACGCGGCAAAAGCGGCCGAGGCGCTGGAGACGATTACTCAGGCAGTGTCGGTGATCAATGACATGAACACGCAGATTGCCAGTGCGGCCGAGGAGCAGAGTGCGGTCGCCGATGACATCAACCGCAACGTGATCAATATCGGGCAAGTGGCCAATGAAGTGGCGGGCGGCGCGGATGAGTCGAGTTCGGCGAGTGCCGATCTGACCAAATTGGCGGAGCAACAGCGACGGTTGATCAATCAGTTCAAGGTCTGAAAAACGAAGAGCCCCTCACCCCGGAGTCAAACACTCCGGTCCATTGAGCTTCGGATCATTCACCAGATTCGCCAACACCCGCTCGCGCAACGCGGCGGGTTCACTGGCCAGCAGCGCCTGCAAGGTATGCAGCGGCGTCTCGGGATCGAGCCAGGCCGCCTGCCCCGCCTCATCCAGAATCAACGGTCGTCGCTGACTGGCCGCTGACTGAGTGATCACCGCCGTGCTCAGCCACACCTGCTCCTGCACCGGATACGCTTCCCAGATCGCCGCAAAAAACAGCGAAGAGCCCTCACCCGGCGTCAGCCAGTACGGGCGCTTGCGCTGGGTCCCGCGCCATTCATAAAAACCGTTGGCCGGCAGCAGGCAACGACGCAGACGCAAGGCTTCACGAAACATCGGCTGCTCGGCCACCGTTTCCGCCCGGGCGTGGGCCGGGGTACGCGACAGATCGGTCAGCCACGGCGGCGTCAGCCCCCAGCGCGCACGGGCCAGAGTGCGTTCGCCATCTTCACCGGCACGCAGCATCAACACCGAATCGTTGGGGGAAATGTTCCACTGCGCCAGTTGATCGGCGGGAAAACCTGGCAGCGCCGCGAAGTCGCGGTTCCAGCGAAACAGGGCATAACGTCCACACATGGGGCAACACGTCTCACAAATAAAACGAACGTCAGCCTAACAGACCAGCGTACCGGGGAAGCTCTCCGGTTCATCGCCGGGTAGCGGCAGCGCGGCATTGTACGCGGTGATCAGTTCAAGCGCGTATTCGGCCTTATCATTGTCGACCGACAGCCCCAACAGGCCAAAGATCGGCAACTCGCCCGTGCCGCCGAGCAGATCCCGCCCCATCAGGTGCGCCTCGATGCCTTCGCTGGCAAGCATGCCCTTGAGCATCTCGCCTTCCATCAGGTTTTCCGGCTCGTAGATTCGCTGCATGGGCGCCCCTCATTCGTTTTCGCTGAAGACTTCCAGGTGCCACTCATCCTCGTGAACCTGTAATACAAACGTGATCGGTCGACAACACACCTGACAGTCCTCGATGTAGGTCTGATCACCGCCGGACAGGTCCACTGTCGTCTCGACCTCTTCACCACAATACGGACATTCATACAGTGCGCTTTCCAGCATCGCGGTCTCCCAAGTGACTTGTGCGTATAATCGCCGGTCTATTTGCAGGGCTATTTTTGTCTGGCTACTTTTTCAGACCGTGCCCCGTTGGTTTTCGATCAAAACCTTTACTTACCCTAGCCGTTTCCAACAAGAGAGCATGATGGGCGAATTCGATGCCATCCGACCTTACGACGACAGCGAAGTACCTGCGGTACTGGCAAGACTGCTCGGCGACAAGGCGTTTCTAGATATCCTCACCCACTTCCGCTTCCCGCGTTTTGCCGGTGCCTTCGGCTGGATGCTCAAACCACTTATAGCCCATCGGCTGCGTCGTGAGTTCGCCGATGTGACGTCAGTGGCGACCTTGCAGGACAAAGTCGAGTTCTACGTCGACCACACCATCGAGCGCGCCACCGATGGCGTGACCTATACCGGTGTCGAGCAATTCAAGTCCGGCAGCGCGTATCTGTTCATCGCCAATCACCGCGACATCGTGATGGACCCGGCCTTCGTCAACTACGCCGTGTATCACGCCGGCCTGCCGACGCCGCGCATCGCGATTGGCGACAACCTGCTGCAAAAGCCGTTTGTCAGCGATCTGATGCGCCTGAACAAAAGCTTCATCGTTCACCGCTCGATCACCGGACGCCGCGAGAAAATGGCTGCGTACCAATTGCTGTCGGCCTACATCAACCACTCGATCCGCAACGACTGCGCCTCGATCTGGATCGCTCAGGCCGAAGGTCGGGCCAAGGACGGCGACGACCGTACCGAGTCGGCGATCCTCAAGATGTTCCACATGAGCCGCAAGGACGAGCCATTCGGTGAAGTCATTCAGTCGCTGAACGTCACCCCGGTGTCGATCAGCTACGAATACGACCCGTGCGACCAGGCCAAGGCCCGCGAGCTGTATATCCGCGCCACCACCGGCACCTACGCCAAGGCGCCGGGCGAAGATGACGTGAGTATCGCCAAGGGCATCACCGGCTACAAAGGCCGGGTGCACGTGAACTTTGCCGCGCCAATCACCGATCTGTTCGAAGACACCAAGCAATTGGCGGTCGAGATGGACAAGCAGATTCTCGGCGGTTATCGCCTGTTCCCGGTGCATTACCTGGCGTATGCGCAGTGGGCGGATGCTGATCCGCAGTTGAACGTGCCGAAGGCTGCCGAGGTGTTCCCGGCGGATGAACTGGCCAAGGCGCAGGAAGAGTGGCAGCAACGGTTGGACGCCTGCCCTGAAGAGCATCGTCCGTATCTGGTGCTGCAATATGCGACGCCGGTGCGCAATCAGTACCGGGTCAAGGCTGGGTTGGCGCTGTAAGCGCTTTCGGCAAGGTACAAAAACGGCGCCCTCGAGCGCCGTTTTTTTATGCCGCCAATCATCAGAAGCGGGTGCTGACCCACGAAATGAGCAGCGCCAGCCCCAGGCAGGCAAAGCCGAAGCGATAGAAAAACCGGTTCATGCGCAACGTTGCCCAATCGAGGATCGGCTCGGCGTTCGGCTGCGCCTGGCGCTGGGCCGCAATACTGGCCATTGCGCGTTGTTCACGGCGGCGAGTCGCGTGCAGCAGCCAACTGCCCGGGAAGGCCAGCAGCAGGGCCAACAGATTGATCAATTTGGCGGGATGGGCGGTAAACAGCGTCATCAAATGCAGCGACATCACAGACCTCAAACTTAATCGGTGTGGCAGGCGCCAGACCGACGACTGCGGCGGGATTCTACCGAAACCGGCCCCCGACGCCTCCCTTTTACGACAAATAACCCATCAATCGACCGATGGCTGTCCTGTGTCACGGCTTCGTCATTTACATCGGCCACCATGCGCGCCTCGAAACACACATGGAATGCGACATGCTTCACGCTGAAAACCAGGACCGTCTCTACCTCATCACCCCATCCGACGAACAGCAGAGCCTCGTCGGCAGCCTTGCCTTCAATGTTCAGGATCGCCATTGGCTGGTGTATTGCGCACTGGGCGGGCATCAACATGCGGATTTGCCCGAGACGGATTTGCTGACTGGGGTCAGCGTGCTCGATTTCTATTCGCAAGCTGCGTGAGTCAAGAGCCCCTCACCCTAACCCTCTCCCGGAGGGAGAGGGGACTGACCGAGATGAATATTTAAGTTACGTCGACCTGAAATATCGAGCCGTACTCAAGCCTTGAAAAGCCCCCAATCGGCTCCCTTCCCCCTCGCCCCCCTGGGGGAGAGTGCTGGGGTGAGGGGGATGGATCTTCCAGACAACCCGAATCCAGAACCTGCACACATGAAAAAGCCCGGAACCATCACTGGCCCCGGGCTTTTTCACATCTGGCGAATGCCTTATTCAGCAAGCACCTGCCCAACAGTCGGATCCTTGAACAGACGCGTCAACGCATCGCTCAACACGTCACTCACCAGTTTGGTGTTGGTTTCCTGATTCGGCGCCATGCCGAAACGCTGGTCCAGCGATGCGCCGTAACGGCCGCTGTAGCGGCGGTTGGCGTTCTGTACGTCGGAGCGGAAGGTTGCGCCGATGGTCGCTTCGGTCACGTACATGCCTTCTTTAGGCGACTGATATTTCAGTTCCGCCAGGGTCACGGTCAACTGGGGAGCATTCGGCGCGTTGTTGGTCGGGGTGAACCCGAGCAGACGCACGGCGGCTTCAGCCTGAGCCTGCAACTTCGGCAGGATCTGCTCGCGTTGCACGGTGATGGCGCTGGTTTCCGGGTAAAGACCACCACGGGTGCCCAGGGTTGGCGACGGACGACCGTCAACCACACGCACTACCACAGGCTGGCCACGGCCGACGGCTGGCAATTGCGTGGTCAGCTTCGGTTCCGGACTCAGTTGTTGCGGGCTGTGGGCGCAGCCGGCCAGAGTCAAACCGGCCACAGTGATCAAACCGAACAACAGGCGTTGCAACATGCTCTTCTCTCCAGAATCAGGCACAAACAGGCCGGCAGTATAGCGGTGGGCCACTGCGGGTCACCAGCATCGCGAGGTGAATACTGAAATGTCTGACAAACCCTGTCGAAAGCGGTTCCTGTCACACATTCTTCACCACCCATACACCTTGACGTCACGGGTCGCTGGCAATCTTCAAACCAGTCCTCCAACAAGGTACTCGGCCATGCGTTATCTGATCTCGTTGTTCGCCCCACGCCCACTGCACCGCAGCTTCGCCCTGCTCGATCGTAACGGCCATTGTCAGGCGTTCAAGCAGTGCAGCCTGCAACCAATGGGCGATGGCTGGGTGGAAATCGAAGAAATCCGCCTGCAGTGGTTGAACCAGCCGCTGCCCGCCAGCGCCCGGGTCGTACCGCGACAAATGCGCGCACGGGCTCAAGTGCAGTTGACCATCTGACCGGACGGCTAATAAAAGTCATTAAACACAACCAACTCCGCGCATTTCTTCGATACAATCTCCCCCCGATTATAAGGACGTCTCCTGATCGGGCCCCGCAACAGCGTCAATGCGCTTGCATCGACATCAAAAATCGCCCACAGAGAGCCGCCCACACAGATCGAGTGAAGTTGGCGCGCTTGCCTGTTCTTCCGGCAAAACCCCGCTTTTCGCGAATCTGCAGAGCTGTCATGACGCTCGGTCACTGAGCTGTTTTGCCTTCACGGGCACGGTGCCAGGCTTCGACAGCCCTTTTTTGAGGTTCACGTCTTCAAAAGAGCGTGAAAAAAACGGGTTTTCACAACTTCACAAGAGTGTGGCGAGCAAATGAATAGTTTTGCGTCTGAACATGCACCATTAGCGTCTGAAACAGCCCAACGACACAGGACCGGGTACACCTCGAATATCGGAGCCTGAAGCCTGTCCGCTACGGATTTGGTTGCACAAAATGGATGTCTCGACCATAAGTCGAATTGCCAGCCGCGCGCTGAAATGAGTTCATGGAACTCTTGAAGCCTGGCCGCATGCATCCATCGAAGTTGCGAAAAATTGCGAAGATTCGGACATGGCGAACTGACCCTCGTTACCTGGGGCATCACTGACCTGCCCCTGAACGCCTGGCAGCCATGCCGACAATTTGGTGCTGCAGATTTTGGAGACGCGTTAAATGGCGCATAACGAAGCAGTCGACGTAGTACTGGTTGGGGCCGGCATCATGAGTGCCACCCTTGCCGTGCTGCTCAAAGAGCTCGATCCGGCGATCAAGCTGGAAGTTGTCGAGCTGATGGATTCCGGTGCTGCGGAGAGTTCCAACCCGTGGAACAACGCCGGTACCGGTCACGCTGGCCTGTGCGAGCTGAACTACACGCCGCAGGCTGCCGATGGCAGCGTCGACATCAAGAAAGCCGTGCACATCAACACCCAGTTCGAAGTGTCCAAGCAGTTCTGGTCGTACCTGACCAAGAAAGGCACCTTCGGCTCGTGCAAGTCCTTCATCAGCCCGGTGCCGCACCTGAGTTTTGTCCAGGGTGACAAAGGCGTTTCGTTCCTTAAGGAACGCTTTGACGTGTTGAGCAAGCACCACGCTTTCTCCGACATGGAATACACCGAAGACAAAGCCAAGATGGCCGAGTGGATGCCGCTGATGATGCCGGGCCGCTCGCCGGACGAAGTGCTCGCTGCCACCCGCGTGATGAACGGCACCGACGTCAACTTCGGCGCCCTGACCAATCAGTTGCTCAAGCACCTGACCAGCGCACCCGACGCCCAGGTCAAATACTGCAAGCGCGTGACTGGCCTCAAGCGTAACGGCAACGGCTGGACCGTCAGCATCAAGGACGTCAACAGCGGCAGCAGCCGTGAAGTCGACGCCAAATTCGTCTTCCTCGGCGCCGGTGGCGCGGCACTGCCGTTGCTGCAAGCCTCTGGAATCGAAGAAAGCAAAGGCTTCGGCGGCTTCCCGATCAGCGGCCAGTGGCTGCGTTGCGACAACCCGGACGTGGTCAAACACCACCAGGCCAAAGTCTACAGCCAGGCCGCCGTGGGTTCGCCGCCGATGTCGGTGCCGCACCTGGACACCCGCGTGGTCGATGGCAAGAAATCCCTGCTGTTCGGGCCATACGCCGGTTTCACCACCAAGTTCCTCAAGCACGGCTCCTTCATGGATCTGCCGATGTCGGTTCGCGCCGGCAACATCGGGCCGATGCTGGCGGTGGCGAAAAACAACATGGACCTGACCAAGTACCTGGTCAGCGAAGTGATGCAGTCGATGGAGCAACGTCTTGAGTCCCTGCGCCGTTTCTACCCTGAAGCGAAAGCTGAAGACTGGCGCCTGGAAGTGGCCGGCCAACGGGTGCAGATCATCAAGAAAGACCCGAAAAAGGGCGGCATCCTGCAATTCGGTACCGAACTGGTGGCTGCGAAGGACGGTTCCCTCGCTGCTCTGCTCGGCGCATCCCCAGGTGCCTCGGTAACCGTTTCGATCATGCTGGAACTGATCGAGAAGTGCTTCCCGGGCAAGGCCAAGGCTGAATGGGCTGGCAAACTGGCCGAAATCTTCCCGGCCCGTGAAAAAGTACTGGAAACCGATGCTGCGCTGTATCGCAAGATCAACACGCAGAACAACATCGCACTGGAACTGGTTGAAGAAAGCAGCGAGACCCCAAGCTACGCTTGATCTAGCGGCATAAAAAACGCCCCGTACTCAGTGAGTGCGGGGCGTTTTTTTATGCCTTGAGAAAACCTTAGCCGCGGCTTTTTTCGATCAGCTCGATGTAGTCCGGGGCGTTTCGCTGATCCTTGATCACCTCAACGAAAGTCTGGCCCTGCTCATCCTTGCCATCGACGTCGTAGCCAGCGGCAACGAAGAACGTCAGAAACCGCTCGAAATCATCAATGCGCAAGCCACGATAAGCCTTGATCAGTTTGTGCAGCGACGGCGAGGTGGCGTCGACCGGTTCAAAATCGAGGAACAGCTTGATCTGCTCATCGCCGATCTCGTCACCAATCACTTGTTTCTTATCTTTACGCATTGCCGACTCCAGCTCGCAGACATTTCACGGGCGGGCAGTTTACCCCTGCCCCGCCGCCGGGCTCAACGCGCGCGCACGCTGCCGGTGTGCAAATCGGCCCAGATATGGCCGTTGGCGTAACTGAGGAACTGCACATAGACGGTGTCGTTACGCAGCAGATCGATCACCACGCGGTATTGGGCGAGCGGGTAAAACAGGTTCAGGGTTTTGCTTTTTTCGTCGTAAAGCGGCTTTTTCAGGCTTTTGCTTTCACCATCGAAACTGACCAGCACCTGAGTTATCGTCGCGCCCTTGTTCAGGGACTTGCCCTTGAGACGGATCATCAGCGACGAAGTGACCGGAATCGGCTGCTGATTGGATTGGCGTTGCGCACCGACGACCACCGAATAATCGGTGACTTGCAGCAGTTGCTGCTGTTCCGGCTCGGCATCGCGAAGGGTCAGGTCATCCGGCGGCAGGAATTGACTGTGCATCGGCGCGGCGGACAGAGGCAGGCTGAGGGTCAGCAACAGGGCGGCAAAGCTGCGGATCAAGAGGCTCATGGCTGGCTCCGGGGACGGGCCGAGCACTCTAGCATGGGATTAAAAGCAAAAGATCGCAGCGTTCCGCAGCTCCTACAGGTTTACATCAATCCCATGTAGGAGCTGCCGAAGGCTGCGATCTTTTGATCTTGCTTACATGCCTTTAACGGCAAAGATCCCGTTGGCGTTGCGCCAGTAGCCTTTGTAGTCCATGCCGTAACCGAAGATATAACGGTCGATGCACGGCAGACCGACGAAATCGGCTTTCAGGTCAGGACGTGCCTTGCGGTCGTGATCCTTGTCGATCAGCACGGCGGTGTGCACTTTGCGCGCGCCAGCGTGTTTGCAGAAGTCGATGATCGCGCCCAGGGTGTGACCTTCGTCGAGGATGTCGTCGATGATCAGTACGTCGCGGTCGATGAACGAGACTTCCGGCTTGGCTTTCCAGAACAGATCGCCGCCGCTGGTTTCGTTGCGATAACGGGTGGCGTGCAGGTAGGACGCTTCCAGCGGGAATTGCAGATGGGTCAGCAGTTTGCCGGAGAAGATCAGGCCGCCGTTCATCACGCAGAACACCACCGGGTTGCTGTCAGCCAGTTGCTCGTTGATTTGTGCACCGACGCGGGCGATGGCCGCCTCGACTTCAGACTCGGTGTACAGGCAGTCAGCCTCTCGCATGATTTGACGGATATGCTCGAGATCAGCGGACATGGCGCTCTCCGGGGGGGTTGTGGGTGGGGGGTATGGCTGCGAAAAGCGGGCAAAGGTACGCATCTCGCACGGCTGAATCAAGCCTTTATGGACTAACGTACTCAATGTCCTATAGGACATCACCCTCGGATAGATTAATCTAGGCCGGTTTTTTTGCCCGCCGCCGGAGCCTTTCCCATGCCCATCCTCGAGATCCGCCATCCGCTGATCCGTCATAAACTCGGCCTGATGCGCCGCGCTGACATCAGCACCAAGAATTTCCGCGAGCTCGCTCAGGAAGTCGGCGCACTGTTGACCTATGAAGCTACAAAAGATTTGCCGCTCGAATCCTACGATATTGAAGGTTGGTGCGGCACCGTGTCGGTCGAGAAAATCGCCGGCAAGAAGATCACCGTCGTGCCGATCCTGCGCGCCGGCATCGGCATGCTCGAAGGCGTGCTGAGCCTGATCCCGGGTGCCAAGGTCAGCGCTGTGGGTGTTGCCCGCAACGAAGAAACCTTGCAAGCCCACACTTATCTGGAAAAACTGGTTCCGGAAATCAACGAACGCCTGGCCATGATCATCGACCCGATGCTCGCTACCGGCAGCTCCATGGTTGCGACCATCGACCTGCTGAAAAAGGCTGGCTGCAGAGATATCCGCGCCATGGTGCTGGTTGCCGCGCCGGAAGGCATTGCCGCAGTAGAAAAGGCTCACCCGGACGTGACCATCTACACCGCTTCCATTGATGAACGCTTGAACGAACACGGTTACATCATCCCAGGGCTGGGCGATGCCGGCGACAAGATCTTCGGCACCAAGCAGAAGGACGCGTGACCATGCAGCAAGAGTTCAACGATCCGCTCTGGCGCACGGTGCTGTCCGGCGCGCAGATGCTGTTCGTGGCTTTCGGCGCTCTGGTGCTGATGCCGCTGATCACCGGCCTGGACCCGAACGTGGCACTGTTTACCGCAGGTCTTGGGACGATTCTGTTCCAGATCGTCACCGGCCGTCAGGTCCCGGTGTTCCTCGCGTCGAGCTTCGCTTTCATCACCCCGATCATTCTCGCCAAGGGCCAGTTTGGCCTCGCCGCGACCATGGGCGGCGTGATGGCGGCTGGTTTCGTCTACACCTTCCTGGGCCTTGCGGTGAAGATCAAAGGCACAGGCTTCATCGACCGCCTGCTGCCGCCGGTGGTGATTGGTCCGGTGATCATTTCCATCGGCCTGGCCATGGCACCGATTGCCGCGAACATGGCAATGGGCAAGGCGGGTGACGGTTCCGAACTGATCCACTACCAGACCGCGATGATGATCTCGATGCCGGCGCTGCTGACCACGTTGATCGTGGCGGTGTTCGGTAAAGGCATCTTCCGTCTGGTGCCGATCATTTCCGGCGTGCTGGTCGGCTTTGGCATGGCGTTCTATTTCGGCGTGGTCGATACCGCGAAGATTGCCGCAGCTCCATGGTTTGCGATCCCGCACTTCACCGCACCGGAATTCAACTGGCAGGCGATTCTGTTCATCGTGCCGGTGGCATTGGCTCCGGCCATTGAACACATCGGCGGTGTGATTGCGGTGGGTAGCGTTACCGGTCGCGACTATCTGAAGAAGCCGGGCCTGCATCGCACCCTGCTCGGTGACGGCATTGCCACCACCGCTGCCGGCCTGTTCGGCGGCCCGCCAAACACCACTTACGCCGAAGTGACTGGCGCCGTGATGTTGACCAAGAACTACAACCCGAAAATCATGACCTGGGCGGCGATCTTTGCCATCAGCCTGGCGTTCGTCGGCAAGTTCGGTGCGCTGCTGCAAAGCATTCCGGTGCCGGTGATGGGCGGGATTCTGTGCCTGCTGTTCGGTTCGATCGCGGCAGTGGGGATGAACACCCTGATCCGTCACAAGATCGATCTGGGTGAAGCACGCAATCTGGTGATCGTTTCGGTGACGCTGGTGTTCGGGATTGGTGGTGTGCTGGTCGGCACCGGCACCGGCCCGGATGACTTCGGTCTCAAAGGCATCGCGCTGTGCGCGGTGGTGGCGATCGCGCTGAACCTGATTCTGCCGGGCAATGACGGCTGGAAGAACAAGAAGGCGGATGAGCCGTTGATCTAACCTCTGATCGTTCCCACGCTCTGCGTGGGAATGCAGCCCGTGACGCTCCGCGTCACTGGACGCAGAGCGTCCCTAGAGGCATTCCCACGCAGAGCGTGGGAACGATCACTACAGCGCCAAAGGCGCTCGCTCGCACAAGGTCGCCAACGCCTTCGCCCATTGCGGGTCATCATTCAGGCACGGCACCAGCAACAACTCCTCTCCCCCCGCCTCGCGGAACTGCTCCTTGCCGCGATCACCGATCTCTTCCAGTGTCTCGATGCAGTCGGCAACAAACGCCGGGCACATCACCAGAATCTTCTTCACACCGCTTTTCGCCAGCTCATCCAGCCGCGCTTCGGTATAGGGCTCGATCCACTTCGCCCGGCCCAATCGCGACTGAAAAGAGACAGACCATTTGCCCTCCGGTAACCCCATACGCTCAGCGAACAGGGCCGCCGTGCGCAAACATTGCGCGCGATAACAGGTTGCCAATACCGCAGGCGACGCATTCTTGCAGCAGTCTTCATTTTTGAAGCAGTGATTGCCGGTCGGGTCGAGCTTGGTCAGGTGCCGTTCCGGCAGGCCATGGAAGCTCAGCAGCAAGTGATCGTAATCCTGCTGCAAATGCGGCTTGGCACTGGCCACCAAGGCGTCGAGGTATTCCGGCTGATCGTAGAACGGCTGCAGCACCGAAATCTGCACATTGAGCTTCTTCGCGCGGATCACGCGCTTCGCCTCTTCGATCACCGTGGTGGTGGTGCTGTCGGCGAACTGTGGATAAAGCGGCGCCAGCGTGATGCGCTTGTGTCCCGCTGCTACCAGCCTTGTCAGGCACGTTTCAATTGAAGGCTCGCCGTAGCGCATCGCCAGATCGACCGGGCCGTGTTTCCACTGCGCTTTCATCTGCTCTTGCAGACGGCGGCTGAGTACCACCAGCGGCGAACCTTCGTCCCACCAGATAGAGGCATAGGCGTGCGCCGACTGCTCGGGCCGCTTGATCAGAATCAGCGAAACCAGCAAACGCCGCACCGGCCACGGCAGGTCGATCACGTACGGGTCCATCAGAAATTGATTGAGGTAACTGCGCACATCGGCCACCGAGGTGGAGGCCGGGGAGCCCAGGTTGACCAGAAGCAAGGCGTGATCGGTCATGCAACGTCCTATTTCAGAGGCGGCTGGAGAGATCGTCCAGAGCCGCGCGTAAATCCGTGAACTGGAAAGTGAAACCCGCTTCCAGCAAGCGTGCCGGCGTGGCCCGTTGGCCGCCCAGCAACAACAAAGACATCTCGCCGAGCCCCACCTTCAGTGCAAGGGCGGGCATCGGCATGAACGCCGGGCGGTGCAACACGCTGCCCAGCGTCTTGGCAAATTCACGATTGCGCACAGGTTTCGGCGCGCACGCATTATAAGGACCGCTCGCCTGATCGCGGTGCAGAAGAAAATCAATCAGGGCGATTTGATCGTCGATATGAACCCACGGCATCCACTGCCGACCATTGCCCAAAGGCCCGCCCAGCCCGAGCTTGAACGGCAGCAGCAAGCGCGACAAAAAGCCGCCCTCGGCCGACAGCACCAGACCGGTTCGCACCAGCACCACGCGGATGCCCAGCGACTCTGCGCGCAGGGCGGTTTCCTCCCAGGCGATGCACAACTGGCTGGCGAAATCGTCGATCACTGGCGGCGAGTCTTCGGTCAACTCGCGTTCACCACCGTCGCCGTACCAGCCGATGGCCGATCCCGAGATCAACAACGACGGCTGCTGCGCTCGGGTTTCGAGCCACGCCAAAAGGGTTTCCGTGAGCTTGATCCGGCTGCTCCACAGCAACGCCTTGCGGCGATGCGTCCACAGGCGGTCGGCGATCGGCGCGCCCGCAAGATTGACGATGGCGTCTACGGGTTCATCGCCGAGGTCTTCCAGGCGCGCAATGCCACGCACCTGCGCACCACAGATTTTCGCGACTTTTTCGGGGCGTCGACTCCACACCGTCAGGCGATGGCCCTGCTCCGCCCAATGCTGGCAGAGCTGCCGTCCTATCAAACCAGTACCGCCGGTCAGCAATATGTGCATGACATCTTCCTCGCGTGGCGTTTTACCCGGATCCCTAGTCTATTTTTAAAAGCAGGGATCTTTTCGAACGGGCAGGCTCTATTGTTTAACCATAGGCCAAGCTGTCAGAACGAGAACGCTAGAAGTTATACCAAAAAACAAAATTGTACAGGTTTCATCAACGGCGTAGTCTGTACAGAAAGGTAAACGAGGCCCCTATGACTGTACCTATCGCAATCATCGGCACCGGCATCGCCGGACTCTCGGCAGCCCAGGCTCTGACAGAGACCGGGCACACCGTTCAATTGTTCGATAAAAGTCGCGGCAGCGGTGGACGCATGTCGAGCAAACGCAGCGACGCCGGTTCGCTGGACATGGGCGCGCAATATTTCACTGCGCGCGACCGCCGTTTCGTCACCGAGGTTCAGCGCTGGCAAAGTCAGGGCTGGGTCGCCGAGTGGACACCGCAGCTCTATACCTTCCAGGGTGGACAACTGAATCTGTCGCCGGACGAGCAGACCCGCTGGGTCGGCGCGCCGCGCATGAGCGCGATCACCCGCGGCTTGCTCGACGGCATGGAAGTCCACTTCGCCTGCCGGATCACCGAGGTCCTTCGTGGCGAAGAACACTGGCATCTGCAAGACGCCGAAGGCTTCACCCACGGCCCTTTCAGCCATGTGGTGATTGCCACGCCAGCGCCTCAGGCCACGGCATTGCTCGCCGCTGCGCCGAAACTTGCCGGTGCCGCTGCCGGGGTGAAAATGGAACCGACCTGGGCCGTTGCCCTCGCCTTCGACACACCGCTGGATACGCCCATCGAAGGCTGCTTCGTGCAAGACAGCGCCCTCGACTGGCTGGCGCGCAACCGCAGCAAACCCGGACGCGACAACACCCTCGACACTTGGGTGCTGCATGCCACCAGCGCTTGGAGCCGGCAGCACATCGATCTGCCCAAGGAAGCCGTGATCGAGCAACTGCACGGCGCCTTTGCCGAGTTGCTGCACAGCGCCATGCCCGCCCCGACCTTCAGCCTCGCTCACCGCTGGCTCTATGCCCGCCCGGCAACAGGCCACGAATGGGGCACCCTGGCCGATGCCGATCTGGGTTTGTACGCCTGCGGCGACTGGTGCCTGTCCGGGCGCGTCGAAGGCGCCTGGCTCAGTGGCCAGGAAGCCGCGCGACGTCTGCACGAACACCTGCAATGAATCGCATCAATCCGCAAAAACTGCTGCTGTCGAAATGGACAGCAGCCCACCCGCAAAACCGTGAAAAACATTTTCTGGTCACCGAGCTGATCCGCGATGAGGAAGGCACGGTGCTCGAGGTTGAGTTGCAAGCAGTGCTCACGCAGCGCAGTGAGCGATTCGAGTGGCAAATCCTGAAAAATAATTCCGAGTGGATGCAAGGCTGGAAGTGAAACCTGCTCCCACACGGAATCACCTCCCCTGCAAAAACTTATACAAATGATTTGACTTGTACACCCATGAATCTATGCTGAAAGAAATGTTGTACAGAGATAACTCTCTGTACAGGTATAGATTCGAGGTGCTTATGTCCGAAGCTTCCCAGCTCAAACCCAAGATAGCCATCAGCGCCTGCCTGCTGGGCGCCGAGGTGCGCTACAACGGTGGACACAAGGAATCGCGACTGTGCAGCCGCACTCTCGCTGAACACTTCGAGTTCGTCCCGGTATGCCCGGAAGTCGCCATCGGCCTGGGCATTCCCCGCGAGCCGATTCGTCTGGTAGGCAATCCTGAAAGCCCCGAAGCCATCGGCACCGTCAACCCGACGATCAACGTTACCGCGCCACTGGCTGAGTACGGCGAGAAAATGGCCGCCGAACTCGGTGATCTCTGCGGCTATATCTTCATGCAGCAATCGCCGTCCTGCGGGCTGGAACGGGTCAAGGTCTATCACGCCAATGGCGCTCCGGTGAACGGCGGCGGTCGCGGTATTTACGCCCAGGCCTTCTGCGCGCAGCACCCGGACTTGCCGGTGGAAGAAGCCGGACGCTTGAACGACCCGGTGCTACGGGAAAACTTCATCACCCGCGTCCTCGCCTACAGCGCCTGGCAGCAAGTACTGGCCCAGGGTTTGAGCCGTCGCGCCCTCACCGAATTTCACTCGCGCTACAAATACCTGCTGATGGCCCATAACCCGGTGCAATACAAAACGCTGGGCAACATGCTCGGCAACATGGGCCACAGCGACCCTGCGGAACTGGGGCCACGCTATTTCAGCGAGCTGATGGCTGCGTTGAAAAAGTGCGCGACCCGGCGCACCCATAGCAACGTCTTGCAGCACATCAGTGGTTATCTGAAGCAGGCGATCAGCGCCGCAGACAAACAGGAAATGCAGCACGTGATCGGCCAGTACCGCCACGGCATCGTACCGCTGGTGGTACCGCTGACACTGCTCAAACATCACTTTCGCCAACATCCGGATCCGTACATTGCGCAACAGGTTTACCTGCAACCGCATCCGGAAAATCTCAGCCTGCGAAACGCTATCTAATGAATGAAAAACCCGATTCAAGCGCCCAGGAAGACCTCGGCGCCGACTTCAAGAAAGCCCTCGACGAAGGTTGGCTGCCGATCCGCGAAGTGGCGCGCCAGACCGGCGTCAATGCGATCACGCTGCGTGCGTGGGAGCGTCGTTATGGACTCGTCATCCCGCAACGCACACCGAAGGGCCATCGGCTGTATTCGGCCGAGCACGTACAACGCATCCTGACCATCCTCACCTGGCTCAACCGCGGCGTCGCGGTCAGCCAGGTCAAGCCGCTGCTCGACACGCCGCAGGCATTCAGCGAACCGGTGGAAAACGACTGGCAACGGTTGCGCCAGACCCTGCTCGCAGCCGTTACGCAACTCGATGAACGCACCGTCGACGACAGCGTCAATCAAGCGATGGCGCTCTACCCGCCGCGCACATTGTGCGAGCAATTGCTGATGCCGCTGCTGGAAGAACTGGAACAGCGCTGGCAGGGCCAGTTCGGCGCGCAGATGGAACGCGTGTTCTTTTATTCGTGGCTACGCAGCAAATTCGGCGCACGCATCTACCATAACAATCATCAACTGCACGCTGCGCCCCTGTTGCTGATCAACCATTCCGACCTGCCACTGGAACCTCATCTGTGGCTATGCGCTTGGCTGATCAGCAGCGCCAATTGCCCTGTGCAAGTGTTTGACTGGCCGTTACCGGCCGGGGAGCTGGCACTGACGGTCGAACATCTGCAAGCCCGTGGCGTACTGCTGTATTCCAGCAAAGCCATGCAGCTTGCGCAGTTGCCGAAACTGTTGGCTGGCGTGAGTTGCACGAAAATGATTGTCGGACCAACGGTATGCATCCACCACGCCGAGTTGTCCGTAAAAACCTCAGAAACTGCTGATTTGTACCTGGCTGAAGATGCGCTTTCGGCGCACCAGGCCCTCGTTCAGCATGGGCTGATTTAATGAGCGCGGCGAATACCGACATGCAATTGATCTGGCTGCGCAGCGACTTGCGCCAACACGACAACACTGCCCTCGCGGCGGCCGCAGCGCGCGGTCCGACGGTCGCGGTGTATCTGTTGAGCCCACAGCAGTGGCAAGAACATGACGACGCGCCGTGCAAAGTCGACTTCTGGCTGCGCAATCTGAATGAGCTGAGTAAAAGTCTCGGTGCCCTGAACATTCCGTTGTTGATTCGCACGGCGGCGCACTGGGATCAGGCGCCGGCGGAGCTGCTCAAACTCTGTCGGCAATTGGACATCGAAGCGGTGCACGTCAACGAGGAATATGGCATCCACGAAAGCCGCCGTGATGCAGCCGTGGCCGAGGCATTGCAGGCCGAAGGTATCGATTTTCGCAGTTACCTCGATCAATTGCTGTTCAAGCCCGGCACCGTGCTGACCAAGACCGGAACCTACTTTCAGGTATTCAGCCAGTTTCGCAAGGTCTGTTACGAGCGCCTGCATCGCGCGATGCCGGCGCTGGTAAAAGTCCCCGGCAAACAGTCGCCATTGAACATCGACAGTGATCCGATTCCTGCGTCCGTCAAAGGCTTCGCCACACCAAGCGAGTCACTGCGTGACCTGTGGCCTGCCGGCGAACAAGAGGCCCGTCGCCGTCTCGATACCTTCGCCGACGCCCAAATCGATTACTACAAAAGCGAGCGCGACTTCCCGGCCAAGCCCGGCACCAGTCAGCTGTCCGCGTACCTGGCCGCCGGTGTGATCTCGCCGCGCCAATGTCTGCACGCCGCCCTGCAAAGCAATCAGGGCGAGTTCGAAAGCGGCAAAGTCGGCGCCGTTACCTGGATCAACGAGTTGCTGTGGCGCGAGTTCTACAAACACATTCTGGTGGGTTATCCACGGGTCTCGCGCCACCGCGCGTTCCGTCCGGAAACCGAAGCACTGGCCTGGCGCAATGCGCCGGATGACCTCGCCGCATGGCAAGAGGCGCGTACCGGCCTGCCGATCATCGATGCCGCCATGCGCCAATTGCTCGAAACCGGCTGGATGCACAATCGCCTGCGCATGGTGGTCGCAATGTTCCTGACCAAGAACCTGCTGATCGACTGGCGCGAAGGCGAGCGCTTTTTCATGCGGCATTTGATTGATGGGGATCTGGCCGCAAACAACGGCGGCTGGCAATGGAGCTCGTCGACGGGCACCGATTCGGCGCCGTATTTCCGCATTTTCAATCCACTGAGCCAGTCGGAAAAATTCGACAGCGAAGGCTTGTTCATCAAGCACTGGCTGCCGGAACTGGCCGGCCTCGACAAAAAAGCTGTGCATAACCCGGCCAGTGCCGGCGGATTGTTCGGTGTGGCGGATTACCCAACGCCAATCGTCAATCTGAGTGCCTCGCGGGAGCGGGCGCTGACCGCGTTCAAAAATCTGCCCTCGCGCCAACCGGCCGGAGGCGATCATGAGTGAATTCCTGCGCCGCTTCGCCCGCCAGTTTGCCGAATTGAACTCAGACAACCTGCACCGTTTGGGCGAGCTGTACAGCGATGACGTCCAGTTCACCGACCCGCTGCACGAAGTACAGGGGTTGGCGCAATTGCGTGATTACTTCAGTGAGCTGTACGCCAACGTCAGCGAGCTGCGTTTCGACTTCCACGGTTTCGACCAGATCAGCGACGGTGAAGGCTACCTGCGCTGGGTCATGAGCTATCGCCATCCACGCCTGGCCGGGGGCCGGGTGATCCGGGTAAGCGGTTGCTCGCACCTGCTTTGGCGCGACAAGGTTTATCGCCATCGGGATTATTTCGATGCCGGGGCGTTGCTCTATGAACACTTGCCAGTATTGGGCCGGGTGATCGCCTGGCTGAAAAGGAGAATGGGATGAGTCGTACACCTCCACGGCGTTATTGGCTGACCGGTGCCAGCAGTGGCATCGGCGCGGCACTGGCTGAGGACATTCTGAAAAGCGGTGCGCATCTGGCGGTCAGCTCACGCCAGGTCGCCCCACTCAAGGTCTTGTCACAACGCTATCCGGGACAAGTGCTGGTGGTGCCCGGAGACCTGACCAACAGCCAGACGGTCCGGGAAATCGGCGAACAGATTAACGAGGCCTGGGGCTCACTGGACACGGTGATCCTCAATGCCGGCACCTGTGAATATGTCGACGCCCGGCAGTTCGACGCCTCCATTGTCGAGCACGTGGTGCGCACCAATCTGCTCGCCAGCGCTTACTGCATCGAAGCCGCCCTGCCCTTGCTGCGCAAAGGCACCGCGCCGCATCTGGTCGGGGTGGCGAGTTCCGTGACTTACATGCCGCTGCCAAGGGCCGAAGCCTACGGCGCGTCCAAAGCAGGGCTGCGTTATCTGTTCGAATCGTTGCGCATTGATCTGGCGGATGAGGGCATTGAAGTCACCGTGGTCAGTCCGGGTTTCGTCGAAACTCCGCTGACCGCGAAGAACGATTTTCCGATGCCGCTCAGTTGGCCTGTGGATAAAGCCGCGCGGCACATCTTCGCCAAACTCAAGGATCGACCACTGGAGATCGCTTTCCCGGCGCTGTTCATGGCGGCGCTGTGGCCCTTGTCGAAATTGCCTGCCCGCCTGCAACTGGCAATCGGCAAACGCATGGTGCGCAAATCACCGCCGCTGCGTGATCCAGTATGAAGGTCGCTATCGTCGGCAGCGGGATCGCGGGGCTGACCTGCGCCTATCTGCTCAATCGTCGCCATGACGTCACCGTGTTCGAGGCCGGCGACTGGGTCGGCGGTCACACGCACACGGTGCAGGTGACGGTCGACGAACGTCAGTACGCGGTCGACACCGGTTTCATCGTGTTCAACGACTGGACCTACCCCAACTTCATCCGTTTGCTCGATCAGCTCGGGGTGACGTCCAGCCCTACTGAAATGAGCTTTTCGGTGACCGATCCGGATAGCGGTCTGGAATACAACGGCAACAACCTCAACAGCCTGTTCGCCCAGCGGCGCAATCTGTTGTCGCCGGGGTTCTGGGGCATGCTGCGCGACATCCTGCGCTTTAACAAAGAAGCCCAGCGCGACCTTGCCGAACAGCGCATCGCGGCCGACATGACACTGGATGATTACCTCAAGGCCGGCGGTTATGGCGAGCGCTTCATCCTGCACTACATCGTGCCGATGGGCGCGGCAATCTGGTCGATGCCGATGGCCGAGATGCTCAATTTTCCGCTGCAGTTCTTTGTGCGGTTCTTCAAGAATCATGGCCTGCTGTCAGTCAGTGACCGCCCGCAATGGCGGGTGATCGACGGGGGTTCCAGCGCCTACATCGCGCCGCTGACCGAATCGTTCAAGGACAGGATCCGCCTGAACTGCCCGGTGAGCCGAGTCGATCGCGACGAACACGGCGTGGTTATCCACAGCCCGGCGGGCATCGAGCATTTCGACAAAGTGGTGTTCGCCTGCCACAGCGATCAGGCCTTGCAACTGCTGGCGACCCCGAGCGACGCCGAACGGGCGATTCTCGGCGCCATGCCCTACGCCGACAACGAAGTCGTGCTGCACACCGATACGCGTCTACTGCCGACACGCAAACTCGCTTGGGCCAGCTGGAATTATCGCTTGAGCGGTGCCGGCCATACCCACGCGGCCGTCACTTACGACATGAACATCCTGCAAGGGATTGAGAGCGACACCACGTTCTGCGTCAGCCTCAACCAGAGTGCCGGCATCAGTCCGTTCAAGGTGCTCGCCAAATACACCTATGCCCACCCGCAGTTCAGCCTCACAGCGGTAGCCGCGCAGAACCGCTGGGCCGAACTGGACGGCGTGCAGAACACCCATTACTGCGGTGCCTACTGGGCCAACGGTTTCCATGAGGACGGTGTGGTCAGCGGCTTGCGCGTGGCCGCCGCGTTCGGTGAAACCTTATGAACAGCGCCCTCTACAGCGGCTGGATCGGCCACCGACGTTTTGCGCCGCGCCGGCATGAGTTTCGTTACCGGATTGGTCTGCTGTATCTGGATCTGGCCGAGCAGGACGCGGTGCTGGGTTTATCGCCACTGGCGGGACGCAGTCGATTTGCGCCGTTCTCCTTCCGCGAGACGGACTACCTGAAAACCTTCACCGGTCGGGGCGTTCGCCTTATCGATGCTGTGCGCCAGCGGGTCGCTGAGGCTATCGGGTATGAGCCACAGGGTTCGATCTGCCTGCTGACCCAGCCTCGCAGTTGGGGCCTTTCGTTCAACCCGGTGAGTTTTTTTTATTGCCATGAACCTGACGGGCAACTTGCGGCCATTCTTTGCGAAGTCACCAACACCCCGTGGCGCGAGCGTTATCACTACGTACTGCCCGCCAGCCCCCGGGTGAACCTGCACGACTTTCATCAACATTTCGCCGTGGCCAAAGCCTTTCACGTTTCGCCTTTTCTGCCGCGCGATCTGGAATACCGTATGAGTTTCAGCCCCGCCGCGCAAAGCCTCGGCGTGCACATGGCGGACTGGCAGGGCGAACACAAATTGTTCGACGCCACCCTCAGCCTGAAACGCGAAACACTCGACCGGCCAAACTTGCATCGCTATTTGCGGCGTTTTCCATGGATGACGGCAAAAACAGCTCTGGCGATTTACTGGCAGGCACTGCGCCTGTTGCTCAAGCGTGCACCGATCTTCACTCACAAGGCTGCTGACGGCAGCTTTCAAACCGCCACCGTGCTTCCCAAGGAGCGCCGCCATGAAATCCTCTAGCGTCTCGGCCAAAGCCAATCTGTTCAGCACCAATGGCGTGACCGGCTCGCTCCTGCGCCGTGGCGTTTTGCGCCTGCTGGGTCAGCTCAAACACGGGCAACTGGTGGTCATCGAGGATGGCGAACGTCTGCTGTTCGGCACCCCTGGCAGCACATTGCTTGGGGAAATTCATGTCCAGGATAAGGCTGTCTGGGGAATGGTCGCCAGCAACGGTTCGATTGGCGCTGGCGAAGCGTTTATCCACGGTTACTGGAGTTCGCCCGACCTGACTGCGGTGGTGCGGGTGTTCGTCAGCAACCTTGAAGTACTCGATGCAATGGAGGGCGGTTTGGCTCGCCTCGGGCGACCGTTGGTGCAGGGCTTGCACTGGCTCAATCGCAATACGCGCAAAGGCTCGCAGAAGAACATCGCCGCCCACTACGATCTGGGCAACGATCTGTTCGAACAGTTTCTCGACCCGACCATGATGTATTCGGCGGCGCAGTTCCTCACTCCCGAAGACAGTCTGGAACAGGCGCAACTGAACAAACTGGAGCGCATCTGCCAGAAGCTCGCGCTCAAGCCCGA
The DNA here is from genome assembly GCF_014472415.1 of Pseudomonas sp. N40(2020). Classification (GTDB taxonomy): domain Bacteria; phylum Pseudomonadota; class Gammaproteobacteria; order Pseudomonadales; family Pseudomonadaceae; genus Aquipseudomonas. The sequence continues at coordinate 121,787 of NZ_JACSZV010000008.1, forward strand.
GGACCACCTGCTGGAAATCGGCACAGGCTGGGGCAGCATGGCGCTCTACGCGGCGCAGAACTATGGCTGCCGGGTAACCACCACCACGTTGTCGAAAGAGCAGTACGCCTTTACCGCTCAGCGCATCGAAAAGCTGGGCTTGCAGGATCAAGTCACCTTGTTGCTCAAGGACTACCGCGACCTCACCGGCGAGTACGACAAACTGGTATCGATCGAGATGATCGAAGCGGTCGGCCATCGCTTCCTGCCCACCTATTTCAAACAATGCGCGCACCTGCTCAAGAGCAACGGCCTGATGCTGATTCAAGCAATCACCATTCGCGAACAGCGCTACGAGCAGGCCAAACGCGGGGTCGACTTTATCCAGCGCTACATCTTCCCTGGCGGCGCCTTGCCGTCTGTGCAGAAGATGCTCGAGGTGGTCAGTCGCGAAACCGACATGAACCTGCTGCACATGGAGGACTTCGGCCTGCACTACGCCAAAACCCTGCGCCTGTGGCACGAGAACTTTCGCCGCGCCCACAGTCGCTTGAGCGAGTTGGGCTACGACGATTACTTCCTCAGACTGTGGGAGTTTTACCTGTGCTATTGCGAGGGCGGATTCCTCGAACGCACCATCGGCACCGCGCAGTTGTTGCTGGCCAAACCGGCCGCCATGCCCGCGCCGCTGCTCGGCCGCTTCGATGCTTGAGCGGATCGCCAATGCCGTGCTGTTCCAGCTCGGCTGGCTGGTCTGTGTGCTCGGCGGCAACAGCCTGTGGTTGCTGCTGGCGTTGGCGGTGCTGGTGATTCATCTGCGCTGGATCAGCAGTTGGGCGGCTGAAGGCCGTTTGATGCTCAGTGTGGTGATCGTCGGCACGGCGGTGGACAGCGTCTTGCGTGCCCTCGGGGTGTTCGAGTTTCAGGATCAGTCACCGTTGATTCCGCTGTGGCTGATGTTGCTGTGGGCCTTGCTCGCCACGACCTTGCGTCATTGCCTTGAGTGGACTGCCAGGCCATGGTGGCTGGCCAGCGCGCTCGGCGCGGTCGGCGGTGCAATGTCTTACTACGGTGGCGGGCGCCTGGCCGGGGTGCAATTCCCCTACGGCGAGTTACCGACACTGATCGGCATCGGCCTGCTCTGGGCGCTGCTGTTTCCGCTGCTGCACATCATGGCCCGACGCTTGAGTCACTGAGCGTCCGTCAGAGCTTTCACACACTCAGCAAGCTCTGCCTTACACTGCCGGCCATGAAAACCATTCCTCACCAGCAAATCACCGAACCGGCGGTCACCTGTTCGACTTGCGCAGCCTGCTGCTGCCAGCTCGAAGTGATGCTGATCACCGACACGGGCGTGCCTGATCGTTTTATCGATACCGATGAATGGGGCGGCGAAGTGATGCTGCGTCTGGACGACGGCTGGTGTGCGGCGCTGGACCGCGACACGATGATGTGCACGATTTACGAGAAGCGCCCGCTGATCTGCCGCGAGTTCGAGATGGGTGCACCGGAGTGCATCGAAGAACGCCAGGGTATCGCCACAGCCTACCGCTGATTAAAAGCGAAAAGATCGCAGCCTGCATGGGATTGTGTTTTTCCCTGTAGGAGCTGCCGAAGGCTGCGATCTTTTGATTTTGCTTACAACGGCAACGTGTAATGCAGCGAGTAGCTTTCTACACCGTCGTTGTCACTGGCAAGACCGGCGTTGGAATAGTGCGTCGCGCGGATCCCGACTTCATGCCCGCCATTGAAGCGCAGACCAAACCCGAGACGGTCTTCGAACTGGAAGGAGCCGCCGAGATTGTTCGATTCGTATTTGGTATTGGAGAACGCCGCCACACCGATCCCCGCCTCGATATAGGGCTTGACCGACTGGCCGGCAAACTCGTAAACAAATACCGGCGAGAACGACAGGCTGTTGTTGCTGGAGGTCTTGTCACCTTCCCAGTAGGTGTAAGCACCGCTCCAGTAACCGGTAAGGCGACCAACGTCGCTCTGCAGCCAGCTCTTGTCCCAGTCGAAATTCATCCCCAGGCGATAGGCCATGGTCGAATCGCTGGTAGCACCGACGGCGAATTCAACGCCGGCAGCTTGTGCAGTAATACTTTGCCCCATCAACGCGGCCGCAATCGCGGCCAGGCAGAATAGTCGCTTCACTTTGAAACTTCCTTTTCCGGAACGATCGTTTGGTTTTTTAGGTAACTCATCGCTATAGAAGCTAGCGCTTAAACAGAAGTTCAGCCGATGTTTCGGTTATTTCACAATTTTTTTACAAACTGAAGTTTTGTACATCACCCACTGCTTGCCCCAGCATTGGCAGGATGTTTTTAAAGTGCTGCGGATCATCGCTGGTCCAGAATCTGACCGATCGGTTCGGTCCTTCGGCGAGCAGATCACGCTCGGCCAAAAGACGTTGAAGTTGCCGCGCCACGGCGGCGCCGGTATCGATCAGGCTGATGGTCTCGGGGATCATCGACTTGAGCATCGGCTTGAGGAAGGGATAGTGCGTGCAACCAAGAATAATCGTGTCGCAACCGTTGGCCAGCAGCGGATCGACATAGCTTTGCAGCAACTGGCGCAACTCGGCGCTGTGCAGATCACCGCTCTCGATCAGCTCGACCAGGCCCGGGCACGGTTGAGTGATCACGCGCACATCGGTGGCAAAGCGGTCGAGTAAAGCGGCGAACTTGGCGCTCTGCAACGTACCCGTGGTGGCAAGTACACCGACTACGCCGCTGCGGGTCGCAGCGGCCGCCGGCTTCACCGCCGGCTCCATGCCAACGATCGGCCAGTCGGGAAAATCACCGCGCAGATCGGCAGCCGCCGCCACTGTCGCGGTATTGCAGGCGACCACCAAAGCCTTGGCGCCCTGCTCGCGAAAAAAACCGGCCATCACGCTGCAACGCTGGCGGATGAACTCCGGGGTTTTCTCGCCGTACGGAATGTGCCCGCAATCGGCGAAGTACAGCAGCGATTCATTGGGCAACAAGCGCTGGATTTCTGCCAGCACCGACAAACCGCCGACACCGGAATCGAACACGCCGACCGGCGCCTCACGCATGACGCAACCCACAGACGCTGCAACCCGGATCACGCTTGACCCGCAACTCGCGGAAACGCGAACCCAAGGCATCGATCAACAGCAAGCGGCCCACCAGCGGCTCACCGAAGCCGACCAACACTTTCAACGCTTCAAGCGCCTGAAGGCTGCCGACCAACCCCACCAACGGCCCGACCACACCAGCCTCGCTGCAGGTCAGTTCGGCTTCGCTGCCATGCCCGTACAAACAGTGATAGCAAGGGCTCTCGGGGCGACGCGGGTCGAACACCGACAGTTGCCCTTCAAGACGAATGGCGGCGCCGCTGACCAAGGGTTTGGTCGCGGCCACGCACGCAGCGTTAACCGCTTCGCGCGTGGAAAAATTATCCGAACAGTCGAGTACCAGATCCACCGCCGCAACGGCAGCGGCGAGAGAGTCCTCGTCGAGCGCCTGACGATGCGGCACCAGTTGAATCTCGGGATTGATCGCACTCAAGCGCTTTAGCGCCGAGTCGACCTTGCTCATGCCGACGCTGTCGGTGTCGTGAATGATCTGGCGTTGCAGGTTGGTCAGATCGACTGTATCGAAGTCCGCCAGATGCAGTTCGCCGACACCGGATGCCGCCAGATACAGCGCAACCGGTGCGCCAAGACCACCGAGGCCGACGATCAGGACGCGACTGTCCTTGAGCTTCAGTTGCCCATCGATATCGATGTGTTGCAGCAGAATCTGCCGGCTGTAGCGCAGCAACTCCTGATCATTCAGCACGGCAGGCGTCCCAGACTGATGCGTTGATGGCCGCCCAGATCGGTGCGGCTGTGGACTTCTTCGAAACCGCGAGTGTTCAACAGATCGCGCACGGCTTCGGCTTGATCATAGCCGTGCTCGAGCATTACCCAGCCGCCGGCCTGAAGATGATCAGGGGCCTGGGCAACGATCAGGCGCAGATCGTCGAGCCCATCCTCACCGGCCACCAGCGCACTCGCCGGCTCGAAGCGCACATCGCCTTCGACCAGGTGTGGATCGGCGGCGGCAATGTACGGCGGGTTGCTGATGATCAGATCAAAACGCTGACCTTCCAGAGCGCTGAACCAGTGACTGCTCAGCACCGTGGCGTTGTTCAAGTGCAGACGCTGGCGATTGCGCTCGGCCAGTGCCACCGCTTCCAGCACGCGATCCACGGCGGTGACTTGCCATGCCGGACGCTCACTGGCCAGAGCCAGGGCAATCGCGCCGCTGCCGGTGCCGAGGTCGAGCACTTTGGCCGGGGTCGCTGGCAGCAATTCCAGCGCCGCTTCCACCAGCAGTTCCGTGTCAGGCCGGGGAATCAGCGTGTGCGGCGCGACTTCCAGATCGAGTTTCCAGAATCCTTGCTGGCCGAGAATGTAGGCCACCGGCTCGCCGCCACGACGGCGTTGCAGGTATTCGGCAAAGGTCAGCGCGGCTTCCGTCGGCACGATGCGCTCGGGCCAGGTATGCAGGAAACTGCGCGACTTGCCCAGCGCGGCCGCGAGGAGCAATTCGGCATCGAGACGTGCGGTAGGTGAGTCCGGCAGTTCGGCGGCACGCAACAGGCTGGCAATGATGGTCATTTATTCACCTATCGCAGCGAGTTGGTCAGCCTGGTATTCGGCCAGCAAAGGCTCGATCACCGCGTCAACGCCACCGGCGAGAACGTCATCAAGAGAGTACAGGGTCAGGTTGACGCGATGGTCAGTGACCCGGCCCTGGGCAAAGTTGTAGGTGCGAATCCGCTCGGAACGGTCACCGGAGCCGACCAGCAATTTACGCTCGCTGGCGATGGCATTGGCCGCCGCGGCGGTTTGCTGATCGTTGAGTTTGGCCGACAGCCACGCCATCGCCCGCGCACGGTTCTTGTGCTGGGAACGCTCTTCCTGACACTCGACGACGGTGCCGGTCGGTATGTGCGTGATGCGGATCGCCGAGTCGGTCGTGTTGACGTGCTGACCACCGGCCCCGGAGGAGCGGTAAGTGTCGACACGCAAATCCGCCGGGTTGATCTCGATGGCTTCGCGCTCGTCCGGCTCGGGCAACACCGCTACGGTGCAGGCCGAGGTGTGGATACGTCCCTGGGATTCGGTGGCGGGTACACGCTGTACGCGGTGCGCGCCGGATTCGAATTTCAGCTTGCCGTAAACGTTGTCGCCTTCAATACGAGCGATGACTTCTTTATAGCCGCCGTGCTCGCCTTCGTTTTCCGAAAGGATCTCCACACGCCAGCCACGGCGTTCGGCGTAACGCGAGTACATGCGGAACAGGTCGCCGGAGAAAATCGCCGCCTCGTCGCCACCGGTGCCGGCGCGGATTTCGAGAAACACGTTGCGCCCGTCGTTGGGGTCTTTGGGCAGCAACATGCGCTGCAGATCGCCTTCCAGCGTGATCAGCAATTCTTTGGCTTCACGGACTTCTTCCACGGCCATTTCACGCATGTCCGGGTCGCTGTCCTTGAGCAGCGCCTGAGCGCCTTCAAGATCGCTTTGTACGCTGAGCAGCTTTTTATAGGCGTGTACGATCGGCTCGAGTTCGGCGTATTCCTTGGAATAAGCGCGAAACCTGCCCTGATCGGAAATGACTTCGCCGTCGCCGAGCAACGCGGTCAGTTCCTCGAAACGGTCCTGGAGGATGTCCAGTTTATTGAGCAGTGACGCTTTCATTGCGGTTTTTTATCCGAAAAGCTATCCGGTGAGCCCTCGAGGGCAAAGAGTTCCTGGGCCATGGCCAGCGCATCGAGGCGGCCTTCGGCAGAAAGCTTTTTCAGTTGCACGCTGGGTGCATGCAACAGTTTATTGGTCAGGCCACGGGCCAATTGCCCCAGCACATCTTCAGCGTTGCCGCCGTTGGCCAGCAGACGCAGGGCTTTTTGCAGCTCTTCGTCGCGCAAGCGTTCGCTCTGTTGACGATAGGCCTTGAGCACATCGACCGCCGCCAGCTCACGCAGGCGCACCATGAAATCGTCGGCACCGACCGAGACCATCTCTTCAGCCGCTTGCGCTGCGCCTTGGCGGCTCTTGAGATTCTCGGCGACCACTTCGTGGAGATCGTCGACGCTATACAGGTAAACGTCGTCCAACTCGCCGACTTCCGGTTCGATATCCCGGGGAACAGCGATGTCGACCATGAAGATCGGTTTGTGCTTGCGCAGCTTCAATGCGCTCTCGACGGCTCCCTTGCCGAGAATCGGCAACTGACTGGCCGTCGAACTGATGACGATGTCGCTGCGCACCAGTTCGGCCGGGATGTCCGAGAGCAACACCGCGTGGGCGCCGAACTGCTCGGCCAACAGGCTGGCACGCTCAAGCGTACGGTTGGCGACAACGATGCGTTTGACCCCCAGCTCGTGCAGATGGCGGGCGACCAGGGTGATGGTCTCGCCGGCGCCGATCAGCAAGGCCTGGCTGCGTTGCAAATCACTGAAAATCTGTTTCGCCAGGCTGACCGCGGCAAACGCCACGGACACCGGGTTTTCACCGATGGCGGTGTCGGTACGCACCTGCTTGGCGGCATTGAAGGTTGCCTGGAACAGCCGCCCCAGCAGCGGCCCGATGGTGCCGGCCTCGCGAGCCACGGCGTAGGCCGACTTCATCTGGCCGAGAATCTGCGGTTCGCCCAGCACCAGCGAGTCGAGCCCGGAGGCGACGCGCATCATGTGACGAACTGCCGCATCATCTTCATGCACATAAGCACTCGCGCGCAGCTCATCGAGGCTTAAATGGTGATAATCGGCCAGCCAGCGCAGCACGATATCCGCAGAAAGCTGATCCTGTTCTATATAAAGCTCACTGCGATTGCAGGTGGAGAGGATCGCAGCTTCGCGGCTGTCGGTCATTCGGCAGAGCTGCTGCAAGGCCTCAACCAGTTGCTCAGGGGTAAAGGCCACGCGCTCGCGGACGTCTACTGAAGCAGTCTTGTGGTTAATACCGAGTGCAAGGAAGGCCATTCAAGGTCGCTGATGGTGACGTGAAGCCGGCAATTGTCCACCTTCGTCAGATTCAGAACAACTACCGCTGACTATTGTCCCAATTGTCCGCCCCTATAATGGGCACAATTGAGACTCGGTTATGTTTGGCCGAAGGCTTGTGTCATGATGATCCGACCGCAGGTTAGTCGTCCTCTTCCTATATGAATAGATCTTCCGCGTTGCTCCTTGCTTTTGTCTTCCTCAGCGGCTGCCAAGCCTTGGCCCCCGTTGCGCCGAACGGTACGCCGTCGGTAGAAGACACCACGCCCGCCCCTGAAAAGCCCAAGGTTTACAGCTCGTTCAGCGAAGAAACCGTGTTCAGCCTGCTGAGCGCCGAACTCGCTGGCCAGCGCAATCGTTTCGACCTTGCCCTGGACAACTACGTGACCCAGGCCATCAACACTCAGGATCCGGGCGTCTCCGAGCGTGCGTTCCGCATCGCCGAGTACCTTGGCGCCGATCAACCGGCCCTCGATACCGCGCTGATCTGGGCGAAAAACGCCCCGGACGATCTCGAAGCGCAACGCGCCGCCGCCGTGCAACTGGCACGCGCCGGGCGTTACGACGACTCGATGGTCTATATGGAGAAAGTCCTGCAAGGCAAGGGCGATACCCATTTCGATTTCCTCGCACTGTCGGCGGCCGATACTGATCAGGAAACCCGCAACGGCCTGATGAAAAGTTTCGACCGTTTGTTGCAGCGTCACCCGAACAACAGTCAGCTGATTTTCGGCAAGGCCCTGCTCATGCAGCAGGATGGCGACAACAAAGCGGCACTGGCCCTGCTCGAAGACAATCCGCCTGAAGACGGCGAAATCGCCCCGATCCTGCTGCGCGCACGTCTTCTCCAGCTCCTGAACCGTGGCGACGAAGCCCTGCCGCTGCTGAAAAAGAACATCAAGAAATACCCGGACGACAAGCGTCTGCGCCTGACTTACGCGCGCATGCTGGTTGAACAGGACCGGATGGACGACGCCAAGGCCGAGTTCTCCGGCCTCGTTCAGCAATACCCGGAAGACGACGAACTGCGTTACTCGCTGGCGCTGGTGTGCCTGGAAGCCAAGGCCTGGGACGAGGCCAAGGGGTATCTGGAAGACCTGATCGCCCGTGAAAGCCATGTCGATTCGGCGCACCTTAACCTCGGTCGTATCGCCGAAGAGCGCAATGACCCGCAAGGCGCACTGATCGAATACGCCCAGGTCGGCCCGGGCAATGACTATCTGCCCGCGCAGTTGCGTCAGGCCGACATTCTGATGAACAACGGCAAAACCGCCGAAGCACAAAGCAAACTGGCGGCCGAGCGTGACGAACAACCCGATTACGCGATCCAGTTGTACCTGATCGAGTCGGAAACCCTGTCGGCCAACAAACAGGAAGACAAGGCCATGAAAGTCTTGCAGCAAGCCTTGCTGCAATACCCGGACGATCTGAATCTGCTGTACACCCGCGCCATGCTTGCGGAAAAGCGCAACGATCTGGCGCAGATGGAAAAAGACCTGCGCCTGATCATCAAGCGCGATCCGGACAATGCCATGGCGCTGAACGCGCTGGGCTACACCCTGTCCGACCGCACCACCCGCTACGCTGAAGCCAAGACGCTGATCGAGCAGGCGCACCAGATCAACCCGGAAGACCCGGCAGTACTCGACAGCCTCGGCTGGGTGAATTACCGCTTGGGCAACCTGGACGACGCCGAGAAATATCTGCGTCAGGCGCTGGAGCGTTTCCCTGATCACGAAGTCGCCGCACATCTGGGCGAAGTCCTGTGGACCAAGGGCAATCAGCGCGAAGCCAAACAAATCTGGGGCAAATTCCTCAAGGATCAGCCCGACAGCACCATTCTGCGCAGCACCATCAAGCGCCTGACCGGATCCGAGACTCTTTAATGTTTTTGCGCCACGTTATTGTTTTCAGCTTCATCGCCCTGCTCGCCGGTTGCGCGGGCTTCGGCGCTCGCGAATCGGTCGAAGGCCACGGCAGTCCGGCTCAATGGGCCGCGAACAAACAGCAACTGACCGGCCTTGACGGCTGGCAGATCGACGGCAAGATCGGCATCCGCGCCCCGAAAGACTCGGGCAGCGGCACGCTGTTCTGGCTGCAGCGTCAGGACTATTACGACATTCGACTCTCCGGCCCGCTGGGTCGTGGTGCGGCACGCTTGACCGGGCGTCCGGGCAAGGTGTCGCTGGAGGTCGCCAATCAGGGTCGCTATGAATCGCAGTCGCCGGAAACGCTGCTGGAAGAGCAGCTTGGCTGGAAACTGCCAGTGTCGAACCTCGCCTGGTGGGTGCGTGGCCTGCCGGCGCCGGAAAGCAAAAGCCGTCTGAGTCTGGATGCCGACAGCCGCCTGGCCAACCTTGAACAGGATGGCTGGAAAGTCGAATACACCGCCTACACCGAACAAAATGGTTACTGGTTGCCCGAGCGCATCAAACTGCACGGCACTGACCTGGACGTGACGCTGGTGATCAAGACCTGGCAGCCGCGCAAACTGGGGCAATAAGCATGAGCGCTGCACGCCTGACTCTGCCGTCGCCGGCCAAACTCAATCTGATGCTGCACATTCTTGGTCGCCGTGAAGACGGTTATCACGAGTTGCAGACGCTGTTTCAGTTTGTCGATTACGGCGACGAAATCACTTTTGCCGTTCGCGATGACGGTGTGATTCAACTGCACACCGAATTCGCAGGCGTGCCCCAGGACAGCAACCTGATCGTGCGCGCGGCGAAGATGTTGCAGGAACAATCCGGTTGTTCTCTTGGCATCGACATCTGGATCGACAAAGTGCTGCCCATGGGCGGCGGCATTGGTGGCGGCAGTTCCAACGCGGCGACAACCCTGCTCGGTCTCAATCATCTGTGGCAGTTGTGCTGGGATGAAGATCGACTCGCCGCACTGGGCTTGGCGCTTGGCGCTGATGTTCCGGTTTTCGTCCGTGGCCACGCAGCGTTTGCCGAGGGCGTAGGTGAAAAACTCACCCCGGTCGATCCCGAAGAACCGTGGTATCTCGTGCTTGTGCCGCAAGTCGCTGTAAGTACGGCAGAAATTTTTTCCGATCCTTTGTTGACACGCAACACGCCGCCCATTAAAGTGCGCCCCGTTCCCGAGGGAAACAGTCGAAATGACTGCTTGCCGGTGGTTGCAAGGCGTTACCCAGAAGTACGTAACGCATTGGATTTGTTAGGTAAATTTACCGAAGCAAAGCTCACCGGAACTGGAAGTTGTGTGTTTGGGGGCTTCCCAAGCAAAGCTGAAGCTGATAAAGTCTCGGCCCTTCTGACAGAGACCCTTACAGGGTTTGTAGCAAAAGGAAGCAACGTTTCGATGTTGCATCGCAAGCTGCAAAGTCTGCTCTAAAGGAACCAAGTGCTCGGCACTTGATGCAACAGATACAGGGGCGTCGCCAAGCGGTAAGGCAGCAGGTTTTGATCCTGCCATGCGTTGGTTCGAATCCAGCCGCCCCTGCCATTTTCTATACTCATCCAGGTTACCCTCAGCCTCTAGGTACTGCGCGTGTCCAAGATGATGGTCTTTACGGGGAACGCTAACCCCGATCTGGCTCGGCGTGTTGTACGTCAGCTGCATATCCCTCTCGGTGACATCTCTGTCGGTAAGTTCTCCGACGGCGAAATTACTGCCGAGATCAATGAAAACGTTCGCGGTAAAGACGTTTTCATTATTCAGCCGACTTGCGCTCCGACCAACGATAACCTGATGGAACTGGTAGTGATGGCTGATGCCTTCCGCCGCTCCTCGGCTACTCGTATCACTGCTGTTATTCCTTATTTTGGTTATGCCCGTCAGGATCGCCGTCCGCGTTCCGCACGTGTGGCTATCAGCGCGAAAGTCGTCGCTGACATGCTTACCGTAGTCGGCATCGACCGTGTTCTCACGGTTGATCTGCATGCTGACCAGATTCAGGGTTTCTTCGATATTCCGGTAGATAACATCTACGGCTCCCCGGTTCTGGTGGATGACATTGAAGATCAGCGCTTCGAAAACCTGATGATCGTATCGCCGGATATTGGTGGCGTCGTGCGTGCACGTGCTGTTGCCAAGTCGCTGGGTGTGGATCTCGGGATCATCGACAAACGCCGTGAGAAAGCCAATCACTCTGAAGTGATGCATATCATCGGTGATGTCGAAGGGCGTACCTGCATTCTGGTCGATGACATGGTCGATACCGCCGGCACTCTGTGCCACGCGGCCAAGGCCCTGAAAGAGCATGGCGCAGCCAAGGTCTTTGCCTACTGCACACACCCTGTGCTGTCGGGTCGGGCCATCGAGAATATCGAAAATTCCGTGCTGGACGAGCTGGTGGTGACTAACACCATCCCGCTGTCCGCTGCAGCACAAGCCTGTGCACGTATCCGTCAACTGGATATTGCACCGGTAGTTGCCGAAGCGGTTCGCCGCATCAGCAATGAAGAATCGATCAGCGCGATGTTCCGCTAAGGGCCCTGCCCTTCTCGAAATGTCTCGTTGACGAAAAGCGCCCCGCCCCGGCATTCCTGTCGGGGCGGGGCTTTTTTGCCCATACCGTGTTAGGCGCTGGTCGCAAACGCCGCTCGGTCATGGCTATTTTGGAGATACAAAATGAACGATTTTACTCTGAATGCTGAAGTGCGTTCCGACCTGGGGAAAGGTGCGAGCCGCCGCCTGCGTCGTCTCGCCGCTCTGGTTCCAGCTGTTGTTTACGGTGGCGAAAAAGCCCCTGAATCCATCAGCATGCTGGCCAAAGAAGTTGCCAAACTGCTCGAAAACGAAGCGGCTTACAGCCACATCATCGAGCTGAACGTTGGTGGCACCAAGCAGAACGTCATCATCAAAGCTCTGCAACGTCACCCGTCGAAAGGCCACGTTCTGCACGCTGACTTCGTACGCGTTGTAGCAGGTCAGAAACTGACCGCTATCGTGCCTGTACACTTTGTTGGTGAAGAAGCTCCAGTGAAGAAAGGCGGCGAAATCTCGCACGTTACTTCGGAAATCGAAGTGACCTGCCTGCCGAAAGATCTGCCTGAGTTCATCGAAGTCGACCTGTCGAAAGCAGAAATCGGCACCATCATTCACCTGTCGGACCTCAAAGCTCCTAAAGGTGTTGAGTTCGTTGCTCTGGCACACGGCGATGACAAGGCTGTTGCCAACGTCCACGCTCCACGTGTTGCTCCAGAAGCTACCGAAGAAGGCGCAGCAGAGTAATTCACTCTGTAACGCCTGAGTGAGCAGGTAACATCGCGGACTGGAACGTAGCGAGAAAGCGGGCGAGAACGCGGAGTTTACATTCATGGTAAATGAGCAATTTTCGTCCACTTTCGCCGCTTTCCCTGATCGCGGCGATGTTATCCACCACTCCAAGGAAGGGCCCCTATCGTGACTGCCATCAAACTGATCGTTGGCCTGGGAAATCCAGGCGCCGAATACGAACAGACCCGGCATAACGCAGGGGCCCTTTTTGTTGAGCGCATCGCCCACGCACAGAATGTGAATCTTGTGGCCGATCGCAAATATTTCGGCCTGACCGGGCGCTATTCGCACCAGGGTCAGGATGTTCGTCTGCTGATTCCCACCACCTACATGAACCGCAGCGGCCAGGCCGTGGCGGCACTCGCAGGTTTCTTCCGCATCAAGCCTGAAGAAATCCTGGTGGCGCACGACGAACTCGATCTGCCTCCGGGCGTTGCCAAGCTCAAGCAGGGCGGCGGCCATGGCGGTCACAACGGGTTGCGCGACATCATCGCGCAACTGGGTAATCAGAATACTTTCTACCGCCTGCGGCTTGGCATCGGCCACCCGGGCGTCGCCAGTATGGTTTCAAATTTCGTCCTGGGTCGTGCGCCACGCGCCGAACAGGAAAAACTCGATGCCAGCATCGACTTTGCCCTCGGCGTGCTGCCGGATATCCTCGCCGGTGAATGGAACCGCGCGATGAAAAACCTGCACAGCCAGAAGGCCTGACTCTACTCCGAGGGGAAACACCATGGGATTCAATTGCGGCATCGTCGGCCTGCCTAACGTCGGCAAGTCCACCCTGTTCAACGCCCTGACCAAATCCGGTATCGCGGCCGAGAACTTCCCCTTCTGCACCATCGAGCCGAACAGCGGCATCGTGCCGATGCCGGACCCGCGTCTGGAAGCACTGGCAGCCATCGTCAATCCAAAGCGCATCCTGCCGACCACCATGGAATTCGTCGACATCGCGGGCCTTGTAGCTGGCGCTTCGAAAGGTGAAGGCCTGGGCAACAAGTTCCTGGCCAACATCCGTGAAACCGATGCCATCGCTCACGTCGTGCGCTGCTTCGAAGACGAAAACGTAATCCACGTTTCCAACAGCGTCGACCCGAAACGCGACATCGAAATCATCGACCTGGAACTGATCTTCGCCGACCTCGACAGCTGCGAGAAGCAACTGCAGAAAGTCGCACGCAACGCCAAGGGTGGTGACAAGGACGCAGTGGTTCAGAAAGCTCTGCTGGAGCAACTGATCGCACACTTCACCGAAGGCAAGCCTGCGCGCAGCCTGATGAAGAACATGAGCACTGACGAAAAGGCAGTCATCAAAGGCTTCCACCTGCTGACCACCAAACCGGTCATGTATATCGCCAACGTTGCTGAAGACGGTTTCGAGAACAACCCGCACCTGGACGTGGTCAAGGCCATTGCCGAAGAAGAAGGCGCCATGGTGGTTCCGGTCTGCAACAAGATCGAAGCGGAAATCGCCGAGCTGGATGACGGCGAAGAGAAGGACATGTTCCTCGAGGCCCTGGGTCTGGAAGAGCCTGGCCTGAACCGCGTGATCCGCGCCGGTTACGAAATGCTGCACCTGCAGACCTACTTCACCGCCGGTGTCGAAGAAGTCCGCGCCTGGACCGTCAAAGTCGGTGCCACCGCACCTCAGGCTGCCGGCGTGATCCACACCGACTTCGAAAAAGGCTTCATCCGCGCCGAAGTCATCGCCTACAACGACTTCATCCAGTACAAGGGCGAAGCCGGCACCAAAGAAGCCGGTAAATGGCGTCTGGAAGGCAAGGACTACATCGTCAAAGACGGCGACGTGATGCACTTCCGTTTCAACGTGTAAGCGACACGCCCAAGAAAAAGCCGCGTTTGATACGCGGCTTTTTTGTGCCTGACATAATCTCCGCCACACCACCTGACAATTGCGGGGTCAGGCCTTTTTGGTCCGCGGCAAGAAGATCGCCAACACGCCAAACAACGGCAAGAACGAGCACAGGAAGTAAACGTACTCAATCCCGTGCACATCCGCGAGATGCCCAAGCAACGCCGCGCCAATCCCGCCAAAACCAAACATCAAACCGAAAAACACCCCGGCAATCATCCCGACATTGCCCGGCACCAACTCTTGCGCGTACACCACAATCGCCGAGAACGCCGAAGCGAGGATGAAGCCGATCACCACGCTGAGGACCGTCGTCCAGAACAGATCGACGTGAGGCATGAGCAACGTAAACGGCGCCACGCCCAGGATCGAAAACCAGATCACCGCCTTACGCCCGATCTTGTCGCCGATCGGCCCGCCGAAGAAGGTGCCCGCCGCCACCGCTCCAAGAAACAGGAACAAGTGCAGCTGCGAACTGGCCACCGACAGGTCGAACTTCTCGATCAGGTAGAACGTGAAATAGCTCGTGAGGCTGGCCATGTAGAAATACTTGGAGAACACCAGCAAACCGAGCACCACCAGCGCACTGGTCACCCTGCCCTTCGACAACCCGTGAGTCGCCGCCTGGCCGGCCTTGAGTTTGAACAGGTTCAGGTGATGGGCGTACCAGCGACTGATGCGGTACAGCACGAACAATGCAAACACTGCGAACAGACCGAACCACGCCACGTTGCCCTGACCGAACGGAATAATGATCGCCGCCGCCAGCAATGGGCCGAACGCAGAACCGGCGTTACCACCGACCTGGAAGGTCGATTGCGCCAGACCGAAGCGTCCGCCCGAGGCCAGCCGCGCAATGCGCGATGCCTCGGGGTGGAACGTCGAGGAGCCGATACCAATCAGCGCCGCCGCCAACAGAATCAATGGAAAACTGCCGACCATCGACATCATCACGATGCCAATCAGCGTGCAAATGGAGCCGGCCGGCAGCAGCCAAGGTTTCGGGTGGCGATCAGTGTGGTATCCGACCCAGGGCTGCAGCAACGACGCAGTCAGTTGAAAGGTCAGGGTAATCAAACCGACCTGAGTGAAGCTCAGATCGTAGTTGGCCTTGAGCATCGGGTAGATCGACGGCAGCACCGACTGGATCAGGTCATTGATCAAATGCGCCAGCGCCACCGCGCCGATGATGCGCATCACCAATGGGCTGCTTTGGGGAGGAGCGGACGCCGAGGCAGCGGCGGTCTGAGTGTTGCTGATAGCCATGGAGATTTCCGGACAGCAGATGGGTGCCCGCAGGCAGGTGCGTCAATGTGCCATTTTTCGGTGCGCCAGCGCCATCCCCTTAGCCAGCTAACGAACGAGTTGTTCATCGCCATAACGGTGATAGCGCAACGCCATGGTCTGAATCTTGCCTTGCTTCTATGCTTGAACGCGGCGCCCTTACAAAGGGCGCCGAGAATGGGAAGTTTCGCTACAGAGTCGGCCTACAGAGCGGGCGAGAGTGAACTTTCGAGGCCTTTTAGCAGGGCACAACATCAAGGTCGCACGACCGCGATGCACGCCAATGGTGCGTGGTGTCCAGAGGAGTCATGGGGCATGCAGGCTTTCCTTTCACCGGGGATCAAATTGCTGGGGCGGTTTGGCTTCGCACGTAAATTCCAGCTGTTGTTTCTGCTGTTCATTCTGCCGTTGGCCGGCAGTCTGTTGATGATCGGCCAGGACTATCGCGACAAGCTCAACCTGATTTCCGGCGAACGCGCCGGGGTGCGCCAATTGCTCAGCCTCGATGCGCTGGACAATATGCTCGCCGCCCAACGTGACCGCGCCGCCCGTTGGCGCGCCACGGAAACCAATCGCCAACCGACGCCGGCGACCCTCGCCGCCATGGCTGCATTCGATGGCGTGCAACCCGCCGTCCTGCAAGCCACCGCCGATTTGGGCAATGCCCTGAAAAACGAAGGCGCCGACGGCGAGATTCTCGTCCGCTATCAGGCGTTGCAAACCGCGCTCAATGGCCTGGATTCGAAAAGCCTCAGCGGCGTCGGCTGGTGGCCGGACGGTTACGACCGGTTCACCCATGCCCTCAGCGCCCTGCAAGCGTTGCGCGAGCAGATCGTCATGGACAATCGCCTGACCTTGGCACCGTGGCTGGAAACCTACTTGCTCACGCAAATTTCCACGCAGCACGCGCCAGACTTGATCGAACGGGTCGGTCGCCTCGCAGCGGTGGGTCAGGCTTCGGTGGTGTCCGGCCAGTTCACCTTGCAGAGCCGTTTGCAGTTGCGCGACCTGCGCAGCCGTATCGGCGATGCCCGCGAGCAACTTGTCAAAACGGCAGGCCTGCTCGAAGCGCGACTGCCGAAAGAGCTGCAAGCCTGGGCCGGCCAGTATCACGGCAGCCTGAAAAACCTCGATGCTGGCCTCAAGGTGCTGGATGACGGCGTGTTCGGCGGCAGCATCACGCTCAAGCCCGAAGAGTTCGAACGCAGCCTCGACGCGTTGCTGACCGACCTCGCCTCCCTGCGCCAGCAATCGCTGGTGTCGCTGGATCAGCGCCTGGAGGCCTACCACGCCTCGGCGATTCGCCAGTTCATCCTCGTCGCCGCTGTATTCGGCTGTCTGCTGCTGGCCGCGTTGTACTTGTTCGTCTGCCTGCAAGCCTCGATCCGGCGCAGCGCCAGCGGCATCACCGTGCTTGCCGAAGCCCTGCGTGACGGCAACCTGAGCCTGCAAGTGCCGGTGGAGGGCCGCGATGAGTTGGCGGCGATCAGCACCGCGCTCAACGTCGCCGTGGTGCAACTGCGCAACAGCATGCTCGGCGTCGACCACGAGACCTCGCAACTGAGCAACGCGGTGCGCAGCCTCAACGATCATTCCAGCGGCGCGCTGGGTGAAGTCGAAGCGCAACAGTTGCAGATCAGCCAGATCGCCGCTGCCGCCACGCAACTGGCTGCCACCTCGCAAGGCGTGGCGCAGAGTTGCGAACAGGCTTCCGGCAGCGCGCAGCACACCCAACGCATCGCCGCCGACAGCAGCCGCGACAGCCAACGGACTACCGCGAGCATTCAGCAACTCAATCAACGCCTCAACGAAACGGCAGCGGCACTGGGCCGGGTCAGCGAACAAGGGCAGCAGATTCAACTGGTGGTCGACACCATTCGTGGTGTTGCCGAACAGACCAACCTGTTGGCACTCAACGCTGCGATTGAAGCGGCGCGCGCCGGTGAACAGGGACGCGGTTTTGCCGTGGTGGCCGATGAGGTGCGCAGCCTGTCGCAACGCACGCAATCGTCCACTGCACAGATCGCCGGCACCGTTGACAGCCTACGCGCCACGGTCAACGAAGCCGTGAGTTTGATGGAAGCCGCGTGCGGCCAGGCGCAAACCGATGCCGAGTCGGTCACCGGTCTCGGTGAACGCTTGGGCGAAATCGCCAGCGCCGTACAGAGCGTCACCGACACCCTCGCGCAGATCGCCACGGCGGTTGAAGAGCAAGCGAGTACCGCCGATGAGGTCAGCGGCAATATCCAGCAGGTCGATCAGGCAGCGGTGCGTTTGCTTGAAGGTGCGCGGGCGGTGAACTTGGCGGCGGACACCCTGAGCCAGGGCAGCCATGCGTTGAGCGCCAATACCGCAAGATTCCAACTGCGTTGACGCCCTGCCCGGCCCCGATTTCCGGGGTCGGAGGATAAGCGGTTGAAAACAGGAAGAAATATTTTAAATTTACGCTTGACGCTTTTCCATTTCAGGGGAATAATGCGCGCCACTTGGCTACATAGCTCAGTTGGTTAGAGCATAGCATTCATAATGCTGGGGTCCGGGGTTCAAGTCCCTGTGTAGCCACCAAGTACTAAAAACGGCTTACCGAAAGGTAGGCCGTTTTTTTATGCCTCGAGAAAAGTATCGGTAATCTGTTATTCCGCCGTAATCACCAAGCACCCTTTCATCACGCGGACTTTGACGTTCTCGTTTACCTCGAATCCTGCCTGTCGTAACCACAGGCCGCGTAGCCTGATCCAGGGCACGGGTTTGGCGGGGCTGTGGGTTTTTTCCTTTGTGTGGACCGGGTAAAAGTCTGCGGCGATTTTCAACCGGCGTTCAGTGATGGGGGTTGATGACGTATGATTGGTTTCAGCCATGATTAGCTCCTGTTATTAGCTCCTGTTTAGCTGCTTGTGGTTAGCGGGGCCAGGGTGTTCGTGCACCTTGGTTCCGCGTTCTTTGGGTTACTTCAAACTTCTTTTTCTTCGTCGCTCGTTTTGGTCGCTGCCTGTGCGATCAGGGCGTCGAGCATCTGCGCAATGACCTTCTGTTGGACCTTCGAAAGCTCATTAATGGACTGCAGCCGTCGATACCACGTCGAGGTCAAGCTGCGTCTGGGCGTCTCCGTGTGCGAGGGAGCCCCGAGCAGGTCTTCAACAGGAACGCGAAGCGCAAATGCCATCTTCACCAGTGTCGTGACCGGCATGCTGCGGGTGCCCTCCTCGTAGCCCTGAAAGGTTTGCCGGGAAAGACCTAAGGCCCGTGCAAACCGAGTCTGTGTGATTTCGTGCACTGTGCGTAAGTGAGCAATGCGACTGCCCATCGCCACCAGAAAATCGCGATCCTCGTTGGAAATACTCATGACAATGGCCGACTGAAAATAGAGTTGAATGGCAACGGACTCATCCTTTTCATCTGAAATCCATCCTGGAAATAACGATAGAAACCATCCTCAGGTAAAGGCGCGTAAGTTGTCGACCTGAAAGGTTTGTAGGAGAAATGCCGAGCAACCGACAAGTTGGGCCGAGGTACTACAGGCGCGAAATGCCTTTTCATTCGACTGAATCGGTACTAAGAGATCAGGTTGAAAAAACGCTGTAGGAAACTGGTTCGATGCTGTTATGAATTAAATCGCGCACCACAAAAACAAAAAAACGGCTTACCGCAAAGTGAGCCGTTTTTTGTGCCCGGAGGAAAGTGCCCCCAGCAAAAGCACTAATGATTTACTGCGACCAGTTGCCCAATGCCGACAACCCCTTCCCCCAAACCTGCCGAGTCCGCAACCCCACCATCGCCCGCCAATCAGGGTCCGCTGGATAAAACTGCTCCAGCAAACTCAACTTGATCGCCCTTCCCGTCGCGTCAAGCGGATCGCCATGTAGATGCAGCCAATGGTCATCACGCAAATATCGATGCACGTCCGCTCCCGGATACGTCCCGCACTCGATCACGAATGGCATCAGTTGCACACCTGGTAATGCATTGAGCAACGCCTGCGAGGTGTAACCGGTAGCCGTCGCCGCGACACCGGTTTCACTCAGGGTATCGGCGCCGGTGTGCAGGGTGTAGAGCCATGGGCCGTAGATCGATTGGGCCTGCGCCAACACCGGGTATGGCGCCTCAGTGATGGTCAACAGCATCGGATGACCGTACTCACCAGCCCCGGTGTGCAGGTCGAAACACATCAGCGTTTCTGCGCCAGCCAGATGTGCTTCGATGATTTGATGCAACGTGCGATTCGACCAACTAGGCGCGCGGCCACCGTAAAACAATCCATCGGGATGGCTGTGCTGACCGCCCTCGACAATCGACATCACCGCCGGCCAGCCATGCTCATCGATCTGCGCAGCCAGCAAGGCATCGGCACGTTGTCGCTCGGGGCCGTTCAAGTCGCGGCAGGCGTAGATTTCATGCAGCGCGGCGTAAGCCCGGTTATCCGGTAGCGACCCAGTGAAATCTTGGTGATTGCGGTTGAGGTCGATGTTGTCTTCATTGACCCGCCGCAACCACGCCGTGCCCCAGGGATTGATCAGGTGAACCATCACCACCGCGACGTCCTTGGGCAGCGAACCCGGCACGAAGGTTTTCAGCCAGTCGATCTGACAGTCGGAGCCGTAATAACCCTCCACGCCATGCGTACCGCTAAGCGTCACCAAACGCCGCTTCGCCTGCGGGTTGCCGAGCACAGCCACATCGGTGCTCAACGGTTCGCCAAACGGCCCGCAACGCGGGTGTGCGTAGGAGGTAAGCGTCGCGCCGGCGGATGTCGCAGCGGCAAGAAACTGTTCGCGCTGATGGCGGTAACTGGACTCGCTAGGAAACTCACTGTGCATGTCGGCCTCTTGTAGATTTTTCTGGCTTCACGATTGCCACTGACCCTACAGAAAATTCGCCAAGGCATGAAGGAGAAACACACCGGTGGTTTGCGTCCTTCACGGTCGGTCGATAAAGTCCGTCAGACTTTTATCCCACGGACGGAGAGCCTACGTGTTTCCAGCCCTGCCCTTGAGCCGCTTTCGCCTGCCTGCCCTGACGCTGATTATCAGTGCCCTGACCCTCACCGCGTGCAACGCACCACCCTCCTCGACCCTGCCGCTGGCGCCGGAAGCCGCCTCCGGTTATCGCACCGATCTGCAAACCCGCCACGCCAGCAAACACATGGCCGCCGCTGCGAATCCGCTGGCCGCTGAAGCCGGTCGCGAGATGCTACGTCAGGGCGGTTCGGCGATTGATGCGGCGATTGCGATGCAAGCGGTGCTGACGCTGGTTGAGCCGCAATCCTCCGGGATCGGTGGCGGCGCGATGATCGTGCTGTGGGACGGTAAACAGGTGCGCACCTATGACGGTCGCGAAACCGCGCCGGCCGGCGCCACCGAGAAGCTGTTTCTGCAAGCGGACGGTAAACCGATGCCGTTCCCGCAGGCGCAGATCGGTGGCCGTTCGGTCGGCACGCCGGGCGTGTTGCGCGCACTGGAGATGGCGCATAAACAACACGGTCGCCTGCCGTGGGCGAAGCTGTTCGAGCCGGCGATCAAACTCGCCGAGCAAGGCTTTGCGATTTCCCCGCGTCTGTATTCGCTGCTGGCGTCAGACCCGGTGATTGGTAAATCGCCGGACATGGCCGCGTACTTTCTCAACCACGACGGCAGTGTCAAAGCCGTCGGCACGCGCCTGCAAAACCCGGCGCTGGCTAAGGTGTTCAAGCGCATTGCCAACGAAGGCGCCGATGCGCTGTACAAAGGCCCGATCGCCGAGGAAATCGTCGCCAAGGTTCAGGGCCACGCCAACCCCGGCAGCCTTTCGTTGAACGATCTTCAGCGCTATCAGGCCAAGGAGCGCGCGCCGCTGTGCACCGACTACAAGCGATGGCAGGTCTGCGGCATGCCGCCGCCGTCGTCGGGCGGGATCGCCTTGGCGCAGATTCTCGGCACCTTGCAGGCACTGGAAACCCGCGACCCGCGTCTTTCGCTGACCCCGCTCAAACCCCACAAGACTGACAAACCGGCCGGCATCGAACCCGATCCACAAGCCGTGCATCTGATCGCCGAAGCCGAGCGCCTGGCCTACGCCGACCGCGCGCAATACGTCGCCGACACCGACTTCGTGCCAGTGCCGGTCAAAGGCCTCGTCGACCCAGGCTACCTCGCCAGCCGCGCCAGTCTGATCGGCGAACGCAGCATGGGCAGCGCCAAACCGGGCACGCCGCCGGGCGTGCAAGTGGCCTACGCACCGGATCGCTCGCCGCTGCGCATTTCCACCTCGCAAGTGGTGGCGGTGGATGACCTCGGCGGCGCCGTGTCGATGACCACCACCATCGAAGCCGCATTCGGTTCGCACCTGATGGTTCAGGGCTTCTTGCTGAACAACCAGATGACCGACTTCTCGTTCATCCCCGAAGAGAACGGGCAGAAAGTCGCCAACCGTGTCGAACCCGGCAAACGTCCACGCTCGTCGATGGCGCCGACGCTGATCTTCGACCGCAACAGCGGCGAATTCCTCGCCAGCGTCGGCTCACCGGGTGGCTCGCAGATCATCGAATACGTGGCGAAAACCACCGTCGGCCTGCTCGACTGGAACCTCGATCCGCAAAGCGCCATCAGCCTGCCCAACTTCGGCAGCCGCAACGGCCCGACCGAACTGGAACAAGGCCAGTTCAGCCCGGCGCTGATTCAGGCGCTGAAGGACAAGGGCCACAGCGTGAATGAAATCGACATGACCAGCGGCACCCAGGCCGTCGTGCGGGTCAAGGATGCGCAAGGGAATGTGTCGTTGGCGGGTGGCGCGGATCCACGGCGTGAAGGGGAAGCGTTGGGCGATTGAGGCTACGCAGTGAATGGAAAAGGCTTACCGGGAGGTAGGCCTTTTTTATGCTCTGAGATCGAGTTTTTGCTTGGCGACCACGACTCAGCGACTAGCCACCAAATGCGCCCCAAACAGCAGATAACAACCACCGGCCAATCGATCCAGCCATTGACGTGACCGCTCGTAAACACCGGCAATCCGCCGACTGGCGAAGAACAGCGCCACGCTGCAATACCAACTGAACGACAACGTGGCCATGGTCATCACCGCCAGCGCCAGCAGCAACGGCGGTATATGGGCAGGCATCGCGGTGGCGAAGATTGTTGCGACGAAAAGCGCCGATTTGGGGTTGGTCATGTTGCCCAGAAAACCGCGCCCGTAAGCACCGAGCAACGTTTGCTGCGCAGCATCTGAAGCGCCTGGGACGATGGGCGCCTTGCGCTTGAATTGCTTGAGTCCGAGATAGATCAGGTAGCAGCCGCCGGCAATCTTGAAGCTCAAGTACAAGGTCGGCGCTGCGCTGAACAATGACTGGATACCCAGGCCGCCCGCCAGTCCCCACAACACCGTTCCGCTGGCAACGCCGAGCGCCGCTACCACGCCATGACGGCGGGAGCGGCTGACTGCGAGTTGAGCGATGTTGAAGAAATTCGGGCCGGGTGTGACCACCGCAACTGTCCATAGCAACGCCAGCGACAGTAACGGAGCGAGATAACTCGAAAGGGAAAGGTCCATGGGGCACGTGTGATTGGTTCGACAATGCCCCTACCTTGCAACATTCAGCAATGTTTTGCCATCAGCCACCATTCAAATCGCTAGCGTCTTGCCATCCACCGCGTCACCAATCGTCAGGAAATGCCCACCCGCCACATGGTGCAGCGTACGCAAACCATCATGCCCTTCGAAATGCCAACGCCCTTCACTGAACACACGCTCATCGGCGTGAGCGGCGATGACTTCGGCGAGAAACAGATCGTACTGTTCGTGGTTACGCGGCTCGGGCAACAAGCGGCATTCGAGCCAGGCGACGCAACCGTCGAGCAATGGCGCCTCGACTTTCTCGCCAGCAAAGGTCTGCAAGCCATAGGCCTGAAACTTGTCCTGCCCTTGGTTTTGAGTGATTTCCAGACCCGACGTGTTGCCGACGGTTTGCACGATATCGGCCTGATTGACGCACGGCACGTTGAGGACGAAGGTGCCGGACGCTTCAAGCAATTGCCGCGTCCAGGTGGATTTGTCGAGTACGACGGCGACTTTCGGCGGTTCGAAATCCAGCGGCATCGCCCATGCGGCGGCCATGATGTTGCGCTGGCCGTCATGGGCGGCGCTGACCAGAACGGTCGGGCCGTGGTTAAGCAAACGGTAGGCTTTGTTCAGGGGTACCGGGCGGCGGTGGGAATCGCTCATGGGGATCTGCTCCGGGAAAAAGGAACAGATTGTAGCGCCAGCGATTGGAGAAACGCAGAACCTGTGGGAGCGAGCTTGCTCGCGATAGCGGTCTGTCAGGCAACGCATTGGTTGAATGTCAGACCGCTATCGCGAGCAGGCTCACTCCTACAGGGTTTGGTTCAGGTCAGTGGGACAGTTGATTGGCGAACTGCCCGACCGCATCGACCACTTTCTGCGCGCCGTCCTGAATCTCGAGGATCACCGTGCCCGCCTCCGCCGCGAGCGCCAGCCCTTGTTCGGCCTGGAGCTTGCCGTCGGTCATCAGGGCGACGGCGTTGCGCGCCATTTCCTGGTTCTGCCGCACCACGCCGACGATTTCCTCGGTCGCCTGGCTGGTACGTGAAGCCAGTTGTCGCACTTCATCGGCCACCACAGCAAAGCCGCGCCCCTGCTCGCCAGCACGCGCTGCTTCGATCGCCGCGTTGAGCGCCAGCAAGTTAGTCTGCTCGGCAATGCCGCTGATGGTTTTGACGATGGTGCCAATCACCAGCGACTGCTCGTTCAGCGCTTCGATGCCTTCACCGGCGGTCTGCATGTGCCGCGACAGATCGCGCATCACGTTGACGGCCTCGGTCACAACGGTCGTACCGCGTTGCGCGGTGCTGTCGGTCTGCTGCGAGGTGCTGTAGGCAATGTTGGCCGCGTCAGCGACGGCTTGCTCGCGATTGACCTGATCGGTGATCACCGTGGCGAACTTCACCACTTTGTACAGTTTGTTGTTGGCATCGACCACCGGGTTGTAGGACGCCTCCAGCCATACCCTACGACCATGGCTGTCGACACGCTTGAAGCGTTCAGCCACGAATTCGCCATTGTTCAAACGGCGCCAGAAGTTCTGATACTCGGCGCTGTTGTATTCCTCGGGTGTGCAGAACATACGGTGATGTTTGCCTTTGATCTGCGCCAGGCTGTAACCCATGCCGTTGAGGAACCGCTCGTTGGCGTTGAGCACGTTGCCGTTGAGGTCAAACTCGATCACTGCAGTGGAACGCACCAACGCGCCGATCAGGTTTTCGTGTTCGCGGGAGGCTTCGATGGTGCGGGTCAGGTCGCTGGAGAAGATCGAAATATGTTTGATCCGACCATCCGAAGAACGTACAGGCTGGGCAATCGAGCGCAACCAGGCCTCTTCACCATTGCCACGCAACAGGCGCACGGCTCCGGCGAAGTGCTCGCCTCGGGTCAACGCATTCCTGAAGCGGTGGTGAAATTCGTCGGATTTGACGTGAGCCGGCACGATATCCTCAAGCGCCCGCCCCATCAGGTCCTGGCTCTTGTAGAGCATCTCGTTGAGGAAGTTCTGGTTGACCGATTGAATCCGTCCGTCCGGTTCAAGGGTCAGCACCAGCATCTCGCTTTCCAGGCTTTCCTTTACCTGCACAAGACTGGAGAGTTCTTCACGAAGAGCGGCCAGCTCTTGCTTCAGGCGTTTGTTGAACATGGGAAAGCACCGATGGGCAGGGTAGTAAGCGGGATACAGCCTAACCATCGGCCTTGGAAGTCTTTTCTGAAGAGCGTTTGAGACCGGTCAGTCAAAAATAGTTTGGGCGGTTGGCGTCAAGCAGCCCCGGCCACCTGACACGGGCCCGTGCGCGGCATCCGCGAGCCGAAATACGCAGCACTGAGAATCCCCACTACGCCCATCACCGCGCAGAAGATCACGCAGATCCAAGGGCTCCACGGCATCAGACCGATCAACAACAGCGGTGTGATACTCGCCCAGGCGGCGTAGGCAATGTTGTAGGTGAAGGAGATCCCCGACACTCGGATACGCGCCGGGAACAAACCGACCATCACCGACGGCACCGCGCCGACGACACCACACGCCAGACCAGCCACTGCATACGCCAGACCGACCCAATCGCCGCCCATGATCAGACAGCCATAAAGCACGGCGATGCCTAGCGGCAGCAGCAGGCTGTAAAGCATGACGGTGCGCCAGGCGCCGATGCGATCGACCAGCAGACCGGCGATCACGCAACCGATATTGAGGAAGACGATGCCCAATGCGCTCAGGGCAAAGGTGTGGCTAGCGGTCATGCCGAAGGTTTTCTGCATCATGGTCGGGGTGATGACCACGAACACCACCACTGCCGAGGTCAGTACGCAAGTCAGTAGCATGGCCGGCAGCATCGCCAACCGGTGTTCACGCAGCACGGTACGCAGCGGCAGTTCGACCCGCGCTTCGCGTTGCGCTTCCATTGCCATGAATACCGGAGTTTCGCTTAACCAGCGACGCAGATAGACACCGATCACGCCGAATACGCCGCCGAGCAGGAACGGATAGCGCCAGGCGTAATCGAGGATTTCCGCCGGGGTAAAGGCTTGCGCCAGAAAGGTCGCGGTCAGTGCGCCGATCAGATAGCCGAACGTCAGCCCGGCCTGCAAAACGCCCAGCGCATAACCACGATGGCCGGTCGGTGCGTGTTCGGCGACGAACACCCAGGCGCTCGGTACTTCACCGCCGACGGCCGCGCCTTGGAGGATGCGCAGCGCCAGTAATAGCAGCGGCGCGAAATAACCGATCTGCGCATACGTCGGCATGATCCCGATCAGCAGGCACGGCAACGCCATCATCAGGATGCTCAGGCTGAAGACTTTCTTGCGCCCCAATCGGTCGGCGAAATGCGCCATCAGGATCCCGCCCAGCGGCCGCGCCAGATAACCGGTGACGAAAATCCCGAAGCTCTGCAACAGGCGCAGCCACTCGGGCATTTCCGGCGGGAAGAACAACTGGCTGAGGGTCAGGGCGAAGAACACGAAGATGATGAAATCGTAGATCTCCAGCGCCCCGCCAAGGGCCGCAAGGCCGAGGGTCTTGTAGTCGGAGCGGCTGAACGGCGCAGGTTTGGCCGTGGTTTGGGCAGTCATGGCAAAGAACTCTGGCAGGCAAAAAACCAAGGCGCCCATGGTCTACGCAAATGGGCGGATGGACAACCCGTTAGACCATCGTCATGGTTTGGCAAAACCTGCTCACAAAACGGCGGCGGTTGATTTACTGTTTATGCCTGTCCTGAGGGTACGCAAAGCTCTGACAGTCATATCCACAGGGGTTATCTGGTTTGACTGATAGGGATGGCAGCCCCAAGGGACCAAAAATAACCATAAAAAATCCGAGGTACTCCCGTGGCCGTTGATATCGAAGATAGCCGCTCCGCACGCTTTGCCCTGCGCTGTTCAAGTTTTGCCGAACGCTGGTTTCCCGACTCCTGGGTATTCGCCGCGCTGGCCGTGATCATCGTGGCAGTGGCCACGCTGGCCATGGGCGCCAAGCCCACCGCTGCCGCGATGGCGTTCGGTGATGGCTTCTGGAGCCTGATTCCGTTCACCATGCAGATGGCTTTCGTGGTGATAGGCGGCTACGTTGTCGCCAGCTCGCCCCCCGCCGTGAAACTGATTGATCGCCTGGCACGCATCCCGAAAAACGGTCGCTCCGCCGTGGCCTGGGTTGCCTTGATCTCGATGGTCGCGTCGCTGCTCAACTGGGGTCTATCGCTGGTGTTCGGCGGTTTGCTGGTGCGCGCCCTCGCCCGCCGCACCGATCTGAAAATGGACTACCGTGCCGCCGGGGCCGCTGCCTATCTGGGTCTTGGCGCGGTGTGGGCGCTGGGCTTGTCGTCGTCGGCTGCGCAGTTGCAGGCCAACCCCGCCAGCCTGCCGCCATCGATCCTGTCGATCACTGGCGTTATTCCCTTCACCGAAACCATTTTCCTCTGGCAGTCCGGCGTGATGCTGCTGGCGCTGATCGTGATTTCGATCATCATCGCCTACGCCACCGCCCCCGGGCCGAACTCCGCGCGCGACGCCGAGGCCTGCGGCATCGACCCGGCCTTTAACCTGCCTCCGCTGCAACCACGCACCCGGCCGGGTGAATGGCTGGAACACAGTCCGCTGCTGATCATCGTGCTGGTGCTGCTGGCGGCGGGATGGCTGTTCCACGAGTTCTCGACTAAACCGGCGATCACCGCGATCTCCGGGCTGAACACCTACAACTTCCTGTTCATCATGCTCGGCGCATTGCTGCACTGGCGTCCGCGCAGCTTCCTGGACGCGGTTGCGCGAGCGGTGCCGACCACTACGGGCGTGCTGATTCAGTTCCCGCTGTACGGCTCGATTGCCGCGCTGATGACCACGGTCAAAGGCGCCGATGCGCAAACCCTGGCGCATCACATCTCGACGTTTTTCGTGAGCATCGCCTCTCACGATACCTATGCGTTGTTGATGGGCGTGTACTCGGCGATTCTCGGCTTCTTCATCCCGTCCGGCGGCGGCAAGTGGATCATCGAAGCGCCTTACGTGATGCAAGTGGCCAACGATTTGCAGTATCACCTCGGCTGGGCGGTGCAGATCTACAACGCCGCCGAAGCACTGCCGAACCTGATCAACCCGTTCTACATGCTGCCGCTGCTGGGCGTGCTCGGTCTGAAGGCGCGAGATCTGATCGGCTTCTCGTTCGTGCAATTGCTGGTGCACACGCCGCTGGTGCTGCTGTTGCTTTGGGCGCTGGGGACGACATTGGCGTATACGCCGCCGGTGATGCCGTAAATGATTGGATTGCACCTGCCTAAGGGCAGGTGCAATCAGTTTTGCTCAGCAGGAAGGACCTTCAAAAGTTCGGGCAATGCGACCTGGACTGTTTCCCACACCACATCCAGGTTGATATCGAAATAACCGTGCGCAATCCGGTTGCGCATTCCGCGCATGGCACGCCATGGCACCTGAGAATTCCGGGCGGTGAACTCAGGATAACGATCCATTACCTTCGTAGCCGCCTCGCCAATGATAACCAGGCTCATGATGACCGCTTGCTGGGTACGCTTGTCGTCGATGAACTCTTGTTTGCTCAGGCCTTCGACAAAGATCAGCGCATCACTCGCAGCTTGGCGCATGTGCTCAAGGTAATCGCCGAGCCGGTTCTCGATCATACGGGACGGGCCTGATCAAGAACCTGCTGACGAAACTTCAACGGCAGGTCTCCCGGCGTCAGCAAATCAACAGTAACGCCGAGCAGATCCTCAAGTTCGACCTGAAGTCCGCCGAGATCAAACAAGGTGGCCCCGGGCAGTGGATCGACCAAGAGATCAAGATCACTGCCTTCCATATCAGTCCCCAGCACCGCAGAGCCAAAGACTCGGGGGTTGGTCACGCGAAATCTGCCGACCACTTCACGGACGGCAGTTCGTTGCAAATCAAGAGCAATGGAAGGCTTCATGGTTCACCGTAGCCGGTTTCAATATCGCAGCAGTCTAGCAGTGCCGATGCGCGGTAGACACCGCGCCATTTGTAACCCCACCGTCACATTCCCTTGCTAGCGTCCGCCAGAAACATACTGAAACATTTAAGCAAAAACGGGCGCGACATGAACGACGATACAGACGCTAAAGACCCCTCCTCGCCAGAATCTGATAAACCCACCGACACCAGTCGCCGCCGCTTTCTCGGCGGCGTTGCGGTACTCGGTGTCGGCGCAACACTGGCGGGTTGCAGCAACGCGGGCGATCAATCCGGCCAACCGGCCGAGCGCCCATTGTCTGCGGCCGAGTTGGACAAGGCGCTGCGCGATCAGGTGAAAACCGTGGTGGTGATCTACGCCGAGAACCGCAGCTTCAATAACCTGTTCGGTGATTTCCCCGGTGTCGAGAAACCGCTGTCAGCGCTAAAACCTGCCGACTATCAACAACGCGACCGCGACGGCAGCCTGCTGCAAACTCTGCCGCCAGCCTGGGGTGGTGTCTTGCAGATCGGTCCGCAAACCCTCGATGGCGTAACCTATCCCGGCGCCACGCAGTTTCAGGAAAACCTGCCCAACGCACCGTTCGCTCTCAAAGGCCCGAATGGCGAAGACTTGCCGTTTGGTCTGGTTACCCGCGATTTATGGCACGTGTTCTATCAGAACCAGATGCAGATCAATGGCGGCAAGAACGATGGTTTTGTCGCGTGGGCCGATTCCGGCGGCTTGACCATGGGCCACTACGCACAGAGTCGCTATTCCCTGCGTTTGTGGGACGTCGCGCAGGAATTCGTGCTGTGCGACAACTTCTTCCAGGGCGCCTTCGGTGGCTCGTTCCTCAACCATCAATACCTGATCAGCGCCACCGCGCCGTTTTACCCGGACGCTGCCAATTCGGTGGCCAAAAGCCAAATCGCTGCGCTGCAAAGCGATGACCCGGCCGATCCAAGGCTCAAACCGCTGGCGCAATCACCCGCCAGTGCCATGACCGGCCCGCCGCAGTTTGGCCCGAGTGCGCTGACGCCGGACGGTTTCGCGGTCAACACTCTCGCCCCTCCCTACTGGCCAACGTGGATTCGCGACCCGGAGCGTCCGGCGTACTCGAAACCCGATCTGCCCAACGTGTTGGTGCCGCAGACCCACGAGCACATCGGCGACAAGCTGTCGAAGAAGAACGTCGACTGGGCGTGGTACGCCGGGGCGTGGCAGGCGACGCTGGAGCAGTACAAGGATTCCGGTGGCATTCCGAAGATCCCAAACTTTCAGTATCACCACCAGCCGTTCAACTACTTCAAGCAGCAAGGCCCGGAGAATCCAGCCGAGCGCAACAAACGCCTGCGCGATGCCGGGTTGGGTGACGAGTCGAGCACCAACAAGTTCTTCGCCGATGCCGAGGCCGGCAAGCTGCCCGCCGTGAGTTTCTACAAACCCCAGGGCAACCTGAACATGCACGCCGGTTATGCCGACGTGGCGTCAGGTGACCGGCACATTGTGCGTGCGCTGAAGGTGCTGCGCGAAAGTCCGCAATGGAAAAACATGGTGGTGATCGTCACGGTGGACGAGAACGGCGGCTGGTGGGATCACGTTGCACCGCCCAAGGGCGACCGCTGGGGGCCGGGCTCACGCGTGCCGGCCTTGGTGGTGTCGCCATTCGCACGCAAGGGCACGGTGGATCACACGGTCTACGATACGGCATCGATCCTGCGCCTGATCACCCGAGTGTTCCAGCTGGAGACCCTCGACGGCCTCAAGCAGCGCGATGATGCAATGACCGCAAGAGGCCAGAAACCCATGGGGGATTTGACCAACGCCCTGCATTTTCAGGTCTGAGAGCGAGTCCTGCGGCGCAGCGTAAAAATCTGCGAATGATGGCTTCTCTGTGTCACAGCGCTGATCCAATATGAAGCGCCCCAACAATCGGGGGAAACCACGCTGAAAAGGATCTGAGCATGTTCAAATTCGCAGGACTTACCCTCGCCGCGCTCACACTGAGCGCGGCCGCCCACGCCGATGTCGACCTGAAACTGGGCAGCACCGAGCGCGTCACCCGCCTCTTCGCCTATCCCAACAATTGCAGCGTGATCTGCTTTCGCAATTGGTCGCTGGAGCAGACCGTCGCCCATTATCTGAGCCAGAGCGTGCAGCGCGATGGTTACACCGATGCCAAGGTGCTGGTGAAGAACGATAACGGCCAGATTTACGCCGAAATCAGCGGCGTGCCTGAGGGGTACGACAAACCGCTGTCCGCCCTGCTCGATGCCGGTGATCTGGCTTATACCGGCGCGAGCAAACTCAATGCCGACGGCAAATGGGCCTATAGCTGGTATCTGTTCCTGCCACTGGGCATGGCCCTGGAAAATCGCAAAAGCGTCGAGCTGTTGCACTTCCCGCCGGATTACTCACTGACTCAGGCTCAGGATTATCTGCGTTCGAACACCACCGACCGCTGGGCAACGCTGTTGACGGTCAATGGCATCCCTGCCGAGCAGACACCTGCTTACCAGACCATTATCGACATCGCCCCGATTGCCGCGCCGTCCAACGCCGGCAGCGATCTGGAAGGCGTCTATGACTACTTCAAGGACTACCAGACCACACTGGTCAAACAGTTCAGCCAGACCGCCAAGGGCACGACGCTGCCGATGGTGGCTTTCGGCGCCCCCGTGCGGAACTGGATCAAGCAGCAATACGGGCCGACCGTGAATGTTCTGGGCCTGGCGACCATCAGCCCGAGCACAGGCGTGAACGTGCCGGTGCTCGGTTCGAACCACCCGAGTTACATCTGGTACGCCGCCGACCCCAAGAGCTACACCGGCGACGATGCGCAGGCCAAAGCCGATGCTGCTGGTTTGAAAGTGATGGGGCAGGATTTGAGCGCCGCCTGCTGGCAGGCCGGGATGGGCAGCAAACCGGGAAGTGATCCGCAAGCCACGCTCAACAGCTGCACCCAGACCTGGCAGGTGACGCAAAAGGTTAAAACCTGCGAGCTGTTCTACACCTCGATCCGCAACCTGAAGCCGGAAGACGCCGCTGCCAAGTGCACGACCACGCCGATCAAGGCGCAACTGCAACAGCTCAAAGCCCCGCTGCCAGCCGCTGCGGTTCCCGCTCCACATCTGTAATCGAGCAGACGTGATTCCTGTGTCAGTCATGACTGACGCGGGAAAGCGTCTATCTCGACTGTCAGATCTGACAGTAGACCGGCTATACCTATACGAATAGATTGGATCCAAAGAAACGTGTCACCGTGTTGACAGGACGTCAACCAAGGAAGTCGCAGCCCCTTGCGACAAGGATTGTTATGAATACCCATGCCGTTGCTGGATCCGCTCCACGCGATACCGAAGGCATCTACCCCTTCGCCGGACTGCCGGTGCGCCTCGGGTTTCCATCCAGCGCCGACTTCGAAGTCATCCACGATCAACACGGCAACCCTGTGGCGGTTGCCGCGCGCCGTGAGTTTCTGCATACCAGCCGGATGTGCCGGGTTTCGGGGCAATTGCTGCCCTATCGCTGTCGACAGACCCGCCAATTGCTGACCGGCATTCATATCTACGATCCGCGCTTTTGCGGATTGCTCGAACACGCCTGCGACCCAAATGTGTTTCTCGACATGAGCGAACTATGGCTGTGGGCGTTGAAAGATATCCACAGGGGCGAGCGCCTGACCATGGATTACGCCGCCACCGAAGACAAACTGCTGCGCCAGTTTGCCTGCGGTTGCGGGTCTTCGCGTTGCCGAGGGTGGATCACCGGTTACAACGAACCACCGAGCATTGAGGGCCAGCACTTTCTGCAGCGCTGGCACCGGCAATGCTCACGTTGAACAGCCCCTGAAAAATCCGGGTTACAACTCACCGACCGGACGCAAACGGTATTGCGGCGGCAACTGTTCGAAACCGCTGATGGTCGTGTTCAGGCTTTTCCAGCGACCGTCCTTGATGCCATAGATGCAACCGTGGATCGACAGGCTCTGCCCGCGATGCCAGGCGTTCTGGATGATGCTGGTGTGGGCGACGTTGGCCACTTGCTGGATGACGTTGAGCTCGCACAGTCGGTCGACCTGTTCCTCTTCGGTTGGCAGCTTGGCCAGCTCTTCACGTTTTTCGTAGTACAGATCGCGGATCGAACGCAGCCAGCCGTCGATCAGGCCGAACTGACGATCCTGCATCGACGCCCGCACGCCGCCACAGCCGTAGTGGCCGGTGACGAGGATATGTTTGACCTTGAGCACATCGACCGCGTACTGGATCACCGACAGGCAGTTGAGGTCGGTGTGCAGGACCACGTTGGCGACGTTGCGGTGAACGAACAGATCTCCCGGCAGCATGCCGACGATTTCGTTGGCCGGCACCCGCGCGTCGGAGCAGCCGATCCATAGATATTCGGGGGTTTGCTGGCGAGCCAGTTTGGCGAAGAAATCCGGGTCTTCCTTGGTGATCGCGTCAGCCCAACGCTCGTTGTTATCAATCAGGTCTTGTAAGTCATGCATGCTGTAAGGCCTCAAGAAAGATGCGCAGCTTTGACAGACAACCGTCCGTCGGGGTCACGAAAGGATCGCAAGTGTTTTGATTGGAATTCTCGCGTGCCGGGTGTGTCCACCCAAGTAAGGCCCACAGTATGAGGAATTGCCATGACTGATTCACGACGCCCTTACGATGCGGTGCAACCGGAGCCCATCGATGATAACGAAGACCGCATGGGTTCGATGCGCGAACTGGACTTCGACGAAGACGAACAGCCCAGCGCAAAAATTGGCGATGAATTGCCCGAGCGTGAGCGCAAACAACTGATGCCAGAGGAACGCGTGCGTGAGGCGGGCATGACGGGAGCGTCAGTCAGCGACCATGAGCCGACCGACGACGACATGAGCCCGGAAACGCTGATTCATGAAGATGGTGCCCGGGATGCCGCAGAAGCGGGTGAAAACAATCCGGCGGATTGGGATTTGAGCGTGGTCGATGAAGATGACATCGGCGGCGGTAACGGCCTGGATGAGGCGGAACTGGCGCGGCGCGATCCGATTGATGGCAACCGCTGATCACCCGCCATCATGCAATCCCCTGTAGGAGCTGCCGCAGGC
>NZ_JACSZV010000088.1 GCF_014472415.1 Pseudomonas sp. N40(2020)
TGTAGTGGTCAACTAATCCCGGACACGACGTTAAGTTTTTTCTCGGCCTGAGCTGGGGCCAGTCCGTTATTGAATTGGTGCGGTCTAATCCAGTTGTACCGATGCATCAGGTAATGACTGATGTCGCGGTGCGCCTCTTGAGCTGTCATGTAGCCCACGGTCGGTATCCATTCAGTTTTCAAGCTGCGAAACACACGCTCCATCGGCGCGTTATCCCAGCAGTTTCCACGACGGCTCATGCTTTGGCGCATGCGGTAACGCCAGAGCCGTTGGCGAAACTGGCGACTGCCATATTGCGAGCCCTGATCCGAGTGAAACAAAAGCCCTTGAGGCTTGCCACGCTGCTCGTAAGCCATGTCCAACGCCTTGATGACCAGATCCGCATCCGGCTTGTTCGATAGCGCCCAGCCCACCACTCGGCGCGCGTAAAGATCCATAACTACAGCCAGGTAATGCCATTTCCCTTGAGCCCAGATGTAGGTGATGTCGCCACACCAAACCTGATTCGGCGCCGGCACATCAAACTCTCGATTCAATATGTTCGGAATGTCAGGCCGCTCAACCGTCGCTTGTTTGTAGGCATGTGATCCAGGTTGTTTGCTGACCAACTCCAGTTCCCGCATCAGGCCTCGCACCTTGAACCGCCCAATTTGCTCGCCGTCTTCCTGCATCATCGACACGATGCTGCGGCTACCGGCGGCGCTTCGACTTTGCGTAAACAGTTCGTTAACCCGGCTGCGCAAACGAAGCCGCTCAACGTCTGGAGTTCGGCGCCTGAGACGGTGGGCGTAGTAACACGAACGAGTGACATCAAAGACTGCGCAAAGCCAATCAACCGGCTCTTGGGGGCTCAATTGATCAATCAGCGCGTGCGCTCGTGCTCTTCCGACATCAAGAGCGCGGTAGCCTTTTTTAAAATGGATTTCTCCCGCTCAAGTCGAGCGATTCGAGCTTCCAATTCCTGGATTTTCTGTTGCTCTGGCGTCAGCGCTTTACTCTGCGGAGTAACGCCGGTGCGCTCCTGCTGAAGCTGATTAACCCAGCGGCGCAACGCGGACTCAACCACACCAAGCGAGCGGCTGGCTTCGATATGGCTATAGCCTTGATCGAGCACGAGGCCTGCGGCCTCGCGTTTGAATTCAGTGGAAAAAGAACGACGTTGTTTGGTCATCAGACACCTCTATCTGGCGAGCATTCTCGCCTAAATGGGTGTCCGGTTTCATTAGACCACTACA
>NZ_JACSZV010000089.1 GCF_014472415.1 Pseudomonas sp. N40(2020)
CTTTAGATCTTGTTTTTCAGGATCAAGATCAAAAGATCGCAGCCTGCGGCAGCTCCTACATTGGAAAGGTGTGATGCAGGATAAATCATGGGCACAAAAAAAGTGGCCACCGCGTAAACGGGGCCACTTTTTTCTACAGCCTATTAATGGCCGTACACGTCAAAGTCGAAGTACTTGTCCTGCACTTGCTTGTACTTGCCGTTGGCGCGAATTTCGGTGATGGCCTTGTTGAATTGCTCAGCCAGAGCGGTATCGCCCTTGCGCACTGCAATCCCGGCGCCGCCGCCGAAGTATTTGGCGTCTTCGTAGGTCGGGCCGACGAATTCGAAGCCTTTGCCCGCGTCGGTTTTCAGGAAACCGTCGCTCAGGTTGACCGAGTCGGCCAGCATCGCGTCAATACGACCCGAGACCATGTCCAGGTTGGCTTCCTGCTGCGAGCCGTAACGCACCAACTGGATCCCGGCCGGCACCAGCACTTCGGTGGCGTAACGGTCGTGAGTACTGGCACGCAGTACGCCGACTTTCTTGCCTTTGAGTTCGGTCAGCGGGTCTTTGACGCCGGAACCTTCCTTCATCACGAAGCGAGCCGGGGTGTGGTAGTACTTGATGGTGAAGTCGACGTTTTTCTTGCGGTCGTCAGTGATGGTCATCGAAGACAGGATCGCGTCGATCTTCTTCACTTTCAGCGCCGGGATCAGGCCATCGAATTCCTGCTCGACCCAGGTACATTTGACTTTCATCTGCTCACACAGCGCATCGCCGATATCCACGTCGAAACCGGCGAGTTTGCCGTCAGGGGTTTTCATCGAGAACGGCGGGTATCCGGCTTCGATACCGATGCGGATCGGCTTGGCGTCTTCGGCCACAGCGGTCAGGGACAACATCGACAGTCCCAGGGCACCAAACATCACTAGCTTCTTCATTTATAACTCCTGTGTGCGGAGGCTTTTATTGGCAGCTTTCGAGTCAGCGTCCGGTCATGGCCATTTACAGGCAAAAAACCGAAGTGGCCGGCAGTCTATGGCGACGCGCACAGGGCAGATTGTTTTTAAGCGACAAATACTTACAGAAGATCGGCGCACCAGCTGAGCGGTGTCAAACTGTGCGCCGTCGTGGTGCAAAGGCTGTAGGACAAGCCCTCAAACTGTACAAAAAAACCCGTGTAGGAGCTGCCGGAGGC
>NZ_JACSZV010000090.1 GCF_014472415.1 Pseudomonas sp. N40(2020)
TTTCCATTCCAGGGAGTGAGTCCGATGATCGGTAGCGTCAGCAACTACACGAGCTATACCAGCACCAGCAGCACCACTACGCAAAACGCCCGCAGCCAGCAACTGCAAAAAGAACTGTTCGCCAAACTCGACAGCAACGGCGACGGCGCGGTGGATCAGGACGAACTGAACAGCGCCCTGTCTCAAAAATCCGATGACGGCCTGCTGGTCAACCTGAGCAAACAGTTCGGTGATCTGGACAGCGACGGCAGCGGTAGCCTGAGCGCCGAAGAAATGACCGCCATGGCGCCCCCACCGCCACGCGATCAAGCGCCCAGCACCGACCTGGCCGACGCCCTGATCAGCGCACTCGACATCGACGGCGACGGTGCCATCAGCAGCGACGAACTGAGCACCGGCCTGACCAGCGCCGGCAGCACCGCCGACAGCAACGAAATCTTCTCGGCACTGGACAAGAACGAAGACGGCGTCGTCAGCCAGGACGAACTCACCGCCAGCCTGACCCCGCCGCCACCGCCTCCGCCACAAGTGAATAGCGATGAACTGTTCAGCCAGCTTGATGCCGACGCTGACGGCAGCGTAACCGCGACCGAACTGAGCAGCGTGTTGCAGGCCAGCGACAGCACCTCGACAGCCAGCACCGACACCAGCGCCGCGCTGCTCAAGGTTCTGGATAGCGACAGTAGCGGTGGCGTCAGCAGCGATGAGTTGAAGGCAGCTTTGCAGTCTGGACGTGAACGTCTGGATGAGGAGCAGACCGCCAGCGCTCAGACCAGCGCAGACGCGCTGAACCGCATGATTGCGAACTTGAGCAAGCAGTACTCGTTGGATAATGCGGC
>NZ_JACSZV010000091.1 GCF_014472415.1 Pseudomonas sp. N40(2020)
CCGATCCGGTTTGAGGATTGAAAAGATCGCAGCCTGCGGCAGCTCCTACATGGGGATTTTGTAT
This sequence comes from Pseudomonas sp. N40(2020), assembly GCF_014472415.1. Taxonomy (GTDB): domain Bacteria; phylum Pseudomonadota; class Gammaproteobacteria; order Pseudomonadales; family Pseudomonadaceae; genus Aquipseudomonas. The sequence continues at coordinate 65 of NZ_JACSZV010000091.1, forward strand.
TGGTTGCAGAAAGTAAAACCGGCTATCGTCGCCGCCATTCGAAACAGAGGCGATCATGGGCTATCTACTTTTTGTCACGCTGATCCAGGCGTTTTCCTTCAGTCTGATCGGCGAATACCTTGCCGGTCATGTCGACAGCTACTTCGCGGTGCTGGTACGTGTGCTGCTAGCCGGGCTGGTGTTCATCCCGCTGACCCGCTGGCGTTCGGTGGAACCGGCGTTCATGCGCGGCATGCTGTTGATCGGCGCGTTGCAGTTCGGCGTGACCTACGTCTGCCTGTACCTGAGCTTCCGTGTGCTGACGGTGCCGGAGGTGTTGCTGTTCACCATCCTCACGCCATTGCATGTAACCCTGATCGAAGATGCGCTTAACCGCCGCTTCAACCCGTGGGCACTGATCGCCGCATTGGTGGCGGTAGGCGGCGCAGCGGTGATTCGCTTCGACCGGATCAACCCGGACTTCTTCATGGGCTTTTTGCTGCTGCAACTGGCCAACTTCACCTACGCCGCCGGCCAGGTGCTGTACAAACATCTGGTGGCGAAACACCCGAGCGATCTGCCGCATTATCGCCGCTTTGGCTACTTCTACCTCGGCGCACTGGCGGTGGTGCTGCCGGCATTCCTGCTGTTCGGCAAAGCCAACTTCCTGCCCGAAGCGCCGCTGCAATGGGGCGTGCTGCTGTTCCTCGGTCTGGTCTCGACGGCGCTGGGCCTTTACTGGTGGAACAAAGGCGCGTGCATGGTCAACGGTGGCACGCTGGCGGTGATGAACAACCTGCATGTACCGGTGGGGTTGCTGCTGAACTTGCTGATCTGGAATCAGGATGAGGAACTTGGAAGGTTGTTTCTTGGCGGCAGTGTGATTCTGGCGGCGGTGTGGATCAGCCGTTTGGGAATCCGCAAATCTCCAGCCACCGCCTAACCCCTGTAGGAGTGAGCCTGCTCGCGATAGCGGTGGGTCAGTCATCATTGATTCGTCTGACCCACCGC
>NZ_JACSZV010000092.1 GCF_014472415.1 Pseudomonas sp. N40(2020)
GATAAATAGATGTCGCCTGACACACCGCTATCGCGAGCAGGCTCACTCCTACAAAGGCATGCTTCAGCTTATAAACGAATTTATCGATGCTTTATAGCAATTATTTGCGCTTTTTCATCGAATCGACTCTGTCTAATCTCCACTCCATCGACCTACAACATTCTCGGATGGAGGCTACACAACATGTCCCGCGTTCTGATCATCGAAAGCAGCGCCCGCCAGCAAGACTCGGTGTCCCGCCAGTTGACCCAGACCTTCATCAAACAGTGGAAAGCAGCACACCCTGCCGATCAGATCACCGTACGTGACCTCGCCGTGAACCCGGTGCCGCACTTGGACATCAATCTGTTGGGTGGCTGGATGAAGCCCGCCGAGCAGCGCAACGACAGCGAACAGGCGTCGCTGGATCGCTCCAATGAATTGACTGACGAACTGCTGGCCGCCGATGTATTGGTGATGGCCGCACCGATGTACAACTTCGCGATCCCGAGCACCCTCAAGGCCTGGCTCGACCATGTGCTGCGTGCCGGCGTGACCTTCAAATACACCGAAACCGGCCCGCAAGGCCTGCTCAGCGGCAAGCGTGCCTACGTGCTGACGGCCCGCGGCGGCATCTATGCCGGCGGCCCGGCGGACCATCAGGAACCGTACTTGCGCCAGGTGATGGGTTTCATCGGCATCCACGACGTGACTTTTATTCACGCCGAAGGCATGAACCTGGGTGGCGACTTCCAGGAAAAAGGCTTGAACCAGGCCAACGCCAAACTGGCCTCGGTCGCTTGATATGTTAATCGCCAGATAATCGCTGGATGTTCTAGTGACTTGGCGCAACCCCTTCAAGGCTCTACGCGCATCGAACCTCCCTTTGCACTTTTTGCTCCTGAGTGCTGTAGCCCGATTGAACGCATTAGCGAGATCGGGCTTTTTTTTGCCCGCGATATTTTCTGGTTCAAACAATCCCTCTGTAGGAGCTGTCTCTTATACCCATCTCCGAGCCCCCGAGACTCCTTAGCAACTCGTATGCCGCC
>NZ_JACSZV010000093.1 GCF_014472415.1 Pseudomonas sp. N40(2020)
GTTTTAAATGAGGCCCTCACCCTAGCCCTCTCCCAGAGGTAGAGGGGACCGATTGGGGGATATTTGAGAAATTTACCGACTTGAAAGACTGGCGCTGAATCCATGATCGACCCGATTCTTGCTTGGCAGTGAATCCATCATCGACCCGGTTTTTCCTCGGATCTGAATCCATAATCGACGCGATCTTTCAGGTCGATGGATAGCGACGGACACCTCGGTCAGCCCCCTCTCCCTCTGGGAGAGGGCTGGGGTGAGGGTTTTCCTCATGCCAACACCACCAACCGGTTCGGCAACTCATTGCGCACCTGCGTCACCGGTACATGCACCTTCAACAGCTCCCCACACGCCTCGACGCACTGCACAAACCCCTCAAGTGTGTGCCCCTGCCGCACTTGTTCGGTAAACGCCGCGACAATCGCATCCCAGTTTTTATTGTCCAGCCGACTGGAGATCCCCTCGTCCACCAGAATCTCCACGTAGCGTTCGGCCTCGCAGACAAAAATCAGCATGCCGGTGCTGCCCACCGTGTGATGCAGGTTTTGCTCAAGAAACTGCCGCCGCGCCAGATTCGAGGCGCGCCAGTGCCGCACGCGGCGTGGCACCAGATGGGTGGTGATTTTCGGCAGACGAAACAGCAGGCACAGCACGATGAACAAGCCCCATTGCACCAACAGCAAACTGCGCAAGGTCAGCCAGCCGGTCAGGTAATGCACGACGCCCGGCACCACCAGCGCCAGCAAACTGGCCCACAGCAGCGGGATGTACGCGTAATCGTCGGCGCGGGCGGCCAGCACTGTCACCAGTTCGGCGTCGGTGTCGCGCTCGACCCGGGCGATTGCCTCGGCGACTTTGCGTTGTTCGTGTTCAGTCAGTAATGCCATGTCAAAGAGTGCCTGCTCATTATTGTTGTGTGCTCACCAGCCGCCGGACGAACCACCGCCGCCGAAACTGCCCCCGCC
>NZ_JACSZV010000094.1 GCF_014472415.1 Pseudomonas sp. N40(2020)
GTGGTGGAAGAGTTGAGAAAGCTTGAGGGGCCGGAGAAGTGTCCGATCCGGTTTGAGGATTGAAAAGATCGCAGCCTTCGGCAGCTCCTACATGGGGCCAGCGGAGCCATTCAGAACGGCGCCGGGCACTCGAAGCGCAGACGCTCACCGGTTTGCGGATGAGTGAAGCTGAGCATGCTCGCGTGCAGGCACAGACGCGGCCAGGCTGCCAGTGCCTGTTCGTGGGCGTATAGCCCGTCACCGAGCAGCGGATGCCCGATGGACAGCATGTGCACGCGCAACTGGTGCGAGCGACCGGTGATCGGTGTCAGCTCGACGCGGCACCAGTCGCCGCAACGTTCCAGCACGCGCCAGAAGGTCAGCGCATGCTTGCCGAATTCGTGATCGACTACGTGACGCGGCTTGGTCGGCGGGTCGTAGCGCAACGGCAGGTCGATGCTGCCGCTGTCCAGTTCAGGCTGACCCCAGGCCAATGCGGTGTAGGCCTTTTCGGTTTCTCGGTCGTGAAACTGGCGCGAGAGTTCGCGGTGAGTGTCGGCGTCACGGGCGAGCAGAATGATGCCGGAGGTTTCCCAGTCCAGACGATGGACGATGCGCGCTTCCGGGTAGCCGTTTTCCTGCAGGCGGGTAATCAGGCAGTCCTTGTTGTCGTCGGCGCGACCGGGCACCGAGAGCAGCAGGGTCGGTTTGTCGACCACCAGTACGGCGGCGTCCTGATGGATGATGCGGATGTTGGACAACGGCATTAAAACAGCCTCGTAACAAATGCCAACGGCGGCTCAGGGCCATTCCGGTATGGGAATGGC
>NZ_JACSZV010000095.1 GCF_014472415.1 Pseudomonas sp. N40(2020)
AGCGAGCATGTGTGCGCCCGCGCGTGGCCGGCTGGCCCGACTTCCAGTTGGCGCTGTCACACCTGGTGCGCGACGCGGTACTTGCCCATCGCGTCGACCCCGTGGTGCTCGACGCGATCGAGCGACTACCCGAACTCCACCTGAAGCAGCCGGAGGGCATCGCATGACCCATTTCGAGGAGTACGTTCTTGGCTCGACCCGGCGCAGTCACGGCCGCACCGTGACCGAAGCAGACATCGTGTTGCACGCCGGCCAGACGGGCGACTTCTTTCCGCACCACATGGATGCGGAGTTCGCGAAGTCGCTGCCGGGGGGCCAGCGCATGGCGCATGGCACGCTCATCCTCTCGATGGCGGTGGGGATGCTCGCCGGCGAGATCAACGAGGAGGCGATGAGCTACGGCTACGACAGAGTGCGCTTCATCCGCCCCGTGCACATCGGCGACACCATCACCTCGCGAAGCGAGAT
>NZ_JACSZV010000096.1 GCF_014472415.1 Pseudomonas sp. N40(2020)
GTTGGGAGTCGTGAACATTTTGGTATGAATTACAATGCAGATGTGCGCATGCCTCATGATCGAGCATGGGATTTTATTTATAACAATGGTGTATCAGTTGCCTATCTTAGCTTTGCTGAGGTTGATCAATACGGCAATGTCAACGTGTCTTACTTCAATGACCGACTAAATGGATGTGGTGGCTTTATAGACATTACGCAATCTGTAAATAAAATTATCTTTTCAGGTACTTTTGTAGCTGGCAGTCATGTCTCATGCCATAATCAACGATTAAACATTGAAACTGAAGGACAAAACCAGAAATTTGTATCAGATGTGAGCCATATCGACTTTAATGCACAATATTCACAATCACTCGAGCAAGAAATCTATTTTGTTACTGATCGTGCAGTATTCGAACTCACCAATCAAGGCTTGAAACTAATTGAAATTGCACCAGGTCTTGATTTGCATAAAGA
>NZ_JACSZV010000097.1 GCF_014472415.1 Pseudomonas sp. N40(2020)
TATGAGACCTGCTTAGGCTTCCAGAGCGGCTTTAAACTGCTGAAGCTTCTTGGTTGCAATCCCCATGATGGACGACGGAATCGGAGATTCGTATTCCAGCCCGTGAGGGAAAGTCGCTTTGCCCATGTACACGGCTTCAATTTGCAGCACAGCGCTTGGGTGTTCCAGCTTGCCCTCCACCGCACGGGTGTTGATCCGGACGAAATACTCCGAATTGGTGTTTTTATCTTCGATCTTATAGTCATATGTAGCGCGGTAGTATTCCCACTGCCAGCGGACAAAGCCTACTTTCTCGGCTACTTCGTCCATAAACGCCAGGTCGGCTTTGATGCCGTCCAGTCCCGTATTTTCAAAAATCATGGTTACTAAATCCTCCTCTATTGGTTGCCTGTAAAGTTCTTTACTCATGATATTATGTTTTAAACACTTGTGCAAGCCTTGGCAG
>NZ_JACSZV010000009.1 GCF_014472415.1 Pseudomonas sp. N40(2020)
CTCCTACAGTTGACCGCATGTCTACTGACAAAACGCGGTCAACTGTAGGAGTGAGCCTGCTCGCGATGGGGCCTTTAGCCTAAATAAAGAATCAGGCTTCTGGCCAGAACGCCCGAATCCCTGCCACACCCTGAGCCCCAAAGCTCCAGGCCTTCTCGCGCTCAGCCGGGCCAACCCCGCCCAACAAGAACACCGGTTTGCTGAAGCCCTCGATCAACGTCGAAGCCTGCTCCCAGCCCAACGGCTGCGCATCCGGATGAGTCAACGTCGGCTGCACCGGCGACAGGGTCACGAAATCCACGCCCATCTGTTCGGCCAGCGCCAGTTCTTCGGCGTTATGGCAAGACGCCGCCAACCAACGCTCCGCAGGCAACGGCCGCCCCGCCGCCGCATACTTGCGCAGTTGCGCGGAGGTGATGTGCCACCCGGCAGACGGGAAATCACCGAGCCATTCGAACGGCCCCTTGATCATCAACTGCGCCTTGCCGGCACACAGCCCCGCTGCATCCACCGCCAGATCACGGTACTTCGGGTCGTAGCCATTGGGCGCACGCAGCTGGATCAATTTGATCCCGCTGGCAATCGCCTTCTGGATGCCCCGTAACAACGCCGGGGTTTCAAGATCTTCCGGAGTAATCAGGTATTCGGCTGGCAAACGTGCCGCTGCGACGATTGGCTGGTTGGCCGCCGGAAACTCGTAGTTCACCAGCTCCTTCGCGGTCACCCAGGCCAAAGGCTGACCTTCGGCACCGTGGGGTTCGCCGGTGAAGTCCGAGACTTCCCAGACATCCAGCAACACCTGTTTGTCCGGGTAATCGTGACGCACCTTGATCAATGGCCGGGCAGCGCCAACGACAATGCCCAACTCTTCGTGCAGCTCACGGGCCAGCGCGGTTTCGACCGACTCGTCAGCCTCGACCTTGCCGCCGGGAAACTCCCACAAACCACCCTGATGCTGGGTGTCGGCACGGCGGGCGATGAGAATTTTGCCACTGTCGTCACGTATGACGGCAGCCGCGACGTGTACACGTTTCACGGGTTCATCTCCTCCAGTCCAGCCTTCTGCCATGCCTTGAAGGCCGGCCATTGGTAGACGGTTTCAACATAGGCCTCGTCGGCGGCCGGCAGCTTCACCTGATAGGTGCGCAAACGCACGGCAATCGGTGCGAAGAACGCATCGGCCAAGCTCAAACGACCAAACAGGTACGGCCCGCTCTCGGTGGCGACAGCACGGCATTCAGCCCACAAGGCGAGCATGCGTTCGATATCGACCTTCACTTCCGGCGGCACCGGGTTCAGCGGCGCGTTGTGGCTCAGGTTAAACGGCATGTGGTTGCGCATGGCGAAGAAGCCACTGTGCATTTGCGCACAGGCGGATCGGGCCTGGGCGCGGGCGAAGAGGTCGGTTGGCCAAAGCTGCTCGGACGGAAACTGCTCGGCGAGGTACTCAGCGATAGCCAAGGAATCAGCCACGGTGCCGCGTGCGGTTTTCAGCAGCGGCACTTTGGCAGTCGGCGAATGCTTGAGCAGACGCTCGCGGGTGTCGGGCTTGCCGAGTTTGATCAACTCTTCGGTGTAGGGAGCGCCGGTCAATTCGAGCGCCAGGGCGGCGCGCAGGGACCAGGAGGAAAGCAGTTTGTCGCCGATGATCAGGTGCAGAGACATGGTTTTGGCGCCTTTTCGTCAGTGGAAAAGCTTTGGGACTTGCGATGTCTGAACCGACGCCATCGCTAGCAGGCTAGCTCCCACAGTAGATGTTCAGTGAACACAAACCCTGTGGGAGCCAGACTGCTGGCGATTGCAGCGACTCGGTCTCGGATCAGGTCCGGTATTCGGCGTTGATCTTCACGTATTCATGCGACAGGTCAGTTGTCCAGATGGTTTCGCTGCAATCGCCGCGACCCAGCTCGATACGGATGGTGATCTCTTCCTGCTGCATCACCGCCGAGCCCTGCGCCTCAGTGTAGGTCTCAGCGCGGGCGCCACGGCTGGCGATACACACATCGCCGAGGAACACGTCGATCTTGCTCACGTCCAGATCCGGCACGCCGGCACGGCCGACAGCGGCCAGGATGCGTCCCCAGTTCGGGTCGGAGGCGAACAGCGCGGTCTTGATCAGCGGCGAGTGCGCCACGGTGTAGCCAACGTCCAGGCATTCCTGGTGATTGCCGCCACCGTTGACTTCAACGGTGACGAACTTGGTTGCGCCTTCGCCGTCTCGCACGATGGCCTGGGCCACGTCCATGCACACTTCGAACACCGCTTGCTTGAGTTTGGCGAACAGTTCGCCTTCCGCGCGGGTGATTTCCGGCAGTGCAGCCTTGCCGGTGGCGATCAGCATGCAGCAGTCGTTAGTCGAAGTGTCGCCGTCGATAGTGATGCGGTTGAACGACTTGTTGGCGCCGTCGAGCATCAGGTTTTGCAGGACATCGCGGGAGACTTTGGCGTCGGTGGCGATGTAGCCGAGCATGGTCGCCATGTTCGGACGAATCATGCCTGCGCCTTTGCTGATGCCGGTAACGGTGATGGTCACGCCGTCATGCTGAAACTGGCGGCTGGCACCTTTGGGCAGGGTGTCGGTGGTCATGATGCCGGTGGCGGCCGCTTCCCAGTTGTTTTCCGACAGATCGTCCAGTGCGGCTTGCAAGGCACCTTCAATTTTCTCGACCGGCAATGGCTCGCCGATGACACCCGTGGAGTACGGCAGGATCTGTTCAGCAGCAACGCCGGTCAGTTCGGCCAGTTTGGCGCAGGTGCGCTCGGCAGCGGCCAGGCCTGGTTCGCCGGTACCGGCGTTGGCGTTACCGGTGTTGGTCAGCAGGTAGCGCACAGCATTCTGCACGCGTTTTTTCGCCAGAATCACCGGTGCTGCACAAAAGGCGTTCAGAGTGAACACGCCCGCCACGGTCGAACCTTCGGCGCAGCGCATCACCACGACATCCTTGCGCCCTGGGCGCTTGATGCCGGCCGAGGCGATACCGAGTTCAAAACCGGCAACCGGGTGCAACGTTGGCAAAGGACCAAGACCAACAGCCATGAATGCGCTCCTTACTCAATGAAGTCAGCACCGCCATTTGAAAGCGGTGGTTTAAATGGCAAAACGCCGCGACGGCTTATGCCGGTCGCGGCGCGGGTACATCAGCGATTGAAACGGGTGTTACTGAATCTGCCCGTGGCAATGCTTGAATTTCTTGCCCGAACCGCAGTAGCACAGTTCGTTGCGGCCTAGCTTCTGGTCATTGCGAACCGGGGCGGTGGCGAGGGCCACATCGACCTCTTCACCCAGGATTTCCGGCTGCTCAAGACCAGGGGCTTCGGCGTGTTCGAACTGCATGCGGGCGGCCAGTGCTTCGGCTTCCTGACGCAGACGTTGCTCTTCGGCTTCCGGATCTTCGCGGCGAACCTGAACGTGCGACAGCACACGGATCGAGTCGCGCTTGATCGAATCCAGCAGCTCGGAGAACAGCGTGAACGACTCGCGCTTGTATTCCTGCTTCGGGTTCTTCTGAGCGTAGCCACGCAGGTGGATGCCGTGACGCAGGTGATCCATGGTCGACAGGTGGTCTTTCCACAGGTCGTCCAGCACGCGCAGAACGATTTGCTTCTCGAAGGAGCGCAGTGCTTCGGCACCGGCCTGATCTTCTTTCTCGTTGTACGCGGCCATCAGCTCGGTCATGAGCTTCTCGCGCAGGGTTTCTTCGTACAGGTGATCGTCTTCGTCGAGCCATTGCTGGATCGGCAACGCCACACCGAAGTCGCTCTGCAGCGAGGCTTCCAGACCGGCGACGTCCCACTGCTCTGGCAGCGATTGCGGCGGAATGTGGGCGCTGACGGTCGCGTTGAGTACGTCCTGACGGAAGTCGGCGATGGTTTCACCGATGTTGTCGGCGGCCAGCAACGTGTTACGCATGTGATAAATCACTTTACGCTGTTCGTTGTTAACGTCGTCGAACTCAAGCAGTTGCTTACGAATGTCGAAGTTGCGGCCTTCAACCTTGCGCTGCGCCTTCTCGATCGCGTTGGTCACCATGCGGTGCTCGATCGCTTCGCCCGGCTGCATGCCCAGGGCTTTCATGAAGTTCTTCACCCGGTCAGAGGCGAAGATACGCATCAGGCTGTCTTCCAGCGAGAGGTAGAAGCGGCTGGAACCGGCGTCACCCTGACGGCCGGCACGGCCACGCAGCTGGTTGTCGATACGACGGGATTCGTGACGCTCGGATGCAATCACCTGCAAACCGCCGGACTCCAGCACTTGCTGGTGACGCTTCTGCCAGTCGGCCTTGATTTGGGCGATCTGCTCAGGGGTCGGGTCTTCCAGCGATGCGACTTCAACTTCCCAATTACCGCCCAACAGGATGTCGGTACCACGACCGGCCATGTTGGTGGCGATGGTCAGTGCGCCCGGACGACCGGCTTGCGCGATGATCTCGGCTTCTTTTTCGTGGAACTTGGCGTTCAGAACCTTGTGTTCGATGCCTTCCTTCACGAGCAGTGCGGACATGTGCTCGGAGGTTTCGATGGTCGCAGTACCCACCAGCACCGGACGGCCAGCGGCCATGCTTTCCTTGATGTCCGTCACGATCGCCGCGTACTTCTCTTCGGCTGTCAGGAACACCAGGTCGTTGAAGTCTTTACGCGCCAACGGCTTGTTCGGCGGAATGACCATCACTTCCAGACCATAGATCTGGTGGAATTCGAACGCTTCGGTATCGGCCGTACCGGTCATGCCGGACAGCTTGGTGTACAGACGGAAGTAGTTCTGGAACGTAGTCGATGCCAGGGTCTGGCTCTCGGCCTGAATGTTCAGGTTTTCCTTGGCCTCGATGGCCTGGTGCAGACCTTCGGACAATCGACGGCCCGGCATGGTACGGCCGGTGTGTTCGTCGACCAGTACGACCTGACCGTCCTGCACGATGTATTCAATGTTGCGATTGAACAGCTTGTGCGCACGCAGACCGGCATAAACGTGGGTCAGCAGGCCCAGGTTATGCGCCGAGTACAGGCTCTCGCCCTCAGCCAGCAGGCCGACACGGGTGAGCATGTCTTCGATGAACTGGTGACCGGCTTCGTTGAGTTCGACCTGACGGGTCTTCTCGTCGACAGTGTAGTGGCCAGCCTTGGTGACTTCGCCTTCGACTTCTTCGACGTGCAGTTCCAGCTGCGGGATCAGTTTGTTGATCTCCATGTACAGCTTGGAGCTGTCCTCGGCCTGACCGGAAATGATCAGCGGGGTACGCGCTTCGTCGATGAGGATGGAGTCGACTTCGTCGATCACGGCAAAATTGAGTTCGCGCTGGAATTTTTCTTCCATGCTGAACGCCATGTTGTCGCGCAGGTAGTCGAAACCGAATTCGTTGTTGGTGCCGTAGGTGATGTCGGCGGCGTAAGCGAGACGCTTCTCTTCCGGCGGCTGGAACGGCGTCACGACGCCGACGGTCAGGCCGAGGAATTCATACAGCGGGCGCATCCAGTTGGCGTCACGGCGGGCCAGGTAGTCGTTCACCGTCACAACGTGCACGCCCTTGCCGGACAGTGCGTTGAGGTAAACACCCAGGGTAGCCACGAGGGTTTTACCCTCACCGGTACGCATTTCGGCGATTTTGCCTTCATGCAAGGTCATGCCGCCGACGAGTTGCACGTCGAAGTGGCGCATACCCATGATGCGCTTGCCGGCTTCGCGGGCGACCGCAAAGGCTTCTGGCAACAGCTTGTCGAGGGTTTCCCCTTTGGCGATGCGGGCCTTGAACTCATCGGTCTTGGCGCGCAATTGATCGTCCGAAAGGGCCACCATTTGCTCTTCGAAGGCATTGACGAGCTGCACCGTCTTGAGCATGCGTTTGACTTCACGCTCGTTCTTGCTTCCAAAAAGTTTCTTTAACAAAGGCGCAAACATATCGGCAGGATCTTCCACACTAAAGGGATGGAGGGCGGCCCCGTGAGTCGCCCGTGCAGCCCTCATGGCCGCATGCGAACGAGCATTCTACCCGGAAACGGTGGTGAGGAAAGTGGCGATGTTCCACGATGCTGGCACTGCGCTTTGACGGGGCTCACTTAAAATAGGGGCGTTTTGCTCAACTTCAAGTCGTACGCAAAAGAAGTTAGTCGTTGATTTAATGGGCAAAGCAGGGGCAAAAGCAATGGGCGAGTGAATTCGGTGCTTTCTGCTACCATGGCGCCTCTGTACTTTCAGGTGTTCGATCATGGCGTTTCGCCCTCTTACGGCCAAAGCACCCGCCGTTTTGCTACGCGAAGCCAAGCCGCTCAAAGCCATCCTCGGCCATGCCCAGCGACTGGGCCATCTGCAACGCCTGCTCGAAAGCCAACTACAACCCGCCGCCCGCGAACATTGCCATGTGGCGTCGTGGCGTGAGGGCAGTCTCCTGTTAATTGTCACCGATGGTCATTGGGCCACTCGCCTGCGCTATCAGCAAAAGCGCTTGCAACGGCAATTGCAGATGTTCGACGAGTTCGCCAGCCTGACGCGGATTCTGTTCAAGGTTCAACCACCGACGGTTCAGCGTGGAGCAACCGGGCATACGATGGATCTTTCAACGGATGCAGCGGCGACCATTCAGGCAACGGCGGACGGGATCAGTGATCCGAATCTGCGGGCGGCGCTGGAGCGCCTTGCGGCGCACGCCAAAGCCAAGCCCTGAAAAGATCGCAGCCTGCGGCAGCTTCTACAGCTGGAATGCATCCCCTGTAGGAGGTGCCGCAGGCTCGGGCCGCGATCGGACGATCTTTGCTTTTAGCGGCGTTTGCTGCCTCCGAGCAGCGAACCCATCAGGCCACGCACCAGTTGCTTGCCCAGATTGTTGGCCGCTTGGCGCATCGCCGACTTCAGCGCCTGCCCTGCTGCGGTACCCAGGAACTCGCCAGCCCTGTCCGCCAGACTCGGTTCTTGAGCAGTTGCCGGCGCTTCAGCCTCCGGGGCCAACCCTTTACGCCCCATCAGGATTTCATAAGCCGACTCCCGGTCGATCGGTTTGTCATAGCGCCCCTTGAACGGCGATCCGGCAATCAGCATTGTTCGCTCGGTTTCGGTCAACGGCCCGATCCGCGATTGCGGCGGAGCGACCAACACGCGCTGAACCATTTCCGGCGTGCCTTTCTCGGCAAGCGTACCGACCAACGCCTCACCGATCCCAAGCTCGGTCAGCACCGACAGACTGTCGAAGGCCGGATTCGGCCGGAACCCGTCAGCCACCGCGCGCAGGGATTTCTGCTCTTTTGCAGTGAATGCACGCAGGCCGTGCTGGATGCGCAGCCCCAGTTGCGCCAGCACGTCATCCGGCAAATCCGTCGGCGATTGGGTGACGAAATACACACCCACGCCTTTGGAACGGATCAACCGCACCACCTGCTCCAGCCGCTCCTGCAACGCCTTTGGCGTGTCGCCAAACAACAAGTGCGCCTCATCGAAAAACAGCGCCAGCAGCGGTTTATCGGCATCGCCGCGCTCCGGCAACTGCTCGAACAGTTCGGCCAGCAGCCATAACAGAAACGTCGCATAAACCTTCGGCGCCTCGTGTACCAGACGGCTGGCATCGAGCAGATGAATGCGCCCACGGCCATCGGCAGCGGGTTGCAGGATGTCTTCCAGTTGCAGCGCCGGCTCGCCAAACAAGGCTTCGGCACCCTGCTGCTCCAGCGTTGCCAAGCGGCGTAACAGTGCCTGACTGGAACCGGTGGTCATCAGCGCGGCGTCTTCGCCCAACAGCTGTGGATTGTCCTTGAGGTGATTGAGCAGCGCCTTCAGATCCTTCAGATCCAGCAACAACAGGCCTTCGCGATCGGCGACCTTGAACGCCGCATAGAGCGCCGACTGCTGACTGTCGGTCAGCTCGAGCAGGCTGCCAATCAGCAGCGGCCCCATTTCACTCAACGTGGTGCGCAGTGGATGACCGGACTGACCGTGAATGTCCCACAAGGTCACGGGATAAGCCTGCGGTTTGTAATTGAGCCATGGCATGCCGGCGATGCGCTCGGCGACCTTACCCTGCGGGTTGCCGGCAGCACCGAGGCCGCACAGATCTCCCTTGATATCAGCGGCAAACACCGCGACGCCCGCGTCGCTGAAAGCTTCGGCCAGACGTTGCAAAGTCACGGTTTTACCGGTGCCGGTCGCGCCGGCAACCAGTCCATGTCGGTTGGCCAGGCGCATGGCCTGGGCTATCGGTTGCCCCGCGAGATCGGCGCCGATTACGAGTTGCGATGAGTCAGGCATTTTGTCACCCAATGGTTAATCTTTAATTCGCGATGGCCGATAAATAAAGGCGTGAACCTGACTGAAAAGTCGGGTCGGACATTTCCCTAAGGAGAGACGGAAATATCAGCTTTTTTCACCCTTGCCCATATTGAGCGTCTTTATAAAAGCACGCCCAGGACATTAAGACCTTAGCGGAACCCCAAGCCATGAACAAAAACCTGCGCTTCAGCCATAAAATTTTGCTTGCCGCCGCCCTCATCGTCATCGCCGCTTTCGCCTCGTTCACGCTGTACAACGACTGGCTACAGCGCAACGCAATCCGCGATGACCTGAACAACTATCTCAACGAGATGGGCGAGGTCACCGCCGACAATATCCAGACCTGGCTCAATGGCCGCATTCTGCTGGTCGAGAACGCTGCCCAGAATATCGCCATCAACCCGGAAGCGACCAATGTCGCCAGCCTGCTGGAACAGAAGTCCCTGACCTCGACATTCATGGCGACCTATCTGGGCGATGCCACCGGCCACTTCACCATCCGCCCGGACGTGAAGATGCCGGACGGTTTCGATCCACGCGTTCGTCCTTGGTACAAAGGTGCCGAGAGCAGCAGCACGCCAACCCTGACCGAACCGTACATCGACGCCGCGACCGGCCAGTTGATCATCTCCATCGCCACAGCCTCGAAAAAGGCCGGTCAGAGCGTTGGCGTGGTCGGCGGTGACTTGAGCCTGCAATCACTGGTCGACACCCTGGCCGCCCGGGATTTCGACGGCATGGGTTATGTGTTCCTGGTCAGCGCCGACGGCAAGATCCTCGTGCACCCGGACAAAGCCCTGGTGATGAAATCACTGAAGGAGGCCTATCCGCAGGCCACCCCGCGCATCAGCAGCGACTTCAGTGAAGTCACTGTCGATGGCAAGACCCGCATCGTCACTTTCGCCCCGATCAAGGGCCTGCCGTCGGTGAACTGGTACATCGGCCTGTCGGTGGACAAAGACCAGGCGTTCGCCATGCTCAGCGAGTTCCGCACCTCGGCAGTAATCGCAACGGTGATTGCCGTGGCGATCATCATTGCCCTGCTCGGCATGCTGATCCGCATCCTGATCCAGCCGCTGCACGTCATGACCCGCGCCATGGAGGACATCGCCGATGGCGAAGGCGACCTGACCAAGCGCCTGACCATCGTCAATAACGATGAATTCGGTGTTCTCGGTACCGCGTTCAACCGTTTCGTCGAGCGCATTCATGGCTCGATCCGCGAAGTGTCGTCGGCCACCGGGCAGGTTAACGAAGTCGCCCTGCGTGTGGTCGCGGCGTCGAACTCGTCGATGTACAACTCCGATCAGCAGGCGTCGCGCACCAGCAGTGTCGCCGCCGCGATCAACCAACTTGGCGCCGCCGCCCAGGAAATCGCCCGCAACGCCGCGCAAGCCTCGAACCAGGCCAGCGACGCCCGCGGCCTCGCCGAAGACGGCCAGCAAGTGGTGGATCGCAGCATCAAGGCGATGAATCAACTGTCGAGCATGCTCAGCGCGTCGAGCAGCAATATCGAGTCGCTGAACAGCAAAACCGTGAACATCGGGCAGATTCTCGAAGTGATCACCAGTATTTCCCAGCAAACCAACCTGCTGGCGCTCAACGCGGCGATTGAAGCCGCGCGTGCCGGTGAGGCCGGGCGCGGATTTGCCGTGGTGGCGGACGAAGTGCGTAACCTCGCCCACCGCACCCAGGAATCGGCGCAGCAGGTACAAACCATGATCGAGGAGCTGCAAGTCGGCGCCCGGGAATCGGTGAGCACCATGAGCGACAGCCAGCGTCACAGCCAGGACAGCGTGGAAATCGCCAACCTGGCGGGCGAGCGCTTGAACAGCGTGACCCAACGCATTGGCGAGATCGATGGGATGAACCAGTCGGTGGCTACGGCGACCGAGGAACAAACCGCCGTGGTCGAGTCGATCAACGTCGATATCACCGAGATCAATACGCTGAACCAGGAAGGGGTGGAGAACCTGCACGCGACATTGCGTGCCTGTTCGGATCTGGAACAGCAAGCTTCGCGGTTGAAGCAGTTGGTGGGCAGCTTCCGCATCTGAAAATCTAAAGATCGCAGCCTTGGCAGCTCTTGCAGTTGGAATGTGTTTTCCCTGCAGGAGCTGCCGCAGGCTGCGATCTTTTCGCATCGGCCCTACCCCGCGCAATCCCGACCGAACATCTATTCTGGATAAAGGTCAACCAAAGGAGAGCAACGCTGCGGAGGGACGATCACCGTGCATATCGCCGACATCACCATGTTCTACGCCCCGGCCAGCGGTGGCGTACGTACTTATCTGGATGCAAAACACCGTCGGTTGAGCGTCAAACCCGGGATTCGTCACAGTTTGCTGATCCCCGGCGCGCATGTCGGTGAACACGATGGCGTGTACACGGTTCGCGCCCCCGCCCTGCCCTTCGGCAAGGGCTACCGCTTTCCGGTACGCCTGGCTCCTTGGAGAAATGTCCTGCAGGATTTGCAGCCCGATCTGATCGAGGTCGGCGATCCGTACCTCACCGCGTGGGCAGCTCTGGATGCCCGGCGGCAGCTGGACGTGCCGGTGATCGGTTTTTATCACTCAGACCTGCCGCTGTTGGTCAGCAACCGCATGGGGCATTGGGTCACGCCCAACGTCGAGGCCTATGTCACCAAGTTGTATGGCAACTTCGACCGGGTTCTCGCGCCCAGTCAGGTGATGGCTGACAAGCTCACAGGCCTGGGCGTGCGCAACGTCTTCGTACAGCCGTTGGGCGTTGATCTGCAAACCTTTCACCCCTGCGCCCGCGACCCGGACTTGCGGGCCGAACTGGGCATTGCCGAAGACGTCCGCCTGCTGATCTTCGCCGGGCGCGGTTCGAAAGAGAAAAACCTGCCGGTCTTGCTCAAGTGCATGCAGCGCCTTGGCTCGCGCTATCACTTGTTGCTGGTCGGCTCGGCGATGCCGGCCGCAGTGCCGGACAACGTCAGCGTCATTGATGAGTTCTGCCCGGCACCGACCGTGGCACGCCTGATGGCCAGTGCCGATGCGTTGTTGCATGCCGGCGATCAGGAAACCTTCGGTCTGGTGATCCTCGAAGCGATGGCCAGCGGTATTCCAGTGGTCGCTGTGGCGGCCGGTGCGTTCGAAGAAATCGTCACTGAGTCCTGCGGTCTGCTGTGTGCGCCGAACAATCCCCAGGCCATGGCCAATGCCGTGCGGGAATTGTTCAGTCGCGGCAGCGTGAAACTCGGCCAGCAAGCACGCCAGCATGTCGAACGGCATTACGCCTGGGACACGGTGGTCGACAGTCTGCTCAGTCACTATCACGCCGTCCTCGGCCATGGGATTCCACGGGTGGCTAATGGCTGACTCGCTCAATCGGCCCGCCGTGTTGCTGGTGCTGCACGACGTGGCCCCATCGACCTGGACGGATTACCGACCCTTTGTTGAAGCCGTCGATGCTTTGGGTGACGTGCCAATGACCTGGCTGGTGGTGCCGAATTTTCATCGCCACAACAACCTCGATGCTCACACGGACTTTCGCCGGCTGCTGAGCGCACGCGTCGCCCGCGGCGATGAGTTGGCTTTGCACGGTTACTTTCACGACGACCAGGAGCCAGGCCCGACCACGCCGCGCGATTGGTTCATGCGGCGCATTTATACCCATGAAGGCGAGTTTTATCACTTGTCTCGCGAAGCCGCTCTCGCCAGACTGCGCGCCGGCATTGACCTGTTCCGGCGTTACGACTGGCCGCTGCAGGGTTTCGTCGCCCCCGCCTGGCTGATGAGCGACGGCGCACGGCAGGCCCTGCGCGAACTGCCGCTAAGCTACACCAGCGACCCGCAGCATCTTTATCGTTTACCGGATTTCACCTCCATCGATGCGCCGGGGCTGGTCTGGAGCGCCCGCAGTGCATGGCGTCGCGGCCTGTCGAAGATCATCAGCGACCAGCGTGAACAGCACTGGCGCCAGGCGCCGGTGATTCGGCTAGGCTTGCACCCGGTGGACATGCGCCACGAATTCTCCCGCCATTACTGGCTGAACACTCTCGAACGATTGCTGAATGAAGGACGAGTACCGATGACCAAAGTGAACTGGCTCGCCCAACAGCGCGGTCAACAGGAACACGCCGCATGAGTCGCGGCATTGTGTTGTTGATCGGCCTGCTCGCGGCGGTGTCGATCCCGCTGCTGCTCGGCGGCAGCGAAATCTGGGCGCGCCTGCAGAGCTTTCCGTTGCAATGGCTGCTGATCATGTTCGGCATGATCCTGCTGTGCTGGGGCATCAACACCTTGCGCCTGCGTTTGTTGCTCGGCGATCAACGGGATCGCGTCACGCCGATGAAAAGCCTCGGCGTGGTCATGGCCGCCGAATTCGCCTACTGCGCGACACCCGGCGGTAGCGGCGGGCCGCTGACGATCATGGCCCTGCTGGCCCGCAGCGGCGTGCGCCCGGCCCGGGGCAGCGCGGTATTTGCCATGGATCAGTTGAGCGATTTGCTGTTTTTTCTCTGCGCCCTGAGCGGGATTCTGATTTACGCACTGTTCCAACACCTCAGCGATCGCATGGAATGGCTGCTGATTGTCAGCGCAGTGTCGTTGTTCGGCGGTTTGTGCAGTTGCGTACTGCTGGCGCGCTACCACCGCCAACTGATTCGACTGAGCGGACGGCTGCTGGCTCGAATGAACGTGCGCGCCAGCACCCGTCGCCGCTGGGCACGCAAGCTGCTGCATTTTCTTGCCGCGTTCATCGATACGCTGAAGTTGCCTTGGCAGACCTTGAGCAAAGTCTTCGCCCTGACCTGCGTGCACTGGCTACTGCGCTATAGCGTGCTGTATCTGGCGCTGCGTGGGCTGGGGGCGGATTTGCAGTGGGCGTGGAGTTTTCTGGTGCAGATGCTCTCGCTGGGCGCCGGCCAGTTCAGCCTGCTGCCGGGCGGCGCAGGCGCCGCAGAATTGACCTCGGCGGCGCTATTGGCACCGATGGTCGGCAAATCCACTGCCGCGGCGGCGATTCTGATCTGGCGGGTGGTGACGTTCTATTTCTATCTTGTGGTCGGTGGACCTGTGTTTCTGTTGATGCTCGGCCGGCCGCTGATCAGGAAGCTGATGAAAGTCAGGCAGGCTTCGTAGGCTCGCTCTGTTCATCCTTGAGTTGCTCCCACAACTCGGCAGCGCCGGGAAACTCCGTCCCGTCGTCTGGACTCAGGTCATCCGGGTCATACCGACTCAAACAGCCCTCGCCCAATGTCGCGGGTGCTTTGGAAGTGGCTTTGTCCAGTGGATCGCTCATCTGCATGTCCTCTGATTCTGAAACGGCGAAGGGCTTGGGCGATTCAACGCCCAAGCCCTTCGTTTTTCAAGCATGAAGTGGTTCGATCAGAACACTACAGTCTTGTTGCCATGTACCAGCACACGATCTTCGAGGTGATAACGAAGACCACGCGCCAACACCATCTTCTCGACGTCACGACCGAAACGCACCATGTCTTCGATGCTGTCGCTGTGGCTGACGCGGACAACGTCCTGCTCGATGATCGGACCGGCGTCCAGCTCTTCGGTCACGTAGTGGCAGGTCGCACCGATCAGTTTCACGCCACGCAGGGAGGCCTGGTGGTAAGGCTTGGCACCGACGAACGACGGCAGGAAGCTGTGGTGAATGTTGATGACCTGGTGCGCGTATTCGCGGCACAGCGCCGGCGGCAGGATTTGCATGTAGCGCGCCAGCACCACCACTTCGGCATCGTGTTGTTTGACCAGACGCGACACTTCGGCGAATGCCGGCTCCTTGTCCTGCGGATTGACCGGGACGTGGTAATAAGGAATGCCGTGCCACTCGACCATGCTGCGCAGATCGTCGTGGTTGGAAATCACGCAGGAGATTTCGCAGTCCAGTTCATCGCTGTGCCAGCGGTGCAGCAGATCGGCCAGGCAATGGGATTCGCGGCTGGCCATCAGCACCACGCGTTTTTTCTGCTCGGTGTCGGTGATGCGCCAGTCCATCGAGAACTCTTCGGCGATCGGTGCAAACTTCTCGCGCAAGACTTCAATACCGAACGGCAGCGAATCGGCACGAATTTCGTGACGCATGAAGAACCAACCGATCTGATTATCCGAGTGGTGGCTCGCTTCGGTGATCCAGCCATTATGGGATGCCAGAAAATTACTGACTTTGGCAACAATGCCAACGCGGTCCGGGCAAGAAATCACCAGCCGAAAAGTGCGCATGAGGGGGAAACTCCAGAACTTCGCAAAGGCCGCCATTCTAGCGACTGCGCAGCAAAACTGCAGTATTGATGAGCTCGGGGGCGTTCGCCCCACCCCGGCGTACGGCTTTTTGACGGGGACACCCGTCAACGGGACGGCGGTTCGGAGGTATTGCTTGATCAGATAACTGTGAGTATCTGTGATGACTGCATCACACTATTTAACCGAACATTCAATTTGCCGCTAATTCTTGTAACTAATTTAAATAAAAACCCCGGTTAAATGTTTACTTGATGAAACAGCCTGACTATTATTGCGGCACTGTCCCCTGCCACTCAGCACTCTACTAAGGTAGTAATCATGTCCTTGATCAACGAATATCGCGCCACCGAAGAAGCTATCAAAGAGCTGCAAGCCCGTTTGAAGAACCTGTCGCAAGACGACAAACTGCAAACCGAGCTGGAATTCGAAGGCAAACTGCGCACCCTGATGGGCGAATACTCCAAGTCCCTGCGTGACATCATCGCCCTGCTGGATCCAGAATCGAAAACCAAGGCTCCACGCGGCGGCGCTGTAAAAACTACCGGCACCAAGCGTGCTCGCAAAGTTAAACAATACAAAAACCCGCACAACGGCGAAGTCATCGAAACCAAAGGTGGCAACCACAAAACTCTGAAAGAGTGGAAAGCCAAGTGGGGCGGTGACGTGGTTGAAGGCTGGGCTACCCTGCTGGGCTAAGCCGCAACGCCTGCCGCGGACTGATCTGCGGTGAAAAAAAACGCCAGCGAATGCTGGCGTTTTTTTATGTCCGGAATTAACCCGGTCATGTTCGATTTCAAAGATTCAAACGTTTGCGCAATACCTGGACATAATTCTGCCATTCATTGAGCACCGCACTCTGCACCGGCGTCGCACTAAGCGCCCATTTCTCTGCTGCCTCTGTAAAAGATGTCAGGGTATTTGGAGCCCCCCATTCAGGTGCGGACAAACGCTGCTGACAAAATATTCTCCAACGTTCCTGCTCTTCAAAACTCAAGGTGTCGGGAAAGTTACGCGCTCGATATCGAAAGAGTAATTCAGGCAAACGTTCATCATCGAAAGGCCATTGCTCTTGCGCTAATTGTGCAGGATCGGCCGTTCTCACTTGCTCACATAGACGTCGGTCGCGGTCACCGATAAATCCGTCGTACAACTGTTGTTCCGGATCCTCGCTCGGGGTGAAGTCTTCGCTGGCATAAATCGCCGCAACTTTATCTTTCCAAACTTCTTGTGCGTCAGTTAGTCGCAGCGCTCGTTCCTGATAAAGCGCCATGTCCAGCCCCAGTCTCTGCTGATCTTGCGCGCGCAATACCGACAGTGGCGCCACCACCGGGCAACGATTGATATGAATCAGTTTGAGCGGCACCGGCAACTCACCTTCCAGCAAATCGTCACGGCGGGTGTACAGGCGCTGGCGCAGGGTCTGCGCATCGAGATCGAGCAAGCCCTGGGGATCCAGATGCAGATCGCAGACGATCAAGGCGTTGCGGTTCTTCGGATGCCAGGCCAACGGCAGCACCACGCCGACATAACTGCGCGCCGCCGAGAAGCGCCCGGAAATGTGCACCAGCGGCTGCAACAGACGAATCTGATCCATGACCTTTTGCTTGCTGCGCAACTGGAACAACCAGTCATACAGTTTTGGCTGCTTCTCGCGGATCAGCCGCGCCAGCGCGATGGTCGCGCGCACGTCCGACAAGGCCTCGTGGGCGTGACCATGATCAATATTGTTCACGGCCGTCAGGCGCTCGAGCTTGAGCGTTACCCGACCCTCGTCATCGGTCGGCCAGACCAGCCCGTCCGGACGCAGTGCATACGCGGCGCGGACCACATCGATCAGATCCCAGCGACTGTTGCCACCCTGCCATTCACGCGCGTATGGGTCGAAGAAATTGCGGTACAAACTGTAGCGCGTCATCTCGTCGTCGAACCGCAACGTGTTGTAACCGGCGCCGCACGTACCGGGAGCCGCCAGTTGTGCATGCACCCGGGTCATGAAATCGGCCTCGCTCAAGCCCTTGTCGGCGAGCTGGCTCGGAGTAATGCCAGTGATTACGCACGCCGCCGGATGCGGCAGGATGTCTTCGCTGGGTTGGCAGTAGAGATTGACCGGTTCATCGATTTCGTTGAGGTCATGATCGGTGCGAATCCCGGCAACCTGCAGCGGGCGGTCGTTGCGGGGATTGATGCCAGTGGTTTCGTAGTCGTACCAAAAGATGGAAGTCACGGGCGGTTCCTGAACTGAAGATCGGCGAAGTCTAGGCGTTCAACCGCGGTCGCGGCCAGCCTCGCGTCATTCAAACACCTGGCGTCACACGATGTGCAATACATAGTTATGTCGTTTCCCCCCGAGAGGCTGCTAGCATCGGCCCCACTTGCATCCCGAACAGGCGAACATCAGGAAGCCCATGCTCGAGCCCACAGCACCGCCAAGGAAAGCACCGCTGGATACGCGGCATCAGGTCGAAACGCCGGAAGGCATCGACTTGCCGCTGCGACCCGCCGGGTTGATGGTACGGGCCATCGCCTTCGCGATTGACCTAGGTATTCGCGGCGCGGTCATGGGCGTGCTGTTCATCGTCCTGGCGTTTTTCGGCAAGCTCGGCATGGGCCTCGGCTCGCTGCTGCTGTTTGCGGTCAGCTGGTGGTACATGGTGCTGTTCGAAGTGCTGCGCCAGGGACGCTCGCCGGGTAAGCAATGGATGGGCCTGCGCGTGGTACATGATGACGGCACGCCGATTGGCTGGTCGGCGTCCTTGCTGCGCAACCTGTTGCGCTTTGTCGATCTGCTGCCATTCGGTTATTTCCTCGGCACCCTCAGTTGCCTTAATCACCCGACCTTCAAGCGTCTGGGCGACATCGCCGCCGGCACGCTGGTGGTCTACAGCGAACGCCCACTAACCCGCCCGCAATTGCCCGCCGCCGAACCGCGCCGCGCGCCGATTGCCCTCACCCTCAGCGAACAGCGCGCGCTGCTCGGATTCGCCGAGCGGCAGGCCGAGCTGACACCGGCGCGGGTCAATGAACTGGCGGCGTTGCTGGCCCAGCCGCTGCATATTTCTGCGCCCAGAGCAGTCACCGAACTCAACGGCATCGCCCGCGGCTTGTTGGGCCCGACATGAAGCAAAGCCTTTTCGAAAATCGACACAAGGCCGAATGGGAGCGTTTTGCCCTGGCCCTTGAACGTCTCGAACGGGGTAAGGAAACCTCACAAGTGGCAGGCTTCCCCAAAGCATATCGGCACCTCTGCCAACATCTGGCACTGGCGCAGGAACGCGGTTACAGCAGTTTTCTCATCGACTCGCTGCAACAACAGGTATTGCGCGGTCATCAACAGCTTTACCGGCATCGCAGTCGTTTGGGCGCCAACCTGTTGAGCTTCATCCTCGCCGACTTCCCGCGTCTGGTGCGTGCCGAATGGCGTTTCGTGCTGGCCGCCGGCCTGTTGTTTTTCGGCAGCCTGATCGGCGTCGGTGTGCTGGTCTATGTGTTTCCCGAACTGGTCTACAACCTGCTCCCCGCCGATCAGGTGCGCGAGATGCAAGGCATGTATGACCCGGTGGCCGGTCACCTCGGGCGCCCGGCCGAACGCGCGGCCAGCGAAGACTGGGTGATGTTCGGCTACTACGTGATGCACAACATCGGCATCGCCTTTCAGACCTTCGCCAGCGGTTTGCTGATGGGGGTGGGCAGTGCGTTTTTCCTGTTCTACAACGGCCTGGTCATAGGCGCCGTGGCCGGGCATCTGAGTGAAATCGGCTACGGCCAGACCTTCTGGTCATTCGTGGTCGCCCATGGTGCCTTTGAACTGACAGCCATTGCCCTGGCCGGCGCGGCAGGTCTGCAACTGGGCTGGGCGTTGATCGCACCGGGGCGCCTGACCCGTGCCGAAGCGTTGAAACGCGCCGCGCGCAAAAGCGTGCTGCTGATCTGTGGGGTCATGTTGTTCCTGCTGATCGCCGCGTTTATAGAAGCCTATTGGTCGTCGAAAACCAGCGTCGCTCCGCTCACCAAATATCTGGTCGGTGCCGCTCTGTGGATGTTAGTGGCGAGCTATTTGCTGTTCGCCGGAAGGACACGCCATGCGCCTGAGTGACGCGACCGTGGTCATCCGTCCGCGTACCACCTGGGAAGCCATGGATCTTGGCGTGCTCATGAGTCAGCAGCATCGGCGCTTGTTGATGACCAGTTGGGCCATCGTCACCCTGCCGCTGTTCGCCTTGCTCAGCGTGTTGCTGTGGGATTCGCCGTCACTGGCGGTGTTTATTTTCTGGTGGCTGAAGCCGGCCTATGAACGCCTGCCACTGTACATCCTGTCCAAAGCGCTGTTCGGCGAAACGCCGACGCTCAGACAAGCCCTGCGTGAGTGGCCGCGCCTGCTCAAACCGCAACTGCTGGCCAGCCTGACCTGGCGACGCCTGAGTTTGAGCCGCAGTTTCCTCATGTCCGTGGTGCAACTCGAAAGTCTGGATGGCGACGCCCGTCAGCAGCGTTTGCAGGTGCTGCTGCAACGCAACGCCGGCGCCGCGCAGTGGCTGACGATCATCGGCGTGCATCTGGAAACGGCGCTGTGGATTGGCCTGATGGTGCTGTTCTACCTGCTGTTACCGCAACAGATCGAAACCGACTGGGACTGGCAGTCGTTGATCCTCGCGGCGGACCAGGACTGGCGCTGGCTGGAGCACCTGACCAACGCCTTTTATGCACTGGTGCTGGTGGTGTGGGAGCCGATTTATGTGGCCTGCGGTTTCAGTCTCTATCTGAATCGGCGCACACAACTGGAGGCATGGGACATTGAACTGGTGTTCCGCCGCTTGCGCCAACGCCTGAACAGCAGCGTGGTCGGCGTGCTGCTGGCGGTGTGTCTGCTGCTGCCGAATGTGCCCCAGGTCTGGGCGGCCGAGCCCGTCAGCAGCCCGGATGCGCCGCGCTTGTTGAATCAGCCGCTGACCAGTCAGGAATCACGTGACAGCGTCAAGGCCCTGCTTGAACAAGCGCCATTCAAGAACAAGGAGTCCGTTACCCGTTATCGCTTTGGTGACGACCCGGCGGCCCCGGCCAAATCCGAGAAGGACGGTGAAGCCCCGCAGTGGCTGAAGACCCTGCTCGGCTGGCTCGACGGCCGCCACTTCAATACCTTGGCCACGCTGATCGAAGTGGTGTTGTGGGGCACATTGATTGCGGGACTCGGCTGGCTGGTCTGGCGCTATCGGGAGTTTCTGCAAACCTTCGTCAGCCGGCCGAAACTGCCCGCCCGCGCCAAGCGACCAACCCCGCAGCAAGCCTTCGGCCTGGATCTGAACCGCGACACCCTGCCAGACGATATCGCCGCCCACGCCGAACAACTCTGGCAGAGCCAGCCCCGCGCAGCCTTGAGTTTGCTCTATCGGGGCCTGCTCAGCCATTTGCTGCACGACTTTGCTCTGACCCTGAAAGACGCCGACACCGAAAATCAGGTGCTGGCGCGTGTCGAACAGTTGCAGCGTCCGGAATTGCTCGCCTTCAGCCGCACGCTGACCACGCACTGGCAGAGCATGGCCTACGGGCATCGGATACCGGCGGCGCATCTGCAACAGGAGTTGTGTGATGGCTGGCGCGCCCTGTTCGGCCAGGGAGTCAGCCGTTGAACCGGCGCACGCTGTGGTGGATTGGCGCATTGATCGTCGCGCTGCTGGCTGCGCTGAGCATTTTCCTGTACCTCAATGCCAAGCCGTATCAGGAGCAGATCGATCACGGCCCCTCACCGGCCGCGCAGGCCAATCCCTATCTGGCGGCAGAAATGTTTTTGCGCGAGCGCGGCATCAAAGTCGCCCATGCCGAAAGTCTGGCGGTGCTGCCGGACACCGATCCACGGGGCCACACATTGCTGCTGTTCAACGACCGTTCGCGAATGACGCCGCGTCAGGTCGATCAAGTGTTGAACTGGACGCGGGCCGGTGGACGGCTGGTGTTTGTCGCCGAATCGCTGTGGGATGAGCAGGCGAAACAAAGCAACGACCTGTTGCTTGACCGCGTGCAACTGCATCAGTCCATGAGTAAAGATCTGAAGGATGCCCCTGCCGATCAGGAACAAGACCCTTTTCCGAAATTGACCAAGCTGTATATGGAAGATGAAGACGCGCCGGCCTATGCGGGGTTCGACACCGACTTTCACCTCGATGATCCGAAAAATCTTGCTCAGGCCTGGGCCAACAGCGCCAAGGCCACGCACATGATGCAACTGCCCTACAGCCTCGGTTCGATCACCGTGGTTACCGATGCCGAGTTGTGGAAAACCCCGGCCATCGCCCAGTACGACAACGCCTGGCTGCTCTGGTACCTGAGCGCCGACACCGACGTCACGCTGATCTACAACACCGAGCACGATGGCCTGTTGACGCTACTCTGGCGCTATTTCCCACAAGCCATCGTCGCCCTGCTTGCACTGATTGGCCTGTGGTTGTGGCAAGCCGGCGTACGCCACGGCCCGCTTCAGGCGCCCGCCTCGACTGGCCGTCGGCAGTTGCAGGAACACCTGCGTGCCAGTGCCGATTTCATGCTCCGGCACAACGGACAGCAGTCGCTATTGCAGGCGTTGCAACAGGACGCATTGCGTCGTGCCCGGCGACGGCACCCCGGTTTTAATCAATTGAACGTCGCCGAACAATGGCTGGCGCTGTCGCGCCTGACACGGCAACCCACCCGTGCCATCAGCCAGGCCTTGAGCCCGGTGCCGAACCGGCGGATGTCCAGCGCCGACTTCTGCCGCCAGGTCGCCCACCTGCAAACCTTGAGGAACACGCTATGACTGAACAGATCGAGCCCGGCAGCGCCAGCCACGCCGCCCAGCAACGCCAGCGTGCCAGTCAACTGGCCCAAGCGGTGCGTGGCGAATTGCAGAAAGCCGTGATCGGCCAGAACGCGGTGATCGACGACGTGCTCACTGCACTCATCGCCGGCGGCCACGTGTTGCTTGAAGGCGTTCCCGGACTGGGTAAAACCCTGCTGGTACGCGCATTGGCGCGGTGCTTCGGCGGCGAGTTCGCACGCATTCAGTTCACCCCGGACCTGATGCCCAGCGACGTCACCGGCCACGCGGTCTACGACCTTCAGACAGAGCAGTTCAAGCTGCGCAAAGGCCCGTTGTTCACCAATCTGTTGCTGGCCGACGAGATCAACCGCGCCCCGGCGAAAACTCAGGCCGCACTGCTCGAAGCCATGCAGGAACGCCAGGTCACCCTTGAAGGCCGCGCACTGCCCATCGCTCAGCCGTTCATGGTGTTGGCCACGCAGAACCCGATCGAACAGGAAGGCACTTATCCACTGCCGGAAGCTGAACTAGACCGCTTCATGCTCAAGGTGCGCATGGACTACCCGGACGCGGATCAGGAATTGAACATGGTGCGACAGGTCAGCCGTTCGACCCGCGCCGACATGCTCGATGTGCAGCCACTGCGCACCGTGCTGCAAGCCAAGGATGTGCAAGCCTTGCAGCGCATTGCCAGTGATTTGCCGCTGGACGATCAGGTGCTCGACTACGCCGTGCGTCTGGCGCGCAGCACGCGCACCTGGCCAGGCCTGATTCTCGGTGCCGGGCCGCGCGCCTCGATCGCACTGGTGCGTTGTGCCCGCGCCCGGGCGTTGTTGCGCGGCGGCGAGTTCGTGATCCCGGATGACATCAAGGGCTGCGCACTGGCCGTGCTGCGCCATCGCGTACGCATTGCCCCGGAGCTGGACATCGAAGGCCTGCAAGTCGATCAGGTGCTGCAGCAACTCCTCGACCAGATCCCGGCGCCGCGCCTGTGAAACCCGCACGCCTGCTGCTGATCTGGCTGGCCATGCTGCTGGTCATCGGCATGGCGCTGGGCACTTTGCGGGCACTGGAGGTCGACATCCCGGCCAGCCTGCTATCGATCAACTGGGGATTGCTGCTGGCATTGTTGGCGCTGGCAATGCTCGACGCGCTGCGCCTCAAGCGCCTGCCGGCACTGCGGATCAAACGGCAGATGCCCGGCAGCCTTGCGCTCGGGCGTTGGGGAGACGTGCAGCTTGAGGTTGAGCATGACTTTGCCGAACCCCTGAACATTCAGATCTTCGACCATGTCCCCGATGGGCTGAGCTTTGAAAACCTGCCACTCAGCGTCGCGTTGCGGCCCGGTCAAACCAGCCAGATCGGTTATCGCCTGCGGCCACTCAAACGCGGTCATTTCAGTGTCGATGTGTGCGAAGTCAACCTGCCAAGTCCGCTGGGTCTATGGTCAGGCAAACGCCTGTTGCAGGTTAGCGATAGCACCCGCGTTTACCCCGACTTTGCCCGGCTATACGGCGGTAAGTTGCTGGCGGTAGACAACTGGCTCAGCCAACTCGGCGTGCGCCAGCGGCAACGTCGCGGCCAGGGTCTGGAGTTCCATCAACTGCGCGAATTCCGTGAGGGCGACAGCCTGCGCCAGATCGACTGGAAAGCCACGGCACGCCAGCGCACGCCGATTGCCCGTGAGTATCAGGACGAACGCGATCAGCAGATCATTTTCCTGCTCGACTGCGGCCGGCGCATGCGCAGCCAGGACGATGAACTGTCGCACTTCGATCACGCACTCAACGCCTGTCTGCTGCTCAGTTACATCGCCTTGCGCCAGGGTGATGCCGTTGGCTTGATGACTTTTGCCTGCGATCAACCTCGCTATCTCGCGCCGGTCAAAGGCGCCGGCCAACTGAACGTACTGCTCAACAGCGTCTACGACCTCGACAGCACGCAACGCCCCGCCGATTACCAGGCCGCCTCCAATCAGCTGCTGGCCCGGCAAAAGCGCCGGGCGCTGGTGGTACTGGTCACCAACCTGCGCGATGAGGACGATGAAGAACTGCTCGGCGCTGTCAAACGCTTGAGCACGCAACACCGAGTACTGGTGGCGAGTTTGCGTGAGAAGACGCTCGATGCCTTACGCCATACGCCGGTGCAAACGCTACCGGATGCACTGGCCTACTGCGGGGCGGTGAGTTACTTGAATGAACGGATAGAACTCCATGAGCGGTTGAGTGCTCATGGAGTACCGGTGGTGGATGTTCAGCCTGCGGAGTTGGGGGCCGAACTGGTGACGCTGTATCTCAGCTGGAAACGAAGTGCCGCGCTTTAAACTGTCGATCAGCTCACGACCGTGACATACACGGCACCACTGTCCGAGGTGCCATCTGGGTTGTTGAGCTTGACGGCGAGGGAAACGTTATCCGTTATAGACATCGGTCTCCAATAGCTCTGATATTGCCCCTTACTATCGGTAGTGGTTTCGAAGAATGGTGCTCCATTATTTGAGACCTGGATTTTTCTTTTTGGCATCGGCTCTCGAGACTCCTTATCCACGATCAACGCAGTCATGGTTACATAGGTTTGCAAGGGAACCGGATTTAGCGAAGCGACAACGGACGCCACTGCCGCTGGAGGTTCATAGACGGTCAACCACAGCGTTTTCACATCCCAGCCAGCCAAACCGCCCTGTACCGACGCCCACAAAGCAGCCTCACCTGATGACCCGAAGGTAAAACTACACGTTGCCTTGCCATCGGCATCCGTCATTGTTGCCGGTATCGATGCGTTGTCGTACTCCCACATCACCTCGACATCTGCCATAGGCTCCCCGGTATTTGCCGAAACCACCCACGCCTGTGCAGTCATATGCTGGCCGGGATAGCCGCCAGGCTCATCAATGACCAACGCGGTGATCTGCCGTGGCTCGCTCAGAAAATACGCCATCGAAACCGAATCCGAGTACAGCTCATCCCCCACCGTTGCCGTCAGTGCAAACGCCCCGGGGGTGGTTGGCACAAAATCTATTTTCGCCACGCCATAAAAATTGGTGGTCGACGTCACGACGCCAAGATCAGGACTGCGCCACGTCACGGTCACCCCGACCATCGGCTTGCCGCTGATCACCGAGATGACGGTGATCTGTTCCGACACAACCTCCCTCCACAGCAGCGTCTTGTTGATCCGCTGGCGCTCTGCGATTTTCACCACCTGCGCGCCTTGCCCTACCGAAAATGCGTTCACCGGTGACAGGCGCGCCAGCCGAGAGGACGAGAAGCCCAGGCCAAAGCTTCCATCCTTGAGATCGCCTACCCTGAATAGGTAGGTC
Source organism: Pseudomonas sp. N40(2020) (assembly GCF_014472415.1). Classification (GTDB taxonomy): domain Bacteria; phylum Pseudomonadota; class Gammaproteobacteria; order Pseudomonadales; family Pseudomonadaceae; genus Aquipseudomonas. The sequence goes on from NZ_JACSZV010000009.1 coordinate 24,579, forward strand.
AATCCTGCTTCACTGAAATACCTGGGTTCGCCAAGCCTGGGTTCTTCAAAGCGTACGCCCAGCGCCGCTGGCCCGGTACCCATCATGCCTAGCGTCAGGTACTTACCAAACAAGGCGCTGTCCTGCGGGGCTTTCACGTCAAGTCTGTGTTCCCCATTGCGCCGCGGGAAGAACGCCTGCGTTCCCAATGACTGTTCCGCTTGACCATCAAAACTGACCACCACCTCTTCCCACGGATCGCTCGCCAGCGCATTGACGGTCATCGAACGGGATTCTTCGAAGCCGTCATACGGGCTGATCACCCGGGCCTCGACCGTTTTGCCCCCTCCCGTGGCAGGCACAAAGGGGAAGCCACTCCAACCGTCAGCAGCCGTTTTGTGCTCTTGGGGTTGTTCATCCACTGTCCACTTAACAGGCACCTGATCCACAGCAAGGTCTGTGAAATGGGAAACCACCTGCGCCCACATCCAGGCGGGATCCTGCCCGACAACCGGGTCCACCGCCGATTCGTGCGACGCCTCGATCCTGACTTTGTTGTGACCCATCTTCATCTGGTTGGCATCGACTCGACCCAAAGGCGTCTGGAAAAGGAGGGAAAAATCAGCCGGTGCCGGAGCGCTTGAACAATCGAGTGTCCAGGTTGCGCCACCATCCTCCAACCACTGCTCAGTTATCAAAGCAGGCTCGATCGTGATACCCAGCTTGTCCGGTGTGTCGCCACTCACCCACAACGGAGCGATATTCAACCCCACCAACGGACTCAACGCATGAGGCCTCAGGGTGTAGCGGTGTCTGGCCCCCAGACACGGATAGAGTTGCTGACCCCTCGTCGTGGTCATCTGATCCAGCACCACGGACAATTCATCCTGAAAATCACGCTTCATCAGGCGCCCGAACAATTCTCGATCTTCAAGCCCTGCGCAAGTCAATCTCATCTCGAACATGCTGCTGGTACTGCCCGCAAGATCAGACTCCAGTGTCCAGCTCAGACCGCCCTCGGCGGGCAAAGTCTTGGGTGTTCCGATGTCACTCGCCACCAGGCCGATACCCGGCTCGCTACCCCGCCACTCGAGCGTAATGTCTTGGCCAATCAATGGGCTGCCGGGTAACGCCTCGACTTGCAAGGTGTGTGTCTCCCCTCGGTAACACACGGCCCCTTTAATCCGTTCGATGGGAAGGTTATCAACCTTGATCGCAACCTTGTCTTTCCAGGCACTGGTCGCAATCGCCTTCACATCGAATTTCTGCTCAATGCCCACCGCACCTTCGTAGGCCTTGACGCTGGCGGTAACCACTTGCTCCCCGACTTGTCTTGGCACGAAAGGCAGACTCGCCCAGCCACCGGTGCCGGTGCGGGTCGAAAACGGGCCATCGAGGGTGTCCCAGTCGACCCGAGCGTCGATGACACCCTCGCCGTCGCCACGTGTCGTGACATGCACCACTTGCAGGCGCAACACCACCATTTCCTGATCCGCCACTACCGGATACTTGTTGGCCTCGCGCACGTCGGCAATCCGCACTTTATTGCGCGCCAGCGACATGATTTTTTCGGGGGCAGGCAACTTGAGCATCGAGCAGACCAGTGACAGTTTGAACCGGCCGTCCAGCCGATCCTCGCAGGTCAGCGTCCAGCCCATGTCGGGTGTTTCGACGGGCACAGGGCGCCCAACTGGCGGTTCGACAACCACACCGAGTTGCTCATGCCCATCGCCGCTCCAGCGCAACGCCAGCGTGGTATTCAGCAAAGGACTGTCGGCAGGCAGGCGTACCTGCAATTCATGAGCCGAGCCCCGGTTCGGGTAGCCGGGGGTGTCCCAGTCTGTCGGTGCTCCGTCAACAATCTCCTTCAAATCGTTCCACGGATCCGTGGCCAGGACCTTCACCTCAAAAGGCATGCTGACTTCGCCTTCGGCGTAATAAAGACTGGCAACCGTTGCGGTGACAACAACGTCACCCGCCACCTGCGGCTGGTAATAGAACTCGGCCCAGCCTTGCTCATTGGTAACCGAAGCGGCTTTGACGCCTTGCCCTGCAACCGACCAGTTCACCGTTTGGTCTGCAATCGCCTGGCTGGTGTAATACGACACCACACGCACACCCAGCCAAACGCCCTGGTCTTCATACTCAAGCACCGGATAATGACTGGCTTGCTGCTCATCACGAAATGCCAGACGGTGATGTCCCAGTGAAATCGGGATAGTGAATGGTTCGGCGGCGTACCGGTTGCGCAAGGTCAACGCAAACTCATAGCGCTCCTCATCCCCCACCCACGGGCAATCGAGCAGCCATTCGGATTCCAGCGATTGATCGACACCCCAATCAGGTGTCGCGATGATTGCTTCCCGAGGGTTGCCGACGCTGCTCAAAGAAGCCTCGGTGTTTTCCCAGGCATTTCCCGGCTCAGGCAAGAACGTCAACCGATGTGGGACGCCAAGGATCGTCGTTCCCAGGCACAGGTGTAACGTAGCGCCTGGCGCCAGAGTCTGATCATCGAGGCGCATCTCTTGCAGCCTCAATGGTTCCAGATGCAATTGAAGGTTGATGTGGGTGATACGTACAGACGTACGTTGGTCTGAAGAGTTGGCCACACCACTGACTTGAACACTCAGCTCGTCCCCCCTATCAAACGCCAACGCATCCAGTGATGCTCGATAGGCAATCGGATTGAACACCAACGGCTGCCCTGCCGCCAGCCGGGCTTGATCCTGTTCAAGGTTGCGTGAATCCCCTTTCTGGAGCTCGATGCTCATTAACACATCATTGCCCTTGAGGATGCGCAACCAGCCTGGATCGCCTGCCCAAGACAATCCGGTATTCAGTTCGCAGAGAAACGTCAATTCGTACCTGGCATTGGCGTCGGGTTTTTTAGGGATCGTAAAGGCCTGTGTGGCCAGGCTTCCGCCCCCGACATCCATATAATTGGTGTACACGCCCTCATACATTTCCGTTGCCAAACCTACCTGGCCTTTTCGAGTCCACCCGTCCAGCCGGTCATTGAAATAGCCATTACGCACCAGACTTTCATTCGCTTGGATGACTGGCTCATTCATGATCGCCCGCTCCTTTGACTTGTTTGTTCAGACTGGCGTTTTCAGCCTCGGTGACCAGATCCACGACTTTTTGGGTGAAGGTCGGTTCACCAGCCTTGGCGGTATAGCGGATGCGCACAATGATGTCGGTCAACGAGTCGAGCATTGCTGCCTGCGGCTGTTTTCCCGGCCACGGGAAATTCAGTTTCCAACTGGAGATCGCACCGGTGTTCTCAAAAGGATTAAGCAGACCCTCATCGGGCTTCATGGCGCTCAGGCCGTTGTCGGCAACCCCGAGCGACAACGCTATTTGCTGAGCGCTGCGCAGATTGATCACCACATCCGATGGCGCGACCCCGACCGGATTGTGCAAGTACTGCACCGACTGCGTGGTCGATCGGGTCGCCGTCATACTGCTGATCTGGAGCAAGGTCGCGCGGACATCTTCGAAGGGGCCGGTCAGTACCGGCAGATCAACTTCCACCGAACTGATCTGCCGGCAGAAGTGGCCCGGATGATCACGATCGAACAGCAACTGGGTCAGCTTGAACTCCAGCGCGCCAGTGTCTTTCAATTGCTCCAAGGCATCCGCCCAGTCGGCAACGCCCACCTGGCGCTCGACTTCGTCATCGAACAAGTGCCGCAAGGAGACGGTTTTGACCAGCTCCAGCCGTCGCTCCTGACGTTGCAGGTGTTCACGTTCCAGGCGCAGCAGATGCCCACGCAATTGCTCACCGGCGGTCAAACCATGGCGGTGGTCGAGCCAGACCTGGGGCAAGGGGATCTGCGCATCGTAATCGCCGGTTTCGGCAGCCAGTGAGGCCTGGGCGCTAAGGCACAGGCTGATTACCGCATCGTAGGCCTGATAGTGCAGCGCCTTGAGTTGGCCGAGCATCCAGCCGAACAACTCGGCGTTGCTGGCGCGTTTTTTCAGGTAGTTGTAAACCGTCAATGCCTGAGCGTTGCCCCTGAGGGTTTGCTCAAGGCTGGATCGGGCAGCGGTCACTGAATGGGTTTGCGCGACGATCTGCGCATCGATGGCACGCACCTCCGCCAGTGCCTGGTCGCGTTGCAGGCCCCATTCGCCACGGCGACGACGGTAGCCTTCGGTGGTGGCCTGACTATCGGCATCGATCTGCACCAGCGACGAGGCAACCTCCAGGCCGAAAGCGACTGCATCGAATGCATTTTCGGGCTTGAAACCACCATTGGACATACCAAAGATTTTTGGTAATGCCGCAATGACCCCGCCTGCGGTTTTGACGACTTTGGCCTGCAAGGTGAATGTTTTCGACTGCTTCAGGCTCGCCATGACCTGATACTCAATCGCCGAGACGTTGTCGTTGTAGCGCGTTGCGTAAGCATCGGCCCGTTCCTGCGCCACTGCCCGGCTATGCTGCAGCGCCGTAACATTGGCCTCCAACTGAGCGATGGACTGCTCCTGCACCGTCTCGGCGTAGCTGCCCAACTCCACCAGATGGTTTTGCTGCAACTCTTCCTGCTCGGCGCGATCGCGTCGTTCAAGCAGATTCAGCACCTGACTGCCGTAATCCTGCAACGCCTGCACCGCGCGCAGCGCGACTTCGAACGTCACGCGCCAGCGGAACGCGTTGACCACCAGCCGCCCGCCCATCGGTCTGGGCCCGGCCACGCCACCGGCCGCCAGGTCACGCACCAATTGATTGGGATCAGTGGCGGGGCTGAACAGGGCAATATCCAGCGGTTTGCCATCAAGGGTCAGGTTGTTGCGCAGGTTATGCAGCCGTTGATCGGGCGCTGCGAACAGGTCGAGCAGCGACTGATTGACCGGAATTTCAAAAGGCCCGCACGCCAACAGGCCGAGCATGGGCGGGGTATCTGAGGCGACCGGAAAATCCGCCAGACTAAAATTCAGCGTCTGCTCAAAAGCTTCGAGCCTGGGCCGCGAAGCGCTCTGATTCAAGAGGCTTTCGACTGTAGCGGTTTTCCAACGGGTCGCCGTGCTGGCGGAGGGCGCCTTGCCCATCAGAAATCCGGCCTGGACGTAGCACAACTTGGCCGCCACCAGACTGTCACGGGTCAGTTGCCGGTAATACCAATCGCCCCAGGCCATCAGATTTTTCACGTAGTCGGTGAACACCAGAATCTGGAAGTGCGCGGGGGCCGCATAGCCGATGGCATCCGGGTCTGTGGGGTTTTGTGTTTCACAACCCGGCTCGCCTTGAACGGTGTCCAAAGGCCGGCAGCGCCAATACCTCGGTTTCGGATTGGGAGTGGGTGGCTCTGTGACAGGATCGGCAGGGGCCTGAGGATCGAACAGGTAATGCAGCCAGTTTTGTGCCTCACGAAAGCGCTCTTCGTCGCGCAAGCGCGTGGCCATCAAATGCGGCAGATGAAAAAACAGCTCCCAGAAAAACAGGCCATTGGCACCATTGAAGGCACCATTGGGCTCATTAAACGGCACATCGGTAGGCGATGGCTCCGGCAAGAACTGGGTTTTCCAGTCCAGTACGGCATCCACGGAAATATTCGAGCGCTGCACCAGTTCCGGCCCAAACAATGAATTGAGCCGGGTGAACTTCAATGCAAGTCCGGTCTGGTTGAAGGACAGAAACTGCGCGGCATCAGCGGTATTTTTGTGCAGGGTCGGCGGGGTGAAGTCCAGGAGGTCGACAATCGTCAGATCGAACATCACTTGCCCGCCCCCCTCCCAACTGGGAAATTCGAATGAAAACGTGGTCGGGTCCGGCCATGATCCTTCGGCTCGACTGGATATCCACGGCGCCGTTACCCAGCCGCCCGCCTCCGCAACATCCTGGACTATCGGGCCTGGGTCATCGCCTGCTTGTTCCATCCCCAAACTCACACTTTGCAGGGCACTGCCACGTCCCGTGGGCCGGCAAAAACCCTGCACCATCAGTAGATCTCTTTCACCCACACGCAGAGCCATGACCTGCACATCCAGATACGGCGCCATGACGCCCTTTCCCGGCTTGCGGGGAACAACCGTCACCTGACTGCTCAGCGGGTGCTGAACCGTTTCGTTGCTGACGAATCGGTGTTGCAGCGCCAAATCCAGCCAGCCCCCGCCGTCGCCGCTGACGGGGCGCATCAGTACGTCATAAACGGCGTAAATCCTCAGTTCACCAGGTTCAGGCGTTGCCGGTACGAACTTGCCCGTCATCAAAATCCCCAGTTTCCCCTTGGGATCCAGATAGTCGGTGCGCACGCTCGCAATCAACCGCGTGTCCGGCAAAAGCGCACGGTCATGCTCCGAACTGTGCAGGTTCAACGGTGCCGACCATTGACCGTTCTGCGTCATGAACGCCAGATTGATTTCAAGTTTGTTCGGGGTGTATTCGCCCGCGGCTATGCTGGTGACCTTGTCACGCCATTCAGCCCAGACCAGACACAACCGGCCGTTCCACACCACCGGGCGGATATCCAGCACGCGGTTGCCGGACGGAATCTCCACGGCTTGCCACTCACTCCAGGCGGCCGGGTTGACCGCAACGGTGGTGGCGCCGAGTTCGATTTCGGCCTTGCGCCAGAAATACTGGAACGGCTGCACACGTTGACGCCCGACAAAGTAATAATCGGCGCGGGCAGGCGTTGTGCCATCCATGTAGCAACTGATCACGTCCAGATCGCAGGTCTTTTCGAAGTCCTGCAGATAGTCCTGCAGGGCAGCCTGAACGGAATCGTTGTTCAAACGCGCCTGGTTGAGGTTGTTTTCCAGGCTTTTGAACAGGCTGGTCTTGCGCAGACGCACAAAGGGATTGATGAAGTTTTCCGGGTAGCACGAAATCATCTGCACCGCGGCCCAGTCGGGGTAGTTGTTGTACAGCTCCCACTCCTCCAGATGCCGCTTGTCGAACTGCTGTGTTTCAAAGCCTGGCTCAAGCTTGCGATACACCGCATGAATGTACTGCTGTGCACAACTTGTCGCTTCGGCCACCCAGGAACTCTGCACCTGATAGGTGTCCAGCGGATCCATGCGCAGCAATTCGAACAGATCGGCCGGCGTTTTCAGAAAAGGGTACTTCGCATTGCCAACCTGGCCGATGCAGTACTCGAGCAGCGCCAAACGGCGTTTTTCCAGCAGCCCGTCAATATTACTCAGTGCCATGATTTAGCTCCTTGGGGTAGAACCCGGGGACAAACGTTCGCCAAGCGACATCGCTTACCCCGGTGTCGAACCACCCACAAAGGTGATGGGGTCGACAAATGTTCTTTGGGCGTCTCCAGCTTGACTGCGGACCTTGAAAACGAAGGTTCCGCCCGTCGAACTGGAAACAAAGACCCGTGTGAGCCCCTGCTGGTCGGTGAACCCCTGAGATGGCCGAATCGTCGCGACGGCGAACTTTGTGGGGGGAAGGCTCTCTGCATACCAGTCAACCAGCGAGTTTCCTGCACGGTTTTCGTAGCCGTCCTCCAGCACGGCGTACAGTTCGACTTCCTGACCTTGCGGCACATCCCCCGAAGGGGTTGGCGACAGCTCCGCACCCGGAAAAGACAGTGATTGGACTTCGAACGCGACTACCAAAGGAGGGGCGTACTCCGGGTCAAACAAATCCAGCCAGAAGATTGGCGTATCGGTGCCCATGACCTTGCCTGGGATAAACTCGGCCAACAGCGTTCCGTCTATCTGGGTCGCGCCCGTTTCGATGCGGCCCAAGGTGGCCTGCCAGTAGACGTTGACACCACTGAGCGCAGCCCCTTTTGCATCGCGCAGGGTCACCTTATAGGTGATGTGTTCGCCAGGCTTGTTGGCCACTACGTCGTTGTTACCCAGCACTACGCACGTGGTCGTGACCAGCGCCTTGAGGTCGCCGGGCACATGTACCGTTGGCGCGCGGGTACGAGACTCGCCCAACAGGGCAAGTTCGGCAGCCTCTTCATAAGCTTGTTTGTCGACGGTCTCGGGCAAGCTGCCGATCAGGAAAATCGTCAACGCATCCATTCCGCTCTCGGTGGACAGCACGCGGATCCGCATCAACAGATCAAGTTGACTGAGGTTTTTCAGTACCTTGAGGTCCGTGGGATCAATGCGACTGACACACTCACGCACTTCCTGCACGCTCCAGCCAAAAAAATCGGCCAGTTTGATGGCGGCAGCCTGTTGGGCAAGCTTCAGCGCGTGCCCCGTGACAGTGGGCAGTGCATTGACCTGGCGCAGGTAGTCCAAGAGCTTCTGCGCCGGCTGTTCGCTCAAGCTGAAGGCACGGGTGAGCGTCGTCAGGTAATACAGCGTGCGCAGCGACAACTCATGCTTGTTGGTCGGAGCGAACCAATCCCTGTAGCCGTAATCCAGATAATCCAGCAACACCGCGGCACTCAGTCCCAGCGTCGTCACTACCTCGCTGCGACGTCGCACCTCCGCCAACAGATCGAGTATCAGGTTGGCATTGCGGATGCGTGTTCGGTCTGGTTGCTCCGAACTCGCGTCGGTTAGCTCAAGCACTTGTTGCAGTAACTGATGAACCGTGGAATTTGCCCAGTTGAGGATCGGTATTGCCTGTTCCACACCCACGCTGGCATACACGGCCAGCGTCTCTTTCACCAGCGACGTCTGAGCATCCCGAACCTGCAACAGCACTCGGGTCATGATGTCGATGATGTTCTGGCGCAACAGTGGTTCGATCACACCCAAGGCACTGTCGACTGCCCACGCGATTTTTGCGTGGACAACGGCCAGGTACTGCTCGGCAGTTCCGACATATGGCAATACCAGACCGTTGGCATCGACAATCGGATTCAGGCCATCGGCAAGTGTTGCGAGGAATTCCAGCCAGTTGGCAGCCCCGGCAGGCGGCACACCCGCCATCAGAAAAGCGCTATTGGATAACAGTGTCGTCGGCAGCAAATTGCGCAGCTGCTCGAAAAACTGCAGATCCTGCTCAGTCGGTTCCAGCGCCGGTTGCGCAGCGACGGCGTGTTGTAACACCCACAGCACCGGCAGATTGCTTTGCGCGCACCATTGAACGCAGCTTTGCATGGCTTCGATCAGTTCCAGTACATCCGGTGGACCATCTGGCACGGTATGGATATAAGGAACACCCGCCACGCCTTTGACCCAGGAATCCTCACCCAGCAACGACAGCATCAGCACACCTTCGACGGGAGTAATGTTCAGCAGTCGGGGCAGTCTCACCAGGCGGTAAAAGGCGCTGATAATCGCCGGACTGCGCGTCAGTTTTTCCGTCAGGCCGTGCGCGTTGGCCACCGTCATTGCCAGGTAGTAATACGTCTGCAGGTCGATCGCCAGACCGCTGCACAACTGGCTGATCGTCAAATCAACCTCGCCCGGCACCGGCGCCAGTAAAAACTCACCGTTGTCGAGTTTCAAGGGTTCGCGATAACCCGCCTGATTATTGAAAATCCGGTCGAACGGCGAGAGCGCGTCGCCACGGCCATAAACCCCCAGTTCGTCGATAAACACGGCAAAGTCGGCGGCTGTGCATTCGTAGCGCTCGCGCAAGGTCTGAAACAGGCCAAGTGCGCGCACGACGCCGCTCGATATGTTCATCTCTTTCGTAGGGGAAGGTGCATTGCCAAGCTCTACCGCCTTGATGGCTGCCACCAACACCGCATCCACCTCGTCAAAAGGCAATCCGACCCAATTGGCCAGACGCACCATCTGATTCATCCGGTCGTAGCGGTTGAAGCCTTCAGCGTCGTTGGGGTCTGCTGTCAGGCGAGGGAGTAACAATGACCCGTCGTCGATGCGCACCGGCGGAGAGGTGTTGTTGTTGATGTAGACCGATCCCGAACGCTCGCTTTCCGGTATCTCGGGCGCCTCATCCGGGTAGGTCACATTGGCTGAACGTACCGGTGCAAAATCGCGAATCGACAGCAAGGCTTCAATCTGCGGACTGGTCAACTTTGTCCGTTCGCCAAAAAACGCAAACTGATTAAGGTTTAGATGCTCAACCCCACTAGTACCAAAATTGCTCGCGTAGAAAGCATAGGCATCACCGAACCCCGCACGCGGTTCCGTTAACAACTCCCGCTGATAAGGGCCAAGCCGCGACGCATGAGCAAAACCGGGACCGGTATTGGGGCCACGGGCATTGGCTTGCAGAAAATACGGATACGTGAGGTCAACCCTGTGCTCGAAATCGCCCACCGACAGGCCATGAGACTGGGCAATGCCATCAAGCGTGACCCAATGCTGGTAGTACGGCAGGCCATTGGGATAGCGGGCTTCGATCAACGCATCTTCAATGGACGTATTGTTCTCGTCATCCGTGTTCTCAGCGATGAACGCTTCCAGCACCGCGACGATGATGTCGACCGAAGATATCGACTGATACACCGCATTGAAGTCGACAGACAACGGCAGCAAATCAGTACGGCGGTTATGCAGTCGAAATTCCGCCGGCGGATTGTCTACAGACTCGATACGGTCTCGAATCCAGCGCAACAGTTCAATCAGATAAGCCACTGGCGACAACAGTGACTCCAGTGCATTCGGCGGACACAGTGCGGCAAAGTGTGTACCGATCAGAAATTCATAATTGGGGCCAATAACCATTGATAACAAACCGCTTGAACTGCGTGTTGCAGTCGTCTTGTCGCCGGTCAAGGTTTGCTCGATAAACTGGCGACGCAAAAACGTGGCCATGCTGTTGGCCGAGCGCAGAAACCGCCGCGCGTCATCGGGGGTTACCCGCTGTTCCCTGACCAAGCCTTGAACGCCCTTCTCCACCAAAGGAAAAATCGATCCGCCCTGCTCGAGGTAGGTTTTCAGGTTTTCCAGCCCGATGTTTTGTACTTGTTGCTCCTCAGCAAACAACTGATCGAACAGTTGCAGGACGGGGCGGCGCGAATCGACCATGATCAGGTTCCTTGAGGCGACAACTGGCCCGAACAGCTTGCCGTTTCCGGCAGGCTGCGCATTGAGTGAGTACGATTTGGCGCTTTGAAAAGGTCAACGTCTACTGTCAGATCTGACAGGTTTATAGACCGTTCGTCGGCTCGCCTGGCTCAGGTCGGTTTTGAGGATTCGATCTCAAAGCGCGCGCTCAACACCCAGTCCGAAGCCTTTACCCCGTCAGGATCGTTGACAAGCGTTTGCCCGACGCGACACCAATTGCCCCCGGGTGACAGTGGTACTTCGGACTCGCCGCGCCATGCCTCGCCAGACACGGCCAGCGGCAGCGACCACTTCACGTCCGGGTTGAACCAGCTCACCACGTGCACGGAGCCCTCGCACCCCTTGCCGGCCAGGGCCACCGGATCAGTGAGCCAGCGCCCGGCTGCCGGCTCGTCGATGACGGGTCGGTAAGCGCTCTGTTCAACCGTTCGCTGCGCAGGATCCGACTCAAAGCTGTCGTACATTGCCGTCGCTTGCAAAGCGTGAAAGCCGCTCGTCACACCGGAAGTCAGCGTCACCGACCAGGTGCGATCCTCCAGCACGACGGTACTTTGTGTACCAAGGTTCAACTGCACAGTGACGGTGTCGCCCGGTATACCGAAACCAGACACCACCACCTGTTGGCCGACCTGGTCATCTTCGACTGGGGACTCGATAAACGGCGCCGCCGGCACAAGGTCAAATTGCAGCAGCGGTGTGTCTTCTGATTCCTGCAGTTTGTCGTTTTCATCCCGGAACGTTTGCCGCGCCCAGAGGGTTTTATGTCCTACCGGCAACGTCACTTCAGCGTCCCAATTGCCGTCCCATTTCACCGGAACATTCGTGAGCAGAGGCCCGCTGAGGCCTTCGAGAAAAATCTCGACATGCCCGTTCGCCATGCCGCGCCCCTCCAGTTTCGCCATGCGGGGCAGCTTGCCGTTTTGCGTCGGCCGGGTAAATTCCGGGGGCAGCAACACCACTTCAAGGGTGCGCGCGTCACTGTAAGCCGAAGGCCTGCCCAGCAGGGTCTGCTGCGCGTCGAAGGTGTAGAGCCTGAACTCCAGATTGCTGAGGTCAATCGACCAGTCACCGTCCTGATCCAGTACCTTGGGATTGCCGAGCGGGCTGTCGAAACGCATGTCACGCAACTGCATCGTGGCGCCCTTCATACCGTTTTTACCCTCGACCGTGACAACCCGACCGACTTTTGCCCCGTCATCGGGCTGGGTAATCTGCGGTTGGAGCATGAGCACTTTGACAGTGAAGGTCTTGGAAACCGGCGGCGAGGTTTGCTCGGCGGCGAATTGGGTAACGGTGACGGTATGCGACACATCCGGCGCAAATTCCTTGTCGCGCCGGAACTGCCAGGTACCACCACTGACAATCGCGTCATGCACGATCTTGTTTTCGTCGCTGTACTGAATCTTGACCGCTGCACCCGGCCAGCAAGTACCGCTGAGCTTTGGGGAAAGACCATCTTCCACCGGGTCGTTCAGGCCGGGGGCCAAGGGGGGAATGTTGATCGTGTGCGCAATCCAATTGGGTGAATACTGCCCGTCCCGCGATTGCCTGATATTGATGGCAAGAGCCCGCGTCGGCCCCCACACCGTCGAAGCCGTGCTTGACCATTGGCCGTTCGTCACAGTGGCATTGGGCAGGCCGGCATCAGCGCCACCGGGGAACAGCAATTGCACCGTGGCGCCGCTGATGCCTTTGCCGCTGACAGTCGGCTTATAGTCGGTGGTTGATGTCACATCACTCACATCAGACAACACCAGTTCGACCTCGAACGTGAAGGGCTGTGACTCGATCCAGCCACTGGCACCGTCGCCCACCTTTTGCACGATTTGCAGGCTGTAAATGCCGATCGGCCAGCCTGTCGCCGTGGTTGTCCACTTGCCACCGGTCGCCACTACTGGCGGTGGCGGTGTGACAGACGAAACCGGAGCCGTGATCACGACCGTAGCGCCGGGATGGGCAGTGGTGCCGGAGAATTTGATTGATGTATCGATGAACTCGCAGGTGACACCGACAGCTGTAAATGTGGCAGGCCGAACTTTGAAACCTCTTGCGTCACCAATACCCGTCGTGACGTTGCCAAGGATTTGGCGGGCGACAATCGAAAAAGGGCCGGGCGACATTTCATTGTCGAATGTCTTGATCACCCAGCTTCCGTCAGATTCAACGTTCGCCTGCCCGATCCTGGACCCATGCTGAGTGTCTCTGAGCACCTCGACAATGGCGCCTTTGAAACCGGTGCCGGATATGGGGCCACGCAGATCGGTGACACTTGCGGAAATCGGGAGACTGATGATGGGAACAGCCAGCAAGGTGAAGGTATGCAGTTGTGACCAGTCATTCACGCCCCGGTGGCCCGCGGTCATTTCAACCAGACCGCCGTTGGGGTAGTTCGAAAGATTGAAATCCGCCTCCCAGGTCATGTCGTTTTTGACTTTGGCCGATGCGTGAAGAATACCGCCACCCGGCGTCATGACATTGAGATCCCAGGGGTAGGTCCCCGTACCTGTTAACTTAAGGGGTTGGCGGGTGAGCACCACATTCTTGGGTGGGTAAGTAATTATTGGAGCGCGGTGAGGGTAAACGCCGACCATGTTCGATCGCACAGATGTTTGATCGCCGATTTTTTGAAGAGCACTCAGGGTCCCTTTCTCCATCATGCCCGACGGCAATCTACAGGTGGCTTCCCAGCGTCCAGAGATTTCGCCGGGCGCAGTTCCGACCTCAATTTCAGCAGCCCCATAGCTGACATAAATGTGGATCGTGCCACCAACAAGGCCGTTGCTGCCCGTGACAAGGAATAACCCCCCTATTACCTCGTTGGCCACCGGTCTATCGATGAATGGGGGGGCTGCGGGGTATACCTCAGGACCGAATCCCTCATGCGGCTCAACATCATTATTCGTTCCGTCATAATTGACCCGAATATATATTCTGTTTTTCAGCCCCCCGTCAGCAACGGGGGCAGCGGGGGAATTAGTTTCACGTGAATAGTCGTGCCAAGCTCCGTCTTGCTTAAGTTCGTCCGGCGAATACACCACCACACTAGTACGGGTTTTAAGGTAAAGATCTATATTGGCACGGTCCCAATCACCATTACGCGTTGTCATCTTGTAACGCAGAGTTCTTACATAAAGACTTCCGTATTCAAATTTGTACTGGCATTCCAGTTGGGTGGTCAATGTAGGTACGCGAGGGTGCGTTTGGTGGAGGGTGGTCTCCACCGCGTTGGACCAAAACACCTCGGAATGTGGCCCTTCATCGCCCGCATCCTGATATGAGTCGTTCTCCAGCGCGACGCTTATTGCTTCACTGGCAGGTTCGCCACTGCTTTCATTCAGCAGCGCTTTGCTTTTATCACCGTCATCAACGTTGTCGTTCATTTCAGTATGTCCCGGCAATGGAGAACTAACGCACTGCCGCCAATATAGGCATCACGGCAACGCGCAACCACTGTCAGATCTGACAGGTTAAAGTGCCGCCGGTCGGAAACCTGAAGGTGTCGCTTTTCCTCATTTATGGACAATGCCTGCCTGTGAGTCTGGCAATCTCGATGCGCGATAACTCTTCCCACAACACCGTTCGGTGCCGTCCTACAGCCGTCCCTTTGCGGCTACGCCGAGTTGCGCCATTGCCTACACATCCCTCAGAATCCGCCGGCTTGTGCGCTTGGCTGATGCCCCGTAACTTGATCCGTGCCGCTGCCAATCAGTGGTCGGGTTTAGTCGCCCGGTGGTTGAAATGATGTGTGTAAGCGTCATCAAGTCGGGTATTCCCTATCCCCGCACTCGATGGTGGCTGTACGCAGGGCGCCTCCGGGCGCGCCGGGATTCATTTCTCCACCGGTCGACTAACCTGCGTCCAGCCGCCACCCTTCGTTTAGTCGCGAAGCGGGGGCAGCCCATACCGGAGAAATGACTATGTTCAAAGACACGCCTAATCCCCCCGAAACCGACGACTCGGTTTCCCCCTATAAATCAGCCGAATCAAAAAAACTCCACGAGGCCGCCGAAAAAGCCCTCGACCATTACCTCAAACCGAAACCCGACCCGCGCAACTCCGTGGATCGTGGCATGCAGATGTTCAGGGTCGCCCCCGACCTCAACCCCGAAGCCGTGGCCATTCAGACGTACGAAACGTTTTCGTCGGTGAGCATTCTGTTGCTGGATCTGGCGGACAGCCTGGACGACAAGCCGCGACATCTGGCGATGGCGATCTATCAGTTGAGCGAGATGGGATTGTTGCTGGCGGAGCAGGCGCTGGATAACGAACGGGCGATTGCCGTGACCTGATCGTTAACCATGCGGCGCCTGAACTGACGCCATCGCGGGCAAGCCCGCTCCCACAGGTTCAGCGAGCGGACACAACATCAGTGAACGACGCAAACCCTTTGGGAGCTGGCTTGCCAGCGATTGCAATGGTGAAGGCGCCGCAGAACTCAGGCCGAAGCCGGCAACGGCTGAAAACTGAAGTATTGCCGTAGCGCCTCGACCAGTTGCCCGTATTCCACCGGCGGTCGTTGCAGGCTGAAGCCGGCGTCGTAGTGCAGCGGGGTCGCGTCTTCGTGGCACCAGAGGCAGCAGGCAGCCAGATCGATCACCTGCTGGCAGCCATCGCCGCAGGGGATCTTCAGACGCAAATGGAAATCCGCACCGATCATCATCGGCAACTGGCTGATGAGCATCAGCCCGTCTTCGGACACATTGCCGAGAAAGCCGATGGGTTTGTCGGTGACACTGTTGAACACTCTGAGGAAGTACGGCAACTGATGCCGTTCGATTCGGCGGTCGGTAAACATGATGCGCAGTTCGCCATGCAAGGCTCTCTCACAGAGCCGCACCTTTGCTTCGGAACGCGCCTGTATCGCAAGCACGCTCTCCCCGCTTCCGGTGTGACGGTCGCTAAATCGCCGTCACCTGACAACTGGCCAGTCGCAGGTGTTGCACGGTATTAGAGACACGGCTCTAAACCCGATTCATTCGACTATAGCTCAGCTTGTACAACCGGCCAGCTTTTGTATGACAACCACCATCAAAAACGGGTCGGACGCACCACGGCTGCGGCGCTGCGGGTCGGGTAATGGCCCAGGCTCTGCAAGGTTTCAAGGCGCGCGCGGGCGCGGTAGGCGTATTCGCTGTTGGGGTACGAGGCGATGATGAACTGGTAGGTCTGCGCGGCATCGACAAACATTTTCTGCCGTTCAAGGCACTGGCCGCGCATCATCGACACTTCCGGCCACACGTACGGGCGGGCGCGGCTGGCACGTTCGACCTTGGACAGTTCGAGCATCACCTGCTCGCAATTGCCGCGATCATAGGCGCTGTAGGCGTTGTTCAAATGATGGTTCATCGACCAACGGGTGCAGCCCGTGACGGCGAGGACGCTGAGGGCAAGGGCGGCAATGGGCAACAATCGCATGGGGGTTCTCCTGTCTTGAGCTCTGTATCGACCCATCGTCGGAAATCTTCAGGCGCGTTTGTCCCAAAGTTACCGCGTTCAATAAAGAAAATAGAAAGTAGTGCAAACGAACAATGACTACACCCCTCGAGCATAGTAGCCTTCGCTAGCGCTTGAACTCAGGAGTCTTTGCATGTCCGTCCGTCGTACCAAAATCGTCGCTACCCTTGGCCCGGCCAGTAACTCGCCGGAAGTTCTCGAACAGCTGATTCTGGCTGGTCTGGACGTTGCCCGTCTGAACTTCTCCCACGGCACCCCCGACGAGCACAAGGCTCGCGCGAAACTGGTGCGTGACCTCGCTGCCAAGCACGGCCGCTTCGTCGCCCTGCTCGGTGACCTGCAAGGCCCGAAAATCCGTATCGCCAAATTCGCCAACAAGAAGATCGAGCTGAAGATCGGTGACCAGTTCACCTTCTCCACCAGCCATCCGTTGACCGAAGGCAACCAGCAAGTGGTCGGCATCGACTACCCGGATCTGGTGAAAGACTGCGGCGTGGGCGACGAGCTGCTGCTCGACGACGGCCGCGTGGTGATGCGCGTTGATACCGCCACTGCCACTGAACTGCATTGCACCGTGACCATCGGCGGCCCGCTGTCCGACCACAAAGGCATCAACCGTCGCGGTGGCGGCCTGACCGCGCCGGCCCTGACTGAAAAAGACAAGGCCGACATCAAGCTCGCCGCAGAAATGGAAGTCGACTACCTCGCGGTGTCCTTCCCGCGTGACGCCGCCGACATGGAATACGCCCGTCAACTGCGCGACGAAGCCGGCGGTACTGCCTGGCTGGTGGCAAAGATCGAACGCGCCGAAGCCGTGGCCGACGACGAAACCCTCGATGGCCTGATCAAGGCGTCCGACGCAGTGATGGTTGCCCGTGGTGACCTCGGTGTGGAAATCGGCGACGCCGAACTGGTGGGCATTCAGAAGAAAATCATTCTGCACGCACGCCGCCACAACAAGGCTGTGATCGTTGCGACCCAGATGATGGAGTCGATGATCCAGAACCCGATGCCGACCCGCGCCGAAGTGTCCGACGTGGCCAACGCCGTGCTCGACTACACCGACGCCGTGATGCTCTCGGCCGAATCCGCTGCCGGTCTGTACCCGCTGGAAGCCGTGCAAGCGATGGCGCGCATCTGCGTCGGCGCTGAAAAGCATCCGACCGGTAAAACCTCCAGCCACCGCATCGGCAAAGTGTTCGAAAGCTGCGACCAGAGCATCGCGCTGGCAGCCATGTACACCGCCAACCACTTCCCGGGCGTCAAAGCGATCATCGCCCTGACCGAAAGTGGCTACACGCCGTTGATCATGTCGCGCATCCGTTCTTCGGTGCCGATCTACGCGTTCTCTCCGCACCGTGAAACTCAGGCCCGTGCGGCCATGTTCCGTGGCGTGTACACCGTGCCGTTCGACCCGGCATCGCTACCGCCGCACGAAGTGAGCCAGAAGGCGATCGACGAACTGGTCAAGCGCGGCGTTGTGGAAAAAGGCGACTGGGTCATCCTGACCAAGGGCGACAGCTACCACACCACCGGCGGCACCAACGGCATGAAGATCCTGCACGTGGGCGACCCGCAGGTCTGAGTGACCGGTTGCTGAAAAGCGAAAGCCCCGCCATGTGAATGGCGGGGCTTTTTGTTTTCTGGCTCATGTCAACTGTCAACACTGACAGTAGTCAGGTCTGTTCTTTTATTCCAATGATGTTTGCCGCGCCACGCGCTGCCAATTGCTAGGCGCATTTCATGGAGAAAGAAAAATGTCCGTATCAGAGCAAAACCGGTCAGCAAATATGGCCGGAAAAATCGATTTGGCTTTCGGCACCGATGGCGTGGTGAATATCAACGTTCCTGGCACACTGTCCGCAGATGTCAGTGGCGTCATCAACGGCCCTGATAACACGTTGTATGTGTGTGGTAGTGCGCAAGACCAACGGGGCTCAAAGTTTTTTATCGCAGCATTGAGTTCGACCGGTCAACTCATTATCGATTTTGGCAACAACGGTTTTGTCGTGGGCTTGTTTGGTGAAGAAGGACAGAGCTCCTACTGCACTCAACTCTTTCTATCAGGTGAAAAGCTGTTACTCGTCGGTGCATCTGATATCGGTAAAGACCCATTCCCGGCTTTAGCACGACTGGATCTACAGGGCGTTTTTGACCCTACATTCGGAGAAGACGGACGAGGCAGAATTATCTTCCATCTTCCCGGCCCCAATGGTCTGGCAGAACAAAAAAAAACGATAGCTCAGGCAGCCAATTCACCCTTGAGAAAAGGCAACACTCATGAGGGATCGGCAACGGTGCTGCAGAACGGGAAGATTCTGCTTTCTCATTATTTTTTCAGACCGAATGAACCAAGCTACGGCTTGATCCTGCGTACGTTGGAAAACGGCACGCTAGATACGGACTTCTGCCAAACCGGTTATCTACCGGTAATCGCTCCGGGGTATGACAACGGCCAGACACAAATCCAAAGTGTCACCGTCGATTCGGTGGGTCGTTATGTTGCCTGCGGCGGTGTCTACGATCTGGGTACATCGCCTGTGAGCACTTTCTTTGCACGTTACAGTGACGAGGGCACACCCGATACCTCGTTTGGCCCGCAGGGATTTCGGATCATGCACGACCCTGAAGTTATTCCGGGCGGTTCACGAGCAATAACGCTGATCGGGTTAGACAGCCAAGGTTTCTTGAGCTGTGGCAGTTCTGTTCATGACCCCTACGTTGGTCAGTTACGGATGCTGAAGAATAACGGCGAACCGGACAACGACTTCAACTTCGGCGAACCGCTCAACACCAAGTTGGTGGAAAGCAGCACGTTATGGAAAGCGATTACGCGTCAATCGGACGGCAATTTTATCGTTGTCGGCGCAATCGACAAACGAAAGGATACTTTCAAGTTCGACTTGGTTGTTGCTCGATTTGATAAAACCGGGAAGCTGGACGCTGACTTCAATGATGGTCTTGGCTGGGCGCGAACACGTTTGAGCACCGGATCCGATGCAGGTTTTGTGGTGATACTGCAAAACGAAAAAATCGTCGTTGGTGGTGTATCCCATAACAATGGGATCGTCGCTCGCTACCACTGCTGAATGATGCAAAGGTTATGTTACTGATAGCAAAAGCCCCGCCATGTGAATGGCGGGGCTTTTTGTTTTCTGATCCAACAGTCACTCCATCGCTGGCCGGATCAGCGAAGATTCAGTGCCGCTTGATAAACCCGGTCAACGCCGCCAGCGCTTCGGGCGATCGCAGCCTTTGGGTGAACAACGCGCCCTCCGCTTCGATCACTTTGCGGATCAACTCACGATCCGGCGCTTTCATCAGTTGCTTGCTGATGCGCACGGCTTCGGGCGGCAACTCATCGAAGCGCAGGGCCATTTCCCGCGCCTTGGCCAGTGCCGCTTCGCCGCTGCCCAACGCTTCGCTGGCAATGCCCCACTCGGCGGCTTGTTCACCGCTGAAGCCTTCACCGAGCAACAGCAACTCGGAAGCTTTGGCCTGGCCGAGCAAGCGCGGCAGGATCAGGCTGGAGCCGAACTCCGGGCACAAACCAAGGTTGACGAACGGCATGCGCAGGCGCGCATCACGGCTGACGTAGACCAGATCACAGTGCAGCAACAGCGTGGTGCCAATGCCCACGGCCGCCCCGGCCACGGCAGCGATCACTGGTTTGCGGAACTCGAGCAGGTTGAGCATGAAGTGGAACACCGGGCTGTCGAGATCGCTCGGCGGTTGCTGGATGAAGTCGGCGATGTCGTTGCCGGCGGTGAAGCACTCGGCGCTGCCGGTGATCAGCACGGCGTTGATTTCAGGATCGCTGTCAGCCTTCTTCAGCGCCTCGGCGAGACGACTGTACATCGCCCGGCTCAGGGCATTTTTCTTGTCGGGGCGGTTGAGGCGCAGGGTCAGTAAACCGCGTTCGCGTTCCAGCAGGATGGCTTCGGGCATGGCGTGTCTCGCGTCTGATGGATCAGCGCTCAACCACGGCTGAGGAAGACGTCGGCCAGCAGTTGATTGCGCGGCAGTCCAGCGAGGTAAAGCCGCCGGGCAAAGGCGTCTACGCTGGTCGGTGAGCCGCAGACTAAGGCCAGGGTTTGCCGGGAAACAAGGCGCAGTTGCGCCAAAGCGGCGGGCGACTCGGCCGCCGCCCAGAGTTCGACGGTCAGGTTTTCCCGCTGCGCGGCCAGTGCCGCAAGGGGTTTGGCCAGATAGTGCTCGCTGGCGTCATGGGCCAGGTGAATGACGCGGATTGCGCCTTGGTGATCCTGGCGCAAGGCTTCACGCAGCACACCGAACAACGGGCCCAGACCTGTACCGGCGGCCAGCAGCCACAGCGGTCTTGCATGCCAGTCTGGGTCGTAATGCAGCGCGCCGCCGCGCAGTTCGCCGAGGCGGATCGGGTCACCGATCTGCAAGCGCCGCGCCGCATCGCTGAATTCGCCGGGCTGTCGGCAGTCGAGGTGAAACTCAAGAAAGCGGTCTTCTTCCGGCAGGCTGGCCAGCGAATACGGCCGCGCGATGTGATCGATCCACAGCACCAGATGTTGGCCGGCGCTGTAGCGCAAGGGCCGTTGCGGGGTCAGGCGCAGACGCAGGACATTGTCACCGAGCCAGTCCAGCGCTTCGACGACGGCCGGGCGACCGTCCTTGATCGGGTCGAAGGTGTGCACCTGCAAATCTTCGATCACCTGACACTGGCAGGCCAGCCGCCAACCCTGCTCACGCTGTTCGGCGCTCAAGGCATCCGGGCGGTTATCTGCCGGCAGGCCTTGTACGCACTGCACCAGGCAGGCATGGCAACTGCCGGCGCGACAACTGTAGGGCACAGCCACGCCGTTCTGGTTGAGGGCATCGAGCAGATTGCTGCCCGCCGCCACCGACCAGTGCCGTTCACCGACGCGAAGTTCAGGCATCGACGTTCTCCCACGCGGCCGCACAGCGGTTGCGCCCGTCACGCTTGGCTCGATAGAGCGCCTGATCGGCGCGCTGCAAGGCGTCGTCCAGATCATCGTCCAGCGCCAATAAGGTCATGCCGGCCGAGAGGCTGAGATCTCGCACGTTCAGACCGATCAGTTCGACGTCGGTAAAGGCGATGCGCAGCCTTTCACAACAAGCCGTAAGGCGTTCGGCGTCGCAGTCGGGCAGCAATACCACGAATTCCTCACCACCATAACGCGCCAGCACATCGCCGTCGCGCAGGCATGCTTGAGCAACGCCGGCAAAGGCTTGCAACACCTGATCGCCAGCGGCATGGCCGTGCAGATCATTGATGCGTTTGAAATGGTCGAGGTCGATCAGCGCCAGCCCGTGTACCACGTCATCGTCCATCGCATTCAGTTCACGCGAGGCCAGGCGCAGAAAATGCCGGCGATTGAACAGGCCGGTCAGTTCGTCGGTGGCGACCAGGTCTTCTAGCTGGCGCATCATCCCGCGCAGGGTGTCCTGATGCGCCTGCAAGGCAAAGCGACGCTGGCGCATGCGTTGGCGCGAGACCTGTACGAAACGTGCGTAAATCACCAGCCACGCCAGCACCATCGCCAGGACGCACACTTGCAAGGCTGCGAGCGCCGGTTCCGGCAAGCGCATGTGATAGCCGTCCCACAGGGTAATTGCGCAGAAACTGAAGAACACCAGCAGCGCACAGCGAATAAACGCCCGCCGACTCAGATGAAACAGACCGAACAACAGGATCAGCACGTAGAACACCAGAAACGCGCTGCGAGCTTCATCCAGATGGGCGATCAGCCAAGTCTGCCAGCCGAGCCCGAGCAGCACTTGCGCTTCGGTCAGGCTGGGATCGGAGAAGCGCAGGTTACGGCCAGACCAGAACAGGCCGAACAGGATGGCCTGAGTGATCACCACCAGCGCGCTGCCGATGGTCACTGCGCTCAAGGATTGGTCGTAATGCCCGGTGAAAAACGCCAGCCACAACAGCACCAAAGCCAATCCATAGGTGGCTGCAGCGAGGGCAAAGCGTTTGAGCAAAAGACGTTGAATGGCGTTATGGGTCAATCGTTGACTCACCGTGCGATTGGAGGCTGACCGAGTGTCCTACTCTACAGACCGGCTGCCACTTTAGTGGCGTAGTCGATAAATGACCACCGATTTTCGGGCTCGAAATTTGACGTCAAAAGTGTGGCCTCAAAAGCCCCTCACCCTAGCCCTCTCCCGGTGGGAGAGGGGACTGACCGCGTTTCACTCACAAGCTACACCGACCTGAAATACCGAGCCGAATTGGGGTTTTGACAACGACACAAATCGCCTCCCCTTCCCCCCAAGTTGTCTGAGCCCGACTCAGATTTTGAACAGCATGAGGATCGGCTCCCTCTCCCCAGGGAGAGGGCTGGGCTGAGCGGGCGATGTAGACGTGAAACCCGATGTCCGATATTCGCCCAACCATGCGACCAACGAATGACTACCTGCGCGTGTACGCCCCTTTGATGCGCGTTATACTGCCGCGCCTTTTTAGCGTCGCGCCAGCAGCCCCGGCGTGCCTTGAAAGGTGCTTGCGACCGACCGATACACCCAAGCCGCAGGCACCTTATTGAATGTTCCCGTCTTTTAGAGGAGCGCGACTCATGACCGTGATCAAGCAAGACGACCTGATTCAGAGCGTTGCCGACGCCCTACAGTTCATTTCCTATTACCACCCCGTGGATTTCATCCAGGCGATGCACGAAGCCTACCTGCGCGAAGAATCGCCAGCGGCTCGTGACTCGATGGCGCAGATCCTGATCAACTCGCGCATGTGCGCCACCGGCCACCGGCCGATCTGCCAGGACACCGGTATCGTTACCGTGTTTGTCCGCGTAGGTATGGACGTGCGTTGGGATGGCGCCACCATGGGCCTGGACGACATGATCAACGAAGGCGTGCGTCGCGCCTACAACCTGCCGGAAAACGTCCTGCGTGCTTCGATCCTCGCCGACCCGGCGGGCGCTCGTAAAAACACCAAGGACAACACTCCGGCGGTCATCCACTACTCCATCGTCCCGGGCAACACCGTGGAAGTGGACGTGGCGGCCAAGGGCGGCGGTTCCGAGAACAAGTCGAAGATGGCCATGCTCAACCCGTCCGATTCGATCGTTGACTGGGTGCTCAAGACCGTTCCGACCATGGGCGCCGGCTGGTGTCCACCGGGCATGCTGGGCATCGGCATCGGCGGCACCGCCGAGAAAGCCGCAGTGATGGCCAAGGAAGTGTTGATGGAATCCATCGACATCCACGAGCTGAAGGCCCGTGGCCCACAGAACCGCATCGAAGAAATGCGTCTGGAGCTGTTCGAGAAGGTCAACCAGTTGGGCATCGGCGCCCAGGGCCTCGGTGGCCTGACCACCGTGCTCGACGTGAAGATCATGGATTACCCGACCCACGCCGCTTCGCTGCCGGTGTGCATGATCCCGAACTGCGCCGCCACCCGTCACGCGCACTTCGTGCTCGACGGTTCCGGCCCGGCCTCGCTGGAAGCGCCACCGCTGGACGCCTACCCGGAAATCGTCTGGGAAGCAGGCCCGTCGGCCCGTCGCGTCAACCTCGACACGCTGACTCCGGAAGACGTGCAGAGCTGGAAGCCGGGCGAAACCGTGCTGCTCAACGGCAAGATGCTCACCGGTCGCGACGCGGCGCACAAGCGCATGGTCGAGATGCTCAACAAAGGTGAAACCCTGCCGGTCGATCTGAAAGGTCGCTTCATCTACTACGTCGGCCCGGTTGATCCGGTCGGTGACGAAGTGGTTGGCCCGGCTGGCCCGACCACCGCCACGCGGATGGACAAGTTCACCCGTCAGATCCTTGAGCAAACCGGCCTGCTGGGCATGATCGGCAAGTCCGAGCGCGGCCCGACCGCAATCGAAGCGATCAAGGACAACAAGGCTGTGTACCTGATGGCCGTTGGCGGCGCCGCTTATCTGGTGGCCCAGGCCATCAAGAAGTCCAAGGTGCTGGCATTCGCCGAACTGGGCATGGAAGCGATCTACGAGTTTGAGGTCAAGGACATGCCGGTCACCGTAGCGGTGGACAGCAACGGTGAGTCGGTACACATCACCGGTCCTGCGATCTGGCAAAAGAAGATCAGCGAAAGCCTGGCGGTCGAAGTGCAGTAAGCGCTATAACGCTGTAAAAAAAGGCCGGCCCGTCATACGACGGGCCGGCCTTTTTGTTTATTCAATGATTTGGCGATAAAAACATCGCCCATGCATACAAATCGGTCTTGCGCACCTGTCAGGTCTGACAGGTTACCTCGCGCCTGATTGTTGCTAGCGTCTATCCACCCTCGCCCTCCGCGTGCGCAACGGACAAGACCATGGCCGATCAGGAACTGAACATCACTACACCTTCCATTGCCAAGAGTTCGTCGATTGCCACCATCGGCAAAAGTTGGGGGGCCGTCGGACCGACCGGCGCAGCGTCGTTCGAGCTGCCGATGCCACTGTCCGCCGGGCGTGGCTGGGATCCGCAACTGTCGCTGACTTACAGCAGCCAGACCGGTAATGGCCCGTTCGGGATTGGCTGGGGACTTGGCCTCAGTCAGATCAGCCGGCGCACCAACAAGGGCGTACCGCGCTATACCGACCACGACGAGATCATCGGCCATGACGGCGAAGTGTGGATGCCAGAGCTGGAAGCCGACGGCACAATCAAGTCCCGCCATCAATCCACTTATGACAGCGAGAACATCGGCCTACACCGTGTGGTGCGCTACTGGCCACGGGTTGAGGGGGACTTTTCCCTGCGTGAATACTGGCAACGAGAGTCTCGTTCGAAGGAGGCCGCACCGCCTGGTTTCTGGCTGATACACGGTGCCGATGGTTCGTTGCACGTCTACGGCAAAACAGCCGCCTCACGCCGTGAAGACCCACAGGCTCAGGGCCGTGTCGGCGCCTGGCTGCTCTGCGAAAGCATGAACACGCGCGGCGAACACATCTGTTATCGGTACAAGGCCGATGATCAGGATCCCGACCCGATCCATGACTACAGCGCCCAGCGCTATCTGGAGCGGGTGTGCTACGGCAACTTCACGGCGAGCAAGAAATTGTATGCCTGGGAGGCGGAGGACGCGGCCCAACCGGATTGGCATTTTCAGCTGATCTTCGACTACGGCGAGCGCACTACATCGCTGACTGAAGTCCCGGTTTACGACGGCGCCACACTGTTGCCGTGGCCTCTGCGCCCGGATCCCTTTTCAACCTATGGCCAGGGCTTTGAAGTGGGCACCCGTCGGCTCTGTCGGCAAGTACTGATGTTTCATCACTTCCCCACAGCCTCGGGCGACAAACCTCTGCTGGTTCGGCGCCTGCTGCTGGAATATCACGACCTTCAAAGAATGACGCAGTGGGCGTTCAGTCAGATCAGCGCCGCCCACTATCAAGCCTTCGATGCCAGCGGTTACGTGGAAAACACGCCGCCGGTGGAGTTCGACTACTCAGCCTTCGAAATCAATAAAACCCCGACACGCCTGCTGGCAACAGACACGCAGCCAGGCGTCGAAGACGGCGGGTTCTACCAGTGCGTTGACCTCTACGGCGAAGGCGTGCCGGGGTTTCTCTGCCGCTATGACCAAGGCTGGTACTACCGCGAACCGCTACGCGCAAAAGTAGGTGGTGATGAAATCAGCTATGGACCATGGACCGCGCTGGACAGGATTCCGCTGGCTGATCGCAATCGGCCGGTCATGCAATGGCTGACCGATCTGACCGGTGACGGACGTCTCGACTGGATCACCGCACAACCGGGCGCCAGCGGGTTTCGCACGCTGAATGCGCAACGCGATTTCGCCGATTTCGTGCCGTTCAACGCGTTTGCGCTGGAGTTTTTCCACACGCTGGTGCAACTGGCGGATCTCAGCGGTGACGGCCTCAGCTCGATTGCCCTGATCGGCCCGAACTCGGTGCGCCTGTACGCCAACCAGCGAGAGCAAGGGTTCGCCCGGGCAGAAGAGGTGCCGCATTCACCACCCGATGACCGCTTGCCATTATTCAGCGACTCGCCCACTGAACTGGTGCTGCTCGGCAATCTGCTGGGCAGCGACATGCCCGAGCTGTGCCGCATTCGTCATGACGAAATCCGCTGCTGGCCGAACCTGGGCCACGGCCGGTTTGGTGAAGGTCGCAAGATCAGTGACCTGCCCTTCACATACGAGCAATTCGATTCATCGCGGGTACGCCTCGCCGACCTCGATGGCTGTGGGGCTCCGGCGCTGATCTATCTGAAGTCCGATGTGTTCGAGATCTATCTGAACCGCGGCGGCAACGGGCTGGAACAGATCCCGGTGATCGTGCCCTGGCCGCAAGGTGTGCGTTATGACCGCCTGTGCCAGGTGAGCTTCGCCGACCTGCAAGGTTTGGGCTGTGCCAGCCTGATACTGACGGTGCCGCACCTCGCACCGCAGCACTGGCGCTACGATTTCGTCGCGGCCAAACCCTATTTGCTGACGGCCAGCAACAACAACATGGGTTGCAGCGCCAGTGTGGTCTATCGCAGTTCCGCCCAGGAATGGCTGGATGAAAAACAGCGGATGCTCAAGCTCAAGCGTCTGCCGGTTTCGCACTTGCCGTTCCCGGTGGCGGTGGTCAAAAAACAACAACAACTGGATGAAGTCACCGGCAACTGCCTGACCCAGTCTTTCACTTGGCGCGAAGGGGTTTACGACGGCCAGGAACGCGAGTTCCGCGGTTTCGGACTGTTGCAGCAAACCGATAGTGAAAGCGCCACGGGCGATGATGACGTCGGCTTCAGCGAACCGGTTCGGGTCTGCACCTGGTTCCACACCGGGCAGTCAATGGATCGGGCGCGTGATAGCTATTTCAATGAGGATGCGCAAGCCGTCGCACTGGGCACCACACTGTTCAGCCGTTACCACGCCGGCGACGAAATCGATGAGCCCATCGCGCCGCATGACGCCGACAGTGAATACCAGATATCCCGAGCGCTGGTCGGCTCGATCACCCGCATCGAAACCTATGCCGATGCGGATATGGATGAGCCTGGCATTGCCACGCCTTATGCGGTGCAAGAGCTACGTTATCTGGTGCGCGAAGTCCGGCCCAAAGGGCCATATGCGGCCGCTGTGTTGCTGCCGCTGGTACTGGAAAAAATCAGCTACCAGTACGACCGGTTTATCGACGATCCGCTGTGCCGTCATGAGGTCAATCTGCGCTGGAACGACTTCGGTCTGTCGACCCATGCGTTGGCCGTGAGCTACGCCCGCAGGCTTGTCGACTCGGACACCCCGCCATTCACCGATCCCGATGAACAACAGTGGTGGCGCGACGCCCATGACGAGGCGCAGCAATCCTTCTACATCAGCGAAACCCGCGCGCGATACATCAACCTCGACAGTAATCCCCAACAGTGGCGACTGGGCCTGCCGTGGCAACAGCGTGGCAACGCGCTGGTCTTGCCAAAAGGCCCACTGCCTGAGGGGATGTCCGCGAGTGAGGTGTGTTTCGAGCAACTGGCTTTGCATCAGGATTCGCCGCACTGGAACACTCAACGAGTCCTGACGACACAGTCGGTGCAGCGTTATTTGCAGGCGGACGGCTCGCCGCTGGACGACGGTGTCGCCGAGTTCGAAGCACTGGCCGGGCCACTGGAATTGGCGCAGTTGGACAAGACCGCACTGGACGCCTACAACGTGCTGCCGCCGCCGTTCGATATCCGTGTCGAACTGAAAAAAATCGGTTACACCGCCATGCCGTTGCTGTTTGAGGTAGAGACGGACGATGACGAAGAAAATCTATGGTCGTCGACATTCGGCTACGCCGAGTACGCCGACCTCAAAGGGTTTCACCAGGTACACGGCTACCACGAAACCCCGAGCCATGGCGTAACCCGCGCCGAATACGACGACTTTCGGCTGGCGATCACCCGCGTCGAGTTGCCGGATGGTTGCACCACCCAGGTCGAATACGACTACCACGCGCTGCAACCGCTGCGCATCATCGATGCCAACGAGAATGTCGAGGAGGCGATTTACGAACCCTCCGGCCAGCCACTGGCCACCAGTTTCCACGGTACGGAAAACGGGATGCCTGCCGGTTTCAAACCGTTGAGCGAATACCGCCGACCCGAGGACCATCGCCCGGATACCGCGATTGACGATCCGCAAGAGGCGCTGCAAAAAGCCGCCAGCACCTTGCGCAAGGACTTGTTCAGCTGGATGGGGCAGATCCCGCCCGACAACCGCGCCAGCGGCGAATGGATCGCCAACGGTTACCTCCTGCCCAGCGGCCATATTCGTGCCAGCGCCCGCCGGCGACTCGCGCGAATCGGCAGCCTGACGGCGACAGAACAGAACTTGCGCGAGGCGATCGCAGCAACCCGACGCGAGCCGGTACACAGCGTCGTCCTCAGCGCCGACCGCTACCCCGATGACGCTGTGCCTGCACAGATCCACATCACCAAGGCCTGCGTCGACGGCTTTGGTCGAGCGCTGCAATCCCAGCAGTTGGTTGAACCCGGCCTGGCCTATGCGGTGGACACCGACGGCTCGCTGATCGTTGAAGATGGCAAGTTCGTTGAAGTACAAGCCAATCCACGGTGGCGCGTCAGCGCGCGCATCGAATACAACAACAAAGGTCTGGCGGTGCGCCAGTTCCGGCCGTTTTTTACCAATCGGCACGGTTACGTCAACGACATCTCGCTACGGACGCTGGGTTACTTTGATCAACTGTTCTATGACGCCCTCGGGCGCGTAATCCGGTTGCTCAACGCCAAGGGCGACTTCTCCCGCGAGACCTATCATCCGTGGTACCACGCCAGCGAAGACTTCAACGACACCGCTGAACCGGTGCCGCCGAAGCGGACATCACGGCGTTGAACGCCTCCGTGCATTGGCGCACGCCCTCACTCACGGTGAGTGAGGGACGGGGTCTGGCAGTTCGTCAGATCGAATATTTGCGCAGCGTTGCCGGTGAACCCGTGACTGCGCTGATAACCCGTCAGCGTCACGACGTGAATGGACGCAGCGTGGCGCAATGGGATCCGCGCTTGTCCGAGCCGAACCTATCAACGGTTTACGGGTTGGCTAGCCAGGTGCTGAAAGTCGACAGTGTCGACGCCGGCTGGCGCCTGAATCTTCCAGGGCTGGCGGGTGAACCGCTGGAGCGCTGGGACGCGCGCGGCAACCATTGGCACACGACTTTCGACGCTCAGTTGCGGGTGGTGGCGCTCGAGGAAAACGGCGAAGCAGGCGTCGATCTTTTTACCTATGCCGATGCCACCGCCGACAAGCAATACAATCTGCGCGGGCAGTTGCTGGAGCAGCAAGATCGCTCCGGTACGCTGCGCACGGACAGCTTCGCCCTGGGCGGCCAGCCATTGGCAGACACCCGCACTTTTCACGATGGCGCAGCGTTCACCAGTCGCCGGTCTTTCAATGCCCTCGGCGCAACGCTGGAACAGATCGACGCCGGCGGGCATCGCCAGCAATCGTTCCACGGTCGCTCCGGGCAGCTTCAGCAGGTGAAGCTGCTGGTCAATGGCGAGTCAGACTGGCAAACGCCGTTGCTCGATGCGCAGTACAACGCCAGTGGACAGATCATCGAGCAACTGGCCGGTAACCATGTGCGCAGCTACTGGGCGTACGACCCGGCCGATGGCCGCTTGCGCACGCAGTCCAGCCGCAAAGACGCGGGACCGGTGCTGCAAGACTTCGAATATTTTTACGACCGTGTCGGCAACCTTCTGCGTATTGAGGATCACGCCTTCGAACCGGTTTACTTCGCCAACCAGTTGGTCGATGGTCACCGCGAGTTCACCTACGACTCGCTGTACCGACTGACCAGCGCCAGCGGTTATGACGACGGCCCGCTCTCGGACATTCCGGGACTGCCGCAGCCGAGCGACCCGAACAACCGCCTCAACTACACCCAGACGTACCACTACGACTCCGGTGGCAACCTGATCGAGTTGAGCCACGTACGCGCTGGCGCCAACCAGACACGGGAGATGCGCATTGATCCGCAGAGCAATCGCGGGGTGCGCTGGAAACCGGGCGACCCCGATCCCGTGTTCGACACCTTGTTTGACCGCCACGGCAACTTGCTGGCACTGCAACCCGGCCAGCCCCTGCAATGGAACGCTCGCGACGAACTGCAAGGCGTGACCCTGATCCACCGCGAAGGCGGTCGCGACGATGCCGAACATTACCGCTACAGCCAGGGCGCACGGGTGTTCAAACGGCATGAATTCTTTACCGATAGCGCCGAACACTTTCATCAGGTGCGCTACTTGCCGGGCCTGGAGATTCGCAACAAAGACAACGGCGAAGAACTGCACGTCATCAGCGTCGGCAACGCACGCTGCCTGCACTGGGCAAAAAATCCGCCGCGCGGCATCGACGACAATCAGCTGCGCTACAGCCTCGACGATCACCTGAGTTCCTGCGTCATGGAACTGGATCAGAGCGCACAGGTGATCAGCCACGAAGGCTATTACCCCTTCGGCGCCACGGCGTGGATGGCCACAGCATCGGCCATTGAGGTGAGTTACAAATTCATTCGTTATTCGGGCAAGGAAATGGATGTCAGCGGCTTGTATTACTACGGTGCTCGGTATTACGCGCCCTGGCTGCAGCGCTGGATCAGCGCCGACCCGGCAGGGGATGTGGACGGGCTGAATTTGTATGGGTTTGTCGGCAATAATCCGCTGCGATATTTCGATGCTCAGGGGCAACAGCGAACATCTGCCGAGTTATTAACTGTCGTAAAAGACTATGAAGATTTGCTTGTTACTGTCACGCGCAGACTGGACACATCGATCTATCAACTCAGCCACTTGAACTCCACCAGGGATATCTACCGCTCCGCCGGACAGCGGGCTGTCCTGACCTTGCTCAACGTTCTGGCTTCCTCCATCACCGCAGCTACGGCGTTCACTGCAGGTACGGTCGTCGGAACGGCTGCCACTTCCAACCCGCTCGCAGGGTTGGTTATTGGCGTAGCCACAGCAGCCGTCGCCGCTGACGTGACAGGTGCCGAGATTGACAAGCTCGGTGAAGAAAATGCCTTTGGTTATAAACTTTTGCCTGATAACACAGATTACGACGAGGGCCGCCTGGCTGAACAAGCCAAACCCAAAAGCTGGAAGGCGAAAGTCAAATCTGTTCTTTCAAAATATGACCCACGCACCACTGACGGAAACAAGGAAACATTGATCGTAGGGGTCATCGGAGCTGCTGATGTACGAACGGGCGGTACGCATCTGGAAAAATTTCTGGCGTTCTTCCGTGTGAGTGTCGAAGTGACCGAGGCACTCAATGATTCGCTGGGGCAGCGTGATCTGGATCTGGTAAAGCAAGGTATCGAATCGGCTGCCGCTTACCTCACTTCCCGCCAGGAGCTGTCTGACTTGGCGCTGCAAGAGCTGGAAGGTCTCGGTCGGGAACACATCGCAACGGCACAGGGCACTCGCTATCGCCTGGCGCAGGTTGAAACGGCTGTGCAGGCCAAGATGAATCGCACGATCGAGTTACTGCCAAGAGTCTCGGCACACCTACAACAGAAACACGCGGCTAAACGATGACGAAATCTCGCGCCTTGACTCGCACACCAGACATAGTCGCATGGGATGGCAGAGGCCTGACTGTCAGACAAATCGCCTGTTTGCGCACAACCACCGACGCCGCAGTGGAAGCTCTTATCGCTCGCCAGTATTACAACGCGATGGGCGCGGTCATTGAAAAATGGGATGCGCGTCTTTTTGGCACAACCGCCCGAGCCAACCTCGCCACCGTCTATTCACTGAGCGGCGAACCGGTGAAAACGGACAGCGTCGACGCCGGCTGGCGCCTGAACCTGCCGGGACTGGCCGGCGAGCCGGTGAGACGCTGGGATGAACGCGGCAACCAATGGCGCACGACGTTCGACAATCAGTTGCGCGCGGTGGCGGTCGAAGAAAACGGCGAGGCCGACGTCGATGTATTTACTTATGCTGACGCCAGCGCCGATGCCGGGCACAACCTGCGCGGACAGTTGCTGGAGCAAAAAGACCGCTCAGGCAAGCTGCGCACAAACGGCTTCGCCCTGCCCGGCCAGCCACTGAGCGAAACCCGCACCTTTCACGACAGTGAAGCGTTCACCAGTCAGCGGGTATTCAGTCCCTTGGGGGCCGAGCTGGAACAGACCGATGCAGGTGGCCATCGGCAACAGTCGCGCTACGGCCTCGCCGGCCATCTCAAACATGTGCAACTACGGGTCAGGGGCCAGCCCGACTGGCAGCCGGTTTTAATCGATGCGCACTACAATGCCGCCGACCAGATCATCGAACAACAGGCCGGCAACGGCGTGCGCAGCCAATGGACATATGATCCG
Organism: Pseudomonas sp. N40(2020); assembly: GCF_014472415.1. Lineage (GTDB taxonomy): Bacteria > Pseudomonadota > Gammaproteobacteria > Pseudomonadales > Pseudomonadaceae > Aquipseudomonas. Next base: position 57,230 of record NZ_JACSZV010000009.1, read on the forward strand.
GCCGACGGTCGTTTACACACCCAGTCCAGTCGCAAAAACACCGGTGCGGCGCTGCAGAATTTCGAGTATTTCTATGACCGCGTCGGCAACATCACCCGCATCGAAGACCATGCCTTCCAGCCGGTTTATTTCGCCAACCAGCTCGTCGATGGCCACCGTGATTTCACTTACGACTCACTCTACCGGCTGAAATCCGCTACCGGTTACGACGACGGCCCGCTCTCGGATCTCCCGGGACTGCCGAAGCCGACCGATCCGAACAACCGTCTCAACTACACGCAGACCTACACCTACGACGCGGGCGGCAATCTGGAAACACTGGTTCACGTGCGCGGCGGCGCCAGCCGTACCGTACAGATGTGCATTGATTCAGCCAGCAATCGCGGCGTGCGCTGGAAACCGAACGATCCGCCACCGGACTTCGCCACACTGTTCGACCCTCACGGCAATCAACTGGCCGTGCAACCGGGGCAGGGCATGCAGTGGAACGTGCGCGACGAACTGCAAAGCGTCACGCTGGTTGCCCGCGGCAATGGTCGCGATGACGCCGAGTACTACCGTTACAGCCAAGGCGTGCGAGTGTTCAAACGCCATGAAACCTTCACCGACACCACCGAGCATTTTCATCAGGTGCGCTACCTGCCGGGACTGGAGATTCGCACCAAGGACAACGGTGAAGAACTGCATGTCATCAGTGTGGGCAGTGCGCGCTGCCTGCATTGGGCAAAAAAACCGCCCCGTGGCGTCGAAGACAATCAACTGCGCTATAGCCTTGAGGATCACCTGGGGTCCTGCACGATGGAGCTGGACCAAAACGCCGAGATCATCAGCCAGGAAGGTTATTACCCGTTCGGCGCCACGGCGTGGATGCTTGCAAAGTTCTTGATTGAGGTCAGTTACCGGTTCATTCGTTATTCGGGCAAGGAGATGGATGTCAGCGGGTTGTATTACTACGGTGCACGCTATTACGCACCATGGCTGCAGCGCTGGATAAGTGCTGACCCGGCGGGGGATGTGGACGGGCTGAATCTGTATGGGTTTGTCAGTAACAATCCGCTGATTTTCATTGATGGCAACGGCACCAAAAAAGATCTCGCCATTGAAAAGCAGAATGTCGAAGCGTTCTCCAACGTATTGGAGATCTTGGGAAATGAATTGCAATCGCTTGATAAGCAGTTAAACAATCTTTTCAGTGCCCGCGATATTACAAAACGGGCTGGGATCATTACTGCCTTTCAAGTGACAAAAGGTCTTGTGGGAACGGCAGCGTCCAAAGGGACAGAGTCTCTGACAGGTATCCCGCTGCTCGGCTCGCTTGCCAGCTTTATCTCAGGAAAGATCATGGACAAAGTGGGTTCAGCGACAATGATCTCGACCCCGATCTTGCCCGACGCGCAAAAGCTCAAGCCTCAAGCCATCTACAACGAAGCTAACATCAGCGTGCTGACCAGCCCTTTGCATTTCGTGAAAAAAACTGCCAAGCCCTATGACCCTCGAACCACGGCAGGCGCGAAAAAGTTGTTTGACGCCGCTGAGTCGGTCGCACTTGGCAAAGCCGGTGTTCCCGCTGCAAGTGAACTTCTGGCAATCCGGCAAACGGCAGAGGATGCAGCGTCGGCGATGGTGCTGGGTATACCGGGCACGACTATCGATGACCTGGACAATGGCCTCATTCTGATGATCAAACTTCTGGAGCGGGATCGAAGCTACGTAAACGCTGCCTTCGCCAACCTTGAGATCAACGAATTCTATTCCGAAGGTTTGGCAGGCACCCTCAATCTGGCCTTGGACCTGGCAAAAGACAGCGTTGGCACCGACAAGGCCCGTACGATACGCCGCGACCAGATCCAGAAGGACATAACGCTACGTATTGCTCAAGCCAATCGAGGCCGCGAACTACTTGGAAAGTATCGCCAATACAGCCAGGAAAAAGCTGCCTAGTCCGTGACGGGGAATGCACATGAGCAGATTCGACGTTTATGACCGAATTTCAAGGTCAACGCATGAGTAGATCAGTGCACTTGCATACACCGGATCTGGTCGTATACGACCCTCGTAGTTTAGCGGTGCGGAGTGTCGCTTACTTGCGGAGCAATGACGAAGACACGCCCGTGCCGCAGACCCCACGTCAGCATTACGATGCGAATGGACATCTGGTGGCGCAATGGGATCCGCGCCTGGAGATTGCCAGCCTGACCACGGTTTACGGTCTGGGCGGCGCCGTACTGAAGGCCGACAGCGTCGACGCCGGCTGGCGTCTGAGTCTTCCGGGACTCGCCGGTGAACCGTTGAGACGCTGGGATGAACGCGGCAACCAATGGCGCACGACCTTCCACAATCAGTTGCGCGTGGTAGCGGTTGAGGAAAACGACGAGGCCGACGTCGATGCGTTTACCTACGCCGATGGCTTGGCCGACGCCGGACACAATCTGCGTGGGCAGTTGCGGGAGTTGAAAGACCGTTCAGGCACCCTGCGTACAGACAGCTTCGCCCTGCCTGGCCAACCGCTGACAGAAACCCGCACCTTTCGTGATGCTGAAGCGTTCACCAGTCATCGAGTGTTAAGCCCCCTCGGCGCGACGCTGGAACAGACCGATGCCGGTGGGCATCGGCAGCAATCGCGCTACGGCCTCGCCGGTCAGCTCAAGCATGTACGACTGCTAGTCAGTGGACAGTCCGACTGGCAGGCAGTTTTACTCGACGCACAATACAACGCTGCCGACCAGATCATCGAACAGCAGGCCGGCAATGGAGTGCGCAGCCTTTGGACTTACGATCAGGCCGATGGCCGGCTGCGCACCCAGTCCAACCAGAAAGACGCCGGCCCGCTGCTGCAAAGTCTGGAATATTTCCACGACTCGGTCGGCAACATCATCCGCATTGAAGACCACGTTTTTCAACCGGCCTGGTTCGCCAATCAGCTCGTAGATGGCCACCGCGATTTCACCTATGACTCACTGTATCGACTGGCCAGCGCCACCGGTTACGACGACGGCCCGCTCTCGGACATTCCGGGCCTGCCTCAACCGACCGATCCGAACAACCGCCTCAACTACACCCAGACTTACACCTACGACGCTGGCGGCAATCTGGAAAAACTTGTCCACGTGCGCGATGGCGCCAGTCACACTGTCCAGATGTGCATTGACTCGACCAGCAACCGCGGCGTGCGCTGGAAACCGGGCGATCCGCCACCGGAGTTCGAGAAACTGTTCGACCGCCACGGTAATCAGCAGGTGACGCAACCGGGACAGGCCATGCGATGGAGCGCCCGCGACGAACTGCAAAGCGTAACGCTGATTGCCCGAGAAGATGGTCGCGATGACGCCGAGTACTACCACTACAGCCAGGGCGTGCGAGTGTTCAAACGCCACGAAACCTTCAGCGACAGCGCCGAACATTTCCATCAGGTACGTTACCTTCCGGGGCTGGAAATTCGCGACAAGGACAACGGCGAAGAACTGCACGTGATCAGTGTTGGCGGTGCGCGCTGCCTGCATTGGGCAAAGAATCCGCCCCGGGACATCGAAAACGATCAACTGCGCTACAGCCTCGATGACCACTTGGGTTCCTGCATCATGGAGCTGGATAAAGACGCCCGGGTCATCAGCAGCGAAGGCTATTATCCGTTCGGCGCCACCGCGTGGATGGCCGCAAGATCAGTAATCGAGGTCGGTTACCGGTTCATCCACTTTTCGGGCAAGGAGTTGGATATCAGCGGTCTGTATTACTACGGCGCACGCTATTACGCGCCGTGGTTGCAGCGCTGGGTCAGCCCTGACCCGGCGGGAGATGTAGACGGGTTGAATCTGTATGGATTTGTCGGCAAAAACCCCATGGTTTATGTCGACCAGACAGGTACTTCCAGGATCCTTTTCGATCTGGCGAAAAGAGCTGTCGGCATCTTCGACAAAGCCAAAACCGCGACAGATCAGTTGCACAATCTGACTTCCGAATTCGACGGACTGATTCCCGAAGGCGCGGATATCGAAGAGCTGCGCAAGAACATGACGCTCGGCAAGTTTCTCAAATCCAGGCACGGGATCAAATCCGCGTTTTATGGCGCGGGGAAAGGGGCCGCGATCGGCAGCGTTCTTGGCACGGCGGTGCCGGGGATTGGCAATGCCATTGGTACAGGCGTGGGTGCGATCGTCGGTGCGATCGTTTTCCCGTTGCTGCGTTATTACTTTTTCAAGAAAGGTTTGAAGCTTGCACAAACGCTGCACACCCAGGAGCTCAAGGACCGCGTGAGCGCGGCGGGCAATGCCGTTTCCAGCGCGATGGAGGCAGGAAAAGATCTGCTTCGAGGAGGGGCACAAGTGTTCAATGGTCTCAAGAACCTTCCCGAGACCCTAAAGGAATACTCTCAGGACGCTCGAGATACCTTCAACGAAGGATTGAAGGCCCTTACGAACGAGCAGAAACTCAAATTCTATAGCCTGCTGGAAGACAATGTCTCGCCGTTCCAGGCGATGGAAAAGGCAAAGAGTGTCATTGAGAACGTGCCAGGCATTGTCAGCGAGGCCGCCCAGGCCAACGACCGGTTGCAACAACTGGAACGCTCGATCATTGAAGAACCGAGGCCAAGGCCCGTGCCCAAACCCCGGACGAAATTCATTCGTCGAGTGTCGGTCGGCGAAACATACGTGTGACCGCCATGGCCTGACCGAACAGCGCGCCGGGCCACGCTCGCCCATGCTATCGTGCCCGCCCGACTGCCATCCGTTTGCCCAGCATGCTGCCGACTTCCCGTACCTTGCGTCTGTCGTTGTATACCCTGCTGATCATCGCCGGCGCAGCGGTTGCCGCAACGCTCGCCATCCGCCACGCCGAACGTCAGGCGCTGGAAGAAGACGCCGCTCGCGCCAACCAGCAATTGGCGCTCTACGCCAATTCGTTGCACACCCTGATCGACCGCTACCGCGCCCTCCCCGCCGTGCTGGCACTGGACCCGCAGTTACGCTCGGCGCTGGCCGGCCCTGTCGATGCCGAGCAGCAACGCGCACTGAATCTAAAGCTGGAAAAGATCAACGGTGCGGCGCAATCCTCGACCCTTGAACTGCTCGATCACACCGGCCTTGCCGTGGCCGCCAGCAACTGGCGCCTGCCGAGCAGCTATGTCGGCCACAATTACGGTTTTCGTCCTTATTTCAGCCAGACCCGCACCCAAGGCACCGGACGTTTCTACGCGGTCGGTGTGACCAGCGGGATTCCCGGTTATTTCCTGTCCAGTGCGGTGCTCGGTGATAACGAGCAGTTCCTCGGGGCGATGGTGGTCAAGCTGGAATTCCCCGAACTGGAACGCGAATGGAGCCAGGGCAGCGACACGCTGCTGGTCAGCGACGCGCGCGGCATCATCTTTATCGCCAACCAGCCTGGCTGGCGCTATCGCGCGTTGCGGCCGTTGAGTGCCAGCGATCTGGCAGAGATCAAAACCACGCGCCAGTACGACAAGCAATCTCTGCAGCCACTGACCCACCTGTCACTGCGCCGCTTCGATGACAACAGCGATCTGCGCCGGGTCGAAGGCCCGCAAGGCACGGCGGACTATCTCTGGGAGTCGCTGCCACTGACGGCCGAAGGCTGGACGCTGCACCTGTTGCGCCGTCCGCAAGTGGCCTTCGAAGACTTGCGTAACGCCGGCCTCGCAGCCGCCGGGGTGTGGCTGGCGCTGGTGTTTCTGCTGCTGTTCCTCAATCAGCGCTGGCGGCTGTCGAAAATCCGCCAACGCAACCGCGAAGAACTGGAGCAGCTGGTCGAGGAGCGCACCCGCGACCTGCGCACCGCCCAGGACGGTCTGGTGCAGTCGGCCAAGCTCGCCGCACTCGGCCAGATGTCCGCCGCGCTCGCCCACGAGATCAATCAACCGCTGACCGCCCAGCGCATGCAACTGGCGACCCTGCGCCTGCTGCTCGACCATGGCCGCGTCGATGATGCCTACAAGGCACTCAAACCGGTGGACGAAATGCTCACGCGCATGGCGGCCCTCACCGGTCACCTGAAAACCTTTGCGCGAAAGAGCCCCAGCGGTTTGCGCGAGCGTCTGGATCTGGCGACCGTGGTTGATCAATCCTTGCAACTGCTTGATGCGCGACTGCGTGACGAACAGGTCAGTCTGGTGCTGCACCTGACGCGTCCGGCGTGGGTACGCGGTGACGCGATCCGCCTGGAACAAGTGCTGATCAACCTGCTGCGCAATGCCCTTGATGCGATGCAGGGCAAACCGTGCAAACGTCTGGAAATCCGTCTGCAAGCCGATGAACAACTATGGCGGCTGAGCATCAGCGACAATGGCGGCGGCATCGCCGAAGAACATCTGGGTCAGGTGTTCGATCCGTTCTTCACCACTAAACCTGTGGGTGACGGACTGGGCCTGGGGTTGGCGGTGTCGTTCGCCATCATCCATGAATCCGGTGGACGCCTGAGTGTGGAAAATGGCGAGAACGGCGCGGTGTTCGCCCTGACCTTGCCAATCGATCTGGAGGCACACATCTGATGCTCAATTCGGTGATGGTGGTCGATGACGAAAGCAGCATTCGCAATGCAGTCGAGCAATGGCTAAGCCTGTCGGGCTTCGACGTGCAGCTGTTCAGCCGCGCCGAAGAATGCCTCGCCGCCCTGCCCGCACACTTTCCCGGGGTGATTGTCAGCGACGTGCGCATGCCCGGCCTCAGTGGTCTGGAGCTGCTGGCCGAAGTGCAGCGCCGAGACGCCGATCTGCCGGTGATCCTGCTCACCGGTCACGGCGATGTGCCGATGGCGGTCGAAGCCATGCGCGATGGCGCCTACGACTTTCTGGAAAAACCCTTCAGCCCGGAAACCCTGCTCGGCAGCCTGCGCCGGGCACTGGAAAAGCGCCGCCTGATTCTGGAAAACCGTGCCCTGCACGAGCAGGCCGACCACCGTGCCAGACTCGACGCGACGCTGCTGGGCGTGTCCCGTGGTTTGCAGACCTTGCGCCGGCAGGTGCTGGATCTGGCGACGTTACCGGTCAACGTGTTGATCCGTGGCGAAACCGGCAGCGGCAAGGAACTGGTTGCCCGTTGCCTGCATGATTTCGGCCCGCGTGCAGACAAGCCGTTCGTGGCGTTGAACTGCGCGGCGATCCCTGAGCAGCTGTTCGAAGCGGAACTGTTCGGCCATGAAAGTGGCGCGTTTACCGGTGCCTCTGGCAAGCGCATCGGCAAGCTGGAATATGCCGATGGCGGCACGCTGTTTCTCGATGAAATCGAAAGCATGCCGCTGGCCCAGCAGGTCAAACTGCTGCGGGTGTTGCAAGAGCAGAAGCTTGAACGCCTGGGTTCGAACCAGAGTATTCGGGTGGATTTGCGCATCGTCGCGGCGACCAAACCCGACCTGCTCGACGAAGCGCGGGCCGGACGTTTTCGTGAAGACCTGGCGTATCGCTTGAACGTCGCCGAGCTGCGTTTGCCGCCGCTGCGTGAGCGTCGCGAAGACATTCCGTTACTGTTCGAAAACTTTGCCCAGAGCGCGGCTCAGCGTCTTGGCCGCACCTTCCCACCGTTGACGGGTGCGCAGTTGAGTCACCTGCTCAGCCATGACTGGCCGGGCAATGTGCGCGAACTGGCGAACGTCGCCGAACGCCAGGTGCTGGGGCTGGATGAACCGGCGCCGGGGATTGATCCGGGCCAGTCGCTGGCGGCGCAGCAAGAGGCGTTTGAAGCGCAATGCTTGCGTGCGGCGCTGACCCGGCACAAAGGCGACGTGAAAGCGGTGCTTGAAGAGCTGCAACTGCCGCGTCGCACCTTCAATGAAAAGATGCAGCGGCATGGGTTGAGTCGGGAGATGTTTGTTCCGGACAGCTGAGTTTTTCGTTGTCGCTGATGGCCTGCTCGCGAAGGGTCTGTTACAGCCAACCATTATCCATCTGCCTGAATGAGCAATTTTCCGCTCACCACAATCCAGCCATAAGCGGATTTCCGCTCACTCGATCTCCCCGGCCCCTCTAAACCGGGCGTCCCCCCGTTGGCACAGCTCCTGCTATAGCCCTCGCAGGCTGCGTTTCGACGCGCTCCACAAAAACAATTATACGAAGGATCCTTCAATGGATAACTCCAACGCCCTGCCACTTGGGTCGGCTGCCATGCCGGCCAAAGAAAGAACCACCGCCAGCCGGATCAAATCGATCTTCAGCGGTTCCGTCGGCAACATGGTCGAGTGGTACGACTGGTACGTGTATGCCGCCTTCTCGCTGTACTTCGCCAAAGCCTTCTTCCCCAAAGGCGACACCACCGCCCAACTGCTGAACACCGCCGCGATCTTCGCCGTGGGCTTTTTGATGCGCCCGATCGGCGGCTGGCTGATGGGGCTTTATGCCGATAAGGTCGGACGCAAGAAAGCGCTGATGGCCTCGGTTTACCTGATGTGCTTCGGCTCGTTGATCATCGCCCTGAGCCCAGGTTATGAAACCATCGGTGTCGGCGCGCCGATCCTCCTGGTGTTCGCTCGCTTGCTGCAAGGCCTGTCGGTCGGAGGCGAGTACGGCACCTCGGCGACTTACCTGTCCGAGATGGCGACCAAGGAACGTCGCGGCTTTTTCTCCAGCTTCCAGTACGTGACGCTGATCTCCGGCCAGCTCATCGCCCTCGGCGTACTGATCGTGCTGCAGAACTTCCTCACCACCGAAGAGCTGTATGCGTGGGGCTGGCGTATCCCGTTCGCCATCGGCGCACTGTGCGCAGTCGTTGCGCTGTACCTGCGTCGCGGTATGGAAGAGACCGAATCGTTCACCAAAAAAGAGAAAGCCAAGGAAAGCGCCATGCGCACCTTGATGCGTCACCCCAAAGAACTGTTGACCGTGGTCGGCCTGACCATGGGCGGTACGCTGGCGTTCTACACCTACACCACCTACATGCAGAAATACCTGGTGAACACCGTCGGCATGAGCATCTCCGACTCGACCACCATTTCTGCGGCCACGCTGTTCCTGTTCATGTGCCTGCAACCGATCATCGGTGGCCTGTCCGATAAAATCGGCCGTCGTCCGATCCTGATCGCCTTCGGCGTGTTGGGGACGATCTTCACCGTACCGATCCTGATGACCCTGCACACCATCCAGACCTGGTGGGGTGCGTTTTTCCTGATCATGGCGGCGCTGATCATTGTCAGTGGCTACACCTCGATCAACGCAGTGGTGAAAGCCGAACTGTTCCCGACCGAAATCCGCGCCCTGGGCGTCGGCCTGCCGTACGCACTGACCGTGTCGATCTTCGGTGGCACCGCCGAATACATCGCGCTGTGGTTCAAGAGCATTGGCATGGAAACCGGCTACTACTGGTACGTGACCGCATGCATCGCAGTGTCGTTGCTGGTGTACATCACCATGAAAGACACCCAGAAACATTCGCGGATCGTGACTGACTGATAGTTACGCAAGATCAAAAGATCGCAGCCTTCGGCAGCTCCTACAGGAGGCTGTCGGGGCTGCGATTTTTGTTTTATGGCCGATTAATCACCGGTTAATGCTGCCTCTGCATCCTGTGCTCACCTGATCGATTACCTGCGCGACGTTCGCTCCTGATGATGGAAGCCAATTAATGCGTCGCCCTTAACATCTAGTTAATCGATTGTTTTTAGCATTATTTTGCGATTTTTAATCAATTTAGTTGGCGTAGCATGGAACCCATGCAAGACACACCCGCCAACGAATCTGGAGCAACAACCATGAAAACCAAACTGATCCTCGCCCTGACCCTGTCCGTACTGGCCGCCAACACCTTCGCTGCCGACGGCTCGGACAAAACCAAATCCGCCGACTTCATTTCCGGCGCCAGCGCGGCCATTGAAACCAGCCACTCGGGTACATACGCCGCTGATGGCTTTGATAAAACCAACATCGGCAAAACCGTCGCTGCCGATGGCTTCGACAAAACCGGTACTGCTGCAGCGATCAGCTAACACTCGGCAATCCCTCTACAGCCCGGCCTCGGCCGGGCTTAGTCATGTCTGAGGCATGACAAATATCCCCTAAAGGATCGGCGTCAGACTGGAAATACGCGGTGCGGCCTTGCACTATGGCGTCATTAGAACGCAGCCTCAGGACCACCCTCCATGCCCGATGACATCCACTTCTACGAACCCGCCAACGGCCACGGCCTGCCCCACGATCCGTTCAACGCCATCGTCGGCCCCCGCCCTATCGGCTGGATCTCTTCACAGGATGCCAACGGCCAGTTGAACCTGGCGCCGTACAGTTTCTTCAACGCCTTCAACTACATTCCACCGATCATTGGTTTTTCCAGCGTCGGGCGCAAAGACAGCCTGAACAACATCGAACAGACTGGCGAGTTCGTCTGGAACCTCGCCACCCGCCCGCTGGCCGAGCAGATGAATCAGAGCTGTGCGATGGTCGCGCCTGAGGTCAACGAGTTTGAATTGGCAGGACTGACGACGGTGGCGTCAAAGGTGATTTCAGTGCCACGGGTCGCCGAAAGCCCGGTGTCCTTCGAGTGCAAGGTCACCCAGATCATTCAGTTGCAGCGCGCCGATGGCGAGACGGTGCCGAGCTGGCTGATCCTCGGCGAAGTGGTCGCCGTGCATATCGCCAAGTGGTTGTTGAAGGATGGGATTTACGACACCGCCGCGGCAGAACCGATTCTGCGCGGCGGCGGGCCGGCGGATTACTTCCAGTTGGGGCCTGAAGCCCTGTTCAAGATGTGGCGACCGGGTGCCGTCAAGTAACTGATTACCAGATCAGCTCGGCGTCTTCAGTGACGCCCTTGAGGCTGTCCAGCTCATTGATGGCCGCCTCATCGGCAGCGATGGCGCCGGGGAAAACCTGATCATCCAGCAGTTTGTGAAAGCGTGGTGCACCGCCATCGACCAGAGCCTTGACCGCGATTGCCGCGTGATAGCCCTTGTTGCCACCCAACTCGACGGGGACGACTGCGGAGACTGCTTCGAAGTGTTCGAACTCTTTACGTGCCATGTCACACATCCCGGCTCAGACAAATAAGCCGGACATTAAACCCTCAACCGGCGAGTTTGTGTACCGGTGCCGAACACTGGCCGAGAGCCTGCGCCGCAGAGACTTCTTTGAAAGTGTGGAAATCCAGACTGTTGACCACCAGCTCCTGCACCAGCTCGGCGAAGATTTCCATCGACGGACTATTGAAGTACGCGGTCATCATCTGTTGATTGCTCCAGAAACCGGAGACCAGCCACAACTCGGGATCACACTGCGAATGCTGCAAGGCAAAGCTCAGGCAACCGGGGGCGGCGCGGGACGGTTCGATCAGCGCGCTCAGGCGTACACCGAGTTCCGCCGAGCGCCCGGCACGCGCTCGGACGAAGGCCATATGACTGACGGGAATCTGCTTGGACATTGTTCAACCCTCCCAGGGAGTCGCGTGGCAGCCAGCGGACGGGCTGCGACAGGATCAAAGGTTAAGGGCCTCGCGCCAGACGCCGTTAGTCGATTCCTGCCGTCGCGTTGCACAATCCTGCGAGACTGCACGCAAGACCTGTAACAACCTGTAAATTGCGGTCACATGGCTGTCATACGAGGTTCAAGCAAGTTAAGCGGCCTGTGTCCTGCTATGCCTGGGCACATCAGCGACCCCGTGCAGAATCAGGCAAGCATTTCGCAGAATGTGTCTACCGCTCTCGATTGCACAAACATATGCTCTGCTCCATTCCACCTCCCTTGCCGAGGATGCCGTGCATGACGTCATTCGATCGTTTTCAAGCCGAACCCACCGCAGACATGGAAAAGCAGCGCGCGGAACTCGCGGCGATCATCCGCCGCAACACCACGGACGATGGTAGTTACGCCACCGCTGTCGGTTCGCTGTTCATGTCACGCCATACCCGATCCCACGACTTCGCCCCGGTACTGGCGCAACCGGCGCTGTGCATCATGGCCCAGGGCCGTAAAGAGGTGCGACTGGCGGATGAGTTCTTCAATTACGACCCACTGAATTACCTGGTGGTCTCGGTATCGATGCCGTTGAGCGGGCGCGTGGTCAATGTCTCACCGCAAGATCCCATCCTCGCCGTGCGCCTGGATATCGACCCGGCGGAAATCACCGCGCTCATCGCCGACGCTGGTCCCCTGGGCGTGCCGACCCGCCCGACCGGACGCGGTTTGTACGTCGAAAAAATCGACAGCGCCATGCTCGACGCCGTGCTGCGCCTGGCGCGTTTGCTCGATGCGCCAAAAGACATCGCCATGCTCGCGCCGCTGATTCGCCGGGAGATCCTCTATCGCCTGCTGCGCAGTCCGCAGGGCCATCGTTTGTATGAAATCGCGATTGCCAACAGCCAGAGCCATCGCATCAGCCAAGCGATCAAATGGCTCAACGGCAACTTCGAACAACCGCTACGCATTGATGATCTGGCCAAAGAAGTGAACCTCAGCGTGTCGACATTGCATCACCGCTTCAAGGCGATGACGGCGATGAGTCCGTTGCAGTATCAGAAGCAATTGCGCCTGCAAGAGGCGCGGCGCTTGATGCTGGCCGAAGGGCTGGAGGCTTCGGCGGCGGGGTATCGGGTGGGGTATGAGAGTCCGTCGCAGTTCAGCCGTGAGTACAGCCGCTTGTTTGGTGCGCCGCCGTTAAGGGATCTGGCGCGGTTGCGGCAGTCGGTCTGATCCAGAATCCGCAGTGAGGCTTATGACCCTATCGCGAGCAGGCTCACTCCTACATTTGGAATGCGTTCCCCCTGTAGGAGTGAGCCTGCTCGCGATGGCGTCGGCAAGGCCGACATCAAACTCGGATCAAGCCCCCAACACCCGACACGCCTCCACCGGCAACGTCACCGACACCGGATGCCCGATCCCCAAGCCGATCCCCTGACACGGTGTACTCAACGCCGTAAACGTCACCCCCGAACACTCCACCGTGGTTTCGATGGTCGCGCCGATATCGCGCACAAACGTCACTTTGCCCAGCAACCGGTTGCCCGCTGTTGCCTGCGCTGGCGACAGTTGCAGGTCTTCCGGACGAATCAGCATTTTCAACTTCTGCCCGACCACGATGCTGTTGCAGATCGGCACTTGCAATGCGTCACCACCCGGCAAACTGACCATGCCGTCGCCCAGCGCGGTGGCCGGGAAAATGTTGCCCGAACCGATGAAGTCAGCGACGAATTCGTTGGCCGGATGCCGGTAGATTTCAATCGGCGTACCGACCTGCTGCACCTTGTGCTCGCCCAGCACCACGACGATGTCGGCCATGGTCATCGCTTCGCGCTGATCGTGGGTGACCATGATCGTGGTGATGTTCAGGCGTTGTTGCAGTTGGCGGATTTCCACCTGCATCGATTCGCGCAGCTTGGCGTCGAGCGCCGACAGCGGTTCGTCGAGCAAGAGGATTTTCGGATGCGAGGCAATCGCCCGGGCAATCGCCACGCGTTGGCGTTGGCCGCCGGAGAGTTTGGCCACCGGACGGTCGATCATCGCCTGCAACTGGATCAGCTCAAGCAGTTCAACCACCCGTGCCTGCTGATCGGCCTTGCTGACGCCGCGCAGTTTCAGCGGGTAAGCGATGTTTTCGCCGACAGTCATGTGCGGGAACAGCGCCAGCGACTGGAACACCATGCCGAAGTTGCGCAGGTGCGCCGGGGTGTGGGCGATGTTTTCGCCGTCCAGACGAATCTCGCCGCTGGTGAGGGTTTCCAGCCCGGCGATCATCCGCAGCAAAGTGGTTTTGCCGCAGCCCGAAGGGCCTAGAAAACACACCAGTTTGCCTTCCGGCAAATGCAGATTGACGTCTTTGACCGCGCAAGCCGAGCCGTAGAATTTCTCGACGTTTTCCAGAATCAGACCAGTCATGTTGCACCTCAAATCAAAAGGAAACGCCGCCCTCGCCCACCAGCTTCTCCAGCGCCCAGATCAGGACGAAGTCGATCAGCACGATCAGCACGGCAAACGAGAACACGGTAGGGTCGAGCGATGACACGGTGCGGCTGTACATCCAGATCGGCACGGTCATGACGTCGATGGTGTAGAGGAAATAGGTCACGGTGAATTCGTTGAACGAAACGATGAACGCCAGCAGCATGCCCGCCAGAATCCCCGACTTCATCAGTGGCACCACCACATCGACAATCGCCCGCAACGGTGAGGCGCCGAGCATCTGCGCCGCTTCTTCGACTTCGCTGCCGATGGAAAGCATCGCGGCGGTGCAGTTTTTCACCACGAACGGCAACGCCAAAATCACGTGGGCAATCACCAGACGCGAGGTGGTCATGTGGAACGGCAGGCTGTCGAACACCAACAGTAACGCCAGCCCCAACACCACCATCGGAAACACCAGCGGCAGCGACATCAGTTGCAGCGCCACGGCTTTGCCGCGGAATTCGCAACGGGTCAGTGCATAAGCGGCCGGCACCGCGATCAACGTGGCGAAGATCATGGTCAGGCAAGCCACCAGCAGGCTGGTGCCCATGGCCTGGCCGAGGCTCAGCACATCGCTGGCGTCCGGCGAGACAAAGGTGTGCCAGGCCGCTTTGTACCATTGCAGGCTGTAGCTGCTCGGCGGGAAGTCGAGGTTCGACGCACCGCTGAACGACATCACGATCATGGTCAGGATCGGCAACACCGCCAGCAGCAGAATGAACCCGGAAAGGATGCCGGCGAACTTGCCCGTGTCGCCGGGCAACAGCGACTGACGCTTCTTGAACAGGACACTCATTGCGAAGCCTCCAGCAAACGCCGACGACGGCCGGTGATGTATTCGGACAGGGTCATGATCGCCAGTGTGGTGATGATCAGCACCACCCCGGCGGCGGAGGCGGCAGGCCAGTTCATCAGCGGGGCGATCTGGTCATGCACCATCACCGCGAGCATCGGCACGCGCCGACCACCGAGCAGTAACGGCACGACAAAGCTGCTGGCGTTGTAGGCGAACACCAGTGTCGCGCCGGTGATGATGCCCGGCAGGCTCATCGGCAACACCACTTGGCGGAACACCTGGAAGCGGCTGGCACCGAGGGTGGCGGCGGCCTCTTCGTAGCTGCGGGCGACGCCGCGCATGGCGCTGGCAATCGGCAACACCGCGAGGGGAAACGCCGTCTGCACCAGGCCCATCAACACACCGTTCTGGTTGTACAGCAGCATGATCGGCCGCTTGATCAGACCCAGGCCCATCAGCGCCTGGTTCAACATGCCGCCGGGGCCGAGAATCACCAGCCAGCCGTAGCTTTGCAGCAACAGATTGACCAGTAATGGCAGCAGCACCGCCGCGAGAAAAATCCGCCGCAGAAAGGGCGAAGTCAGCCGCGACATGGTGTACGCCACCGGGATCGCCAACACCACGGCGATCACCGCGCTGATCAGCGCCAGCCGCAGGGTCAGCAGCAAGGATTTGAGGTAATAGGGCTCGAGCAATTGCGCGTAACTGGCCAGGCTGAAACCCGACCACTCCGCGCCTTTGGTGCCAACGCTCATGCGCAGCACCAGCAGGCTCGCGGCAATCAGCACACCAAGAAACAGCATCGACGGGGTGAGGAAAAACCACGCCCGGGCAGTCGGCGAAATACCGCGCGCCGGACGCACGTCGCCGGCGCCAACCGGTTGGGTCAGGGATTGATGTTCCATAGCAATGATCTCGTCAATGGAAGAACAACTGACAAACACAACCTTCAAATTCACTGAGAAACCTGTGGGAGCTGGCTTGCCAGCGATAGCAATCTGTCAGTGACATCATTGTCGACAGGAAGGCCGTCATCGCTGGCAAGCCAGCTCCCACAAGGGTTTGCGGTGTTCTGAAGGTTTGTGTTCGGATCAGGAAGAGAAGATTTCCGTATAGCGACGAATCCATTGGTCATGCACGGTGGCCAGGAAGGCGTTGTCGTGCATGATCGCCTTCTCGGCAATCTGCTCCGGCGTCAGGATGTACGGGCTCTTGCGCGCTTCGGCAGAGATGATCGCCTTGGCGTTGACCGGGCCGTTGAAGATGTCTTCGGCCATCTTGCCCTGCACCAGCGGGTCGAGAGAGTGGTTGATAAAGGCGTAAGCCAGATCGGTATCGCCCGGACGATTCTTCGGCATCACCGAGAGCATCAGGTCGGTGTAGAAACCTTCCTTCATGCCGAACGTGGCGCCCAGACCATAGTTCGGATCGCGGATCTGCTTGGGGAAAAACGCCGGGGCGTAGAGGCCGCCCATGTCCAGCGAACCGGTACGGAACAGCTCGGCAATCTGGTTGGGGTTCTCGCCCAGGGTGATCACGCGGTCCTTGAGTTCGGCGAGTTTCTTGAAGCCCGGCTCGATGTTGTGCTCGTCACCACCGGCCAGTTTGGCGGCGATGATGATCAGGTCCATCGCCTCGGTCCAGTTCGGTGGCGGGAGGAAAATGTTCGGCGCCAGATCGGCGTCCCACAACGCGGCGTAACTGTCCGGCGCTTCTTTCAACGTGCGGGTGCTATAGACCAGACTGTTGCACCACAGCAGATAACCGATGCCGTGACCGTTGGCCCCGGTGCGGTATTTTTCCGGTACGTCGACCAGATTGGGAATGCGGTTGAGGTCGGGTTTTTCCAGCAGCCCGGCGGCGGCCAGGCCTTCGGCGCCGACGCCGGCCAAGGTGATGATGTCGTATTGCGGACGGTCACCACCGGCCTTGAGTTTGGCGACCATTTCCGAGGTGCTGCCGGTGCGGTCGGCGATCACCTTGGCACCGGTCTTGGCCTCGAAGGTCGCGGCAATATTGCGCAGTGCGGCGAGGCCGGTGTCATCCGACCAGGTCAGCAAACGCAGAGTCTTGCCGGCAAAACGCGTGTCGCTGGCGCTGGCCCGGATGAAGGGCATGCTCATGGCCGCTGCGGCCACGGACGCCACGCCGACGGTTTTAATGAATTGACGCCTGTTCAGATCGTGCTCGCCCATGAAGGACTCCCTTTGTTCTTTTAAGTATGAGGTTGGTCGCAACCGTTGCATCCGCGCGGCCGGTTCGGCTCAAAGCCCCGTTTTCAAAGGGCTTGAGCGCTGCCGACGGGTTCATCCTGAGGTCGTGCAAAACACCTGACTATCGATAAAAACTCATTGAAGCCATGACGCCGACGCATGCCTCGTTGCGAGGCATGCGCTCACCTTTTTCGGGCGTTCAGAGCGCCCGGATCACGTGTTTGATTTCCTGAAACGCCGCCAGCCCCCATGGGCCCAATTCGCGGCCGATGCTGCTCTGCTTGTAACCGCCCCACGCCGTTTGCGGGAAGATCACTTGCGGCGCGTTGAGCCACACCAGCCCCGCCTGCAGGGCGTTGGCGACACGGTCAGCGGTCTCGGTGTTACGCGTCACCACACTGGCGACCAGACCGAACTGACTGTCGTTGGCCAGCGCGATTGCCTCGGCTTCACTGCTGAAACTGCGCACGCACAACACCGGGCCGAAAATCTCTTCACACCACAACGCACTGTCGAGGGGCACGTCGGTGAAGATCGTCGGCTGCAAAAAATAGCCGCGCGGTAGATCGGCGGGACGATTGCCGCCGCAAATCAGCTTCGCCCCGGCACTCAACCCTCGGTCGATGTGGCCCAGCACGCGCTGGTACTGCGCCTGATTGACCAAAGCGCCCATTTCCACGTCCGGATCAAACGGTTCGGCCACACGGATTTTTTCCGCACGGGCCTTCAGACGCAGGAGAAACTCATCCGCCAGTTCATCGGCGACCAATACGCGGCTGGTGGCTGAACACATTTGCCCGGCGTTAAAGAAACCGCCACCGCACGCCAGCTCCACCGCCAGATCGAGATCGGCATCTTCGAGCACCAACAGCGAGGATTTACCGCCCAGCTCCAGGCTCACGCCTTTCACGGTTTCGGCGGCGCGCTGCATCACCTGCACACCGACGGCGTTGCTGCCGGTGAAGGAAATCTTGGCGATACGCGGATCCGCCGACAGCGGCGCACCGACCGCCAGCCCGGTACCGCAGACCACGTTGAACACGCCTTTGGGCAGGCCGGATTCAGCAATGATCGCCGCCAGTTCCAGCTCCGGCAGCGGCGTGACTTCCGACGGCTTGAGCACCACGCAGCAACCGGCAGCCAGGGCTGGCGCGAGCTTCCAGGCAGTGGTGACCATCGGGAAATTCCACGGCACGATCAGCCCGACCACGCCGCACGGCTCGCGACGCAGGCGTGCGCTGAAATCATCGCTGGGCAGCGGCACATTGCTGTCCTGTTTGCCATCGAGGCCTTCGGCCAACTCGGCGTAATACTCGAACGTGGCGATCACATCGTCGACATCGATGGCCGCTTCGAATTGCGGTTTACCGTTGTTGCTCGACTGCAATTTCATCAAGTGGTCACGACCGTTACGCACGCCATTGGCGATGTTGCGCAGGATCGCGCCACGCTCGGCGCCGGTGGTTTTCGACCAATCCTTGAACGCTTCGACGGCCGCGGTCACCGCGTGTTCGACCGCCAGCTCATCACCGCCATTGACCGTGGTCAGCAGCGCTTCAGTGGCTGGGTTGATCACCCGCAAATGCTCGCGGCCGGCGGACCATTGGCCGTTGATGTAGAGGCCATCGAGTGTGGTGGGGAAATTGATCATTTGGCCACCGCCTGCATCCAGCGGTTCTGATCGATTTCAATCACGGTCGGGCCTTGGCGGTCGGTTGCGGCACGCAGCGCAGCGCGCAGTTGTTCAACCGAGCTGATCGCTTCAGCCGCGCAACCCAGGGCCTTGGCCACACCGATGAAGTCCGGTGTGTAGATGTCGACACCGACCGGTTCAATGGCGCGGTTGACCATGTACTTCTTGATCTCTTCGTAACCCTGGTTATTCCACAGCAGGACGATCACCGGCGTGCGCGCTTCGACAGCGCTGGCCAGTTCCGGCAGGGTGAATTGCAAACCACCGTCGCCGATCAGGCACACCACTGGCGGGCGCGCACCTTTGTCGGAATGGCCACCGAGCCATGCACCGATGGCCGCCGGCAAGGCGTAGCCGAGGGTGCCGTAACCGGTGGACGAGTTGAACCAGCGGCGCGGGCGCTCCGGGTTGAAGGTGAGGTTGCCGGTGTACACCGGTTGCGTGGAATCGCCGACGAACACGGCGTCCGGCAATTCGTGCAGAACGGTTTCGAGGAACCGGGTCTGAGCCAGCGTCGGTGCATCCCAAGTGGCGGCCAGATCATCGCGCAGACGCGCAGCACGCACCTGCCCCCAATCGTTGCGCCGCTCGGCCAAGGACTTGTGCGACAACGCGCTGAGCAGCGCTTGTGCGGCGTTGCGCGAATCGGCGACCAGCGCCACATGCGGCGGATAGTTGCGCACGGTCTGATCGGCGTCGATGTCGATGCGCAGCAGCTTGCCGGGAATCTCGAAACCGCCGGCGAAAGTGACGTCGTAATCGGTCTCGGCCAGTTCGGTGCCGATCGCCAACACCACGTCGGCATCGGCGACCAGTGCGCGGGTCGCAACCAGACTCTGCGTCGATCCGATCAACAGCGGATGGCTGGACGGCAACATGCCTTTGGCGTTGATGGTCAGCGCGACAGGGGCGTCGAGCAGTTCGGCCAGTTCAGTCAGCTCGGCGGCGGCATCGATGGCACCGCCACCGGCGAGGATCAGCGGACGCTGTGCGCCGGCGAGCAGCTCGGTCATGCGGCTCACAGCGGCTGGGGCGGCTCCGGCGCGATCGATATTGACCGGGATGCTGGCGAGCAGCTCATCGGCGTTTTCCACCAGCACGTCCAGCGGAATTTCAATGTGCACCGGACGCGGACGACCGGCCTGGAACAGGGCGAAGGCGCGAGCCAAAACAACCGGCAATTCCGCCGCCGACATCAAGGTATGGGAGAACGCCGCGACGCCAGCGACCAGCGCGCTCTGGTTCGGCAATTCGTGGAGCTTGCCGCGACCGCCGCCCAACTGACTGCGCGACTGCACGCTGGAGATCACCAGCATCGGGATCGAGTCGGCGTAAGCCTGGCCCATCGCCGTGGTGATGTTGGTCATGCCCGGGCCGGTAATGATGAAGCACACGCCCGGCTTGCCACTGGTGCGCGCGTAGCCGTCGGCCATGAACCCGGCGCCCTGCTCATGCCGTGGCGTGACATGGTTGATGCTCGAACGGGCCAGCCCGCGATACAGCTCCACGGTATGCACCCCGGGAATGCCGAACACCTGCTCGACCCCGTAACCTTCGAGTAACTTGACCAGTACTTCGCCACACGTCGCCATGTCATTGCCCTTCTTGTTCGTTTGAGACGCCGGGCCTGCGCTGTGTTTATGATGCGCGGGCAAGCCCAGGGATGGCCTCATTGGAACGGGCGACACCTAGCCGCAACAATGGATAAAAAATCATACTAGCCATGTCCTCACGTCATACCTCGGATCGCCATGAAACGAATGCCACCCTTGCCCGCGCTGCATACCTTTCTGATTACCGCGCAGTGCTGCAACTTCACCCGGGCGGCCGAGCAGTTGCACATCACCCAGGGTGCGGTGAGCCGGCAGATCGCCGGGCTTGAGGATCATCTGGGTTATGAATTGTTTATCCGCCAAGCCCGTGGTCTGGAACTGACGGCCGAAGGTCGCGAATGGCTGCCGCGCGTGGAAAAGGTGTTCGGCTTGATCAGCGAAGCCACCGAGCAGATCGGCCTCAAGCGTGAAACCCTGCAAATCAAGGCCCCAAGCTGTGTGATGCGCTGGCTGGTGCCGCGCCTGTTGCAATGGCAGAAAGAGCGCCCGGATGTACCGGTCAAACTGACCACCACCCTGGCCCACGGCGTGGATTTTGCGCGTGAGCCATTCGATGCCGCCGTCATTTATGGCACGCCACCGGACAACTCATCGACCGCCCTGCATCTGTTCGATGAGCAACTGACACCGGTCTGTTCGCCCGCGCTATTGCAAGGCCCACCGGCGTTAGCCACACCGGCGGATCTGCAACACCATCTGCTGCTGCATCCGACCCGCGACACCCAGGACTGGACGGCGTGGCTGACCGCCGCCGAGCAGCAATTGAACAACGTCAACACGGGCCAGCATTTCGAGACGCTGGATCAGGCAATGTCGATGGCGTCGCACGGGACGGGGGTGGCGATCGGGGACTGGTCGTTGATCGGCGACGACCTGCGCGCCGAAAGACTGGTGATGCCGTTCGAGCTGAAGGTGAAGACGGGATTGGCGTATTACGTGGTGGTGCCGCAGGGCGGAGAACCGTCGCCGCTGCTGGAGGAGTTGATGATCTGGCTGGTGGAGCAGGCGCATTTGCGTTGAGGCCTTTCCCCTCACCCTAGCCCTCTCCCGAAGGAGAGGGGACCGATCGGGGGATGCTCAAGAAGTACGCCGACCTGAACGTGCTCTGCCGAATCCATAATCGGCTCGATCCCTCAGGTCGATGTATCCCGCAAGACACCTCGGTCGGCTCCCTCTGCCGAATCCATAATCGACTCGATCTTTCAGGTCGATGTATCCCGCAAGACACCTCGGTCGGCTCCCTCTCCCTCCGGGAGAGGGCTGGGGTGAGGGGGGCTGTCAGTACCCGACCGTAAACCGCTGCCGCGAATGCTTCGGCGCTTCCACTTCGTCGATCAACGCAATCGCGTAATCGGCAAAAGTGATCCAGCTGCGCCCTTCTCCACTCACCAGCAAATAATCCTTGCCGACACGGAACGTACCGCTGCGCTCACCTTCGACAAACTCCGCCGACGGCGACAGAAAACTCCAGTCCAATTCCTTTTCCTGACGCAACGCCTCAAGAAACGCCGCACCGGCGCTGGCCTCGGTTTTGTACTCGGCCGGGAAACCTGCGCTGTCGATAACCCGAGTGTCGTCCGGCAACAACAGCGAACCGGCACCGCCGACCACCAACAGGCGTTTCACACCCGCCTGCTTCACTGGCCCGACAATCGCGCTGGCCGGCACCGTCGCGAAATGCGCGGCGGTGATCACCACATCATGCCCCGCCACCGCCGCTTGCAGCGCCACCGAATCCAGCACATCGACATTCTGGCTGACCACACCGGCACGGCCGCCGATCTTCGAGGTGTCCCGGGCGATGGCGGTAACGCTGTGGCCGCGACGCAGGGCTTCTTCCAGCAGTTGGCTACCGGCACGACCGGTGGCACCGATGATTGCGATCTTGCTCATGACATTCTCCAGTTGGCTTGAGAGTGCTGCGTTTTCAGAATCGGGTTACCACTGCATTTCGCCTTTGGCGACTTTGGCGCTCAGCTCCAGCGAGCTTTCCTCGCCCAGCTTCGGGTAGCGCTTTTTCATTGCCGCGATCAGGGCGGCGGAATCCTTGGCCTTGAGGGTTTCTGCGTCGAACGCCTTGATGTAATCGGCGGTGAATTTCACGCTGGTCAGCGAACGGCTGCTGTTACCCAGGTAATGACCCGGCACCACGGTGTTCGGCTTCAGGGTTTCGATCGAGTGCAGGGTTTCCAGCCAGTCAGCGTGGGATTGTGCGGTCTGGGTGTCGGCCATCCACACGTGGATGTTCTCGGCAACGACAACGCCACCAACCACGGCTTTAAGCGATGGAATCCACACAAAGCTGCGATCCGGTTGTTTGCCCGCAAGACCGATCACCTGCAACTTCTGCCCTTCGAGCATCAGGCTGTCGCCCTTGAGCACGCCCGGCACGATGGTTTTCGCCGGTACGTCGGCGCCCATTTTCGGGCCCCAGAACGCCAGTTTGCCTTCGACGGTTTTGTTGATGTGATCAACGGTCGGCTGCGAAGCCAGCACCTTTGCATCGGGGAAGGCTTTGGTCAGGGTGTCGAGGCCGAAGTAGTAATCCGGGTCACCGTGGCTGATGTAAATGGTGGTCAGATGCTTGCCGCTGGCGCGGATCTTTTCCACCACTTGCTCGGCCTGGGATTTACCGAATTGTGCATCGACCAGGATTGCGTCTTTTGCGCCGCTGACCAGCACCGAGGTCACCGGAAAAATGGCGTTGGTGCCCGGGTTGTAGACATCGAGGGTCAGGTTGGCAGCCGCTGCGTGGGCAGCAAAACCGAGGGAAGCGGTGGCGAGTAAAACGCGTTTGATTGCGGTGAAACCGATCATCTGTTGCTCCGGTGTCCGAATGCCGTGTCTGGCGAGGGGACAGAGCTTAGTTGCCTGAGTCAGTACAAAAAATGCGATGCTTGGACATAGTTTGTTTCTGAAAGCGGGCAAATCATGGATCGTCTCCAAGCAATGCGGGTGTTTGTCACGGTGGTGGACCTGGGCAGTCAGTCGGCAGCGGCCGATCACCTGGACCTTTCACGCCCGGTGGTATCGCGTTATCTGGCCGAGCTGGAAGACTGGGTCGGCGCACGCCTGATGCACCGCACCACACGCAAGTTGAGTCTGACGGCCGCCGGCAGTGAAATCCTGCCGCGCTGCCGGCAGATGATTGAACTGTCGAGCGATATGCAGGCCGCCGTGAGCGAACCCCACGACGCCCCGCGCGGACTGCTGCGGATCAGCGTCAGCACCTCGTTCGGCCAGGCGCAACTGGCCGATGCGATGGCGGCGTACGTCAAGCGCTACCCCGGCGTCAGCATCGATATGCAGATGCTCGATCGCACGGTGAATCTGGTGGATGAGCGCATCGATCTGGCGATCCGCACCAGCAATGACCTCGATCCGAACCTGATCGCCCGGCGCCTGACCGTTTGCCGCTCGGTGGTCTGCGCGGCCCCGGATTATCTGCAAGCACATCCGGCGCCACAGCGGGTTGAAGAGCTGAGTCGACACAACTGCCTCACTCACTCCTACTTCGGCAAAAGCCTGTGGCATTTCGAAGAGGACGGCGAGCCCGTCTCGGTGCCGGTTCAGGGCAATATCAGCGCCAACGAAGCAAGCACGCTGTTGCGAGCGACGTTGGCCGGTGCGGGGGTGGCGATGCTGCCGACCTATCAGGCCGGGGTGCACATTCACGCAGGTGAGTTGATTCGCTTGCTGCCCGACGCCGAACCCCGGCAGATGAACATCTACGCGGTCTATGCCTCGCGCAAGCACATGCCGGCGGCATTGCGCAGCATGCTGGATTTTCTGGTGCTCAGATTCCCGGAAAACCCGGCGTGGGATATCGACCTGTAAACCCGGTCATCAGTGTTCTGAATGTCGCGTTAAATGTGCAACCGCTGGTGCTGGCAAGTCTTCATGGCTGACCTATGCTGAAAGCAGTACCCAAGGGTATTCGTTCAGAGGTCGAACACCATGAACATCAAAACAAGAAGATACTTCGCGATTTTC
Source organism: Pseudomonas sp. N40(2020) (assembly GCF_014472415.1). GTDB lineage: Bacteria > Pseudomonadota > Gammaproteobacteria > Pseudomonadales > Pseudomonadaceae > Aquipseudomonas. Next base: position 81,399 of record NZ_JACSZV010000009.1, read on the forward strand.
ATCACCTGCGCTGCCACGCTGGCGTTGTACGGCACCGCGGCCTGGCGGGTCGAGCAACTGCGGCAACTGCCCCGCGAATACGCGAGTTGTAACTTCGAGCGCTGTATTCCGCACAACGCCACGCTGAATGCGCTGCGCTGATGTAGCTGAAGCGAATCCTGTAGGAGTGAGCCTGCTCGCGATAGCGGTCTGTCAGTCACCTGCAATATTGATCATGATGGCGCTATCGCGAGCAGGCTCACTCCTACAAGGCATTTGTGGTGGTTAAAGATTTACTGCTCGGCCTTCAGCCTGTCACGAAACGCCTTGGGCGAAATCCCCACCCGACGCCTGAACAGGCGCGTGAAGTTGGTCGGATCGGAAAACCCCAACAATTCCGACATCTCGTAAATGGTCATGCTGGTATAGGTCAGCAGGCGCTTGGCTTCCAGTAACTGGCGTTCGTGCATGATCTGCAACGCCGGTTGCCCCGCCAGTTCACGGCACGTGCCGTTGAGGTGAGAAACCGAAATGCCCAATCGATGGGCCAGATCCTCGACCTTCACATGCTGGCGGTAAGTTTCCTCCACCAATTGAATAAACCCGGCGAGGTATTCGCGCTGGCGTTGCGGCCGCTGGCTGGCGTTATGGCGCACGATCGCCTGGCGGCTGACCCAGACCATGATCACGCTGACCAGCGAATGCATGAGCATTTCCCGCGCGGGTTGATGGCCGTTGTACTCGGCCTGCAACGCCGTAAACAAGCTATTCAGGTAATCGCCGTCATTGCCCGCCGGATAGCTATCGGCCTGGGCAAGCGCGTGAACCGCGTTGCCCAGTTGCGCCTGCAAGTGATTGATCAGCGGCGTGGCGAGCGTGACGACGAATCCTTCGATGTCCTCGGAAAAACGGAAGCCATGTACCGATAGCGGTGGCAGTACTTGAATGGCAGGCGTTTGAAGCTGAGTGCGCTGACCTTCGATCTCAAGCTCTGCCTGACCTTTGAAGACGAAGAGCAGCTGGCACAAATCGGCGTGGCGGTGGGGTTTGATTTCCCATTGATGTTCGCGACTGCGTGAGGAAATGGTTTCACAGTGCAGCAAGTCCGGGGTCGGCCAGTCCAGGCTTTCACCGTAGAGCTTGAACACCGGAATCGAAGGCAGCTCAGGCTTGTTCATCACTTCAATCCAGGCCTCTAGGGTTACGGGCGATAATCGCACCGATTGGCAGAATGTACAGGTATCGGCTCAGTTTTCACCTTCAATTGACAGACCCGCAAGGGAAAAATGCAAGCACTCGATCCATAAAAATCATTCACCGGCCTTGGCCGCGTGAAGCTTGCGAGCCATAAAAACAATGAAAACGCTGAAAACCCAAGTCGCCATCATCGGCGCCGGTCCATCCGGATTGCTCCTCGGTCAGTTGCTGCACAACGCCGGCATCGACACCCTCATCCTCGAACGCCAGTCACCCGATTATGTGCTCGGGCGCATCCGTGCCGGTGTGCTTGAACAAGGCATGGTAGAGCTGTTGCGTCAGGCCGGCGTGAGTCAGCGGATGGACGCTGAAGGTCTGGTTCACGGCGGTTTCGATCTGGCGCTGGACGGGCGTCAGGTGCACATCGATCTGCACGCCTTGACCGGCGGCAAGACCGTAATGATCTACGGCCAGACCGAAGTCACCCGCGACCTGATGGCCGCTCGTCGGGAGGCCGGGGCAACGACGATTTATCAAGTGAGCAATGTCGTTCCTCACGGCATGAAAAGCGACGAAGCCTTCGTCACCTTCGAAAAGGACGGCGAAACCTGGCGCGTCGATTGCGATTACATCGCCGGTTGTGATGGTTTCCACGGTGTCGCCCGGCAGTCAATTCCTGCGGATTGCCTGAAGGTGTTCGAACGGGTTTACCCTTTCGGCTGGCTAGGCATTCTCGCCGACACCCCGCCAGTGCAAGACGAACTGGTCTACGCCCGCCACGAACGCGGGTTTGCCTTGTGCAGCATGCGATCAGCGGTTCGCACCCGTTACTACCTGCAAGTGCCAGCGGATGAAAACGTCGACAACTGGAGCGATCAGCGCTTCTGGGATGAGCTGAAAAAGCGCCTGCCGTCGGAGCTGGCAGAGAAACTGGTCACTGGCCCGTCGATTGAAAAGAGCATCGCGCCGCTGCGCAGTTTCGTGGTGGAGCCGATGCAATACGGCCGGATGTTTCTGGTCGGCGACGCGGCGCACATCGTCCCGCCCACCGGCGCCAAGGGCTTGAACCTGGCCGCCAGCGACGTCAGCACATTGTTCAATATTCTGTTGAAGGTGTACCGCGACGGTCGCACCGATCTGCTGGAGAAATACTCCGAGATCTGCCTGCGTCGGGTCTGGAAGGCCGAGCGATTTTCCTGGTGGATGACGTCAATGCTGCATCGCTTCGACGATCACGATGACTTCAGCCAACGCATTTGCGCCTCGGAGCTGGACTACTTTGTCAGCTCGGAAGCGGGCCGAAAAACCATTGCAGAAAATTACGTCGGGCTTCCATACGAGGCTATCGAATAGCCTGCTATCGACTTACACTGGCGAGCATCCACCCCGCTCGCCAGCGGGTTCATCTCTGCCCGCAGGTCCTGCCCGTGTCCAATCTCAACCAGCCTGAAACGCCCAAACCGGCCATTCGCAGCGTGCTGGTCGCGCTGATGATGGCAATCTTCCTTGGCGCGCTGGACCAGACCATCGTCGCCGTGTCGATGCCGGCCATCTCCGCGCAATTCAAGGACGTCAGCCTGCTGGCCTGGGTGATTTCCGGGTACATGGTGGCGATGACCGTGGCGGTGCCGATCTACGGCAAGCTCGGCGATTTGTACGGGCGGCGCAAACTGATGCTGTTCGGCATGGGCCTTTTCACGCTTGCTTCACTGTTTTGCGGCATGGCCCAAAGCATGGAACAACTGGTGCTCGCGCGGATTCTCCAAGGCATCGGTGCCGGCGGGATGATTTCGGTGAGCCAGGCGATCATCGGCGACATCGTGCCGCCGCGCGAGCGCGGGCGCTATCAGGGGTATTTCAGCAGCATGTACGCGGTCGCGAGCGTAGCCGGCCCGGTGCTCGGCGGCTACATGACCGAGTACCTGTCGTGGCGCTGGGTGTTTCTGATCAACCTGCCGCTGGGCCTCGGCGCCTGGTGGGTGGCCAATCGCAACTTGCGCGGGCTGCCGATTCCACAACGCAAGCCGATCATCGATTACCTCGGCACAGTGCTGATGATCATCGGCCTGACGACCCTGCTGCTCGGTATCACTCAGGTCGGTCAGGGCCATTCATGGCGCAGCAGCGAAGTGCTTGGGCTGTTCGCTTGTGCGGTCGTGGTGTTGGCGATTTTTGTCTGGCATGAGCGGCGTGCGCGTGAGCCGTTGCTGCCAATGCACCTGTTCGCCAATCGCAACGCCCTGCTGTGCTGGTGCACGATTTTCTTCACCAGTTTCCAGGCGATTTCGCTGATCGTGCTGATGCCGCTGCGCTTTCAAACGGTCACCGGGGCCGGGGCCGACAGCGCCGCGTTGCACTTGCTGCCATTGGCCATGGGCCTGCCGATCGGCGCCTTCTTTGCCGGCCGTCGCACCTCAGTGACCGGGCGCTACAAACCGCAGATTCTGACCGGCGCGATCCTGATGCCAATCTCGATTCTCGGCATGGCGTTCAGTCCGCCGGAGGCCACAGTCATGAGTGGTCTGTTCATGTTGCTCAGCGGGATTGCCGGTGGCATGCAGTTCCCGACGTCACTGGTCGGCACGCAGAACTCGGTGGAGCAACGCGACATCGGTGTGGCCACCAGCACCACCAACCTGTTCCGCTCGCTGGGCGGCGCGGTGGGTGTGGCGTTGATGTCCGCGCTGTTGCTGGCATTTTTACAGGACTCAAACTTTGTCCATCTGACGAGCAGCTCACTGATGAGCGAGGGGCACTCGGGCAACGTACTGCTCGATGGTCTGAACGCGGCACCGGGTGATGCGCAGAACGCCTTGCGCGCGGAGCTTTCGGTGACCTTCCGGCATTTGCTGTGGGTCAGTGCGGCGGTGTCGCTGCTGGGGCTGGCGGCGGCGATTGCGATGCCGAACCACTTGCTGCGTGGGCGCGAGCACGGCGCCAAATAGCGGCAATACCCCAAAACATGTGGGAGCGAGCCTGCTCGCGAAGACGGTGAATCAGTCGAAGAATGTATCGACTGATATTCTGCCTTCGCGAGCAGGCTCGCTCCCACAAGGGAGGATGCGTTTCAAGGGCTGTAGTAACCCACCGCCACCAGAAAGTGCCCGACCTTCTTCAGGTAGGCATGCTTGTCCTCGACCTTGCCGGTCACCGGGTTTTTCCAGCGGTATTGGTAGTCGCCATAATCCTGCTTGGCGATCAGCGCCAGAATCGGCTCGCCCACCGGTTTGCCTTCCGGGTCCTTGATCTTGCTGAAGTCGGTATTGATCAGCCGCAAATTGGTGCCATGTGCGACATAGCGCTGGGTATCCAGATCGACTACGAACACGTACAGGTCATCCTGCAAATAGCCGCCCTTGAGCGAGTTGATCGCCATCAGCGTGCCCTTCTCGTCTTTGCCCAGATCCGTCGCTGCCTTGTTCAGCAATGCCATCGCCTGCTCGGCCGACGCCCGGGGCAAGTAATAACCGACCGCCAGAATCCGCTGACCGACGCGCTGATAGAACACATGCTTGCGCTCGACCTTGCCGTCAGCCCAGTTCTGCCAGCGGTACTCGGCTTGCTGGATGCCGTTGCCCTCCGGCACTTTCAAGGCGTCCTTGAAGGTTTTTTGCAGATCCGGGCCGAGCACATCGCTCACATCACGACCGATCAACGCTGACGATGGCCCGCCGCTGGCGAGCATCACGCCTTTGGTGTCGACCACGAACACGTAGCGATCCTTGTCGACAAACTCGCCCTGACGACTGAATGCGGCGAACGCCTTGTCGCCGTTGTCGTGGTAATAGGCCAGGGCCTTTTCCAGCAAGGCGATGGCGGCCTGGCTGTCATCCTTGGCGGTGGTTGCGGCGCTGGCCTGGCCGAACCCCGCCAGTAACATCACGCCGAGCCAGGCCACTTTATGCAAAAACCCCATAGCGCATCCCTCGTTCTTGTTGGTGTTTCAAGAGCGTAGACGGCTTGGAGTCATGTATGGATATTCACAATGATGCAGGGGATTACACAATCCCCTCACCAGAGTTGATCAATCACTACGGTCGGGCGTTGATTTGCTGCTGCAAATTCTGGATCTGCGCCGACAGCGTATTGATGTTGCGGGTCATCTGCCCACGGAACGCATCGAACTCGGCCGTGTTGCCGCCACCCTGAGGGGCTGCCGGACGGTTGTCCTGCTCGCTTTTGAGAACGACGATTTCCTGTTCCAGACGATCAATCGCCGCGCTCGGATTGCCCTGTTTCTTCAGTGCCGCGATGTCGGCGCCAAGGCTCTTGAACTGGGCATCGAAGGCCTTGAGCTGGGCGTCGACCTTGCTGGTATCGGCCGGGGTGCTTTTCACGCTCGCCAGTTCGGTGCTGAGGGCTTTGACCTGCGCCTGCAACTGGGTATTGGCGTTCTGCTGTTCTGTGGTCTGCGCGGTCATCTGCGCCAGACGTTTGTCCAGGTCGCTGGCCTGACCGGCCACGCCCTGCTGCTGCTTGCTCTGATCCAGCAGTTTGCCTTCCAGCTGTTTGATCTGCAGCTTCAAGGCTTCGCTGTCGCTGCTGACGTTGCTCTGGCTGGCCACGACCTTGCCGGAAATATCCTGCAGGCGCCCGGCCGCTTCCTCACTGATACGCGCGAAACTTTCCTGGGTCGCCACCAGTTGCTGCTCCATCAGCGAAATCTGCTGAAAGCTCCACCAGGCCAGACCGATGAAGGCAAAAAACAAGGCGCCGACCAGCGCCCACAACGGCCCGGTGCTGGCCGCCTTGACCTTGACCACCGGCGGCGTACGCGAGTGCACGGCGGTGCGGGCAGTGGTCGGAATGTCATCGTCGTCGAAGGTGTCGGCACGCAGGCTCGGTACATCATCGAAATCGTCGTGGGCATCATTACGCATGGACATTGAGGCAACCTTTGTGAAACGCGGTGATGGCAGATTGCGGCGAAGTATAAACCCCGCAGCCGCAGGGATTGACCCTCAACCTGCAGTGCGGTTCATTGCCGCCCGGCCGAATCGTTTCAACGAATGTCCTGGGCTTTCCACCAGCCGCAGAACTCGTCGAGGGCCGTCCACAGGCTGACTTTCGGATCGTAATCCAGATAATGCCGGGCGCGGCTGATGTCGAGGGTGAAATTTTTGTTCATTACCTGCATGCCCAAGCGCGACAGCGTCGGCTCCGGACGTCCCGGCCAGAGTTTGCACGCGCCTTCGTTGAGCGCCGCGACGCTGTAGGCCAGCCCGTACGAACGGTACTTGGTGACCTGTGGGACTTCCATTTTGCGCATCACGTAATTGACCACATCCCACAGCGGCACCGGCGCACCATTACTGATGTTGTACGCCTTGCCCAGCGCGGAGCCGGCGGCCAGCAAGCTGCTGAGCATGACTTCGTTGAGGTTGTGCACGCTGGTGAAATCGACCTTGTTCAAACCGTTGCCGATGATCGCCAGACGGCCCTTGCGCTGCATGTTCAACAGGCGCGGAAAAATGCTCATGTCGCCGGCACCGGTAACAAAACGCGGACGCAGCGCGATGGTTTCCAGACCGAACTCCTGCGCGCCGAAGACCTTTTGCTCGGCCAGATACTTGGTCGCGGCGTAGTGATGTTTGAAGCGCTTGGGCACTTGTTCTTCGGTCAGGTCGAAGTGGTCACGGCCATCGAAATAGATCGACGGCGATGACAGATGCACCAGCCGTCGAACCCGCTGCTTCAGGCAAGCCTCGACGACATTTTCAGTAACCTGCACGTTGCCTTGATGAAAGTCCTGATAACGCCCCCACAGCCCGACAGCGCCCGCACAATGCACCACGGCTTCGACGTCGGCGCAGAGTTCACGCACCAGATCCGGGTCAGTCAGATCGCCGGGGACAAACTCGGCGCCACGACGCACCAGATGCTCGACGCTCTCGGCCCGGCGACCGTTGACCCGCACGTCAAGGCCCTGCTCCAGAGCGAAACGCGCAAAGCGCCCGCCAATGAAGCCGCTTGCGCCGGTGACCAGAATTTTCATGTAAAGCTCCGATGTCTTTCGTTTTGCCTGATTCGTGTGTCTTGACGCTGGCCGTCAGTTCAACGGCACCAACCATTGGGGTGAAGAACGCACCAATTGCTCGGTCAGCAAGCCCAGCAGCTGACCGCCATTGCGCCAATGATGCCAGTACAACGGCACGTCGATCGGTTTATCTGGCAACAGTTCGCGCAACACCCCGCGTTGCAATTGCTCGCGCACTTGCAGTTCCGGTACCAGGCCCCAGCCCAATCCGGCCTCAGTCAGGCGGATAAAACCCTCGGAAGACGGGCACAAATGGTGCTCGAAACCGCCATCGACGCCGAGGGATGCCAGGTAGCGATGCTGGAGGAAATCGTCCGGGCCAAACACCAGCGCCGGGGTTCGCGGCAGTTGTTCGGCGCGCACGCCATCGGGGAAATGCCGTTCGATAAACGCCGGGCTGGCGAGCGCGCGATAACGCATCGCCCCTAGCAACACGCTGCGCGCGCCAGCCACCGGTCGCTCGCTGGCGCAGACGCACGCCGCCACTTCACCGGCGCGCATGCGTTTGAGGCCGACGGTCTGGTCTTCCACCACCAGATCCAGCAACAAATGCTGGTCGGCGCAGAAATCCCCCACCGCCTCGGCCCACCAGGTCGCCAGGCTGTCGGCATTGATTGCGATGCGCAGACGTTCCGGTAGCCCCTCTTCGTCCAACGCGGGCACAAGCGTCTGCAAATCGCGCTCGAGCAGACGCACTTGCTGCACATGGTTGAGCAGACGTCGGCCAATCTCGGTCGGCGATGGCGGCGTAGCGCGCACCAACACCGGCTGACCGACCCGCGCCTCAAGCAGTTTGATCCGCTGCGAAATCGCCGATTGCGACAAACCCAGCACCTGCGCCGCGCGTTCGAATCCAGCCTGCTCGACCACGGCGGCCAGAGCGGAGAGTAATTTGTAGTCGAACATCAGTTTTCCTAATGAGCGATCAGCACTATTGGTTTTTCTTATACAACGTCAGGTCGGAGAATAGCCAGCAAGCACTCTTTATCAAGGACAACGTCAATGGCTGGCGAAACATCACTCTCGACCTTGCTGCGCAGCATGAGCCCGCAGCTCAACGCCGGCGAATACGTGTTCTGCACCCTGCCCGACGGCCAGTTGCCGCGCGGCCTGGAGGTTGTCGGCAGCTTCCGTGAGCAGGAAGGCCTGACGGTGATCTTGCAACGCTGCGATGCCGAACAGGCCGGTTTCAACTTCGACTATGTGGCCGCGTGGATCACCCTGAACGTGCATTCGGCGCTGGAAGCCGTCGGCCTCACCGCCGCGTTTGCCACCGCACTGGGCAAGGCCGGGATTAGTTGCAACGTGATCGCCGGTTACTACCACGACCATTTGTTTGTCGGTCAGGCCGACGCCGAACGCGCCATGCAAGTGCTGCGCGATCTGGCAGCCAACGCGGAGTAAATCTTATGTGGCAAAGCTATGTGAACGGCTTGTTAGTGGCACTGGGGCTGATCATGGCGATCGGTACGCAGAACGCATTTGTGCTGGCGCAGAGTCTGCGGCGTGAGCATCACCTGCCCGTCGCCGCGCTTTGCGTCGCCTGCGATGCATTGCTGGTGGCCGCCGGGGTGTTTGGCCTGGCGACCGTGTTGGCGCAAAATCCGACATTGCTGGCGGTCGCGCGCTGGGGTGGTGCGGTGTTCCTGATCTGGTACGGCAGCCAGGCCCTGCGCCGGGCGTTTTCGAAGCAGAGCCTGAATCAGGGTGAAAACCAGACCGTACGCTCGTTGCGGGCGGTGATGCTCAGTGCCTTGGCGGTGACCTTGCTCAACCCGCACGTTTATCTCGATACCGTGCTGTTGATTGGTTCGCTGGGGGCTCAGCAGTCGGTGCCGGGGGCTTATGTGGTCGGCGCGGCAAGCGCTTCTTTGCTGTGGTTTTTCACTTTGGCGCTGGGTGCCGCGTGGCTCGCACCGTGGCTGGCTCGCCCGAGTACCTGGCGGATTCTCGATCTGCTGGTGGCGTTAATGATGTTCACGGTGGCAGGACAGCTGATATTGGCGTCCTGACTTATTCCAAACAGCTCTGGAACCTCTATCCCACACAGTTGTTGCGTGGTTAAGCCGCAACCCCGGTGCTATGATCCGAACCCTGCGCCGCAAAGAGTAAAAACTCGCCGGTGCATTTCTGGCCGCCCGTGATCGGCCTTGCGCTCACCGCAACAGACCTGATTAGGAGAATCATCATGGCTTTCGAATTGCCGCCGCTGCCTTACGCACACGATGCCCTGCAGCCGCACATTTCCAAGGAAACCCTGGAATTTCACCACGACAAGCACCACAACACCTATGTCGTGAACCTGAACAACCTGGTGCCAGGCACCGAGTTCGAAGGCAAAACCCTGGAAGAAATCGTCAAGACTTCCTCGGGCGGCATCTTCAACAACGCCGCTCAGGTCTGGAACCACACTTTCTACTGGAACTGCCTGGCACCAAACGCCGGCGGTCAACCAACCGGCGCGCTGGCTGAAGCCATCAACGCTGCGTTCGGTTCGTTCGACAAGTTCAAGGAAGAGTTCAGCAAAACCTCGATCGGTACCTTCGGTTCCGGCTGGGGCTGGCTGGTGAAAAAGGCTGACGGTTCCCTGGCTCTGGCCAGCACCATCGGCGCCGGCAACCCGCTGACCAGCGGCGACACCCCGCTGCTGACCTGCGACGTCTGGGAACACGCTTACTACATCGACTACCGCAACGTTCGTCCTAAGTATGTCGAAGCGTTCTGGAACCTGGTCAACTGGAAGTTCGTTGCTGAGCAGTTCGAAGGCAAAGCCTTCACCGCTTAAGCTGCGCGCCAGACAAAAAACCCGGCTTTTGCCGGGTTTTTCATGCCTGTGATTTATGTCCACAGGGAGAGCATTTCTCTCACGAGGAAAGCTGGCTTTGACTGCTTGTCGCCGAGCCACAGCGGGCTAACATCAAACAGAGGAAAATTTCTTGCGCACCGCTCAAGTTGGGGGCCGAAACTACCGACATAGTACAAATAGGACTAATACTCCAGACAGCAGCATTTCGGCCAAGACCACAGGCGAATGACTTGAGGCCTGATTGTCCCTTTGACTGCAAACACGGGATTGCCAATACTCATGGCAAACTGACGCTACCCGCACGGAACAAGGAATAACCCTTTGAAGCTGGAACTCAAGAACAGCTTGTCGGTGAAGTTGCTCCGGGTCGTGCTCCTGTCAGCATTGATCGTCGGCGTGGTCTTGAGCTGCGCGCAGATCGTTTTCGACGCCTATAAAACCCGTCAGGCCGTGGCGGGCGACGCCGAGCGCATCCTCGACATGTTCCGTGATCCCTCCACTCAGGCCGTCTATAGCCTGGATCGGGAGATGGGCATGCAGGTGATCGAAGGCCTGTTTCAGGACGATGCCGTGCGCCAGGCCTCCATTGGCCACCCCAACGAAGCGATGCTGGCGCAGAAGTCCCGTGAGTTGCAGCATTCCAACAGTCGCTGGCTGACCGACCTGATTCTTGGGCAAGAACGCACCTTCACCACCCAACTGGTGGGACGTGGACCGTACAGCGAGTACTACGGCGACTTGAGCATCACCCTCGACACCGCCACTTATGGCGAGGGTTTTATCGTCAGCTCGGTGATCATCTTCATTTCCGGTGTGCTGCGGGCGCTGGCCATGGGTCTGGTGCTGTATCTGGTTTATCACTGGCTGTTGACCAAACCGCTGTCGCGGATCATCGAGCATCTGACCGAAATCAATCCGGATCGCCCCAGCGAACACAAGATTCCGCAACTCAAGGGCCACGAAAAGAACGAACTCGGCCTCTGGATCAACACCGCCAACCAGTTGCTCGAATCCATCGAACGCAATACCCACCTGCGCCACGAAGCGGAAAACAGCCTGCTGCGCATGGCCCAGTACGATTTCCTCACCGGCCTGCCGAACCGTCAGCAATTGCAGCAGCAACTGGACAAGATTCTGGTCGACGCCGGCAAGTTGCAGCGTCGGGTCGCAGTGTTGTGTGTAGGGCTGGATGATTTCAAAGGTATCAACGAGCAGTTCAGCTACCAGACCGGCGACCAATTATTGCTGGCCCTGGCTGATCGCCTGCGCGCCCACAGCGGCCGCCTAGGCGCCCTCGCCCGTTTGGGCGGCGACCAGTTCGCCCTGGTGCAGGCCGATATCGAACAGCCTTACGAAGCTGCCGAACTGGCGCAAAGCATTCTCGATGACCTGGAAGCGGCGTTTGCCCTCGATCATCAGGAGATCCGCCTGCGCGCGACCATCGGCATCACCCTGTTCCCGGAGGACGGCGACAGCACTGAAAAGCTGTTGCAGAAAGCCGAGCAGACCATGACCCTGGCCAAAACCCGCTCGCGTAACCGATATCAGTTCTACATCGCCAGCGTCGACAGTGAGATGCGCCGCCGTCGTGAGCTTGAAAAAGACCTGCGTGACGCACTGATTCGCGATCAGTTCTACCTCGTCTATCAACCGCAGATCAGCTACCGCGATCACCGCGTGGTCGGGGTCGAGGCGCTGATTCGCTGGCAGCATCCGGAGCACGGTCTGGTGCCGCCGGACTTGTTCATTCCGCTGGCCGAGCAAAACGGCACGATCATTGCCATCGGCGAATGGGTGCTCGATCAGGCCTGCAAGCAGTTGCGCGAATGGCACGATCAGGGCTTCGCCGATCTGCGCATGGCGGTCAACCTGTCCACCGTGCAACTGCACCACGCCGAGTTGCCGCGGGTGGTCAACAACCTGTTGCAGATGTACCGTCTGCCACCGCGCAGCCTGGAACTGGAAGTCACCGAAACCGGCCTGATGGAAGACATCAGCACCGCCGCCCAGCACCTGCTGAGCCTGCGTCGCTCCGGCGCGTTGATCGCCATCGACGACTTTGGCACCGGGTATTCGTCACTGAGCTATCTGAAAAGTCTGCCGCTGGACAAGATCAAGATCGACAAGAGCTTCGTCCAGGATCTGCTGGATGACGACGATGACGCGACCATCGTTCGCGCGATCATTCAACTGGGCAAGAGTCTCGGCATGCAGGTGATTGCCGAGGGCGTGGAAACCGCCGAGCAAGAGTCCTACATCATCTCCGAAGGCTGCCACGAAGGTCAGGGTTACCACTACAGCAAGCCGCTGCCGGCGCGGGAGCTCAGTGCCTACCTCAAGCAGGCGCAGCGCAGTAACGCGGCGATTCTTTGATACAGCGCATAAGCGTTGGCTAAATAAGAAATATTTCCAAGCACAACCCTTTACACATAATGCGAAAGATTTGCATTATGTCGCAGTTTTGCGCCCCCAGCGCGAGTCCACTCAACTACCGAAGCAGGATGTTCGCCATGATTCGTATGCCTCTGGCTACCGCCAGTCTGCTGGCCATCGCTATTTCCCTCGCCGGTTGCGGCGAAGGCAAAGACAAGGCTGCCGCCCCGGCCACGCCGACTCCAGCCGCCACCGCCGCCGCTCCAGCAGCCGCGCCTGCCGCTGCCGGTAAAGTCGACGAAGCCGCTGCCAAGGCAGTGGTCGCGCACTACGCCGACATGGTCTTCGCCGTTTACAGCGATGCCGAATCCACCGCGAAAACCCTGCAAACCGCCGTTGACGCTTTCCTCGCCAAGCCGAACGCCGACACCCTGAAAGCCGCCAAGGCTGCGTGGGTTGCTGCTCGCGTTCCTTACCTGCAGAGCGAAGTGTTCCGCTTCGGCAACACCATCATCGATGACTGGGAAGGTCAGGTTAACGCCTGGCCACTGGACGAGGGTCTGATCGACTACGTCGACAAATCCTACGAGCACGCACTGGGTAACCCGGGCGCCACCGCCAATATCATCGCCAACACTGAAGTACAGGTCGGCGAAGACAAGGTCGATGTCAAAGACATCACCCCGGAAAAACTCGCCAGCCTGAACGAGCTGGGCGGTTCCGAGGCCAACGTTGCCACCGGCTACCACGCGATCGAATTCCTGCTCTGGGGCCAGGACTTGAACGGCACCGGCCCTGGCGCTGGCAACCGTCCTGCTTCGGACTACCTGGAAGGCGCCGGCGCCACTGGCGGCCACAACGATCGTCGTCGTGCCTACCTGAAGTCCGTGACCCAACTGCTGGTCAGCGACCTGGAAGAAATGGTCGGCAACTGGAAGCCGAACGTGGCTGACAACTACCGCGCCACCCTGGAAGCCGAGCCGGGCGAAACCGGTCTGCGCAAAATGCTCTTCGGCATGGGCAGTCTGTCCCTGGGCGAACTGGCGGGCGAGCGCATGAAGGTTTCCCTGGAAGCCAATTCCCCGGAAGACGAACAGGATTGCTTCAGCGACAACACCCACTACTCGCACTTCTACGATGCCAAAGGCATTCGTAACGTTTACCTGGGCGAGTACACCCGTGTTGACGGCACCAAGATGACCGGCGCCAGCCTGTCGTCGCTGGTGGCCAAGGCCGACCCGGCTGCCGACACCGCGCTGAAAGCTGATCTGGCCGCTACCGAAGCCAAGATCCAGGTCATGGTTGATCACGCCAAGAAAGGTGAGCACTACGACCAACTGATCGCGGCCGGCAACACCGCTGGCAACCAGGTCGTTCGCGACGCTATCGCATCGCTGGTCAAGCAGACCGGTTCGATCGAAGCCGCTGCCGGCAAACTGGGCATCAGCGACCTGAACCCGGACAACGCTGATCACGAGTTCTGATCAACCGCGGCTGACTGAAAAAGGCGACCTGCGGGTCGCCTTTTTCATGCCTGCCCTACACGGCCCATTGTAGGAGTGAGCCTGCTCGCGATAGCGGAGTGTCAGTTGAAGAATTAGTGCCTAATACACCGCTATCGCGAGCAGGCTCACTCCTACAGGGATTTGCATTGGCTTGAAGGTTTGCCTCACATCAAGCAAACGATAATTCCTCTTATTCAAACTCCCTCGCCCTGTTAGACTTTGCGCCTTTGTTTTCGCACGTTTTCAGGATGTCTGATGCCCTCGTTGCCTCTTCGCTTGTCCGCACTGTTTCTGGCCCTGGGCCTGAGTGCCTGCGATGACGCCCCGCGCTTTACCCAGGCCGAGCCGGGTGAAGCACGCTCGGGTGGTGCGGCGACCGTGCGCAAGACCGATCAGAACGCGTTCTCCCTGCCTTCGGCCAACCTGCCGCCGTCACGCCGGGTGGATTTCAGCGTCGGCAACAGCTTCTTCCGCAGCCCTTGGGTAATCGCCCCGTCGACCACCACCGCGCGCGACGGCCTCGGCCCGCTGTTCAACACCAACGCCTGCCAGAACTGCCACATCAAAGACGGTCGCGGCCATCCGCCGGAAAACGGCGCGACCAACGCGGTATCGATGCTGGTACGCCTGTCGATTCCCGATTCGCCAGAGTTTGCCAGGCTGATCGAGCAGGTCGGTGTGGTACCGGAGCCGGTCTACGGCGGCCAGTTCCAGGACATGGCGGTGCCCGGCGTCACTCCGGAAGGCAAAGTGCGAGTCGACTACACGCCGGTGCCTGTTCGCTTCAAGGACGGCACCGAAGTCGAGTTGCGTAAACCGGTGTTGCAGATCACCCAACTTGGCTACGGGCCGATGCACCCGGATACGCGTTTCTCCGCGCGGATCGCGCCGCCGATGATCGGCCTCGGCCTGCTCGAAGCGATCCCCGAAGACGCAATCCTCGCCAATGCCACCGCGCAGGCCAAAGAGAAAAACGGCATCAACGGTCGGCCAAACCGGGTTTGGGACGACGAGTTGCAGAAAACCGTGATCGGTCGCTTTGGCTGGAAAGCCGGACAGCCAAACCTCAATCAACAGAATGTTCACGCGTTTTCAGGTGATATGGGCCTCACGACCAGCCTGAGACCCTTCGATGACTGCACCGACGCGCAAACCGCTTGCAAGCAGGCACCGAATGGCAATGGCCCGGACGGCGAGCCGGAAGTCAGCGACAACATTCTGCGCCTGGTGCTGTTCTACAGCCGCAACCTCGCTGTTCCTGCGCGCCGTGGCATCAACGATGAACAAGTGCTGGCCGGCAAAAACCTGTTTTTCCAGGCTGGGTGCCAGTCCTGCCACACTCCGAAATACACCACCGCCGCCAACGCGGCCGAACCTGAACTGGCCAATCAAGTGATTCGCCCGTACAGCGATCTGCTGCTGCATGACATGGGCGACGGTCTGGCCGACAACCGCACGGAATTCCAGGCCTCCGGCCGCGACTGGCGCACGCCGCCGTTGTGGGGGATCGGCCTGACGCAAGCGGTCAGTGGCCACACCCAATTTTTGCATGACGGTCGCGCGCGCAATCTGCTCGAAGCGGTGCTCTGGCACGGCGGCGAAGCGAAAGCGGCCCAGCAACAGGTTTTATCGTTCAATGCCGGGCAGCGTGCCGCGCTGCTGGCGTTTCTGAATTCACTTTAAACACTTAAAAGAATCGGGAGCCCGACATGTTCCGTCCCAAGTTGTTGTTCACCAGCCTTGCCGCGCTCGCCCTCGGCGCTTGCTCGCCGCAGGATCCGCAAGCCGTCACTTCGGCCGCTATCGCCAAATCGGTGATTCTGCCGACCTACACCCGTTGGGTTGAAGCCGACAAGCAACTGGCCGTCAGCGCCCTCGCCTACTGCCAGGGCAAAGAAACCCTGGAAACCGCCCGCGCCGACTTCCTGCACGCGCAGAAAGCCTGGGCCGAGTTGCAACCGCTGCTGATCGGCCCACTGGCCGAAGGCAACCGTTCGTGGCAGGTGCAGTTCTGGCCGGACAAGAAAAACCTCGTCGGCCGTCAGGTCGAGCAACTGGTCGTCGCCCAGCCGCAGATCGATGCTGCCGCACTGGCCAAATCGAGCGTGGTGGTTCAGGGCCTGTCGGCTTACGAGTACATCCTGTTCGATGCCAAGCCTGACGTTGCCAACGAAGAACAGAAAGCCAAGTACTGCCCGCTGCTGATCGCCATCGGCGAACGCCAGAAGCAACTGGCCGAAGAGATTCTGCAAAGCTGGAACAACACCGACGGCATGCTCGCGCAGATGAGCAAGTTCCCGAACCAGCGTTACGCCGACTCCCACGAAGCGATCGCCGACCTGCTGCGTGTGCAAGTCACCGCACTCGACACCCTGAAGAAAAAACTCGGCACGCCGATGGGCCGCCAGAGCAAAGGCGTGCCACAGCCGTTCCAGGCCGATGCCTGGCGCAGCCAATCTTCCCTGACCGCACTGGAAGCGAGCCTTGCCGCCGCCAAAACCGTTTGGGAAGGCGTCGACAACAAAGGCCTGCGTGGCCTGCTGCCGGCCGAGCAAAAGCCGTTGGCTGACAAGATCGACGCTGCTTATGCCGCTTCGCTGAAACTGTTCGACAGCACCCAGCGTTCGCTAGGCGAAATGCTCGAAGACGACGCCGGTCGCCAGCAATTGAACGACATCTACGACAGCCTCAACGTCGTCCATCGCCTGCACGAAGGCGAACTGGCAAAGGCGCTGGGCATCCAACTGGGCTTCAACGCCAACGACGGTGACTGATGAGGGCAAGTGCCATGCTGCGACGCCAGGCTCTGACTTTAGGTAGTTTGCTGCTGGGAGCAGTGACACTGGGCGGCTGGACGCTGTTCAAGCGCAAGGATCAGAGCCCGTTGTTGCTCTCGGCGCGCGACGATACCGACGGCAAACACTACGCCGTCGGCTACCGACTGGACGGCACGCGGGTATTCGCCACCGAAGTCGGCCAGCGTTGCCACGACATCATCAACCACCCGACGCTGTCGATTGCGCTGTTCGTCGCCCGCCGCCCGGGCACCGAAAGCTATCTGATCGACCTGCGCGACGGCACGTTGCTGCAAACCGTGACGTCGCAGCCGAACCGGCATTTCTACGGCCACGCCGTGGTGCACAAGGACGGCGAATACCTGTACGCCACCGAAAACGACACCACTGATCCCGGTCGTGGCCTGCTCGGGGTGTACAAGTTCGAAGGCGAGCGGCTGGTGCACAGCGGCGAAATTTCCACCCACGGCCTCGGCC
The DNA here is from genome assembly GCF_014472415.1 of Pseudomonas sp. N40(2020). GTDB lineage: Bacteria > Pseudomonadota > Gammaproteobacteria > Pseudomonadales > Pseudomonadaceae > Aquipseudomonas. The sequence continues at coordinate 98,568 of NZ_JACSZV010000009.1, forward strand.
CGCATCAGGTGTCATGGATGCCGGATGGCGAGACGCTGGTAGTGGCCAACGGCGGGATTCGTACCGAGGCGGAAAGCCGCGTCGACATGAACCTCAACGCCATGGAGCCGAGCCTGGTATTGATGCAGCGCGACGGCACCCTGCTGAGCAAGGAAACCCTCGCCCAGCAGATGAACAGCGTGCGCCATCTGGGGATTGCCAGCGACGGTACCATCGTCGCCGGTCAGCAGTTCATGGGCGCGTCCCACGAGCGTTCGGAGCTGCTGGCGATCAAGCGTCCGGGCCAACCGTTCACGGCGTTCCCGGTGCCGGAGCATCAGTTGCAATCGATGGGTCACTACACCGCCAGTGTCGCGGTGCACAGCGATTTGCGTCTGGTGGCGTTGACCGCACCGCGCGGCAATCGCTTCTTCATCTGGGATCTGGACACCGGCGAAGTGCGCCTCGACGCACCGTTGCCCGATTGTGCCGGCGTCGGTGCCGTGCAGGACGGTTTTGTCGTGACCTCGGGTCAAGGGCGCTGCCGTTACTACGATTGCCGTCAGGATGAACTGCTGGCCAAACCGCTGGAATTGCCGGCGGGGCTCTGGGACAACCATCTTCATCTGATGGCCTGACCATCCTGCCTATCTGGAAAGCGTTACCTGAAGGGTGAAGGGGTTTCATGCCCCCTCACCCTTTTTACTCCCCTGTAAAAACTGCCAGTTGGAATCCCCCCAGCACTCGGAGTAATGTTCCCGCCTGTCTCGCCTGATTTATCCAAGGAAATGGAAATATGCTGCGTCGCCGCATGCTGATCATGTTGGGTGTTGTCTTGCTGATCGTCCTGGTGCTGGGCGGTTATAAAGCCTTTTCGATCTACACCATGATCCAGGGTTTCTCCAAGCCGAAACCGCCGATCAGTGTCGCCGTGGCCAATGCCAGCGAGCAGCCGTGGCAGATGCGCCTGCCCACCGTCGGCACGCTCAAGGCGCTGCAAGGCGTCGAACTGAGCCTGGAAGTCGCCGGCACCGTTACCGAACTCAAGTTCGAATCCGGGCAGAAGGTCAAGGCCGGGCAACCGCTGCTGCAACTCGACAGCGCCGTGGAAACCGCCCTTCTGGAAACCGCCAGGGCTGACCTGGGCCTGGCGCAACTGGACTTCGGCCGTGGCAGCCAACTGGTCGACAGCCGCGCGATTTCCAAAGGCGAGTACGACCGGCTCTCGGCGGTACTGCAAAAGAACAAGGCCACGGTCAACCAGCTCAATGCCTCGCTGGCAAAAAAACGCATCCTCGCCCCCTTCAGCGGCACCATCGGCATCCGTCAGGTCGACGTCGGCGACTACCTCGCCAGCGGCACCAAAATCGCCACCCTGCAGGATTTGAGCAGCCTCTACGCCGACTTCTATGTGCCCGAGCAATCGGTGCCGAAACTGGCCATCGGCCAACCGGTGAATATCTCGGCCGGCGCTTACCCCGGGCAAAATTTCCCGGGCAAGATCAGCGCGATCAACCCGATCGTCGAAAGCAGCACCCGCAATATTCTGGTGCGCGCCACCCTCGCCAACCCCGACAGCAAATTGCTGCCGGGCATGTTCGCCAGCCTCGAAGTGCTGCTGCCCAATCCACAGAAGCACGTCGTGGTACCTGAGAGTGCGATCACGTACACCCTCTATGGCAATTCGCTGTACGTGGTCGAACAGAAGAAAGCCGAGGACGGCAGCGTCGAGAAAGACGACAAGGGCCAACCGGTGCTGATCGCCGAACGCCGCTTCATCGAAACCGGTGAGCGCCGCGATGGCCTGGTAATGATCAACAAGGGCGTGCAGAGCGGCGAACAAGTGGTGACGGCCGGCCAGATCAAACTGGACAACGGCGCCCACATTGCCATCAGCGACGACAAGACCCTCGGCGAGCAGAACAGTCCGCGCCGCGCCGACTGATCAAGGAATCCTCATGGCTTTTACTGATCCGTTCATCCGCCGCCCGGTGCTCGCCACCGTGGTCAGCCTGCTGATTGTGCTGCTGGGCTTCCAGGCCTGGAGCAAGCTGCCGCTGCGCCAATACCCGCAAATGGAAAACGCCCTGATCACGGTGACCACCGCGTATCCCGGGGCCAACGCCGAAACCATTCAGGGCTATATCACCCAGCCGATGCAACAGAGCCTGGCCAGCGCCGAGGGCATCGACTACATGACGTCGGTCAGTCGGCAGAACTTCTCGACGATTTCGATCTACGCGCGCATCGGTTCCAACACCGACCGCTTGTTCACCGAGCTGCTGGCCAAGGCCAACGAGGTGAAGAACAAGCTGCCGCAGGACGCCGAAGATCCGGTGCTGAGCAAAGAGTCTGCCGACGCCTCGGCGCTGATGTACATCAGCTTCTTCAGCAAGGATCTGAGCAACCCGCAGATTACCGATTACCTGTCACGGGTTATCCAGCCGAAACTGGCGACCCTGCCGGGCATGGCCGAAGCGGAGATTCTCGGCAATCAGGTGTTTGCCATGCGCCTGTGGCTCGACCCGGTGAAGCTCGCCGGTTTCGGCCTCAGCGCCAGCGACGTGACCAACGCGGTACGCCAATACAACTTCCTCTCCGCTGCGGGCGAAGTGAAAGGCGAGTACGTGGTCACCAGCATCAACGCCAACACTGAATTGAAATCCGCTGAAGCGTTCGCGGCGATTCCGCTCAAGGTCAGTGGCGACAGCCGTGTGCTGCTCAGTGATGTGGCGCGGGTCGAAATGGGCGCGGAAAACTACGACTCGGTCAGCTCGTTCGGTGGCACGCCGTCGGTGTACATCGGCATCAAGTCGTCGCCGGGGGCCAACCCGCTGGATGTGATCAAAGAAGTGCGCAAGATCATGCCGGAGCTGGAAGCCCAACTGCCGCCCAATCTCAAGAGCGAGATTGCCTACGACGCCACACTGTTCATTCAGGCCTCCATCGACGAAGTGGTGAAAACCCTCTTCGAAGCGGTACTGATCGTGATCGTGGTGGTGTTCCTGTTCCTCGGCGCACTGCGTTCGGTGGTGATCCCGGTGGTGACCATTCCACTGTCGATGATCGGCGTGATGTTCTTCATGCAGATGATGGGCTACTCGATCAACCTGCTGACCCTGCTGGCGATGGTGCTCGCCATCGGTCTGGTGGTCGACGATGCGATTGTTGTGGTGGAAAACATTCACCGACACATCGAGGAAGGCAAGACGCCTTACGACGCAGCGCTTGAGGGCGCCAGGGAAATCGCCATGCCGGTGGTGTCGATGACCATTACTCTGGCGGCCGTTTACGCACCGATCGGCTTCCTCACCGGGCTGACCGGGGCGCTGTTCAAGGAGTTCGCCCTGACCCTGGCCGGGGCCGTGGTGATTTCCGGGGTGGTCGCCCTGACCCTGTCGCCGATGATGTGCGCCTTCTTGCTGCGCCACGAAGAAAACCCCAGCGGTCTGGCGCATCGCCTCGACCGCATCTTTGACAGCCTCAAGCGCCGCTACCAGAGCATGCTCCACGGCACGCTGAACACCCGGCCCGTGGTGCTGGTGTTCGCGGTGATCGTGCTGTGCCTGATCCCGGTGTTCCTGAAATTCACCAAATCGGAACTGGCGCCGGACGAAGACCAGGGCATCATTTTCATGATGGCCAAAGCCCCGCAACCGACCAACCTCGATTACCTGAACACCTACACCGACGAGTTCATCAAGATCTTTAAGGAATTCCCGGAGTACTACTCCTCGTTCCAGATCAATGGCTACAACGGCGTTCAGGCCGGGATCGGCGGTTTCCTGCTCAAGCCGTGGAACGAGCGCAGTCGCACCCAGATGGAAATCCTCCCCGAGGTGCAAGGAAAACTGGAAGGCATCCCCGGTTTGCAGGTCTTCGGCTTCAACCTGCCCTCCCTGCCCGGCACCGGTGAAGGCTTGCCGTTCGAATTCGTGATCAACACCGCCAACGACTACGAACTGCTGCTGCAAGTGGCCGACCGGATCAAGAAGCGCGCCATGGAATCGGGAAAATTCGCCTTCGTCGACCTTGATCTAGCCTTCGACAAGCCGGAGGTGGTGGTCGATATCGACCGCGCCAAAGCTGCGCAGATGGGCGTGTCGATGCAGGATCTGGGCGGCACCCTGGCAACGCTGCTCGGCGAGGCGGAAATCAACCGTTTCACCATTGAAGGCCGCAGCTACAAGGTCATCGCCCAGGTCGAACGGCCGTACCGCGACAACCCGGACTGGCTGAACAATTACTACGTGAAAAACACCCAGGGCGAGCTGCTGCCCCTGTCGACCCTGATCAAGGTCAGTGATCGCGCACGACCGCGTCAGCTCAACCAGTTCCAACAGCTCAATGCGGCCAAGATCTCCGGATTCCCTTTGGTGAGCATGGGCGAAGCGATCGACACCGTGCTCCAGATCGCCCGGGAAGAAGCGCCGGCCGGTTTTGCCTTCGACTACGGCGGCGCGTCGCGCCAGTTCGTGCAGGAAGGCAGTGCGTTGTGGGTGACGTTCGGGTTGGCCTTGGCGATCATTTTCCTGGTGTTGGCGGCGCAGTTCGAAAGCTTCCGCGATCCACTGGTGATTCTGGTGACGGTACCGCTGTCGATCTGCGGCGCGCTGATTCCGCTGTTCCTTGGCTGGTCGAGCATGAACATCTACACCCAGGTCGGGCTGGTGACGCTGATCGGGCTGATCAGCAAACACGGGATCCTGATCGTCGAATTCGCCAATCAGTTGCGCAAGGACAAGGGCCTGACTGCGCGCGAAGCGGTGGAAGAAGCGGCGGCGATTCGCCTGCGGCCGGTGTTGATGACCACGGCGGCGATGGTCTTCGGCATGGTGCCGCTTATTCTGGCAACGGGCGCGGGGGCAGTCAGCCGGTTTGATATTGGTACGGTGATTGCGACGGGGATGTCGATCGGGACGTTGTTTACGTTGTTTGTGTTGCCGTGCATCTACACCCTGCTGGCGAAACCTGATCCCAAACCATCCGCGTAACCCTGTGGGAGCGGTGCCGGACGCAAATTTCGTGCATAAAAAAGGCCTCGCATTTGCGAGGCCTTTTATGTGGGCTTCAATCGGTTCAACTCTGTGGCCTCATCCCTTGAGAAAGTCCGAACATGAACAGCAGCAAATCATGATCGGGCTTGGACGCCACGGAGGCTTTCGCCACCCGTGGTACTGCGCAGTAAGCATCGTCTATCGACGCGCCAACCACCTGCATGCGGGGCTGCTCCCAGGCAGCCACCGCCAGTGAAGCAACTGCCAAGGCTCCAACCAAAAACAAACCTCGTGCAATTTCGAGTTTCATCGCTATAAACCTTTGATAGCGCTGCCAAACGCCGTCTCGTAAAAGTAGACGAGTTTCTTCCAGTCCGCGTCGCGGAACGACGAGTGGCGACGCAATTGCTTCATGTCATGGGAGGCGGCGCGATAGGCGGTCAGGCGCTGGCGGCATTTCTCCAGATCGATCAGTGCGACTTCGACTTTGGCCGACTCGCCTTCGCCGGTCACTCGCACAAACACGTGTTTGATGTAGATGCAGCTGTGCTGCCAGCGGCCCTTGTGCATCCGCGCCAGGTTTTCGGCAAGATCCTTGAGCACGCGCTCATAGATCGCATCGCCACAATGATCACGACCACCAGCCGCCGCCAGCCAATGTTCCAGCTCCTGAAAACCGTCCAGGGACTTGGTCACTAACAATGCGCGCCACTTGTGCTGCGGATCAGGCTGAGCACCGCAGAAGACGATTTGCGGCACGCGCACACCAAGTTTGCTGACGCCGGTCAGGGCGTCGAGTTCGCGCAATACCGTCGGACGTCCGAACGGATGCAACCAACTGCGATAGATGTGTCCAGTCTGGCGCTTGGCATACAGCAGTTGGCCGTCCTTGCCCACGATCCGTTGCACACCACTTTCACCGCCACGACGAACGTTGGGCTCTTCGACCCACTCGCCGCGCTGACTCCAGTAGTAGTCGAAGCTATCCTGGGAAGCGACTTCCGTTTCTGCTGCAAATTGCACTGCCATCCTGTTACCTCTTGCGTAATACGTAAACCCGCCACATCGCATAGAGCGGAATAAAGTCCAGTTGTTCCTGAATGCGGAAACCCGCTTCTTCAAATTCTTTTTCGACTGTTGCCGCCGGTAACAAAAAGCGATTTTGGTAATCGCGGTTGGGACGATCCTTCTCCGCACGCTTGCGTTTCCAGGCTTTGAAATTGCCGTCGACCCACAATGAAACGATGACGCTGTCACGGGTTACGCGTTCGAATTCGCGAAGAATCGCCCGGCGGTGCTCGGCCTCACCGATGTGATGAAGCAAACGCATGCAGAAAATGCTGTCGACGGCGTTATCCGGCAAGGCAATGTCGAACGCAGAAGTGTGCAAAGGTTGTACCCGTTTCACCACTTCTGCCGGTTGTCCTTCCATCGCCGTCTTGATCATCGATTCGGAATTGTCCGCACCGATGATCACCCGGTTGGGTTTTTCCGCCAGTAACGGCCAGAAACGTCCGGCGCCGCACGGCAAATCCAGCACCAGGCCGGGTTCGCCGGCCAGCGCCAGCGCCTTGCGGGCCAGCTGTTCGTCACGCAAATGAGACAGGCGACGCCCTAGGCTTGCCTTATGCTTGCGCAAATATTTCTGCGCATGTTGATCGTCGTACTTTTCGGAAAAATCGAGTTTGATCGGGCCGGTCATCACCTGGACTCCTGAATGACTGATGACACCACCTTAAGGAGCGGCATGTCAGCGCCAGGTCATCCAGTTGTGAAAATTTTGTCAGGTAAACCGGCAAATTATTACAGCGTTATACAGGATTTGGACAGGTTGGCGGGAGTAGCATGGAGCCACTATTTGCGTCAGATTTTGCCGAGATCTACCTCGAAGCGGCAGCCATTGGGCTCCATCGTACTTAAACTGACAACCCAGCCCTGGTTTTCGCAGATTCGCTGCACCAGCGACAAGCCAAGCCCCAGGCCTTCGCCGCGCTTTTCACTGCCACGGACAAACGGCTCGAACATCGCCTCGCGTTTCTCCTCGGGAATGCCCACGCCAGAGTCCTCGACCACAAACCCGTTGGCGCTGAGCGTCAGGCGAATGAAACCCTGCTCGGTGTAATGGCAAGCATTGCGCAACAGGTTACCCATCACCGCCGTCAGCAACGTCGCGTTGTAGCAGGTCGCGGTGGGGTTGCCGGCTTCGAACTGCAAATTCAAACCTTTGCTTTCGATCGGTTCGCGCCAGACACACAGCAGGCTGTCAGCCACTTGGGCAAGATTCTGTTGCGGTGCCGCCCCCGCGTCTTCGCGCTGGGCACGGGCGAGCATCAGGAAGGTTTGCACCAGTTCACGCATCTCCTCACTGGCCCGGGCAATACGCTCGACCTGTGAGCGACCGCGTTGATCGATCGCCGGGTTTTCCAGCAGCAGCTCGCAAGAGCTGGCCAACACCATCAGCGGTGTGCGCAATTCGTGGCTGACATCGCTGGTGAACAGCCGTTCACGGGTCAATGCCTGACGCAAACGCCCCAGCGTGGCGTCGAACGCCACGGCCAGTTCTCCGACTTCATCAGCCGCATAGTCCGGCGCCAGTGGGGGTGCCAGCCCCAGCAGTTGATCGCGATGGCGAACCTGGCGAGCCAGCCGCACCACCGGCGCCATCACTTTGCGCGCAAGCACCCAGCCGAGGAATACCGCCAACGCCAGACTGAGCACAAAACCCACCAGCACCACGGCAAACAACACGCGCTCGCGTTCTTCGAAATCGCTTTGGTCCTGCAGCAGCACATAACGCCGACCATCGACGATTTCGACCATCGCGTGATACGACAGCTGCTCGCGGAACACTTCGTGGAACCCCGCATCGAGATGCCGCAAATCCTTGGGCAAATCGAAATCGCCCGGGCCGCCGCTGAAATAGAACAACTGGTCCGGCTCTGGGCGATGGCTCCAGTCCGAGACATTGTCCATCAGCAACAGACGCTGCAAATCGCCGCCCAGCACCGCTGAAATCAGTTTTTCCTCTACCAGATGCACCGTCGCGACGATACCCATGGCGAATGCACCGGCCACCAGTGCGCTCATCAGCGCGAAAGCAATGATGATCCGTTGGGAAAGGCTTTGCTTAAACTCCATCACGGCCCTCGGCCAAGCGGTAACCCACGCCGTGCACGGTGTGCAGCAGTGGCTTGGCGAATGGTTTGTCGATCACCTGACGCAATTGGTGGACATGGCTGCGCAGGCTGTCGCTGTCCGGGCAATCATCTCCCCACAACGCTTCTTCAAGAATTTCCCGGCGCAGCACGTGTGGGCTCTTTTGCATCAACACCGCGAGCAGCTTGAGGCCAACCGGGTTGAGTTTCAGAAACTTGCCTTCACGCGTCACTTCCAGAGTGTCGAGGTCGTAGCTCAGATCACCGACCTGCAATGCCCGACGCCCACCGCCCTGGGTACGACGCATTACCGCTTCCACCCGCGCGGCCAGTTCGGACAAAGCGAATGGTTTGATCAGGTAATCGTCCGCCCCGGACTTGAAGCCCTGCAAACGGTCGTCCAGTTGATCGCGGGCCGTGAGCATGATCACCGGGGTGTCGCGGCGGGCATCTTCGCGCAGGCGTTTGCACAGGGTGTAGCCGTCAATGCCGGGCAGCATGATGTCGAGCACGATCAGGTCGTAATGCTCGGTGGCCGCCAGATGCAGACCCGACAGTCCGTCCTGGGCGCAATCGACGGTATAGCCCTTGAGCCCAAGGTAATCGGCCAGATTGGCCAGGATATCGCGGTTGTCTTCGACCAATAGAATTCGCATGGGCACCTCCTCCGTACACGGTAACGGCCGTCGTGGCCCGCGCAGCTTACGGCCAAGTGTGGCTCAGGGCTAGGCGTGTGTCGGGTTGTTTATCGATAAAGATACGGATTGCGCCAGCCAACGTTTTTTTCACTTTCGGTTAACAAATCAGCAACGCCATCACGCGCAGACTCCGCGCAATTGCGCTCATCGAACCCACTTACCGACCAAGGAATTGCCATGGTGTCGACCTCTGCCCGTCCTGTTTCAAGGCCGCTGAATCTCTGGCTGTGCCTGGGCGTTCCCGCCTTCGCGGCGTTGATTCTGGTGCTGCTGGAACTGACCGATCTGGACATGGATCTGGCCAGGCTGTTTTACGACCCGGTCGCGGGCGACTTCATCGGCCGCCACAGTTTCTTCCTTGAAGACATCCTGCATGACCGCGCCAAGCAGGTGGTGATCGCTTTTTCAGTGTTTGCCATTCTCGGCTTCATCGGTTCGTTTTTCATCGAGCGGCTGAAACCGTTCAAACGCGAGTTGGGCTGCCTGGTGCTCTCGCTCGGTTTGGCCACTTCATTCGTGACACCAGTCAAAGCGGTGACAGCCGTGCAATGCCCATGGAGCCTGGAGCAATTCGGCGGCCATGAAACCTATAGCAAACTGCTCGACCATCGCCCGCCTACCGACAAGCCTGGCCGTTGCTGGCCCGGCGGTCATGCAGCCACGGGGTTCACTTTGTTTGCGCTGTTCTTTGTGCTGCGTGACCGGCGTCCGCGTCTGGCCAGACAAGCGTTCATCTTTGCCTTCGCACTGGGTTCGGTGTTCTCGATCAGCCGGATGATGCAGGGCGCGCACTTCTTTTCGCACAACGTGTGGACGGCGATCTTCTGCTGGCTGATTTGTCTGGGATCGTATTACTGGGTGCTGTATCGCCCGGCGGCGAGGGTTGATGCAGAAGTCAAAACACAACCGGTCAGCGTCTGAACTGACGTCATCGCTGGCAAGCCAGCTCCCACAGGGATCTGCAGTGTTCACAGATGCCATGAGCAGCAGTGATAACTGTGGGAGTCTGGCTTGCCAGCGATGGCCGCGCCTCGGTTTCAGGTGAACCTCAAATCAGAGGCAATAAAAAACCCCACTGGCTTTCGCCAGCGGGGTTTTTGCGTTACGGGGGTAAGGCTGGCTTACATCATGCCGCCCATGCCACCCATGCCGCCCATGTCTGGCATGCCGCCGCCAGCCGGAGCGTCTACTTTTTTGTCAGCGATTGCAGCTTCGGTGGTCAGGATCAGGCCACCGATGGAAGCTGCTGCCTGCAATGCCGAGCGAGTCACCTTGGTAGGGTCCAGGATGCCCATTTCGATCATGTCGCCGTACACGCCAGTTGCAGCGTTGTAACCGTAGTTACCTTTGCCGTTCTTGACTTCGTTGACCACGACGCTTGGCTCGTCGCCGGAGTTGGCAGCGATCTGGCGCAGCGGCGCTTCAACAGCACGACGCAGTACAGCGATGCCGACGTTCTGGTCAGCGTTGTCGCCGGTCAGGTTGTTCAGGGCTTCCAGAGCGCGGATCAGCGCAACGCCACCGCCAGGTACCACGCCTTCTTCAACGGCTGCGCGGGTTGCGTGCAGGGCGTCTTCAACGCGGGCTTTCTTCTCTTTCATTTCAACTTCGGAACCAGCGCCAACCTTGATTACTGCAACGCCGCCGGACAGCTTGGCCAGACGCTCTTGCAGTTTTTCACGGTCGTAGTCCGAGGAAGTTTCGGCAACCTGAGCACGGATCTGAGCGATACGGGCTTCGATGTCGCCTGCTACGCCAGCACCGTCAACGATGATGGTGTTTTCCTTGGAAATGGTCACACGCTTGGCGCTACCGAGGTTTTCCAGGGTGGCGCTTTCCAGGCTCAGGCCGATCTCTTCGGAGATAACGGTACCGCCGGTCAGAACAGCGATATCCTGCAGCATGGCCTTGCGACGGTCGCCGAAGCCTGGAGCCTTGACGGCTGCAACCTTGACGATGCCACGCATGTTGTTCACAACCAGGGTCGCCAGGGCTTCGCCTTCAACGTCTTCGGAAACGATCAGCAGTGGACGGCCGGCTTTGGCAACGGCTTCCAGCACTGGCAGCATTTCGCGGATGTTCGAGATTTTTTTGTCGACCAGCAGAACCAGTGGGCTCTCCAGTTCGGCAACCATGGTCTCAGGCTTGTTGACGAAGTACGGGGACAGGTAGCCACGGTCGAACTGCATGCCTTCTACAACCGACAGTTCGTTTTCCAGGCCAGTGCCTTCTTCAACGGTGATCACGCCTTCTTTACCGACTTTTTCCATGGCTTCGGCAATGATTTCGCCGATGGAGCTGTCGGAGTTGGCCGAGATGGTGCCGACCTGAGCGATGGCCTTGGTATCAGCGCATGGCTTGGACAGGTTTTTCAGCTCAGCAACAACGGCGATGGTCGCCTTGTCGATGCCGCGCTTGAGGTCCATCGGGTTCATGCCGGCAGCGACGGCTTTGTAGCCTTCGTTGACGATGGCCTGAGCCAGCACGGTAGCGGTGGTGGTGCCGTCGCCTGCGTCATCGTTGGCACGGGAGGCAACGTCTTTGACCAGCTGCGCGCCCATGTTTTCGAAACGGTCTTCGAGTTCGATTTCTTTGGCGACGGAAACGCCGTCCTTGGTGATGGTCGGAGCGCCGAAGCTCTTCTCGATGATCACGTTACGGCCTTTCGGGCCCAGGGTCGCTTTTACGGCGTCTGCCAGGACGTTGACGCCCTTGAGCATTTTCTTACGGGCGGAATCGCCAAACAGAACTTCTTTAGCAGCCATGATCGATATTCCTTAAATACTTTGTAGTAGCGGGAAAATGAGCGGGAAATCAGCCTTCCAGTACAGCGAGAATCTCGTTCTCAGCCATTACCAGCAGGTCTTCGCCGTCGACTTTCACAGTGTTGCTGCCGGAGTAAGGACCAAACACAACCTTGTCGCCCACTTTCACGGACAGTGCGTGCACTTCACCACGCTCACGTTTACCCGGACCTACAGCGAGGATCACACCGTGGTTGGCTTTTTCAGCAGCCGAACCTGGCAGGACGATACCGCCAGCGGTTTTCTTTTCTTCTTCGCTGCGACGGATTACGACGCGGTCATGCAGAGGACGAAGCTTCATTGTCGATCTCTCCTAATTGTGGTTTTCATCGGCCGGTGTAGTCCCGGCGGGTTTAACAAATCCGGCCTGCGCCGGTTGCGATTCGTCGAGCGAACCGCGGAAGTCTGTCCGACTCGAATGTCGGAAACCTTTCGGTGACCTTTACATAGGGGCGCATAAGCTTATTACAAGGGCGCAGCTAAAAAAATTTCGCAGTTGCTCGTCGTAAAAGGAGCGCAAAAACGAGCACGGCACCCGAAGGTGCCGTGTCGATGCAGACGTTATTTGGTGTCGCGGTGTTCGAACTCGCCTTCGATCACATCACCTTCGCGGCCAATAGGCTCGCGCGGTGCAGGACCGCCACGGGGTTGCAGGTCGTCAGCAAAGGCACGCTGACGCATGGCCTGATCTTCGGCGCGCTGGCGCATTTTGTTCGCCAGCAGACGACGGGTGAACGGCAGCAGCATCACCAGACCGACCACGTCGCTGATGAAGCCAGGCAGGATCAACAGGCCACCGGCCAGTGCCAGCATCAAGCCTTCAAGCATGGTTTGCGCAGGCAGTTCGCCGCGGTTCAGGCTTTCACGGGCACGCAGTGCGGTGGCCAGACCGGCGACGCGCAGCACGAACACACCGAACATCGAGCCGAGAATGATCAGCAGCAGGGCCGGGAAAAACCCGATAGACCCTGCCACTTTGACGAATACGAACAGCTCCAGCACCGGAAACAGCAGAAAGAGCAACAAAAAAGGGCGCATCAAAGATTCCTCAACGCAAGAAATGCCTTGCAGTAAGCCTTAGATGACGTCGCCCTTTCGTGAATTCAAGCGTCGACCCCTGCATTTTTTGGCCAAACCTCTGCGTGAGCCAGAGAAACCAAGGCTTCGCGCACTTGTATCGGCGTATGACATGGCGCTTGAAACGGTAGCCAGTACAGCGCCTGACCGATGCGCAGGTGCATGCCTTCGCTGTCGATCCCGGCCAGTAGCGCCAGCTCGGTTTTCGGCAGCCCGGCCAGATCGACGTAGTGCGCGATGGCCTTGGCGTGGTCGCTGTTCATGTGCTCGACCATGCTGATCTCGGCTTTGCCGGCAAACGGGTTGGCCAGGGTCAGTTGATCAATCCAGTGAATCGCACCAAAACCGCCAATGTAGCGATGGCGCACCGGGTTCAGTACCCAGAAATCGAAGTCGTGGGCCTTGTGGTAGTTCTTTGAATCCGGGAAATAGCGGTAGTACCGCTGCGCCGCCGCTTCGATGGCCGCCGGGTCTTCGAGCTTTTGCGCCTCAGCCAGATACGTCAGGCGACCAACGGCTTGTACGTCGTCGGCCTCACGCTCGCCCACCAACATCGAGCATTTCGGGTCTTTTTGCAGATTGTGGGTGTGCTGGGCGATACGGCTGATCAGGATCAGCGGCCGGCCCTGCTCGTCCAGGCAATACGGCACGACGGAGCCAAAGGGAAAACCGGGCATCGATTTGGAGTGGGTCGACAGCACGCCCCGGTATTCCTTGAGAAGCAATTCTCGGGCATTCTTGGCCGCTTCAACGCTCAATTTATGACTCCTTAATTAGAATCCGTCGAAAAAACGGACAGGTGCCTTGGATAAGTTCCAGTCACCTTCGGGGCAATTCTCATGTGCAGCCAGGCCATGTCGGGCGCAGATCGAGAGGCTTCTAAAGGACCACCACTCTGACCTGCTATCGGGGCATGCGAATGCAACTCAACGACAAAGTAATCATTATCACTGGCGGTTGCCAAGGTCTGGGCCGCTCGATGGCCGAGTATTTCGCCGGCAAAGGCGCGAAGCTGGCGCTGGTCGATCTGAACCAGGAAAAACTCGACGACGCGGTGGCCGCCTGCAAAGCCAAAGGCGTCGAGGCGCGCAGCTACCTGTGCAACGTTGCCAATGAAGAACAGGTCGAGCACATGGTTGCTCAGGTCGCCGAGGATTTCGGCGCGATCCACGGCTTGATCAACAACGCCGGGATTCTGCGTGACGGACTGCTGCTCAAGGTCAAGGACGGCGAAATGACCAAGATGAGCCTGGCCCAGTGGCAGGCGGTGATCGACGTCAACCTGACCGGCGTGTTCCTGTGCACCCGTGAAGTGGCAGCAAAAATGGTCGAGCTGAAAAACAGCGGCGCGATCATCAACATCTCGTCGATCTCCCGCGCGGGCAACGTTGGCCAGACCAACTACTCCGCCGCCAAGGCTGGCGTAGCGGCGGCCACCGTGACCTGGGCCAAGGAGCTGGCGCGTTATGGCATTCGTGTGGCGGGCATTGCCCCGGGCTTCATCGAAACCGAGATGACCCTGGGCATGAAGCCCGAAGCGCTGGAGAAGATGACCGCAGGCATTCCGCTCAAGCGCATGGGCAAGCCGGAAGAGATCGCCCATTCGGCGGCGTACATCTTCGAGAACGACTACTACACCGGTCGGGTTCTGGAGATGGATGGCGGGTTGCGCATCTAACTGGCGGCATGAAAACCTGTGGGAGCAAGCTCGCTCCCACAGGTTTTCAGCTTTACGAACGTATCAATCGTCGCTGATGGTGATATTCGGCATCGCCGGCGTTGCCGCTTCCTGCAACACAATCCGCGCGCCGACATGGCGGGCCAGTTCCTGATAGACCATGGCTATCTGGCTGTCCGGTTCGGCGATTACCGTGGGTTTGCCGCCATCGGCCTGCTCGCGGATCAGCATCGACAACGGCAGCGAAGCCAGCAGTTCGACGCCGTATTGAGTCGCCAGCTTCTCACCACCACCCTCGCCGAACAGATGCTCGGCATGGCCGCAGTTCGAGCAGATGTGCACAGCCATGTTTTCAACCACACCGAGCACCGGGATGTTGACCTTGCGGAACATTTCCACGCCTTTGCGCGCGTCGAGCAGCGCCAGATCCTGCGGGGTGGTGACGATCACGGCGCCAGCCACCGGGACTTTCTGCGCCAGAGTCAGCTGGATGTCACCGGTACCTGGCGGCATGTCGATGACCAGATAATCCAGATCGCCCCACGCGGTTTGCGTGACCAGTTGCAGCAGCGCGCCGGAAACCATCGGCCCGCGCCAGACCATCGGCGTGTTGTCGTCGGTCAGGAATGCCATCGACATGACTTCGACGCCATGGGCCTTGAGTGGCACGAACCATTTCTGATCCTTGACCTCTGGGCGAGTGCGCTCGGGGATACCGAACATGATGCCCTGGCTCGGGCCATAGATATCGGCGTCGAGAATCCCGACCTTGGCGCCTTCACGGGCCAATGCCAGTGCGAGGTTGGCCGCGGTGGTCGATTTGCCCACACCACCCTTGCCCGATGCCACGGCGACCACGTTCTTGACGTTGGCCAGGCCCGGAATCTGCGCCTGGGCCTTGTGCGCGGCGATCACGCTGTTGACTTCAACCCTGGCGATCACCACGCCGTCGATGTTTTCGATGGCCAGTTGCAGCAATTGCGCCCAGCCGCTCTTGAACAGACCGGCGGCATAGCCGATTTCCAGCTGAACATTGACGCGGTCACCGATGATCTCGATGTTTTTCACGCAACCGGCGCTGACCGGGTCCTGGTTCAGGTAAGGGTCAGTGTATTGGCTGAGGACGGCTTCCACCGCTGCGCGAGTGACGGCACTCATGGGCAACTCCGATAACAAGACTGGGAAAAGATGGCCGCTATCCTACCCCTTCTATCCTCCAGACGGCATGCCCGGCAACGATTTGCAGGGGTGAAATATCTTGGCCGGCGCTTTATAGTGGCCGACCTCCGTTTCATCAAGTAGCGAAGCCCCACATGTCCGAACCACGCAAGATCCTCGTCACCAGCGCCCTGCCCTACGCCAACGGTTCGATTCACCTTGGCCACATGCTGGAATATATCCAGACCGATATGTGGGTGCGCTTCCAGAAGCATCGCGGCAATCAATGCATTTATGTCTGCGCCGACGACGCCCACGGTTCGGCGATCATGCTGCGCGCGGAAAAGGAAGGCATCACCCCGGAACAACTGATCGCCAACGTGCAGGCTGAACACAGCGCCGACTTTGCCGAGTTCCTGGTCGGCTTCGACAACTTCCACTCCACTCACGCCGAAGAAAACCGTGAGCTGTCGAGCCAGATCTATCTCAAGCTGCGTGACGCCGGGCACATCGCCCAACGCTCGATCACCCAGTATTTCGACCCGGAAAAGAAAATGTTCCTGGCCGACCGCTTCATCAAGGGCACCTGCCCGAAATGCGGCACCGAAGACCAGTACGGCGACAACTGCGAAAAATGCGGTGCGACCTACGCACCAACCGACCTGAAGGATCCGAAGTCGGCAATCTCCGGCGCCACCCCGGTGCTCAAGGATTCCCAGCACTTCTTCTTCAAGCTCCCGGACTTCCAGGAAATGCTGCAGGCATGGACCCGCAGCGGCACGCTGCAAGACGCCGTAGCCAACAAGATCGCCGAGTGGCTGGACGCCGGCCTGCAACAGTGGGATATCTCCCGCGATGCGCCGTACTTCGGCTTCGAGATCCCGGACGAGCCGGGCAAGTATTTCTACGTGTGGCTGGATGCGCCGATCGGCTACATGGCCAGCTTCAAGAACCTTTGCGACCGCACGCCTGAGCTGGACTTCGACGCGTTCTGGGGCAAGGACTCCACCGCCGAGCTGTACCACTTCATCGGCAAGGACATCGTCAACTTCCATGCGCTGTTCTGGCCAGCGATGCTCGAAGGTGCGGGCTACCGCAAGCCAACCGGCATCAACGTGCATGGTTACCTGACCGTCAACGGTCAGAAGATGTCCAAGTCCCGCGGCACCTTCATCAAGGCCCGTACTTATCTTGATCACCTGTCGCCGGAATACCTGCGCTACTACTACGCGGCCAAACTGGGCCGTGGCGTCGATGACCTCGACCTGAATCTCGAAGACTTCGTGCAGAAGGTCAACTCTGACCTCGTCGGCAAAGTGGTCAACATCGCCAGCCGTTGCGCCGGCTTCATTCAGAAAGGCAACGCCGGCCTGCTGGTCGACAACAATGCCGCGCCAGAGCTGACCGAAGCTTTCCTCGCCGCCGCGCCAAGCATTGCCGACGCTTATGAAGCCCGCGACTTCGCCCGCGCCATGCGTGAAACCATGGCCCTGGCCGATCGCGCCAACGCCTGGATCGCCGACAAGGCTCCATGGTCGCTGAACAAGCAGGAAGGCAAGCAGGATGAAGTCCAGGCGATCTGCGCCACCGGCATCAACCTGTTCCGCCAACTGGTGATCTTCCTCAAACCGGTGCTGCCGCTGCTGGCCGCCGATGCCGAGGCGTTCCTCAACGTCGCGCCGCTGACCTGGAACGACCACACCACCCTGCTGGCCAACCATCAGCTCAACGAGTTCAAGCCGCTGATGACCCGCATCGACCCGGTAAAAGTGCAAGCCATGAGCGACGCCTCGAAAGAAGACCTGACCGCCAGCCAGACCGACACCGGTGCAGCCGCCCCGGCAGGTAACGGCGAACTGGCCAAGGATCCGCTGTCGGCGGAAATCGACTTCGACACCTTTGCTGCCGTCGACCTGCGCGTCGCGCTGATCGTCAAGGCTGAACACGTGGAAGGCGCCGACAAACTGCTGCGCCTGACCCTGGACATTGGTGATGAGCAACGCAACGTGTTCTCGGGGATCAAGAGTGCTTACCCAGACCCGTCCAAGCTCGACGGTCGCCTGACCATGATGATCGCCAACCTCAAGCCACGGAAAATGAAGTTCGGTATCTCTGAAGGCATGGTGATGGCGGCAGGTCCTGGCGGTGAAGAGATCTACCTGCTGAGCCCGGACAGCGGCGCCAAGCCGGGTCAGCGCATCAAGTAAGTCTATGCGTTAGATCGATCCCACAGACGTGCTCCGCATGCCTGTGGGATTTTTCATATCTGGCCCACCCTTCGCGGCAGCCGGATAATGCCTAACCTTATGAGACACCCGCCCGTTTCGCCGGCAGAACCATGACCGAACTTGTGCTTACGCTTTTCAGTGCTGCGCTGCTCAACAACTTCGTGTTGCACTGGCCGCTGGGCGTCGATCCGCTGCTGGCCAGCAGTCGCCGACAAGTGCATGCGCTGGGACTGGCAACGTTGTGCCTGATGGTGGTGGTCGGCGTGTTCAGTTATGCGGTCTGGCACTGGCTGTTGGTGCCGCTGCAACTTGAAGCCCTGCGCCTGTTCGTGTTTCTACCGCTGAGCGTGCTGTTGATCGCGCCGATCCTGAAATTGCTGGCGCGCGGACTGCCCGACTGGCCGTTCGAAGGTTTGTGGCCGCTGTTACTGGGCAATGCCGGCGTGCTCGGCCTGGCGCTGATCAATGCGCAGAACGATCAGGGCCTGTTGCAGGCGACGGCGCTGAGTCTCGGTGCCGGGTTGGGCTTCTGGCTGGTGCTGAGCCTGTTCAGTGATTTGCGCGAACGCAGCGCCGACAACGATATTCCACTGCCCTTTCGCGGTTTGCCGATCGATCTGATAAGCGCCGGACTGATGGCTGTGATTTTTCTCGGATTCAGTGGACTGATCAAAACATGAGTCTGATTCAACGCATCGATGCCCTGCTGCCCCAGACCCAATGCGGCAAATGCGGCCATCCCGGATGCAAACCCTACGCACAAGGCATCGCCGAGGGCGAGCCGATCAACAAGTGCCCGCCGGGCGGTGACGAAACGGTCGCGGCGCTGGCCGAGTTGCTGAAAGTGCCGGTGCTGGAACTGGATATCAGCCGTGGCTCGGCACCGCCCCAAGTCGCCTACATCCGCGAAGCCGAATGCATCGGCTGCACCAAGTGCATTCAGGCCTGCCCGATCGACGCGATCGTTGGCGCCGCCAAATTGATGCACACGGTGATCATTGACGAATGCACCGGTTGCGACCTGTGCGTGGCGCCTTGCCCGGTGGACTGCATCGAAATGCATCCGCTGCCGCTCGGCACGCTGCCGGTGGTCGGTGGCCTGGCCTTCAGCCTTGAAGAACAGCGCGCCCGCGCCGCCAAACGCGATCACGCCCGCCAGCGCTTTGAGCGACGCAACGATCGCTTGCTGCGCGAAGAACAACAGAAGCAGGCTGAGCGAGAGGCTCGAGCGAAAAAAGCGGCGCAACCTGAAGTCACTGCAACTGACCCGGTGCACGCTGCACTTGAACGTGTGCGCGCGCAGAAAACCGCGACCGCCGATGCCGCGTTGAAAAAAGCCAAGATCGATGTGGCGATGAGCCGCGCACAATTGCATAAATCCCTGAAAGCCTTCGGCCATCCGCCGACTTTTGAGCAGCAGTCGCAATTGATCGTCTTGCAGCAGCAATTCGAAGCGGCCGAACAGGCTCTGGCGAAACTTGAAAGCAACGCACCCGGTGCTCCGGTCGCGCCAGTCCCGGCGAAGGACGCTGATCTTAAACGGGCGAAGATCCAGTTGGCCATGCGCCGCGCCGAGCTGAAAAAGGCCCAGACCGCCGAGGCGCCCGCGCAGCAGATCGCCACGCTGGAACAGGCCCTGCGTGACGCCGAGCAGGCACTGCACGCTGCCGAAGTCGCCAGTGATCAGCCCGTGCCTGACCTCGTACGCGTGGAAAAACATCCGATCGACAGCCAGCTTCGACAGCTGAAAACCGAATTGGCCTACGCCCGCGCCGACCTCAATAAGCTCGAACGCCGCGCCGATACGCCGGGCGAAACCCTCGACAAGGCCCGCGCCCGCCTGCAAGACGCCGAGCGCCAGGTGCAAGACCATGTCGCCCCTTGAGACGCCGGACGATCGCCTGCAACAGGCGATGAAGCTGGTGCTGTTGGCCATGCTGCCGGGGCTGCTGGCGCTGTTCTGGATGTACGGTTGGGGGGTGTTGATCAACTTGTTGTTGGCCGTCGGCGGCGCATTGATCGTCGAGACTGGCGTCACACGCCTGCGCCGACAGCCTTTGCAGCCGACACTGAGCGACGGCAGCGCACTGGTCAGCGCCACACTGCTCGCCGCTGCCCTGCCGCCTTATTGCCCGTGGTGGCTGACGGTGATCGCGATTGCTTCGGGCTTGCTGTTTGGAAAACACCTGTACGGTGGTGTTGGCAAAAACCCATTCAACCCGGCCATGCTCGGTTTTGCGCTGGCCATTGTGATGTTCCCGCAACCGATGACCCACTGGCCGGCCCAAGGCATGGGGCTGCTCGACACCGTGCAGCAGGTGTTCAATCCAAGTCAGGCACCTGACGCCTGGGTTCAGGCGACAGCACTGGACAGCCTGCGCATCAACAAAAGCCTGACCATCGATGAACTGTTCGCCGCCAATCCAGCCTTCGGGCGCTTCGGCGGACGTGGCGTGGAATGGGTGAATCTGGCGTTTCTCGCCGGCGGGCTGTTTTTGCTGCAACGTCGGGTGTTCGGCTGGCATGCACCGGTTGGCATGCTTGCCAGTCTGTTTGTGGTCAGTTTGCTGTTCTGGAATGGCTCTGGCTCCGATTCTCACGGCTCGCCACTGTTTCATCTGCTGAGCGGGGCGACCATGCTCGGCGCGTTTTTCATCATTACCGAACCGGTATCCGGGGCAAAAAGCGCACTCGCTCGCCTGCTGTTTGGTGTCGGTGTCGGGCTGCTGACTTATCTGATCCGCACCTGGGGCGGTTACCCGGACGGTGTCGCGTTTGCGGTGTTGCTGATGAATCTCTGCGTGCCGGCCCTGGAGCGTTTTGCCGCAAACCGACAAGCCCAGGTGACCCCATGAACCGCACGACCAGCATACTCATACTGCTGCTGTTGGCCGGGGTCGGCATCGGTGCGACGTATCTGGTGCAACGCAGCAATGCGCCGCAAATTGCTGCCGAGCAACGTCTGCTCGACAGTCGCAAACTGCTCGATGTGCTCGCTTCAGAAACTTATGACAATCAACCGCTGCAGCAGCCGCTGGCATTGGCCGACATTGCCCTGAGCCACAGCACGCTGAGCGGCGGTTATCGCGCGACCAATGCCGGGCGAACGGTCGCAGTGCTGCTGCGTAGTCAATCGCAGGGTTATGCCGGGAGCATCGAGCTGCTGATTGCCATTGATGCGAACGGAAAATTGTTGGGCGTGAAAACCCTCAAACAAACCGAAACCCCGGCGTTTGGTGGCGTGATCGGCGACTGGCCTAATACCTGGCTCCAGGCATTCGTTGGCAAATCGAGCAACGAGCCGACGGATTCAGGTTGGGCGTTGAAAAAGGATCAGGGACAATTTGATCAAATGGCCGGTGCGACCATCACGTCCCGCGCGGCGATCAACGCAATCCATGATGCGCTGCGTTACTTCGATGAGCATCGCGCGGCGTTGCTGGGAAGTGGAACATGAATCTGTCGAATGCTCTGATGCTGGTCCTGCTACTTGGCACCACACAAACGTTGGCCGGTGCGCTGGGCACGCTGATGATGTTTGCCACCGTCGTGTTGGTCTATGGCGTCTGCATGGCACCCCTGCGTTCGCGCCTGAACGGTTCAAGTGCGTTGCTGGCAAGCCTGTTGCTCGCCGCCACGTTGACCAGTTGTGTAGAAATTTTTACGCAACGCTTTTATCTGCCCTGGCATCAGAACTTTGGTCTTTATGCTGGCCTGATTGCCTTGCAGTGCGTGGTGCTGGAACAGCATGGATTTTTCCGCCAGACGCGGATCGAGCGGCTCAAACTCTGCGGTTTGTTCAGCACATTGATGCTGGTACTCGCTGTAATGCGTGAACTGCTCGGTCATGGCAGCCTCGGTCGCGGACTATCAGAACACTGGCAAGGTCTTGTTTTATTCAGTGAGGGGCTGCACCTGGTCACTCTGGTTCCCGGCGCCTTCATTGTATTGGGGCTGCTGCTTGCGGCCCGTCAGGCATGGACTCGCTCGAACTCAATTCCCAAGGAAACGCATCGCCCATGAATGCCGCAAAACGTCTTGAGATTTTTCGCCGACTGCATGAAGACAATCCCGAGCCGAAAACCGAATTGGCCTACTCCTCGCCCTTCGAATTGCTGATTGCGGTGATTCTCTCGGCGCAGTCGACTGATGTCGGCGTCAACAAGGCGACGGCGAAGTTGTTCCCGATCGCCAACACCCCGGCGGCGATCTATGCGCTGGGTGTCGAAGGCCTTTCCGAATACATCAAGACCATCGGCCTCTACAACAGCAAGGCCAAGAACGTCATCGAGACCTGCCGCATGCTGGTCGAACGCCACAACAGTGAAGTGCCGCAAACGCGTGAAGAGCTGGAGGCCTTGCCCGGCGTAGGCCGAAAGACCGCAAACGTGGTGCTGAATACGGCGTTCCGTCAACTGACCATGGCGGTCGACACGCACATTTTCCGGGTCAGCAACCGCACTGGCATTGCACCGGGCAAAAACGTGGTTGAAGTGGAAAACAAGCTGATGAAATTTGTGCCGAAGGAATTCCTGCTCGACTCCCACCATTGGCTGATTCTTCACGGACGCTACGTTTGCCTGGCGCGCAAGCCACGCTGTGGCAGTTGCAGGATCGAAGACTTGTGCGAGTACAAGGCCAAAACATCGGACGATTGACCGGCTATTAGATTTATTAACTGATCGATTGAAAAAATCTTTTTTACCCGTCGCTGCATTACCGATATAAGGGGCGCCAAAGGCAGTCTTAGCCGGAGTTAACCTTATGAGTAGCGACAAAGAGCAACTGGACGTAGAAGACGACGTTGACACCGCGGACGCTGACGCTGAGGAACCGGTAGTCGAAGTCGCCAAAACCAATCTGAGCAAACGCCGCACTATCGACAATCTGCTTGAAGAGCGCCGACTAAAAAGGCGATTGGCCGATTACGACTTTGATCTCTGACACTTGAAAGCCTCCCGAAATGGAGGCTTTTCACTTTCTGCGACTAACTGAATCAGATCGGCCCATGACCCCGTCAGCTACCGAGACATTCAGACCAGTCCATTACGCTGCGCCAACTCGATCAAGTCCACCAGTGAACGCGCATTGAGTTTGAGCAACAAGCGGGTCTTGTAGGTGCTCACGGTTTTGTTACTCAAAAACATGCCATCGGCGATTTCCTTGTTGGTCTTGCCACGGGCCAACTGTTGCAACACCATCATTTCGCGCCCGGAAAGGCGATCCACCATGTCGGCTTCACTGGCATTACCCAGACTGGTGCGCACTGTATGCAACGCCTGATTGGGGAAATAACTGTAGCCGGAGAGCACGGCCTTGATCGCGCTGAGTAATTCGGTCAGATCCTGCTGTTTACATACATAACCCGCCGCGCCCGACTGCATGCAACGCATTGAAAAATGGCCAGGCGCCTGGGAAGTCAACACCAGCACTTTAATAGGCATGGCGACCGAGGTAAGGCGCGCAATAACTTCCAACCCATCAAGTTTCGGTATTCCAATATCCAGAATGACAATATCCGGCATTTGTTCGCGAGCAAGTTGTAACGCATCCACACCGTT
The DNA here is from genome assembly GCF_014472415.1 of Pseudomonas sp. N40(2020). GTDB lineage: Bacteria > Pseudomonadota > Gammaproteobacteria > Pseudomonadales > Pseudomonadaceae > Aquipseudomonas. Next base: position 121,903 of record NZ_JACSZV010000009.1, read on the forward strand.
ATCTGTTTCTGCAATGACTTCGTAGCCATGACGTTCCATCAGCATACGTACCGCAAGTCGAATGACGGGGTGGTCATCCACGATCAGCACTTTATTCATGGGCAAGTCCAGTTTCGCTGTTCGAATTTTTAGAGCACGCACAATATCCCAGTCACTTGCTCCATGGCATACCGGGGCTCTGATGCACTCGCATCGAGAGACATACCCTACGGGCATTGAGGATAATTCCTACAAAAAATCTGTCTCCCTCTAAACATCTGACAAAACCCACCTTTCAATCCCATGCAATATTTCAGCTTTGAACTTGTAACCGCGTGCAACCGACTTCTCTGGAGACTCCCTGTCCGAGCAGCTATTCGTTGCATTCGTCACATGGGCAAGTGAATGAATATCCGCATCACGTCATACGGAGATTACACATCCGAAACATCAGGAAATAGCCGCAATTTCTTACAGCGCCAATATACTCCCCACCCAACCATAAAGACTTGAAACAAGCTATTTATACTTAAGAGAACAGTTTTGCTATAAATAGAAACACCAACTACCCACTCACGACAATCAAGAACATATAAAGCGACTAACAATGAGAAAAATCAAAAACGAGAAAACACCCATGTTTAAAATAAAAAACAAAATCACCAACCCCATGACAGTTATCGCTATATTTGCAGCCATCTCCGAGACATCAGCTGCTATCTCTCTGCCGTTCCTCAACAATGAAGATCGCGAAATATACGTCTGGTTTCTGATCAGTTTTCCGTTTTATTTGTTACTTCTATTTTTTATTACCCTGAACTTCAACCACCGCTCACTTTACTCACCCTCTGACTTTGGCAAAGACAAGAGTTTTCTAAAGGCCAACGACCACAATGATCGCGACAACAAACGAAACATGCCGATGCAGGACACAATCGCACATTGCACGTTCGGCATATCAAGTAGTGTCGTGCCCAGCGAAACCGCTGCAGCCCAATGCGCCAACACGGGAAAAATCCATAATACGCTCGATCCGCCTCCTGGCATCATTACGAAGTCACACCGGACGCTTCAATACAATATTCAGTTGTCCGCTTCCGTAAGCAACCTGCACATCATCGATGCACGGGATATTGATGCATCGAGAGAGTTCGCCACGATTGTGGAAAAAATCCAACGCACCGACAAAAAAGCCACCCGTGTGATCGTGTTTCTTTCCAATCACGTGTCGGACGTTTCGCTGACGGAAAATGTGTTGCTGCACATCAAGCACGCGAAGAAAGGCTCAGGCACCACACTCTGCGTGGTTTACAACCTGTGCTCACAAGCGGTAACGCTGTTGGCGCGGGCCTGAAGAAAGAAGCATTGCCGAGAAGCAGATGCAGCGGAAAAACGCTCGATAAGAGCCAGACAAAGAATTTAAAAAAAGGGCGGCCTTGTCTCGAAGACAAGGCCGCCCTTTCATTGGCGCGTCAGTCTGTAAAAATCAGAACAGCTTGCGGCCCTTGTTGGCAGCAATACGCATGCGCAGGGCGTTGAGCTTGATGAAGCCCGCCGCGTCGGCCTGGTTGTATGCACCGCCGTCTTCTTCGAAGGTCGCGATGTTGGCGTCGAACAGCGAATCGTCGGACTTGCGGCCGGTGACGATCACATTGCCTTTGTACAGCTTCAAACGAACAACGCCATTCACGTTGACCTGCGAAGCGTCAATCATCTGTTGCAGCATCAGACGCTCAGGGCTCCACCAGTAGCCGGTGTAGATCAGGCTGGCGTACTTTGGCATCAGCTCGTCTTTGAGGTGAGCGACTTCACGGTCCAGAGTGATCGATTCGATGGCGCGGTGAGCGCGCAGCATGATGGTGCCGCCCGGGGTTTCATAGCAGCCACGGGACTTCATGCCGACATAACGGTTCTCGACGATGTCCAGACGGCCAATGCCGTGCTCGCCACCAATCTTGTTCAACGTCGCCAGCACGGTGGCCGGGGTCATTTCGACACCGTCCAGTGCAACGATGTCGCCGTTGCGGTAGGTCAGTTCCAGGTATTGCGGCTTGTCAGGCGCGTTCTCCGGGGAGACGGTCCAGCGCCACATGTCTTCTTCGTGCTCGGTCCAGGTATCTTCCAGCACGCCGCCTTCATAGGAGATGTGCAGCAGGTTGGCGTCCATCGAGTACGGGGATTTCTTCTTGCCGTGGCGCTCGATCGGGATCGCGTGCTTCTCTGCATAGTCCATCAGCTTCTCGCGGGACAGCAGGTCCCACTCACGCCATGGCGCAATCACTTTCACGCCTGGCTTGAGCGCGTAGGCGCCCAGCTCGAAACGTACCTGGTCGTTGCCCTTGCCGGTGGCGCCATGGGAAATGGCGTCAGCGCCGGTTTCGTTGGCGATTTCGATCAGACGCTTGGCGATCAGCGGACGTGCGATGGAGGTACCCAGCAGGTACTCGCCTTCGTAAACGGTGTTGGCGCGGAACATCGGGAACACGAAGTCACGCACGAATTCTTCGCGCAGGTCGTCGATGTAGATTTCTTTGACGCCCATGGCCTGAGCCTTGGCGCGGGCCGGCTCGACCTCTTCGCCCTGACCCAGGTCAGCGGTGAAGGTCACCACTTCACAGTTATAAGTATCCTGCAGCCACTTGAGGATCACCGAAGTGTCCAGGCCGCCGGAATACGCCAGAACGACCTTGTTTACGTCCGCCATGCCATCACTCCACGGGGTTCTACGGAAAGCCGAGGAGTCTACCGCCCAAACGCGATAATTTACAGAGGCGCGACAGCTTAAGACGACAAAGCGACAGAATCTGTCGAGAGCGCGACGATGACTGGCAGGTCAGGAAGTCGCTGCGGTGTTGGCCGGAGTGCTCGCTTGCGGTGCCGGAGCGGTGGTTGGCGCCACTCGCGCCAGTTTGACATTGACCCGACGGTTTTTCGCACGATTGGCCGCATTAGTGTTCGGCACAATAGGATATTGCTCGCCGTGGAAACGCACCGTGATCTGCGATTCCTGAATCCCATTGGCCTTGAAAAAGTCGACCACCGCCAGCGCCCGGCGGCGTGACAACTCACGGTTGGTCAGGCGATTTCCGCTGTTGTCGGAATGGCCGTCGAGCTCGATGTGATTGACCGTAGGATCGGCCTTCATGAATTCGAGCATAACTTGCAGCTTGGCTTTGGCGGCGGCGTCGAGGTCTACGCCTTCCCCGGGGAAACCGATCTGCGACTGCTTGATCTGGTCGAAATTCTGCGGCAGCAATTTCGCCACACAGGTCTGGTAGTCGTTAAACGCCTTGCTGAACTTGACCGGCAACAAACGCACTTCCGACACTCGGCCATCACCCGATGCACGGCGCACGACAGGACTGCGACCGTCCAGCAGGCCACTGATAAGACCGCCAGCCTGAGACTGCGAGCTGTTAAACAGGACATTGCCGCTACCGAGCCTGACGCTGCCCAGATTGATGTCACCACGGCCCGGTTGCCATGGTGCTGCGGCCGCGAGCAATGTCGCCGACCCGCCGCCCAACATGGCGTTGTAGGCGTTCAGACGGAATATCGCCTGCTCACCGGCCTTGCGCACGAATTCACCCGAGCCGAAGTCGGTGATCGGTTGTGTCAGGCGGCATTCGAACTTGTCGCCGGCGACCGTCCACTCAATGTTCTCCAGGCGAGTCTGGTAGGTGAGCGCCATCGCAGGAAGGCTGGCAAACACACTGAGCAAGGCTAAATAACGCTGGCGCACGGGAGGCTCCATTGGCTTCTGAAACACAAAGACCGATTCACACTATGTTTACGGCATACCTACGGGATATCGGAAGCTTCCCGCAAAACTTGATAGCGAGTGCCTGCAAGAGTCTTTTCCGGTAGCATTCGCCTCAGTTTGACCCGCCTGGAATCCCCTCATGTCCGACCGCCTGACCCTGCTGCGTCCCGACGACTGGCACATTCATCTTCGCGATGGTGCCGTGTTGACCAATACCGTTGCCGATGTTGCGCGCACTTTTGGTCGCGCCATCATCATGCCCAACCTGGTACCTCCGGTGCGCAACGCCGCTGAAGCCGACGGCTATCGCCAGCGGATTCTCGCTGCCCGCCCGGCCGGCAGTCGTTTCGAGCCGTTGATGGTGCTGTACCTCACCGACCGCACCCAACCCGACGAAATTCGTGAAGCCAAGGCCAGCGGTTTCGTACACGCCGCCAAGTTGTATCCGGCTGGCGCCACGACCAACTCCGATTCCGGGGTGACCAGCATCGACAAGATTTTCCCGGCGCTGGAAACCATGGCCGAAGTCGGCATGCCGCTGCTGATTCACGGTGAAGTCACTCGTGGCGATGTCGATGTCTTCGACCGCGAAAAGATCTTCATCGATGAGCACATGCGCCGCGTGGTCGAGCGTTTCCCGACGCTGAAAGTGGTGTTCGAACACATCACCACCGGCGACGCCGTGCAGTTCGTCAACGAGGCATCGGCCAACGTCGGCGCGACCATCACCGCACATCACCTGCTCTACAACCGCAATCACATGTTGGTTGGCGGGATTCGGCCGCACTTCTATTGCCTGCCGATTCTCAAGCGCAATACGCACCAGGAAGCCCTGCTCGACGCCGCCACCAGCGGTAGCGCGAAGTTCTTCCTCGGCACCGATTCGGCCCCCCACGCCCAGCACGCCAAGGAAGCCGCGTGCGGCTGTGCGGGCTGCTACACCGCGTACGCCGCCATCGAGTTGTATGCCGAAGCGTTCGAACAGCGTAATGCCCTGGACAAGCTCGAAGCGTTCGCCAGCCTCAATGGTCCGCGTTTCTACGGTTTGCCGGCCAACACCGATCGCATCACCCTGGTTCGCGAAGAATGGACCGCCCCAACCAGCCTGCCATTTGGCGAGCTGACCGTTATCCCGCTGCGCGCCGGTGAAAAACTGCGCTGGCGCCTGCTGGAGGAACACGCGTGAGTGAAGACCATTTCGACGACGAACTGGAAGGTCAAGGTGGCGGCGGCGGTTCCCGTCATCCGATGGCAGCGCGTTTTCGCGGGTACCTGCCGGTTGTCGTCGACGTAGAAACCGGTGGCTTCAACTCGGCCACCGATGCACTGCTGGAGATTGCCGCGACCACCATCGCCATGGATGAAAAGGGTTTTGTATATCCGGATCACACCTACTTCTTCCGCGTTGAGCCTTTCGAAGGCGCCAACATTGAAGCAGCCGCGCTGGAGTTCACCGGGATCAAGCTTGATCACCCATTGCGCATGGCGGTCAGTGAAGAGACGGCACTCACCGACATCTTCCGTGGCATCCGCAAGGCGCTAAAGGCCAACGGCTGCAAGCGAGCGATTCTGGTCGGCCACAACAGCAGCTTCGATCTCGGCTTCCTGAATGCCGCCGTCGCGCGACTGGACATGAAGCGCAACCCGTTCCACCCGTTCTCCAGTTTCGATACCGCAACACTCGCCGGTCTGGCTTACGGTCAAACCGTCCTGGCGAAAGCCTGTCAGGCAGCGGACATCGATTTCGACGGTCGCGAGGCGCACTCGGCGCGTTACGACACCGAGAAAACCGCTGAGCTGTTCTGCGGCATCGTCAACCGCTGGAAACAGATGGGCGGCTGGGAAGACTTCGACGACTGATCGTCGCCGTTTCAACCGCGCATGAAAAAACCGGCCACGTGGGCCGGTTTTTTTGTACCTCGACGTTGATCCCTTACAGGGCAGCAGCGTTCTCGGTCAGGTATGCAGCAACGCCTTCTGGCGAAGCGTTCATGCCTTTGTCGCCTTTCTTCCAGTTGGCAGGGCAGACTTCGCCGTGCTCTTCGTGGAATTGCAGAGCGTCGACCAGACGGATCAGCTCTTCCATGTTACGGCCCAGCGGCAGGTCGTTGATGATCTGCGAGCGAACAACGCCTTTGTCGTCGATCAGGAACGCGCCACGGAAAGCCACGCCGCCTTCGGACTCAACGTCGTAGGCCTTGGCGATTTCGTGCTTCATGTCGGCAGCCATGGTGTATTTCACCTGACCGATGCCGCCATTGTTCACTGGAGTGTTGCGCCAGGCGTTGTGGGTGAAGTGCGAGTCGATCGACACAGCGATCACTTCAACGTTGCGTGCTTTGAAGTCAGCCATGCGGTTGTCCAGAGCGATCAGCTCGGACGGGCAGACGAAGGTGAAGTCCAGTGGGTAGAAGAACACCAGGCCGTATTTGCCTTTGATGGCCGAGGACAGGGTGAAGCTGTCAACGATCTCGCCATTGCCGAGTACGGCCGGGACGGTGAAGTCAGGGGCTTGTTTGCCTACGAGTACGCTCATTGATATCTCCTGGTGTAAAAACTTGAAGTTCAGGGTCCGGGCCAGCCTGCCACCCTGAGGCGACAGCCCTGTGACACGAACCCCCTTCGCAAGGGCCGACCATCATACACTGCGTTTTTGGCCTGTCCTTAACGGTTTTTTAAAGCAGGCGGATAACGGCTTTGCATTTACAGGGCCAGGCAGATGGCCAGTCACTACCGCTCGTCAGTCACTCGCTAATCCTGGCAAAAGCCTTCCGAAAGCACTTTGACAATCATTCTCGTTAACATTAAGATCCATCGCAATTGAGTCACAACCAGCGACGGTTCTCACTTATGTATGTTTGTCTCTGCACTGGCGTCACCGACGGTCAAATCCGCGATGCGATCTATGAAGGTTGCTGCAGCTACAAAGAAGTGCGCCAAGCCACCGGCGTCGCCAGCCAATGCGGCAAATGTGCCTGCCTGGCCAAGGAAGTGGTTCGCGAAACCCTGACGAAGCTGCAAACCGCCCAGGCTGCGATCCCCTATCCAGTAGAATTTACTGCTGCGTAATTACCCCCATTTCAAAGAACCGGACTTATGTCCGGTTTTTTTATGCCCGTAAATCAATCGGTTAGGCTCTAGACGCGGAACACAAACATTCTTATTCAGATTTATTTTCATTTATTATTCAATAACTTAGGTTTGACACTTATAAACGTGCAGCTCAAACTCCGCCTTATATACAGCTATTACAGGGCAGGACTCCCATCATGAAAGGCGACATTACAGTCATCCAGCATCTCAACAAGATCCTTGCCAATGAGCTGGTCGCGATCAATCAGTACTTCCTGCATGCGCGCATGTATGAAGATTGGGGCCTGAACAAGCTGGGCAAGCACGAGTACAAAGAATCCATCGACGAGATGAAGCACGCGGACAAGCTGATCAAGCGCATCCTGTTCCTCGAAGGCCTGCCGAACGTGCAGGATCTGGGCAAGCTGCACATCGGTGAGCACACCAAAGAAATGCTGGAGTGCGACCTGCGTATCGAAAAGACCGGCCACGCCGACCTTAAAGCCGCCATCGCGCATTGCGAGACCGTTGGCGACTTCGGTAGCCGTGAACTGCTCGAAGACATTCTCGAATCCGAAGAAGAACATATCGACTGGCTGGAAACCCAACTGGGCCTGATCGACAAAGTCGGTCTTGAGAACTATCTGCAATCGCAGATGGGCGAAGAGTAAGTTAGCGCCCGCTAAACTTGCGACACTAAAAAGCCCCGCCCTCTTTCGAGGCGCGGGGCTTTTTATTGCCCGGGTTTCAGCATTTGCTGAAACCCACAGAAGCCAATCAGGCTTCGGACTTGTTCGCAGCAGCCGCTTCGACAGCAGCCTTGATGGTGGTTTGCAGCGAACCGTCTGCAGACATCTCGGTCATGATGTCGCTGCCGCCGACCAGCTCACCACCCACCCACAGTTGCGGGAAAGTCGGCCAGTTGGCGTACTTTGGCAGGTTGGCGCGGATTTCCGGGTTCTGCAGGATGTCCACGTACGCAAACTTTTCGCCACACGCCATCACAGCCTGCGCAGCTTTCGCAGAGAAGCCACACTGTGGGGCATTCGGCGAGCCTTTCATGTAAAGCAGAATGGTGTTGTTGGCAATCTGCTCTTTAATCGTTTCGATGATATCCATGGAGCACCTCGGCTGAACTTTCCGACTCATGGGTCGGCACGGTGGCGCATTGTAACGGAATCCCGAGCGCCATGCTCGGTCTCCCCGACAGACATGTTCAAGCCGCCGCCACTGTCACCGGCACGCCATTGAGCGCGGCATTACCGGACAACTCGTCGAGCTGGCATTCATCCGTCAGGTCGTTGGCACTCGAACCCGGCTGACCGCTGGCAATCGCCATCTGCACACCAGGGCGCGCATGGCCCCAACCGTGCGGCAGGCTGACCACGCCCCTCATCATGTCCAGACTGCCGAGCACTTCCACCTCGATCTGCCCGACCCGCGAACTGACGCGCACCAACTGACCATCATTGAGCCCACGGCTGGCGAGATCATCCGGATGCATCAGCAACTGATGACGCGGCTTGCCCTTCACCAGACGATGGTAATTGTGCATCCACGAATTGTTACTGCGCACATGGCGGCGGCCAATCATTAACAGCTCATCGGCGGCCGGCGCCTGCAATGCGGCGAAGCGTGCGAGATCCGCGAGGATCTCCGGCGGCGCAGCTTGCACCCGCTGATCAGGCGTTTTCAGACGCTTCGCCAGATTCGGTTTCAACGCGCCCAGATCAACGCCATGGGGATGATCGAACAGCGTCGCCAGCGACAGCTTATGCTCGGATGCATCGCCATAGAGGCCCATGCGCAGCCCCATGTCGATCATCTTCGCCGGCGGCATCGTTGGTTTGAGCTCCTTGCCGGTTTTCTCGGCAAAGGCCTTGGCCAACCCGACAAAGATCTCCCAGTCATGCAGCGCGCCCTCAGGCTTGGCGAGGATCGCGCGGTTGAAACGACTAACGTTGCGCACGGCGAACAGGTTGAACGTGGTGTCGTAGTGATCGTTCTCCAGCGCAGAAGTGGACGGCAGGATCAGGTCGGCATAACGGGTGGTTTCGTTGATGTACAGGTCGATGCTGACCATGAACTCCAGACCGTCCAGCGCTTGCTCCAATTGTCGGCCGTTGGGCGTCGACAACACCGGGTTGCCTGCAACGGTGATCAGCGCGCGGATCTGCCCCTCGCCTTCGGTGAGCATCTCTTCAGCCAGTGCCGACACCGGCAGTTCGCCGCCGTACTCGGGGCGCCCGGAAACACGGCTTTGCCATTTGTTGAAATGCCCGCCCGAGGTCGACGCCACCAGATCAACAGCAGGCTCGGTGCACAGCGCACCGCCGACGCGATCCAGGTTACCGGTCACCAGGTTGATCAACTGCACCACCCAGTGACACAAGGTGCCGAACGCCTGAGTCGATACGCCCATCCGCCCGTAGCACACCGCGCTTGGTGCGGCAGCAAAGTCGCGGGCCAGTTGGCGAATCTGTTCGGCGGGAACGGCGCACAACGGACTCATGGCTTCGGCGGTGAACGTCGCCACGGCGGCGCGGACTTCGTCCAGCCCCTCGACTGGCAAATGACTGTCGCGGGTCAGGCCTTCATCAAACAACGTGTTGAGCATGCCAAACAGCAGCGCCGCATCGCCGCCCGGGCGCACGAACAGATGCTGATCGGCGATCGCTGCTGTCTCGCTGCGCCGTGGGTCGACCACCACCACTTTGCCGCCGCGCGCCTGAATCGCTTTCAGGCGTTTCTCCACGTCAGGCACAGTCATGATGCTGCCGTTGGACGCCAACGGATTACCACCGAGGATCAGCATGAAGTCGGTGTGATCGATGTCCGGGATCGGCAGCAGCAAGCCATGGCCGTACATCAAGTAGCTGCTGAGGTGATGCGGCAATTGATCGACCGACGTCGCGGAATAACGATTGCGCGTCTTCAGCAGACCGAGGAAATAGTTGCTGTGAGTCATCAGCCCATAGTTATGCACACTCGGGTTGCCCTGATAGACCGCCACCGCGTTTTGCCCATGCCGTTCCTGAATCGCCGCCAGCCGCTCGGCCACCAGCGCGAACGCTTCGTCCCACTCGATCGGCAGCCATTCACTGCCGACCCGGCGCATCGGCTGGCGCAGGCGATCAGGATCATTCTGAATGTCTTGCAGGGCCACGGCCTTGGGGCAGATGTGGCCACGGCTGAAGGTGTCGAGAGCATCGCCCTTGATCGAGGTGATCGCGACAGCGTCATCAGTTTCGGTGGTCTCGATGGTCAGGCCGCAAATGGCTTCACACAGGTGGCAGGCACGGTGATGGAGAGTCTTGGTCATGGCCAGTCTCTGTTTTGTTCTGGGGCAGGTAATGACGCCTGCGGGAACAAAACTATGGCCCCTACGTCGGTGGGGCGCCAGCGACGTTCGTCTTGTGAATCGACGGCTATCAGGCGAGCCGATAGCCCGTCGCGATCAGTTGGACGGCAGTTGCGGCGGCGCCTGCAACTGGATTTCCTGAATGGTTTCGATCTGCTCGTGGGCGACGTGTACGCCGGTGAGTTCGCCGATCAGGCGCCAGTGTTCGTCTAGCCCGGCGCTGATGGTCGCCATGCGGTCGATCATCTGCCGGCTGGCAGCTTTGACCACGTCGTCTTCGCTGCGCAGCAGTTCGAAGGACATCGAAGTGACCGATGCGGTGAGATGGGTCAGAGAGCGAGCCGTATGGCCCAGCAATTCCATTAACAGTTTTTCTTTCGATTCCATGCGGAGGCTTCCTGCGTCGCTCGAAACGTATTTATAACCCAGCACTTTGCTTTAGCAAATGTTTCAGACTGAGCATCCGACCAAGCGGTGGCATGGCGCCATGGTCGTAAACCGACCAAAGCGGCGCTATCCCCGCCAAACCGGATTGCCAAGCCCTGCGAGGCCAGTGTACAAAGAGGCTCGCTGCTGTCCTGAACCCGGTTTCAAATGCGTGACGACTCTATTCAGTCCGCCCTCCGAATCCCGCAAAAACCGTAGCCTATTGGAAAAACGCGACATTTAGTGTCAATATCGCGCCTCCCCCTATTTCGTCGCCCCGTGCGGCTTACGCCGCAGGTCTCGCCCGTTGTTCCGATAAACAAGGCTTTGAGCATCTGCGGTTTGTAGCAAAAAGGTAGTCAATGATGAGCGCAAGGCACTTTCTCTCCCTGATGGATTGCACGCCCGAAGAGCTGGTCAGCGTGATCCGTCGAGGCGTTGAGCTCAAGGACCTGCGTAACCGCGGCGTACTGTTCGAGCCTCTGAAAAACCGCGTGCTGGGGATGATCTTCGAGAAATCCTCGACCCGTACCCGGATCTCCTTCGAGGCCGGCATGATCCAGCTCGGCGGCCAGGCGATCTTCCTTTCGCCGCGCGACACCCAACTGGGCCGTGGCGAGCCGATCGGCGACTGCGCCATCGTCATGTCGAGCATGCTCGACGCGGTGATGATCCGTACCTTTGCCCACAGCACCCTGACCGAATTCGCCGCCAACTCGCGCGTGCCGGTGATCAATGGCCTGTCCGACGACCTGCACCCGTGCCAGTTGCTGGCCGACATGCAAACTTTTCTTGAGCACCGCGGCTCGATTCAGGGCAAAACCGTGGCCTGGATCGGCGACGGCAACAACATGTGCAACAGCTATATAGAAGCGGCGATCCAGTTCGACTTCCAGTTGCGTATAGCCTGCCCCGAAGGCTACGAGCCGAACCCTGAATTCGTCGCCAAGGCCGGCGATCGCGTGACCATTGTTCGCGATCCGCAGGACGCCGTGCGCGGCGCGCATCTGGTCAGCACCGACGTCTGGACCTCTATGGGCCAGGAAGAGGAAACGGCCAAGCGCCTCAAGCTGTTCGCACCGTTCCAGGTCAACCGCGCCCTGCTCGATTTCGCTGCCGAGGACGTGCTGTTCATGCACTGCCTGCCCGCGCACCGTGGCGAAGAAATCAGCCTCGACCTGCTTGATGACCCGCGCTCCGTCGCTTGGGATCAGGCAGAAAACCGTCTCCACGCACAGAAGGCCCTGCTCGAGTTCCTCGTCGAACCGGCATATCACCACGCATGAGCCATGAATTACTGCTGAACCTGCGCAACCTCGCTTGCGGCTATCAAGACCAACGCGTGGTGCAGAACCTCAATCTGCACCTCAATGCCGGTGACATCGGCTGCCTGCTCGGCTCGTCCGGTTGCGGCAAGACCACCACTCTGCGTGCCATTGCCGGTTTCGAACCGGTGCACGAAGGTGAAATCACGTTGGGTGGCGAGACCATTTCCAGCGCCGGTTTCACCCTCGCGCCGGAGAAACGCCGGATCGGCATGGTGTTCCAGGACTACGCGCTGTTCCCGCACCTGAGCGTCGCGGACAACATCGCCTTCGGCATCCGCAAGCACCCGCACAAGGATCACGTGACCGAAGAGCTGCTGGAACTGGTCAACCTGAAGAACCTTGGCAAGCGTTTCCCGCACGAGCTGTCCGGCGGCCAGCAACAGCGCGTTGCCCTCGCCCGCGCCTTGGCACCGGAACCGCAACTGCTGCTGCTCGACGAGCCGTTCTCCAACCTCGACGGCGAGTTGCGCCGCAAGCTCAGCCACGAAGTGCGCGACATCCTCAAGGCGCGTGGCACCAGTGCGATTCTGGTGACCCACGACCAGGAAGAAGCCTTCGCCGTGAGTGATCACGTTGGCGTCTTCAAGGAAGGTCGACTGGAACAGTGGGACACGCCCTACAACCTCTATCACGAACCGGCGACGCCGTTTGTGGCCAGTTTCATCGGTCAGGGTTACTTCATTCGAGGCCAACTGAACACTCCGGAATCGGTGCAGACCGAACTGGGTGAACTGCGCGGTAATCGTGCTTATACATGGCCGATTGGTGGTGCGGTGGATGTGCTGTTGCGTCCTGACGACATCGTTTATGCGCCGGACAGTCCGCTGAAGGCACGGATTATTGGCAAGACATTCCTCGGCGCCTCGACGCTTTATCGCCTGCAATTGCCGACGGGTGCGCAGCTGGAGTCGATCTTCCCGAGTCATGCTGATCATCAGGTTGGCGCAGAGGTCGGAATTCGTGTTGCCGCTGAACATCTGGTGTTGTTCCAGGCGAGTGGCAGCACAGCAGCGCAAATACCAGCAGTGGAAAACGGCGTGCGCCGATTCAGCACCGCTTATTAAGATCAAAAGATCGCAGCCTTCGGCAGCTCCTACATTGATCCCTGTAGGAGCTGCCGAAGGCTGCGATCTTTTAGCTTTTAAGCGAGCAACAACTTACCGCTCGCAACGAGCGTCGCATTGCCACCGATCTTCACCCGCTCACCCTCCAGACGACAGAACAACTCCCCGCCCCGCGCCGAACGTTGGCACGCGGTCAGACTGGATTTACCCAGACGCTTCGACCAATACGGAATCAAACTGCAATGAGTCGAACCGGTCACTGGATCTTCATTGATGCCGATGGCCGGCGCGAAGTAGCGCGAGACAAAATCATGATGATTGCCGCGAGCTGTGACGATAGCGCCCAGCCATGGCAGTTTGGCCAGTGCGACCATATCCGGCTTGCAATCGAGCACGGCCTGCTCCGATTCCAGCACTACAAACAACTCATTTGACCCGAGCACATTCACTGCTTCGACGCCCAGCGCCCGCTCGACATCCAGCGTCACACCGATTTCCGACGGCACAATCGACGGGAAGTCCAACCACAAGCGGCCACCTTCGCGACTGACACTCAGCGGTCCGGACTTGCAAACGAAGTCCAGACGTTCGGCAGTTTCCTTATAGATTTCAAACAGGACATAGGCACTGGCCAGCGTCGCGTGCCCACACAACGGCACTTCTGTAGTCGGGGTGAACCAGCGGATGTGCCAGGCCTGACCTTCACGCACCAGAAATGCGGTTTCCGCCAGGTTGTGCTCGGCGGCGATCTTCTGCATCAACTCATCCGCCAGCCATGCGTCGAGTCGATAGACCATCGCCGGATTGCCACTGAACGGCCGATCACTGAATGCGTCGACCTGATAAAACTCGAGCTGCATAACCTTCTCCCTAAGTTCGTCGGCAGAGCATGCAGCGCGGGTCGGATCAGCGCCAGTGACAGAACCGGCCAATTTTCTTCATACAGCGCAGGCCGATCTCAGGCTCGACCAATCTCGGCGAATTTCGCCTGGGTATGTTCGGCCAACACCATTGGCGCCAGCTCAACCTCTAGCCCGCGCCGACCGGCGCTGACATAAATAGTCGCAAAACCCTGGGCTGAATTATCGATAAAAGTGCGCAGGCGCTTCTTCTGACCCAACGGGCTAATGCCTCCCAACAGGTAACCGGTGGAACGCTGCGCGGCTGCCGGATCAGCCATCTCGACTTTCTTCACGCCGGCGGCATGCGCCAGACCTTTGAGGTCGAGCGTTCCGACGACCGGCACGACAGCCACTAACAATTCACCTTTTTCACTCGCCGCCAGCAGCGTCTTGAACACCTGAGCAGGCTCAAGCGCCAGTTTTTCTGCGGCCTCCAGCCCATAGGACGCGGCCTTCGGATCATGTTCGTAACTGTGCACGCGATGTTCGGCACGAACTTTTTTCAACAAGTCCAACGCAGGGGTCATGGCAGCTCCAGGCTCGGCAGTGGCAGAAAAAACCTGTGGCGGATTTTAGGCCATCGCACCACAAAAGGCTCTATTCCAAGCCACGTTTCCCGTGGCTTGCAGACTTTTGAGCACATCGTTCACGAACGATCATTCACACAACGAATAGTTTAATTGTGACCGACGGTTCACTTTCGACCTTTGACAGGTTTGTTTCTTGTCTATATTTTTTCGAATCTGAATAATGTAAGAATTGTCGACATCGCAGCACCCAGCAGTAAACCGGGAACAGGATGGGGATCCTGCCCCGGGGAAAATCGCGCATTGCCCTGTTGGCAATGCGCCAGACAACAACAAAAATCGAGGTTTTCAATGACAACTGCTTTACAGCAACCATCGCTCTCGGGCCAATGCATGGCCGAGTTTCTGGGGACTGCACTCCTGATCTTTTTCGGTACCGGTTGTGTCGCCGCGCTCAAAGTCGCGGGCGCCAGCTTCGGCCTGTGGGAAATCAGCATCATCTGGGGCGTCGGCGTGAGCATGGCGATCTACCTCACCGCCGGGGTTTCCGGTGCGCACCTCAATCCTGCTGTGAGCATCGCGCTAACAATCTTTGCTGACTTCGAAAAGCGCAAACTGCCGTTCTATATCGTCTCGCAGATTGCCGGCGCCTTCTGTGGTGCGCTGCTGGTCTACACGCTGTACAGCAATCTTTTCTTCGATTACGAACAAACTCACCAAATGGTTCGTGGCTCGGCTGCCAGCCTTGAGTTGGCGTCGGTGTTCTCCACTTTCCCGAACCCTGTGCTGTCTACCGCTCAGGCATTCCTGGTCGAGATGATCATCACTGCCATCCTGATGGGCGTGATCATGGCCCTGACCGATGACAACAACGGTCTGCCAAAAGGCCCGATGGCGCCGCTGCTGATCGGCCTGTTGATCGCGGTGATCGGCAGCTCGATGGGTCCGCTGACCGGTTTTGCGATGAACCCGGCACGTGACTTCGGTCCAAAACTGATGACTTTCTTCGCTGGCTGGGGTGAAATTTCCTTCACCGGCGCCCGTGAAATCCCGTACTTCCTGATTCCGATTTTTGCACCGATTGTCGGTGCCTGCCTCGGCGCTGCCGGGTATCGCGGGCTCATCGCCCGTCACCTGACCGGCGCCACACCTGCTACAAAGGATGCAGAACCGGCCATTGAAGGCAAACCAAGAACTTCTTGAAACAGTCGGCGCAGGCTCCTGCCCTATAGAGCCTGCGCCCCGGCCCACTCTCCCTTATTTCGTCCAAGGCAATCGACATGACCGACATTCAGAATAAGAACTACATCATTGCCCTCGATCAGGGTACGACCAGCTCCCGCGCGATCATTTTCGACCGCGACGCGAACGTGGTCTGCACCGCGCAGCGCGAATTCGCCCAGCATTACCCGCAAGCCGGTTGGGTTGAACACGACCCGATGGAAATCTTTGCCACCCAGAGCGCGGTGATGGTTGAAGCACTGGCCCAGGCCGGCCTGCATCACGATCAAGTGGCCGCCATCGGCATCACCAACCAGCGTGAAACCACCGTGGTCTGGGACAAGACCACCGGTCGCCCGGTCTATAACGCGATCGTCTGGCAGTGCCGCCGCAGCACCGAGATCTGCCAACAGCTCAAGCGTGACGGCCACGAAGACTATATCCGTGACACCACGGGCCTGGTCACCGACCCGTACTTCTCCGGCACCAAACTGAAGTGGATCCTCGACAACGTCGAAGGCAGCCGCGAGCGTGCGCGCAACGGCGAACTGCTGTTCGGCACCATCGATAGCTGGCTGATCTGGAAATTCACCGGCGGCAAAGTCCACGTCACCGACTACACCAACGCCTCGCGCACCATGCTCTTCAACATCCACTCGCTTGAGTGGGATTCGAAGATGCTGGAGATCCTCGACATTCCGCGCGAGATGCTCCCGGAAGTGAAAGCGTCTTCGGAAATTTACGGTCGCACCAAGAGCGGCATCGCCATCGGCGGTATCGCTGGTGACCAGCAAGCGGCACTGTTCGGCCAGATGTGCGTCGAGCCGGGCCAGGCAAAAAACACCTACGGCACTGGTTGCTTCCTGCTGATGAACACCGGCGACAAAGCGGTGAAATCCAAGCACGGCATGCTCACCACCATCGCTTGCGGCCCGCGCGGCGAAGTCGCTTATGCGCTGGAAGGTGCAGTGTTCAACGGCGGTTCGACCGTCCAGTGGCTGCGCGATGAGTTGAAAATCATCAACGACGCCCACGACACTGAATACTTCGCCAGCAAGGTCAAGGACAGCAACGGCGTGTACCTGGTGCCGGCCTTCACGGGTCTGGGCGCTCCGTACTGGGACCCGTATGCCCGTGGCGCGCTGTTCGGCCTGACTCGCGGCGTGCGCGTGGATCACATCATCCGCGCCGCGCTGGAATCGATCGCCTATCAGACCCGCGACGTCCTCGACGCCATGCAACAGGACTCCGGCGAACGCCTGAAGGCTCTGCGCGTGGACGGCGGAGCAGTGGCGAACAACTTCCTCATGCAGTTCCAGGCCGACATCCTCGGCACTCAGGTCGAGCGCCCGCAAATGCGTGAAACCACTGCACTGGGCGCGGCTTACCTGGCCGGCCTGGCGTGCGGTTTCTGGGGCAGCCTGGAAGAACTGCGCGGCAAAGCGGTGATCGAGCGCGAGTTCGAACCGAGCCTGGACGAAGTCGAGAAAGAGAAGCTGTATAAAGGCTGGAAAAAAGCCGTCAGCCGCACCCGTGACTGGGCGCGTGAAGACGCTGAATAAGCCAGTCTGAGGACTGACTAAGGCTGGAAACTGGTCGGGAGCGGATTCCTGCGGCATCATGGGCAAATTTTGCACGGCAGCCCAAAGGAAGCCCCATGAATCTGCCTCCCCGTCAGCAGCAAATCCTCGAGCTGGTCCGCGAACGCGGCTATGTGAGCATCGAGGAAATGGCCACGCTGTTCGTTGTTACCCCGCAAACCATCCGCCGCGACATCAATCAGCTCGCGGAAGCCAATCTGCTGCGTCGCTACCATGGCGGTGCGGCCTATGATTCCAGCGTCGAAAACACTGCCTATGCGATGCGCGCCGATCAGATGCGCGATGAAAAGCAACGCATCGGCGAAGCCATCGCCGCGCAGATCCCCGATCACGCCTCGCTGTTCATCAACATCGGCACCACCACCGAATCGATTGCCCGCGCCCTGCTCAATCACAACCATCTGAAGATCATCACCAACAACTTGCACGTGGCATCGATGCTCAGTGCCAAGGATGATTTCGATGTGCTGCTGACCGGCGGCAACGTGCGCCGCGATGGCGGTGTTGTGGGTCAGGCGAGTGTGGATTTCATCAACCAGTTCAAGGTTGATTTCGCCTTGGTTGGCATCAGTGGTATCGACGAGGACGGCAGCCTGCTCGACTTCGATTATCAGGAAGTGCGGGTCTCCCAGGCGATCATTGCCAATGCGCGTCAGGTGATTCTGGCGGCGGACTCGAGCAAGTTCGGACGTAACGCGATGATTCGCCTTGGGCCGATCAGCCTGATTGATTGTCTGGTCACTGATCAGCAGCCGGTGCCGGCGTTGGCGCAGTTGTTGAGTCAGCACAAGATTCGTTTAGAAGTCGTTTAACCCCTCCAAGATCAAAAGATCGCAGCCTGCGGCAGCTCCTACGGAAAGCACATTTCAATGTAGAAGCTGCCGAAGGCTGCGATCTTTTGCTTTTAATGTTCGAAAATTTTCCTTTACCTGCCCTTCGATGAGTTTTTTCAATCGAAGTCGACTGGCTGTGCGCGTGTTTATGGGCTACCATTTTCGCAAATGAACATTAATGTTCGATTTCCAATACAGAAAATCAAAAGAGCCCGAGGCCAGCCGATGTCCACATCTACCTTGCGTACGCCCCCTACCTCCGAGATCTACGACCTCGCCGTCATCGGCGGCGGGATCAATGGGGTGGGGATCGCAGCGGATGCCGCCGGTCGCGGTCTCTCGGTGTTCCTTTGCGAAAAGGACGACCTGGCCAGCCACACCTCGTCGGCCAGCAGCAAGCTGATCCACGGTGGCCTGCGCTACCTCGAACATTACGAATTCCGTCTGGTGCGCGAAGCACTGGCCGAGCGCGAAGTGCTGCTGACCAAGGCGCCGCACATCGTCAAGCCGATGCGCTTTGTGTTGCCGCACCGTCCGCACCTGCGTCCGGCGTGGATGATCCGTGCCGGTCTGTTCCTTTATGACAACCTCGGCAAACGCGAAAAACTCCCAGGTTCGAAAAGCCTGAAGTTCGGCGCCGACAGCGCGTTGAAAAGCGAAATCAAGAACGGCTTCGAATACTCCGACTGCTGGGTCGATGACGCCCGCCTCGTGGTCTTGAACGCCATGGCCGCCCGTGAAAAAGGCGCCCACGTCCACACCCAGACCCGTTGCGTCAGCGCCCGCCGCGCCAAGGGCCTGTGGCACCTGAACCTGGAACGCGCCGACGGCAGCCTGTTTTCGATTACCGCCAAAGCGCTGGTGAACGCCGCCGGTCCGTGGGTGGCCAAGTTCATTCGTGATGACCTGAAGATGGAATCGCCGTATGGCATCCGTCTGATTCAGGGCAGCCACATCATCGTGCCGAAACTGTACGAAGGTGAAAACGCGCACATTCTGCAAAACGAAGACCAGCGCATCGTCTTCACCATTCCATACCTGAACCACTTCACCCTGATCGGTACTACCGACCGTGAGTACACCGGCGATCCGGCCAAAGTCGCGATCACCGAGGGCGAAACCGATTACTTGCTGAAAGTAGTCAACGCCCACTTCAAGAAGCAGATCAGCCGCGACGACATCCAGCACAGCTATTCCGGCGTACGCCCGCTGTGCAACGACGAATCCGACAATCCGTCGGCCGTGACTCGCGATTACACCCTGGCACTGTCTGGCAGCACCGAAGAAGCGCCGTTGCTGTCGGTGTTCGGCGGCAAGCTGACTACCTATCGCAAACTCGCCGAATCGGCGATGGCGCAACTGATGCCGTTCTTCACCCAGATGCGCCCGAGCTGGACGGCCACCGCCACCCTGCCCGGCGGCGAAGACATGTCCACGCCGCAGGCGCTGAGCGCGCTGATCCGCGACAAGTTCGACTTCGTGCCGACTGAAATCGCTCGCCGCTGGTCCACCACCTACGGCAGCCGCACCTGGCGCATGCTCGAAGGTGTCGAGACCCTCGCCGATATGGGTGAACACATCGGTGGCGGGCTTTACACCCGTGAAGTCGATTACCTGTGCAGCGAAGAATGGGCGACCACGGCGCACGACATTCTGTGGCGCCGCAGCAAGCTGGGGTTGTTCACCACGCCGGCAGAGCAGGAGAAACTGGCGGCATATCTGGGCAAGGTCGAGCAGAATCGCAAGATTGAAGCGGCCTGATCTGAGCAGTGCTTGAACGAAAGCCCCTGAATCGTGAGATTCAGGGGCTTTTTTGTTGGACAGCCAGAACCAGCCCCCTCCCGGCCCTCTCCCCATTCGGTTTTCCGAACGCGACCTGACGGTCGATTCGGTTAACCGGATCAGTTTGATCTTAAAAAACCATCACAAAACTTTAATAACGTTATAAATCATATAGTTAATGACAGGCTGGTGGTCTGGCACGACTCATGCTCTACACTCTCTCGACGAATGCCTGTTGCGCCAACACTTCAGGAGCCGTCAGGCATTCGAAGCACAAAAGGGCCGACAAACTGGCTCCATAAAAAAAACAATGTCGAGGAAAATTTGATGCGCATCGTTCCCCATATCCTGGGCGCAGCCATTGCTGCCGCTCTGATCAGCACGCCAGTTTTCGCCGCCGAACTCACCGGCACCCTGAAGAAGATCAAAGAGTCCGGTGTGATCACCCTGGGCCACCGCGACGCCTCCATCCCGTTTTCCTACATCGCGGATGCTTCCGGCAAGCCGGTCGGCTACTCCCACGACATCCAGCTGGCCATCGTCGAAGCGATCAAGAAAGACCTCGACCTGCCAAACCTGCAAGTCAAATACAACCTGGTGACTTCGCAAACGCGTATCCCGCTGGTGCAAAACGGCACCGTGGACGTCGAGTGCGGCTCCACCACCAACAACGTCGAGCGTCAGCAGCAAGTTGACTTCTCCGTCGGCATCTTCGAAATCGGTACCCGTCTGCTGTCCAAGGTCGACTCGAAGTACAAGGATTTCGACGATCTGAAAGGCAAGAACGTCGTGACCACCGCCGGCACCACGTCCGAGCGCATCCTCAAGGCGATGAACGCCGACAAGCAGATGGGCATGAACGTCATCTCCGCCAAAGACCATGGCGAATCCTTCCAGATGCTGGAATCGGGTCGTGCCGTCGCGTTCATGATGGACGACGCCCTGCTGGCCGGCGAAGCCGCCAAGGCCAAGAAAGCCACCGACTGGGCCGTGACCGGCACGCCACAGTCGTACGAAATCTACGGCTGCATGATGCGCAAAGGTGACGAGCCGTTCAAAAAGGCTGTGGATGACGCTATCAAGGCGACCTACGCATCGGGCGCGATCAACAAGATCTACGAGAAGTGGTTCATGGCGCCGATCCCGCCAAAAGGCCTGAATCTGAACTTCCCGATGAGCGATGAGCTCAAGGCCTTGATCGCCAATCCGACCGACAAAGCGGCTGACGACAAGAAATCCTGATTTCTGACTAACCTTATCTCCTGAAAGGGCGCGGCCCTTTCAGGAGTTTGTCACTCCCTGCTGGCATTTTTTGGAAACACTCGAACCGGTGGCTATCGAGCCGATCGCGTGTGCCTGATCTTCACGATCAGGGAGGGAACGGAGTTCCCCAAGCGGGCACTTGTACATCGATCGAATCGAGGGGAGACCCTAATGAATTACAACTGGGACTGGGGCGTGTTCTTCAAGTCCACCGGCGTGGGCAGCGAGACTTATCTCGACTGGTTCATTTCCGGATTGGGCTGGACCATCGCCATCGCCATCGTGGCCTGGATCATCGCCCTGCTGCTGGGCTCGATACTGGGTGTCATGCGCACCGTGCCGAACCGCATCGTGTCGGGCATCGCGACCTGCTACGTCGAACTCTTCCGTAACGTGCCGCTGCTGGTTCAGCTGTTCATCTGGTACTTCCTGGTGCCCGACCTGCTGCCGGCGGATCTGCAGGAGTGGTACAAGCAGGACCTCAACCCGACCACCTCGGCCTACCTGAGTGTTGTCGTGTGCCTGGGCCTGTTCACCGCCGCGCGTGTTTGCGAACAAGTGCGCACCGGTATTCAGGCGCTGCCTCGCGGCCAGGAATCTGCCGCCCGCGCCATGGGTTTCAAGCTGCCGCAGATCTACTGGAACGTGCTGCTGCCCCAAGCCTACCGGATCATCATTCCGCCGCTTACCTCGGAATTTTTGAACGTGTTCAAGAACTCCTCCGTGGCCTCGCTGATCGGTTTGATGGAGCTGCTCGCACAGACCAAACAGACCGCTGAGTTCTCGGCCAACCTGTTCGAAGCGTTCACCTTGGCGACCCTGATCTATTTCACCCTGAACATGAGCCTCATGCTGTTGATGCGCGTGGTCGAGAAGAAAGTGGCCGTGCCCGGCCTGATCTCCGTGGGGGGTAAATAATGGAATTCGATTTCAGTGGCATCGTCCCGGCCATTCCCGGTTTGTGGAACGGCATGGTGATGACCCTCAAGCTGATGGCCATGGGCGTGGTCGGCGGGATCATTCTCGGCACCATTCTTGCGCTGTGCCGTCTGTCGCATAACAAACTGCTGTCGAACGTTGCCGGTGCGTACGTCAACTATTTCCGTTCGATTCCGCTGCTGCTGGTGATCACCTGGTTCTACCTGGCGGTGCCGTTCGTGCTGCGCTGGATCACCGGCGAAGACACCCCGATTGGTGCGTTCACCTCGTGCATCGTGGCGTTCATGATGTTCGAAGCCGCGTACTTCTGCGAAATCGTCCGTGCCGGTGTGCAGTCGATTCCCAAAGGCCAGATGGGCGCAGCGCAAGCGCTGGGCATGAGCTACGGGCAGATGATGCGTCTGATCATTCTGCCGCAAGCTTTTCGCAAGATGACCCCGCTGCTGCTGCAGCAGAGCATCATTTTGTTCCAGGACACCTCGCTGGTTTACACCGTGGGCCTGGTGGACTTCCTCAACGCCTCCCGCGCCAGCGGCGACATCATTGGTCGTTCCAATGAGTTCCTGATTTTCGCCGGTGTCGTGTACTTCATCATCAGCTTTGCCGCCTCGCTGCTGGTCAAGCGTCTGCAAAAAAGGTTCGCCGTATGATCTCTATCAAAAACATCAACAAGTGGTATGGGGACTTCCAGGTGCTGACTGATTGCAGCACCGAGGTCAAAAAAGGCGAAGTGATTGTGGTCTGCGGCCCGTCGGGTTCCGGCAAATCGACCCTGATCAAATGCGTCAACGCGCTGGAGCCGTTCCAGAAAGGCGACGTCGTCGTGGACGGCACTTCGATTGCCGACCCGAAGACCAACCTGCCGAAACTGCGTTCGCGCGTGGGCATGGTGTTCCAGCATTTCGAACTGTTCCCACACCTGACCATCACCGAAAACCTGACCATCGCGCAGATCAAGGTGTTGGGCCGCAGCAAGGAAGAGGCGACCAAAAAAGGTCTGCAACTGCTTGAGCGCGTCGGCTTGTCGGCCCACGCCCACAAGCACCCGGGCCAATTGTCCGGCGGTCAGCAACAGCGTGTGGCGATTGCCCGTGCGCTGGCGATGGACCCGATCGTCATGCTGTTCGACGAACCGACCTCCGCGCTCGACCCGGAAATGGTCAACGAAGTGCTCGACGTGATGGTGCAACTGGCCCACGAAGGGATGACCATGATGTGCGTGACCCACGAAATGGGCTTCGCTCGCAAAGTGGCTGATCGGGTGATCTTCATGGACGCCGGCAAGATCATCGAAGACTGCCCGAAAGAGGAGTTCTTCGGCGACATCAACGCCCGCTCCGAACGCGCGCAGCATTTCCTCGAGAAGATTCTGCAGCACTAAAAGCAACACAGGCTTCCCCTGTAGGAGCTGCCGCAGGCTGCGATCTTTTGATTGTGATTTTGAAGATCAAAAG